>NZ_KB910516.1:3493010-4148010 GCF_000372825.1 Methylobacterium sp. 77 | reverse complement strand
CCTGCCGTGCCGACGCGCAGCGTTCGCGCGCCTGTTCGAGGGCTTTCTCCGCCGTGTCGACGGCAATGAGGGCATCGCACCGGGACGCCAGGGCGTTGGTGAACACCCCGATCGAGCAGCCGATTTCGAGTGCCGACGCGTAATGCGCCTTGGGCAAGGCATCTAAGGTCGCGGCGTATTTCCCGGCCTCGTAGGTGCTGGTGGTGAATTGCCAGGGGTCGGGATCGCCGGCATAGCGATTCTCGAAATAGTCCGGCGGCATCGTCTGCGAATGACGCGTCATGGCACCTCTCCGGAATCACGCCACAGATCGCCGGCGGAAACGGTCTCCTCCAAGACATAGCGCGCGGCGGAGGTCAGGGCGAAATCCGGTGCCGGCTGACGCAGATAGGTGGCGAGATCGCGCGAGGCGCGCTCGAGGGGATGATCGCGCAGGAAGCCCTGCAGTCCGACCGAGCGCTGAGCGAGCTGCAACACCGTCATCCCCGCGGCCTCGACCGAGGTCCGTGCCAGATGGACGTAGGCCACGATCCGATCAGGATGCAGGTCGTCCTCGAAGACGAGGCGCGCGGCGCGCTCGACCCAGAGGCGCGCCGTCTCGGTGGCGACGAGCCCCTCCCCCAGCCGTGCCGATTGATGCGGATCGTGACCGCGGCCGGTCCGGCGAAGATGCTCGCGCCAGATATCGAGCACGGCCTCGATCCCCCCGAGCTGGACCGCAGCGAAACGCCAGGCGCCACCGAAGAAATAGGGTTGCCGCGAGTAGGAATCCGGGTCACCGAGCAGCCCGTCCGGCGGAATGTCCAGGCCGGTCAGATCGACCTTTCCCGTGGCCGAGGCACGCATGCCGTGCGCGCGCCAGTCGGACAGATCGGCCCGCGTGCCGGGCGCGAGATCCGCCACGACCATGTAGGCGACGTCGCTGGGGATGGTGCGGGCCGTGACAAGGGGGCGGGTGACGAAACCGGCGCCGGATGCCAGGATCTTGCCGCCCTTCAGCCGGTAGCCGCCGGGCTGCTCCACGAGCTTCAGCCCATCATCGGCAGGTTCGGTATTCCAGACGCCGAAGAGGTGCCCCCTCCTGGCATCGGCGAAGAGCCGTGCGCGCTGAGATGCATCGCCGTAGCGGGCGACCAGTTGCAGGGCATTGACATGCCCTTCATAGATCCGGCCGAGGGCGAGACTTCCGCTCCCGATAATGCGCAGCACGTCGCACAGGTCGGAGGCACCCGGCTCTTCCCCGAGGCCGGCGCCATCCTCGTCCCGAGGGATCGGAGCGGCGAGCAGGCCGAGCGTCCGGAGATGCTCCACATCCGCTTCGGGAAACCCGCCATCATGGTCTTGATCTGCCGCCCGTGAGGCAGCGAACCGCGCGGCGATTCTGGCGGCACCCGTGGCATCGACGCTCTGAGCGACCGGTGTCGGCTGGTCCACGCTGGGCATCCTCCTGGGGCGGCGATCGCGCTGAGACGTCGAACACTCATCACATCGGACCGGCGGGCCTGACGGAGTCCGTGCCGTATTGGATGAGACAAGAGCTGAACGCGGAGATTCTGCATTCGGCTCCCATTCTTCGCCCTATCGAGCCGCTAGATCCAACCTTTGTTACGACGAAATCGGAAGCGATCGATCGGACGGGACGACACGGACGTACCGGACCCAGCGGCGGTGACGGAAGTGAGGCATTTCGCAACCGGCAGAACTTTCGCCCGGCGCAAAAAATCCGTGATCCGTTCGAGGTCGCAGGGGCGAGACGTCCTCCTTCGACGCAGCGCGCGAGCGACGGTCTCGAAAAAGGCGGCCTTATCCACATATCGAGGATAGGCGATGGGACCGGGATCGGGCAGCGTCTCCATGGCTCGGGGATTGCTCGCAGACGCCCGCGAGAAGGTCTCGCGCGGCGACCCCGCCCGGCACGCTAGTCCGAGGATCGATTGCCCATGGCGCGAAAGCGCGTTCAGTCCACCGCCGATCTTCTGATGGAAGCCGTCGCCCGGATCGGTCTTCCGCCGAGATCGATCGATATCGAAGCGTTGCGGATCGAGCTCGAACTCCCGGAATTCGGCGGCTTCGTCGAAGATTCCCGCGTCGGCAAGGCGCTCCGGCGGATGAAGGCACAGAGCGCGTTCGCCCGGACGGGGGCGGAAGCGGTTGCCAGAAACGTTCCCGGCCTGAAAGTCACGATCGCCGCGAACGATACCGTAATCTGGCGTGTCCGCGTGGTGCTGCCGCTGCTCGATGGCGGTCGCATGGATGTTCGGGTCGACGTGCCCTTGGAGGGCATCGCCGCCGAGATCGTCTCCGGCATGGCGGAACGCAACGACCCGACCTGGCGCATCGAGACGTTGCGAATGGCGGCGGCCGAGACCACCGCCCAGACGGCACGGGTCCTACGCCCCTCCCTCGAGCGGCTGCGGGACGCGATCACGGCGGATCTGCGCGAGGTCGGAGCGGACGCCGTCACCTATATCGACCATATGGACCGCTCGCTCCGCTCGCGGGTGTTCCATGCCGGGCCCAATCTCGGCCATTCGATGAGCGATACCCTGACCCCGGTGCGCAAGCGCGCCAAGGTTGTGGCGCGGGAGGATTCGCGTCTGCGCCGGCTGCGCGATCAGGTCGGGTTCGGCGCCTATATCGAGAAGTTCGGCGCGGCTCGGCGGCTCGGCCGCCGCATCGTCTTCCATATGGGCCCGACGAATTCCGGCAAGACCTACGCGGCGCTGCAAGTATTGGCGGCGGCCCCGACGGGCACCTATCTCGCACCCCTACGGCTTCTCGCCCTCGAGAATTACGAGGGGCTGGCCGAGCGCGGTCTCAAGGCCGGCATGGTCACCGGCGAAGAGGTGCTCGGCGAGGACAGGCCGACCCACACCTCGCGGACGATCGAGACCGCCGACCTGATGCGGCCCGTCGACGTGGCCGTGATCGACGAAATTCAGATGCTGTCCGATCCCGACCGGGGCTGGGCCTGGACCAATGCTCTGTTCGGCATTCCGGCGAAGACCGTCGTGGTCTGCGGCTCGGACGATGCGCTCGCCGCCGTGCGCCGCGCGGCCGAAGCGGCCAACGAGTCGCTGGAGGTGGTCACCTTCGTCCGCAAGACGCCCCTCGTCCTCCTCGACGAGCCGATCCCCCTCGAGAAGGTGGAGCCGGGCGATGCGGTCGTCGCGTTCTCGCGACGCGCCGTCCATGAGAACCGCGAGATCCTAGTCGCCGCCGGGCATAGCGTGGCGACGATCTACGGCGCCCTGTCTCCGGAAGTGAGACGCGCGGAGGCCGCGCGGTTCCGCACCGGGGAGGCCACCGTCTTGGTGACGACCGACGCGATCGGCATGGGCCTGAATCTCGGACCGCTGAAGCGCATCGTCTTCTCCGCGACCCGGAAATGGGACGGCGTCGGCGAGCGCGCCCTGACCAATTCCGAAATCCGCCAGATCGCCGGACGTGCCGGCCGCTTCGGTCACCAGGATGTCGGTTACGTCGCGGCCACGGATGCCAGCGGAATCGAACCGATCCGGGCGGCACTCGCCGGCGCACCGACGGCGCCGGCCGCCGATACGCGATTCTTTGTCCGACCGGACCTGATCGCGATCCGCTCCGTCGCCGAGGAGATGCGGACGGAGAGCCTGCGCGAGGTGATGACGCATTTCGCCCGTGCCACCTTCTATGCCGGATCGCCGTTCCAGCCCTCGGCCCTCGACGAAATTCTCGACGTCGCGAAGATCGTCGATCGCGCCCGGCTGCCGATCGAAGAGAAGTTCGCCTTCTCGGTCTGCCCGGTGAACCGGCGCGACGAGATCGCCATCGCCATGCTGGAACGGTGGGCGCAGGCGCGAGCCTCGCGCACCACCGTCCCGGCCCTCCGCGCCAATCTCGGCGGGGAACTCGATTATCAGGAGCGGACGGTGCGGCTCGCGAGCGCCTATCTCTGGCTGTCGCGCCGCTTTCCCGAAACCTTCGACGATGACGAACAGATCCGTGTCATGCGCGGCCGGGCCAATGCCGTCATCGAGCAGCATCTGCGCGAGACGGCGACCCGCAAGGCCGAGCGTCGCAGAGCACGGCCGGGAGTTCGATGAGTCACCTCACCTACGCGATCGGCGACATTCACGGATGTGCCGACGCCCTCGCGCGTCTCCTCGCCGAGATCGAGCGTCATCGCGAGGGTCGGTCGCGCCGTCTCGTCTTCCTCGGCGATTATGTCGACCGCGGACCGGATAGCGACGGCGTCCTGACGATGTTGCGGGATCTCGATCGGTCCGAGAACGGCAACGCGAGTTTTCTCATGGGAAATCACGAGCGGATGATGCTCGATGCCTACGAGAAACCGCTCGGTGCGTCCGTCTGGCTCGAGAACGGCGGCCAGACCACGCTCGCCTCGTTCGGAATCGAGGATCCTGAGGAATTGCCGCGCGATGCGCTCAACTGGATGTCAGGCCTCGCCACCGTCCACGAGGACGAGCGGCGCTACTACGTCCATGCCGGGTTTCGACCCGGGCGAAGCGGCATCGACCCGGACGTGGAGGCAAGGCTCTGGATCCGAAAGCCTTTCCTCACCGAGGATTTCGACTTCGGCAAGCACGTGGTTCACGGACACACGCCGCAGAAGAGCGGCCGTCCGGACATCCGCCCCTTCCGGACGAATCTCGACACGGCCTGCGTCTTCGGGCGTTTCCTCACAGCGGGCGTGTTCACCGATGAGATCGGTCCGGCTGTCGATTTCCTGCAAGTCGGGATGGTGCCGGGCCGTTGATGCAAGAGCTTCGGGCCCGGAGATTTGGACCCGATCAGACGGTTCGACGTGCACCGCTGCGGATGGCGCGCCTCGCCGCGGCGGCATTATCCATGGACGACGAAGAGCGACAGGACATCAGGTCGACGATGCTGCACGTGGCGAGAAGCAACCCAGCGGTGCCATAAGCGATCAGCACCGGCATGGGATCGGCGATCGGCCCCATGACGAGAGCAGCGGCGATCAGGACGATGCCGAGACGTTGCAGATAAGGTGAAAGGCTCATGGTCGAATATATCCGGCCACCGCAAGGATCGGGGCAGGACAAAGCATGACGAGCGTAGTTTGCGCGTCTGTGTCCGGGTCGGTCAGACCGGCAGTGTGAGTGCGATGTCGCACATGATTGAGTTTTGGAAGTCTGAAAAGAGGCAAGCAACTGTCGCGAATTGATGCGAGAAGCCTTTCCCTCCGGTTTCGCGAACAAGAGCGTTGGCTCGCCTTCACCGAGGAACTATTCTGGACGTAGTTCGGGAAGGCCTGCCGCTCGGCTAAAGTGCCCGGCGCTGCGCACGGACAGAACTAGGTTGGGAACCGACGTGCGGCTGAAGCTGGCGCCAAGACAGCGCAGCTCAATGGTCTTCTCGGGATGGGCGCCGGGGAGACGATAAAGTGCAACCTATGCCAGAACCGCGGCCAATGCCCGATTGGCCGGAGGGGCTCCGATTCATCCCGCCCCGGTCGACAAGGTGCGGAAAGCGGGGCTAAAAACTAAGTAAAATCAATGACTTAGTTTTTGCTTGGTGCCCAGGAAAGGACTCGAACCTTCACCTCTTGCAAGACTGGTACCTGAAACCAGCGCGTCTACCAATTCCGCCACCTGGGCTCGTCGGCAGCTCGCTGCCGACGCGGTGCTTCGTTTAGGCGGCTGGGCCGGCCGCGTCAATCGCGATTCCGGCCCGTTTCATGGATTCCGCCCAAGCTTGGTCGTCAGGCCTCGCCGTGCCAGTCGCGGATGTCGACGAAGCGGCCGGCCACGGCGGCGGCGGCGGCCATCGCCGGGGAGACGAGGTGGGTGCGGCCGCGATGGCCCTGGCGGCCTTCGAAGTTGCGGTTCGAGGTCGAGGCGCAGCGCTCGTTCGGGCTCAGGCGGTCGGCATTCATGCCGAGGCACATGGAACAGCCCGGCTCGCGCCAGTCGAACCCGGCCTCCTTGAGGATGCGGTCGATCCCCTCGGCTTCCGCCTGCGCCTTCACCACGCCGGAGCCCGGCACCACCATCGCCGAGACCGACGGGTGGACCTTGCGGCCCTCCACCATCTTCGCGACCGCGCGCAGATCCTCGATCCGGCCGTTGGTGCAGGAACCGATGAAGACCCGGTCGAGGGTGATGTCGGTGATCCTCGTGCCCGGGGTCAGGCCCATATAGTCGAGGGCCTTCTCCTTGGACTGGCGCTTGTTCTCGTCGAGGATCTCGGCGGGGTCCGGCACCGCGCCGGAGATCGAGACCACGTCCTCGGGGCTCGTGCCCCAGCTCACCAGGGGCGGCAGGCTGGCGGCGTCGAGGCGGACCTCGCGGTCGAAGAAGGCGCCCTCGTCGGTGGCGAGGCTGTCCCAGTAGGCCCGGGCGCGCTCGAAAGCCTCGCCCTTCGGCGCCTTCGGGCGATCCTTCACATAGGCGTAGGTGACGGCGTCGGGCGCCACCAGGCCGGCGCGGGCGCCGCCCTCGATCGACATGTTGCAGATCGTCATGCGCCCCTCCATCGAGAGGGCGCGGATCGCCTCGCCGGCATATTCGATGACGTAGCCAGTGCCGCCGGCGGTGCCGATCTCGCCGATGATGGCGAGGATGATGTCCTTGGCGGTGACCCCCGGCGGCAGAGTGCCGTCCACGGTGATGCGCATGTTCTTCGCCTTGCGCTGCAGCAGCGTCTGGGTGGCGAGGACGTGCTCCACCTCCGAGGTGCCGATGCCGTGCGCCAGCGCCCCGAAGGCACCGTGGGTCGAGGTATGACTGTCGCCGCAGACGATGGTCTGGCCCGGCAGGGTGAAGCCCTGTTCGGGGCCGATGACGTGGACGATGCCCTGGCGCCGGTCGAGGGCGTCGTAGAATTCGATGCCGAACTCGCGCACGTTCTCGGCGAGCGCTTCCAGCTGGATGCGGCTCTCCGGATCCTCGATGCCGAAGCGGCGGTCGGAGGTCTGGACGTTGTGGTCCACCACCGCCAGCGTCTTCTCCGGGTGGCGAACCCGGCGGCCGGCGACCCGCAGGCCCTCGAAGGCCTGTGGGCTCGTCACCTCGTGGACGAGATGGCGATCGATGTAGAGGAGGCTGGTGCCATCGGGCTCGACATCGACCACGTGGTCGTCCCAGATCTTGTCGTAGAGGGTGCGCGGCGCAGTCATGGCGTGGCTGTTTCGGTTCTCGTCGGTGACGGGCTTGTGGGCGAGCGGTTTCGTTCCCGCTCCTCTTTAGTAGTGTTCGAATGGCCCGCTTGGAAGTAGGCGGGCGCACGGAGCGCATCGGGGTCATGACTGCCGCCCCCGCGCCGCATGGCGAGCTCGGCCGCCGCGTGACGTTTCCGAAGCTGGACCCTGCCTGGGGCGCGGATTAAAGCCGTGTGTTCCCACGGGCCAGTCCCGGCGACGGATACCGAGCGCGACATGCAGCCTGCCGACCTGTTGCTCCTGAAGCCGATGCAGCCGAGCGTGATGGAGGCGCTCGCCGCCGCCTTCACCCTCCACCGCGCCGATACGGCGCCAGATCTCGACGCGTTCTATCGCGAGATCGGCCCGCGCATCCGCGCCATGGCGACCGGCGCACAGGCGCCCGTCGACGGCACGCTGATCGAACGGCTGCCCCATCTCGAGATCGTCGCGAGCTTCGGCGTCGGCTACGACACGATCGACGTGACGGCGGCAGCGAAGCGGGGCGTCGTCGTCACCAACACGCCCGACGTGCTCTCCGACGAGGTCGCCGACCTCGCCCTCGGATTGCTGCTGGCGACGGTGCGCGAGATCCCCCAAGCGGACCGATACCTCCGCGCCGGGCACTGGCCGACGCGAACCTACCCGCTCACCGCGACCCTGCGCGGCCGCCATGTCGGCATCCTCGGGCTGGGGCGGATCGGGCGGGCCATCGCCCAGCGTCTCGAGGGCTTCGGCGTGACCCTCTCCTATCATGGCCGCCGCCGACAGGAGGACGTGGCCTACGGCTTCCATCCGACCCTGCTGGGGATGGCGCAGGCGGTGGACGTCCTCATCGTCGTGGCACCCGGCGGGCCGGGGACGAACGGGATCGTGAACGCCGACGTCTTCGAGGCGCTCGGCCCACAGGGCATCGTCGTCAACGTCGCCCGCGGCAGCCTCATCGACGAGCCCGCGCTGATCGAAGCCCTGCGATCGGGCACGATCCATGGCGCGGGGCTCGACGTCTTCGCCACCGAACCTCGGGTGCCGGAGGCGTTCCTCGGCCTCGAACGCGTCGTCCTGCTGCCGCATGTGGGCTCCGGCTCCGTCCATACCCGCGAAGTCATGGGCCGCCTCGTGGTCGACAACCTGCTGTCCTGGTTCTCCGGCAAGGGGCCGCTGACGCCGGTGCCGGAAACGCCCTTCGGCGGGCATGGCACCGAGGCCGCGCGATGATCCGCCAGATGGCGTCCCGCTCGCGCTTTCTCGTCGGCCTGACGGCGTTCGCGCTGATGGCCGGCCCGGCCACTGCCCAGGGAATGGCTCAAGGGGCGCCTCAAGGCGCTCCTCAGACGACGCCCGCTTCGCCGGCCGTCCCGGAAGCGCCTCCCGCTCCGGCGGTGCCGGAGGTCCCCGCCACGCCCGGCATGTCCGAGACACCCGCCGCGGCAAGCCCGCCGGCCGCTTTCGTCGAAACCCTGCCGCAGACCATCGAAGGCGTTCCGGGCACCTGGGACCTGTCGCGGGACGGCAGCACCCGGCGCTGCGTCATGACCCTCGCGGTCCAGAGTTTCGATAGCGGGCGGCGTCTGTCGTTTCCCGCCGGATGCCGCCGCGCCCTGCCGATCCTCAACGAGGTCGCGGCCTGGCTGTTCGTGGATGGCGCGGTCCGTCTGGTGGACAAGAACGTCCGGCCGATCCTGATGTTCAAGATTCGCGACGACAAGCGCAGCCTGATGGCGCGGGCCGAGAACGGTGAGGTCTACAGCCTCGTCCCGCTGCAGATCGTGGCGATGGCGCCCCCGCCCCCGCCGGGGCCGGACGGGCGCGATTCCGCGTTCCAGCTCGGACGCGACGACCCGGCGAAGGCGGCCGCGCCCGGCACGGAGACGTCCGGCACCGGCGAGCGCCCGACGGCCGGCACCTACGCCCTCGACCGTTACCGCGAGCAGGATGTCTGCCGCCTCGAACTGAAGCCGGCGGAGGGCGGCGCTTCCCCCGTGCGCGTCCTCGACGGCTGTCGCGACAGCGGGTTGACGACGTTCGATCCGGCTTCCTGGCAGGGCGCGCCGGGCCGGCTCACCCTCGTCGCCCGGCGCGGGCACGTGGTCGGCCTGGTGCCGGCGGGAGAGAACCATTGGCGGCGCGAGCCGGAAGTCGGCACCACCTTCGTCCTGCGTCGGATCGAGGCCGCGCCGACGAACGGTTCCCCCTGAAGCCCACGGCTGATAGACCCTGCCGCCGATGCCCTACACCGTCGCCGCCCTCTACCGCTTCGTCCCCCTGCCCGACGCCGCCGACCTTCGCGACGCCCTGGAGCGACGCTGCGCCGAGCTCGACATTCTCGGTACGCTCCTGCTCGCGCGGGAGGGGATCAACGGCACCATCGCGGGGAGCCAGGCCGGCATCGCCACGCTGCTGTCGGAGATGCGCGACGGCCCGCTCTTCGGCGACCGCCTGAAGGCCCTCGACGTCAAGCTGTCGACGGCGGACGACGCGCCGTTCGGCCATCTCAAGGTGCGGGTGAAGCGCGAGATCGTCACATTCGACAAGGGGGTCACCGATGCGGGCGAGGCCGGCATTCCGGTGGCGCCGGAGGCGTGGAACACCCTCCTCGACACGCCGGGCCTGCTCCTCCTCGACACCCGCAACGCGTTCGAGGTCAATCTCGGCACGTTCGAGGGCGCCACCGACCCGCACCTGTCGCGCTTCTCGGATTTCCGTGCCTATGTCGACGGTCTCGACCCCGCCGAGCATCCGGCCGTGGCGATGTTCTGCACCGGCGGCATCCGCTGCGAGAAGGCCGGGGCCTACATGCGCGCCAGGGGGTTCGAAACGGTCCACCACCTGGAGGGCGGCATCCTGCGCTATCTCGAGACGGTGCCCGAGGCCGAGAGCCGCTGGCGCGGCGACTGTTTCGTCTTCGATCACCGCATCGCCCTCGGACCCGGCCTCGTCGAGCGGCCGGACCACGATCCCGAAATCCTGAGATGAGGGGCGCATGTCCATGACGGAACCGGACCTGACAGAATCCGAGGCGCTCTCCTCCCGCATCGACGCCCTGGAGATGCGCCTCACCGAGCAGGACGTGGTGATCGACGACCTCAACGCCACGATCACCGCGCAATGGCGCCAGATCGACGCCCTGACGCGGCACCTGGCCAAGCTGGTGGAACAGGTCGAGGAAGCCGGCACGCGGTCCGGCACCGGCGCCCCGGAGCCTCCGCCGCCGCATTATTGACGCGGCCGGTCCGGCGCGATCGGCAAGGCGCAACCAAGATTTAACCGTACTGCCGTTACGTCGAAGGGGACATAACGGGACGGGCTCGACCGATGGCGATGGTAGCGGACGGGGCCGGGCATTCCAGTTTCAGCCGGTCGTCCCGGGTCGCGGCCTTCCTCGCGCTGTTCGTCGCCACGATCTTCCTCTCCGCCCTGCTGCTCTTCGGCGTCCAGCCGATGTTCACCAAGATGGTGCTGCCGGTCCTGGGCGGTTCGCCCTCGGTCTGGTCGGTGGCGATGGTGTTCTTCCAGGCCCTGCTGCTGGCCGGTTACGCCTATGCCCATGCGCTCGCCCGCTACCTGCCGCTGCGCATCGCCGCCCCGCTCCATCTCGCCGTCATGGGCTGCGCCCTGGCGGCGTTGCCGATCGAACTGGCCGCGGGCTGGGGCAAGCCGCCCGCCGATGGCGAGGCGTTCTGGCTGCTCGGGCTCTTTCTCGTCTCGGTCGGCCTGCCGTTCTTCGCATTGTCGGCCAACGGGCCGCTCCTTCAGGCCTGGTTCTCGCGCTCGACCCACCCCCATGCGCGCGACCCGTATTTCCTCTACGGGGCGTCGAATATCGGCTCCTTCGCGGCCCTGATCGCATATCCGCTCGCCATCGAGCCGCTCCTTCCCCTGCGCGACCAGAGCCGGCTCTGGATGCTGGGCTTCGCAGCGCTCGCGGGGCTGATCGCGCTCTGCGCCGCCGCGGCCGCGCGCAATGCCGCTCCCCGGTCCCGGATCGTGGCCGGCGGCACGGTGGCATCGCTCTCCGCGCGCGACGTCTGGCGCCAGCGGATCGGGTGGATCGCGCTCTCCCTCGTGCCCTCGGGCCTGCTCGTCTCGGTGACGGCACACATCTCCACCGACGTCGCGGCCGCGCCCCTGCTCTGGGTGGCGCCGCTCGCCCTGTTCCTCCTGACCTTCGTCCTCGCCTTCCGCGAGCGGATGGTCCCGTCCCAGACCGTCCTCGCCGGGCTCCAGGTCGTCGGCTCGTCGCTGGCACTCCTCCCGATGGCGGGCGCGCTTCCGCTCGGTCTCGGATTGACGCTCCATCTCGGATTGTTCTTCGTCAACGCCATGATCTGCCATGGCGCGCTCTACCGGCATCGCCCGGACGCGGAGCGGCTGACGGAATTCTATCTCTGCCTGTCCGTCGGGGGCGTGCTCGGCGGCATCTTCTGCGGGCTCCTCGCGCCGCAGATCTTCTCCACCGTCCTCGAATACCCGATCCTTCTCGTGGCGGCCCTGTTCTGCCGGCCGGATTTCTCCCTCACGTCCCCCGCTTTCTGGCGCGAGAACACGCGCTCGCTCGCCACTTTGGCGGGGCTGATCGGCCTCGCTCTGCTCATCAATCTGACGATCCTGCCGCGCTCTTGGCTCATCGTCAGCGCCCTCTGCCTGATGGGGGCGATGATCGCGTTCTGGCGCAAGCCGCAGAACGTGGCGCTGCTGGCGATGGGCCTCGCCCTCTTCACCGCCACCGTGAGCGGGGCTCTGACCTCCGGTGCGTCGGTCCGCTCGTTCTTCGGAGTCCACAAGCTCGCGCTCTCGGCGGACGGCCACTTCCGCACCCTCAGCCACGGCACCACGCTGCATGGCGCGATGCGGATCGCCAACGATGACGGCACCCCGTTCACGGGACGGCCCGAACCGGTGACCTACTACACCAGGGATGGAGGCATGGGCCGCGCGATCGAGGCGGTCCGGTCGCGCAGGGGCGGCCATCTCGATACGGTGGCGGTGGTCGGGCTCGGCGCGGGCAGCCTCGCCTGCCATGCCGGACACGCCGAGGACTGGACCTTCCTCGAGATCGACCCGGAAGTCGTGCGCATCGCCCGCGACCCGTCGCTGTTCCGATTCCTGGCGGCCTGCGCCCCCGATGCGCGGATCGTGCTCGGCGACGCGCGCCTGACCCTGACCGACGAGCCCGGCGGGAAAAGCCTGATCGTGGTCGACGCCTTCTCGTCCGACTCGATCCCGAGCCACCTGATGACGCGCGAGGCGCTGGCGCTCTACACCTCGAAGCTCGCGCCCGGCGGGGCCCTCGTCGTCCATATCTCGAACCGGCACCTCGAACTGCGCCACATCCTCGCCCGCGCCGCCGCCGAGCAGGGGCTCGTCACCTTCGTCCGCGACGGACGGCGTTTCGACAGGATCGACGAACAGCGCTTCCATCAGGCGTCCATCGTCGTCGCCATGGCCCGTGACGAGACGGATCTCGGGACTCTCGCCCGATCGGGCGAGTGGACGCGGATCGAGCCGGACATGAGCCGTCGCCCGTGGAGCGACGATTTCAGCAACATCGTCGAGGCGATGGTCGACAAGGTCAGGCAGTAGGAACCCGGCCTATTCCGCCGCGGGGCGGTCCAACCTGAGGAGACGGGCCGAGCGCGTCCGCAGCGGCCTGCGCTCGGGATCGGCCGCCGTGCCGAGGGCGCGTCGGGCGTCGGCGATGGCGCCGTGCACGGCGTCGATGGCGAGGATCAGGGCGTTCATCGCGCGGGTATCGACGTTGCGCTCGCGGGCATGGCGGACGACGTCGGTGACGAGGTCGTCGGTCTCGCGTACGAGGCCGTCGAGCTGTTCCCTGGTGGTCGCCGAGCGGATGTCCCTGAGGATGTCGAGCAACCGGTCGAGGACCACGTCCACGCGCTCGCGACGCTGGCGGGCGAGGCGCTGGCCGAGCCAGGCGATGCCCGAACCGATCGTGCCGCCGAAGAAGGCGAGCAGGTAGACGTAATCCTCGTAACGCTCGAACAGCGTCTGCTGCTCGCGCTCGAAATAATCGACCGCGCCGGGATGGTTGGGCAGGCGAGCGCTTGTGGCGGCGACCGAGGTCTCGAAATCCGGCGCCTTCATCAGGTTGGCGATGGGCGCGTTCGGCGCAAGTTTCGAGCGCCATTCGAACAGGTGCTGCGTGACGGAGGCGACGGAGTAGCGGCTCACGGCACCCCGCGCCATCAGCCGGTAGGAGGCCCCCACCGTCTTCACGTCCTCGTCGGGGCGCTTGGGCCGGCCGCCGAACGTACCGGCGGGAATCGTCGCCGATTGCAGTTCCGGCATCCGCTGGACGATCGCGTCGCCGTCTGGCACCGAGACGATGGTGATCTTCTTCTCCGCCGACGCCACCTCCACCGCCCGGATCGTCGAGATCGCGGCCTTGGAGGTCGGTGCCGCGATGACGGCGACCGCGTCCACGGTCCCGGCCTGCAGGGCGGCGGTGACCTCGCCGGGCTTGAGCGGCACCAGGGCGACGTGGCTCGCCGCCAAAGTCTGGCCGGGCTCGGGCGCCGGCGCCGCGGTGAAATCGTAGAAGGTGAGGAGGTTGGTGACGAACGGCCTGTCGGCCGCGTGACGCTCGACGATGCCGAGGCGCTTCTTCGCGAGATCGGGGAAGCTCTCGATCCCGCTCGCCTCCGGCGTCGCGATCAGCAACGTCTCCTCGTGGAGCAGCGCCAGGGTCAGGCCGTTATCGGGCAGGAACACGTCGGGCCGGACCACGGCGAGATCGGCGCGGCCGGCCTGGAGCGCGGCGGCACTGTCGCGGACGTCGTCATAGGTGACGACGTTCAGCCGCACGTCCTCCCTCGCCCGGTGCAGGGCCTGGGCGTAGGTTTCCAGCAGTTGCGCCTCGGCCCCGTCGCGGGGTCCGACCGCCACGATGAGCGTCGTCGGGCGCGACAGGTAGACCACGGCCGCCGCGAGCACGGCGAAGCCGAGACCGAGGGCGACGAGGAGCCACTCGCGCTTCAGGAGGAATGCCGGCATGACATGCATGCGTCCTCTCGGGGTAAGACGGGAAACCGGTTCGCGGTCGAGACGATGCGCCTCATGATCCTGAAACCTGTCCGAAGCGTGATGAACCGATGAGCGCTCGAATCGTTGCAGGGCGGCGTCCTGCGTCCCGCTCCGAAGCCAAGGCTGGAGGCAAGAGTTCGGAAGCAAAGCCCGCGCCGCCGGTCACCGCAGCGTATCTGGAACGCGTCGCCCTGCAATACCTGGAGCGCTACAGCGCTTCGGTGGCGATGCTGCGCCAGACATTGGAGCGCCGCGTCGCCAAACGGTGCCGGCTCCGGGACGAAGAACCCGCCGCCTTCGCCGAGACGATCGCAGCCATCGTGGAGCGCGCCCGCTCGTCCGGCCTCGTGGACGATGCCCGCTTCACCGCCGCGCGGGCGGCGACCCTGCGCCGACGAGGCGCCTCCGCCCGCGGCCTTTCGGCCAAGCTCGCCGCCAAGGGCGTCGACCGGATGCTGATCGCCGAGACCCTCGAGACCGAACGCGACGAGGCCGAGGAAGAGGGCACGAATGCCGAGGAGGCGGCGGCGCGCGCCTACGCCAAACGCCGCCGGCTCGGCCCATTCCGGCGCCCCGACATCCGCGCCGCCCACCGCGACAAGGATCTGGCCTCAATGGCGCGCGCCGGATTCTCCTATGGGTTGGCGAAGACCATCGTCGATGCGGATCCGGACGAAGGTTTCGCCGGCGGCGCATGAGCCTCGAACCGGTGCGACATTTCCATCCAGCCGCGACAAAAACTTGAACGAAACACGAACGGCGCGCATGTCTCTGTCATGGACGAGACCCTTGCGAAGAAGCTGCGCATCCTCGCCGATGCCGCCAAATACGATGCGTCCTGCTCGTCCTCGGGCGCGCCCAAACGCGTGGCCGGCAAGGGCGAACTCGGCTCGACCACCGGGGCCGGCATCTGCCACGCCTATACGCCGGACGGTCGCTGCATCTCGCTCCTGAAGATCCTGCTGACCAATTACTGCCTGTTCGACTGCGCCTATTGCGTCAACCGGCGTTCCTCCAACGTCGTCCGCGCGAAGTTCAGCGTGGAAGAGGTCGTGACCCTCACGGTGGAGTTCTACAAGCGCAATTACATCGAGGGCCTGTTCCTCTCGTCGGGCATCATCAAATCGCCCGACCACACGATGGAACTGCTGACGCGGGTGGCGAAATCCCTGCGGCGCGACCACGGCTTTCGCGGCTACATCCACCTCAAGTCGATCCCCGAGGCGAGCCCTTGGCTGGTGGAGGAGGCGGGCCTCTATGCCGACCGGCTCTCGATCAACCTCGAACTCCCCACCGATGCCAGCCTGCATCGTCTGGCACCGGAGAAGAACGGGCCCGTCATCCAGAAGGCGATGAAGCAGATCGGTGCCCGGATCGCCGAGGCCAAGGCCGAGAAGCGCAGGTTCTCGCCCGCCGGCCAGTCGACCCAGGTCATCGTCGGCGCCGACACCACCACCGACGAGGCCCTGATCCGCAAGAGCGCGCTCCTCTACGGCTCGTTCAACCTGAAGCGGGTCTATTACTCGGCCTTCAGCCCGATCCCCGACGGTTCCACCATTCTGCCGCTGAAATCCCCGCCGCTTCAGCGCGAGCACCGGCTCTATCAGGCCGATTGGCTGATCCGGTACTACGATTTCTCCGCCGACGACGTGGCCGATGCCGCCGAGGAGGGCATGTTCTCCCTCGACATCGACCCGAAGCTCGCCTGGGCGCTCAAGCACCGGGGCCGATTTCCGGTGGACGTGAATGCCGCCGACCGTGAAATGCTGTTGCGCGTGCCGGGGCTCGGGGCTCGGGCCGTCGACAAGATCGTCAAGGCACGCCGCCATACGCGGCTGCGCCTCGACGACGTCGCCCGCCTCACCTCCGGCCTCAAACGCGCTCGCCCCTTCCTCATCGCCGCCGATTACCATCCCGGCCCGGGCGGTACGGATCGTCTCGATCTGCGCGCCAAACTCGCAGAGCCGGCGCGGCAATTGAGCTTGTTCTGATGGACGAGACGCCGACGCTCTTCCCTCCTGCTTCTCAGGGTGGACCGGCCGTGGAGCGGGCGGGAGCGACGGGCTCCCCGCTCGCCATTTCTCTCCGCGAGGGCGCCGATCTCGACGGGTTCCGCGCCGCCGTGCGCCGGCTCTCCGCCGCATCGGCGCCTCCGGATCACGTGGTCTGGTCCATCGGGCAGGCCCCCGGCCTGTTCGGAGAGGCCCCCGCGCCCGAACCCCTCCTCGACGCGCCTCTACGCCTGCCCCGCGCCGTGGCCGACCTCGTCGGCATGGTGGTTCCGCATCGCGACCCCGAGCGCTACGCCCTGCTCTACACCCTGATCTGGCGCATCACCCATGGCGAGCGCGGATTGCTGGAGGTGGGAAGCGACCCGCTGGTCCATCGCCTCGACCGGATGCGCAAGGCCATCGCCCGCGACCTGCACAAGATGCACGCCTTCCTGCGCTTCCGGCGGACCGAGGTCGAGGGCACCGAGCGTTTCGTCGCCTGGTTCGAGCCGGACCATCACATCCTCACGGCGGCGAGCGCCTTCTTCGTCTCGCGTTTCCGGTCCCTGAACTGGTCGATCCTGTCGCCGGACGGGTCCGCGCATTGGGATGGCGACACCCTGACCTTCGGCCCGCCCGGCCGTCGCGAGGACGTGCCCGAGGCGGACGGGTTCGAGGCCGGCTGGCGCGATTATTACGAGAGCACGTTCAACCCCGCCCGCACCAACCTCGCCGCCATGCGGGCGGAAATGCCGAAGAAATACTGGCGCAACATGCCCGAGACCGCGGCGATCCCCGGTCTGGTCCGCGCGGCGGCGGCGCGCACCGAGGCGATGATCGAGAGGGAGCCGCAGATGCCGACGAAGCGAAACCCCGCCAAGGCCGTCGCGGCGATGTCCGATCAGGACCCGGCTTCACTGGAGGAACTCAACGCCATCATCCGGCGCTCGGAGCCGCTCGTGCCGGGTGCGACGCAAGCCGTCCTCGGCGACGGACCTGCGGGTGCCGCCATCGCCTTCGTCGGCGAACAGCCGGGCGATCAGGAAGACCGCCAGGGGCGGCCCTTCGTCGGTCCGGCCGGGCAACTCCTGTCCCGCGCCATGGCCGATGCCGGGCTCGTGCGGGGCGATGCCTACCTCACCAATGCGGTCAAGCATTTCAAGTTCGAGGAGCGCGGCAAGCGCCGCATCCACCAGAAGCCCACCGCCGGCGAGGTGAGCCATTACCGCTGGTGGCTCGACCGCGAACTGGATTTCGTCGCCCCGAAGCTCGTCGTGGCGTTGGGAGCGACCGCCGTCCTCGCCCTGACCGGCAAGGCGATCCCGATCACGCGGGCACGCGGCCCGGCCTCGTTCGGCAAGACGTATGAGGGCTTCATCACCGTGCACCCGTCCTATCTCCTGCGCCTGCCCGACGAGGCGAAGGAGGAGGCCTATGCGGCCTTTGTCGACGACCTCAGGCGAGTGGATGCGCTCGCGCGGGAGTTGGCGGCTTAGGGCAACGCCCTTCGTGCGCTTCTTCCAGAGCACCTCGATTGTGCATCATCTCTTCCGAAAACCGGCTCTCGCTGTTCGGGACGATGCTCTAACTCTCCACCACTTCCGACTTGTGCGGCCGTAACTCCGGCGCGCCGTGGTCGATCTCGGCCTCCACGGGAGCCGAGCGGCTCTCGACGCGGGTGCTGTCGACGAAGATGCGCGCTTCGCCCTCCTTCAGCCCGAGGCTGCGCAGGGCGTAGAGGGTCATGCCGAAGGCGAGTTCACGCTCCGCCATCAGGACGAGACCGACGCCCTGCTCTTCGAAGTAATGGCGCTCGCCGTCGTTGTGGGTGCGCACCAGGGTGTCGATGCCGGGATTGGCCTCGCGGGCGAGCTCGACGAGGCGGCGCGCGGTATGCGCCTCGGGCGACGCGATCACGATGAGCTTCGCCTGACCGATATCGGCGGCCTCGAGGATACCTGGCGCCGTGGCGTCGCCGAACACCGCCTCGATGCCGTCCTTGCGCAGGTCGAGGACGCGGCGGCGGTCACGGTCGACCACCAGATAGGGCAGGTCCCAGGTGGCGAAGGCCTTGGCGATGGTGCTGCCGACACGGCCGTAGCCGACGACGATGGCATGTCCGCGATGGGGCTTCGCGGCCTCCGTCACGGCCATCTCCGCCGCGCCGCGCCGCTCGAACCGGGCGGCGAGTGCCGGCCGTTCGGCGAAGTAGCGCGTCGCCCGGTCCGCGAGAACGAAGAACAATGGGTTGAGGGTGATGGAGAGGATCGCGCCGCCGAGGATGAGGTCGCGCCCCTCCGTGGGAAGCAGTTTCAACGACAGGCCGAGACTGACCAGGATGAAGGAGAACTCGCCGATCTGCGCGAGGCTCGCGGCGATGGTGAGCGCGGTGCCGAGGGGATGCTTGAAGGCCAGCACGATCGCCACGGCGGCGATCGACTTGCCGAGCAGGATGACGCCGAGGACCGCGAGCACCGAGAGCGGCTCGCGCAGAACGATGCCGGGGTCGAACAGCATGCCGACCGAGACGAAGAACAGCACCGCGAACGCGTCCTGCAGCGGCAGCGAATCGGCAGCCGCCTGATGGCTGAGGTCGGATTCGGCGAGCACCATGCCGGCAAAGAAGGCGCCGAGGGCGAAGGAGACCCCGAACAGCTCCGCCGAGCCGAAGGCGATGCCGAGCGCCAAGGCGAGGACCGCGAGGGTGAAGAGTTCGCGCGAACCGGTGCGTGCCGCCTGATCGAGGAGCCAGGGCACGACGCGACGTCCGCCGACCAGCATCACCAGGGTGAAGACCGCGACCTTGGCCAGCGTCAGCGCCAAGGTGAGCCAGATGTTGCCGTCGCCGACATGATGCGCCGCGCCGTCGCCGGTTCCCCCGAGGGACGGCGCGAGGGCGGGAAGCAGGACCAGGGCGAGGACCATCGCCAGATCCTCGACGATGAGCCAGCCGACCGCGATGCGGCCCTTGTCGCTGTCGAGGAGTTGGCGCTCTTCGAGCGCGCGCAGCAGCACCACCGTACTCGCCACGGAAAGGGCGAGACCGAAGACGAGGCCCGCGCCGATGCCCCATCCCCAGAGATGGGCGAGGAGACCGCCCATGGCGGTGGCGGCCACGATCTGCACGATGGCACCCGGTAGAGCGATGGTCCGCACCGCCATCAGGTCCTTGATGGAAAAATGCAGCCCGACACCGAACATCAGCAGGATCACGCCGATCTCGGCGAGCTGGCTCGCCAATTCGCTGTTGCCGACGAAACCGGGCGTGTAGGGGCCAACGAGCACGCCGGCGAGGAGATAACCGACCAGGGGCGGCAGACGCAGACGCTGGGCCAGCATCCCGCAGGCGAAGGCCAGAACGAGGCCAAGGGCGATGATGGCAATCAGCTCGGTCGCATGCGGCACGGGGCTGTCGTGTCCTCGTTCGGGGGGCTCGAAAAACGGTGAGGGCAACGGCGGCCGAGGGCAAGCACCGAATGGCGCCTCCTAGCGACAGATCGACGGAATGTCCGTGCCTGACGGCACGCTCCGGCCCGAGAGTGTCCTTCGAGCGCGCGTCCCGGCGAGGTTTTTCGACGGGCGAGAGTCCGTCTCCGTACACTCATGAAACCGTTGGTGGGCCGGAAGGTTGTCGACGTGAATTGTATTCACTTTCCGACGACGGGGATGGATGACCGATGGCCGAGCCACATCAAGATCCGACGGCGGTGACGCCTCCCCAGCAGACCGGCTCCACGCTCTGGACGCTCGGGCTCGTCACCGCGCTCATCGGCATCCTCGTCCTGCCGAGAAAGGGCTCGCCGACGCGGGTCGGCACGCCCGCAACGGCGCCGCGAACGAGCGAGCCCTCTCCCTCTCATGAAGGAGCGGACGCCAGGCACGTCGCCAGGACGGAACCGGAGCGCGGACGGCAGGCGACCACGCCGTCCGACATCCCGGCGAAAGGCTGGAAGGATATCGGCTTCCGCGTCTTCCACGACATCGGCGAGAACAACATCGTCTCGGTCGCCGCCGGCGTGACCTTCTATGTTCTCTTGGCGATCTTCCCCGCCATCGCCGCCCTCGTTTCCTGTTACGGGCTGGTGGCGGATGTGGCGACGATCAACGACCACCTCCAGAACCTCCAGGGCGTGATCCCCTCGGGCGCCCTCGACATCATCGGCGAGCAGGTCAAACGCATTGCGGCCAAGGGCGACACGGCGTTGGGCCTCACCTTCTTCACCGGCCTCGCCCTCTCGATCTGGAGCGCCAATGGCGGGATGAAGGCTGTCTTCCAGGCGCTGAACATCGTCTATGAGGAGCGTGAGACCCGGAACTTCTTCTGGCTCAACCTGCGCTCGCTCGCCTTCACCGGAGGCGCCCTCCTCTTCATCGTGCTGGCGCTCGTCGGCATCGTCGTCGTACCGGCAGTGATCAACGTGGTCGGCCTCAGCGCGGAAGCCTGGTACATTTCGCTGCTGCGCTGGCCGGTGCTGCTGCTCGCGGTCCTCGCCGGCCTCGCGCTGCTCTATCGCTACGGCCCGAGCCGCGATGCGCCGCGCTGGCGCTGGGTGACCTGGGGCAGCACCATCGCCGGATTGCTCTGGCTCACGGGATCCCTCGGATTCTCGTGGTACGTCTCGAATTTCGGCAAGTACAACGAGACCTACGGCTCCCTCGGCGCCGTCGTCGGCTTCATGACCTGGATCTGGATTTCGACGACCATCGTTCTCGTCGGCGCCGAGATCAACGCCGAGATGGAGCACCAGACCGAGGCCGACACCACGATCGGTCGGGCCCGGCCGCTCGGAGCCCGCGATGCCCGGATGGCGGATACGGTGGGCGCCGCGAGCTGAGGACCGGTCAGCCCTGGTAGCGGATCCGGTAGATGATGCCGTGCTGGTCGTCGCCGAGATAGAGGCTTCCATCCTTGGCGACCGCCAACCCGAAGGGACGGGCGAAGCGCGACCAGCCGCTCGGTCCGCCCTCGGTGAGGAAGCCGGTGACGAAGGGCGTGATCGTCGTCGGCCGGCCGTTCTCGAAATGCACCCGCAGCACCTCGTAGCCGCTCGGCGGCTTGCGGTTCCATGAGCCGTGCATGGTCACAAAGGCGTCGCCCTTGTACTCGGCCGGGAACTGAGCGCCGTCGTAGAAGGTGAACTGCATCGACGAGGCGTGCGCCGTCCAAGTCAGGACGGGGCGCTCGCTGTCCTTGTCCCATTGGTCCAGGGAGCTTTTGGGAACCTCGCGATAAAGGTTCCTGATTCCGGCGCCGAAGATATAGGGCCAGCCGTATTTCTTACCCGGCTCGATCCGGTTCAGCTCCTCCGGCGTCTCGTCGTTTCCGAGCCAGTCGACGCCGTCGTCCCAGCCGTAGAGGGCCTTGGTGCCCGGCTCCCAGGCGAATCCGATGGTGTTGCGAAGGCCCGAGGCGACGATCTCGCGGGCCGACCCGTCCGGCTTCATCCGGACCATGGTGGCGTTCTCGGGATTGCGCTCCTCGCATTCGTTGCAGGTGGAACCGAGGCTCGCATAGAGCCAGCCGTCCGGCCCGAAGCCGATGGTACGGTTGGGATGCTGGCCGGCATCGGGCAGGTCGGAGACCAGTTTCGTCTCGGGGCCGAGGCTGCCATCCGCCTTCATCGGTGCCGAGAAGATCTCCTTCACGGTCACGTAGAACAGGGCGCCGTCATGGATGGCGAGAGCGTGCACGTCCGCCTTCCTGAGCACGACCTGCCGCTTGCCCGCATCGGCCGCGTCGATGCGGGTCACGGTCCCGGCATCGCGGTCGCTGACGTAGAGAGCCCCGTCCGGTGCCACGACGATGACGCGGGGCGCCCCGAGATCGCGGGCGAAGGCCTCGATCCGAAACCCTGCGGGCAGTGTGAGCCCCGCGATCCGCTCCGGTGTCGCCTCCAGCGGGGCCGCCTTGACCACATACGCCTCGATCGTTGCCGTACCGGGGTTCTGGAGCGCCTGGGCGAGAACCGGCAGCGGGGCGGCGGACAGGGCGAGGCTCAAGGCGATACGGTGGACCGAGATCATGCGGGCAAACATCCGGGGCTGTCAGGGATGAGACTGAAACGCGGCCCCGGAATCCGCCGTTCCGGCACGCGACACTGGCACCCGTTCTCCTTCGCCGTTCCTCTCGCCCGGTCACCGGCAGCCTCTTCAGCAGAGGCCTGTCTTGCGCTAACGTCGCCACATGGATTCTCGGACAGCCATCGATATCCTTCGCGCCCATGAAGGCGAGTTGCAGCGGCGCGGAGTCCGCCATGCGGCGCTGTTCGGCTCCATCGCGCGAGGAGAAGGCCATGCCGGAAGCGACCTCGACGTGATGATCGAAATCGACGAGACGACGGTCCGCAGCGTTTACGATTATGTCGGCGTGATCGACTTCATCGGCGAGCTTTTCCCGATCTCCGTCGATGTGTCCAACAACGACATGCTCAGGCCGCATGTTCGGCCTGCGGCGGAACGCGACGCCATCCATGCTTTCTGAGCGCGGCCGACGCGCGCTTCTCGGGATCGTGGAGAACATCGAGGCGGCGCAAGATTTCGTCGTCGGACTGCGCCTCGAGGAGTTTTCGACCGACCGGCGTAACCTCTATGCCGTCACGCGCCGTCTGGAGATCGTTTCCGAGGCGAGCCGCCGTGTCGATGCAGGAACGCGGGAACGGCATCCGAACATCGCCTGGCGGCAGATCGCCAACGCAGGCAATGTCTATCGCCACGAATACGATATCGTATCACCCGGCATGATCTGGCGGACTGTCCAGGAGGATTTCCCTAACCTCCTGCTCGCTCGCAGAGTCGAGTTGATGCAATCGACCGGCGGGTCATGACCGGCTCGACGTTGCCTCCCCCCTTCTCCGATACGATTGCGCGATGACCAGCACGTCGAACACTGCCTCCGCTCCCGTCGGCCCCGGCGATCAGATCATCCTGGTGGACGGCTCGTCCTTCATCTTCCGGGCCTATTTCCAGTCGATCAACCAGGACCAGAAGTACAACACCCGGCCCTCGGACGGCCTGCCCACGGGGGCGGTGCGCTTGTTCTGCACCAAGATCGCCCAATTCGTTCAGGACGGGGCGGCGGGGATCAAGCCGACGCATCTGGCCATCGTGTTCGACAAGTCGGAGGGCTCGTTCCGCAAGGAGCTCTTCCCCGACTACAAGGGCCATCGCCCTGACGCGCCGGACGACCTCAAGCGCCAGATGCCGCTGATGCGCGAGGCCGTGCGCGCCTTCGGCCTCCAGCCGATCGAGCTGGAGCGCTACGAGGCCGACGACCTCATCGCCACCTATTCGCGCCAGGCCGAGGCGCGGGGGGCCGGCGTCATCATCGTCTCCTCCGACAAGGATCTGATGCAGCTAGTAGGGCCGCTGGTGCGGTTCTACGATTTCGAATCCGGGGTGAAGGGCAAGCCGGGCCACCGGCCCGAGCGCAACCTCGATCTCGAGGCCATCATCGCGAAGTGGGAAGGCCTGCAGCCGAACCAGATCGGCGACGCCCTGGCGCTCATCGGCGACACCTCCGACAACGTACCCGGCGTGCCCGGAATCGGCCTCAAGACGGCGGCGGCGCTGATCAAGGAATACGGCAGCCTCGACGCGCTGCTGGAGCGGGCGGGCGAGATCAAGCAGCCCAAGCGCCGCGAGACGCTTCTGGCCAGCATCGATCAGGCGAAGCTCTCGCGCCGCCTGGTGGCGCTGGTCGAGGACGTGCCGCTCCCCGTCGCCCTCGACGATCTGCGCCTGCCGGAGCCCGACCCCGCGAAGCTCGTCGGCTTCCTCAAGGCGATGGAGTTCAACACCCTGACCCGCCGCATCGCCTCGATGCTGCACGTGGACCCCGAGACGGTGAAGCCCGACCCCGCCCTGCTGCCGGGCTCGGACGCGACCGACGCGCCTCCCTTCGAGGTCGCGACGGAGGGCGGCGAGGTCGATCCCTTCGCCGATCTGAACCTGCCGGAGGGTGCGCCGAAGTCGCGCGGCCCGTCCGAGGCGACACCCGCCGGCCTCGTCGCCACCCGCGCGGCGGAGGCGACGAACCCGATCGACACGACCGGCTACGAGACGATCCTCACCAAGGAGCGGCTGAAGGCCTGGATCGCCGAGGCCGAGGCGGCCGGCATCGTCGCGGTCGACACCGAGACCGATTCCCTCGACGCCAACAACGCCAAGCTCGTCGGCGTGTCGCTGGCGGTCGCGCCGGGGCGGGCGGCCTACATCCCCCTCGCCCATCTCGCGCCGGTCGAAGGACTGGCGGAGGGCGACCTGTTCGGCGACGCCAAGGCCGCGACGAGCGCGTTCCAGCCGGTCGCCGGCCAGATCGGGATCGACGCGGCGCTGAGGCTGCTCAAGCCGCTCCTGGAAAATCCGGGCGTCCTGAAGATCGGCCAGAACATCAAGTACGACTGGCTCGTCTTCCGGCGCCAGACCGTCGGCATCGAGATCGCGCCCTTCGACGACACGATGCTGATCTCCTACGTGCTCGATGCCGGCAAGGGCGGGCACGGCATGGACGAACTCGCCCGCCGCCATCTCGGCCACCAGCCGATCACGTTCGCGGATGTGGCCGGCACCGGCAAGGCGAAGGTCACCTTCGACAAGGTCCCCCTCGACAAGGCCACCGCCTACGCCGCCGAGGATGCGGACGTGACCCTGCGCCTGTGGCGGATGATGAAGCCGCGCCTCGTCGCCGAGCGCCGGGTCACGGTCTACGAAACCCTGGAACGTCCCCTCGTGCCGGTGATCGCGCGGATGGAGGCGGCGGGAATCCGCGTCGACCGCAACATGCTGAGCCGGCTCTCAGGCGATTTCTCGCAGATCCTGGTGCGGCTGGAGGAAGAGATCCAGGAGGATGCCGGCGAGCGCTTCCAGGTCTCCTCGCCGAAGCAGATCGGCGACATCCTGTTCGGCAAGATGGGCCTGCCCGGCGCCAAGAAGACGCCGTCGGGCCAATGGGCCACGCCCGCGACCCTGCTCGAGGAACTGGCCCAGGCCGGCCACGAACTGCCGAAGAAGATCCTGGAATGGCGCCAGCTCGCCAAGCTGAAATCGACCTACACCGATTCGCTGCAGCAGCATGCGGACCGCGAGACCGACCGGGTCCACACCTCGTTCTCGCTGGCGGCCACCACCACCGGCCGGCTCTCTTCCTCCGAGCCAAACCTGCAGAACATCCCGATCCGCACCGAGGAGGGCCGCCGCATCCGCCGCGCCTTCGTGGCGGCGGAGGGCAACAAGCTGATCTCTGCCGATTACAGCCAGATCGAGCTGCGCATCCTCGCCCATATCGCCGACATCCCGCAGCTGCGCCAAGCCTTCGAGGACGGGATCGACATCCATGCCGCCACGGCCAGCGCCATGTTCGGCGTCTCGCTGAAGGACATGACGTCGGACCTGCGCCGGCGCGCCAAGACCATCAATTTCGGCATCATCTACGGCATCTCGGCCTTCGGTCTGGCCGACCGCCTCGGCATCGGCCGCGAGGAGGCCTCGGCCTTCATCAAGCAGTATTTCGAGCGCTTCCCCGGCATCCGCGCCTATATCGACGACACCAAGAAGCTGTGCCGCGACACCGGCTCGGTCACTACCCTGTTCGGCCGCGTCTGCCACTATCCGCAGATCCGTTCGAACAACCCGAACGAGCGCGCCTCGGTGGAGCGCCAGGCCATCAACGCCCCGATCCAGGGCTCGGCCGCCGACATCATCCGCCGGGCGATGACCCGGATGGAGGAGGCGCTGCGGGCCGAGCGCCTCAACGTGCGCATGCTGCTTCAAGTGCACGACGAACTGGTGTTCGAGGCGCCCGAGGACGAGGTCGATAAAGCGCTGCCGGTGATCACCCGCATCATGGTCGATGCCCCGGCCCCGGCCTTGACGCTACGGGTTCCGCTCGTGGTGGAGGCGCGGGCGGCGGGGAATTGGGAGGAGGCGCATTGAGCGGTTCTCGCCCTGGTTGCATCATGGCATGAGTACGGCCGCGCCCTCTCGTTCGCTCAATGGGCTCTGAAGGCCTCCTTCGAGGCCCGCGGCCGCGGGTACCTCATGATGAGGGGATCGTGTGAAAGATAGGATGGTGGCAAAGCAGCTCAGCGGCCAGGACGCGTCCCACTCGACCACCTCGTCCTGAGGTGCCGCCACACAGCGGAGGCCTCGAAGCATGAGGAGGGAGCATGAGATTTCGGCTGCCACCTCGACTTCGTTTCGATCGCGCTTGAGCCGAGTCACAAGGACGTGAATCATGGTGCGCTGCGACACAGCCATGCACCCCACGCGGGAACAGCCTCGTTAACGAAGCGTTCATGCCGGACGAAACGTTCGCTCATCCAAGCGCTGCAAAGGCGCATGAGGACAACCTCCGCCATGATCAACACCAAGCTTCTCGCCGCCCTCGGCTTTACCGTCGCGGCGATCACGACCCCGGCCCTGGCCCAGGAGCCGCTCGGCATCCGCGTCGCTCCCCAGTTCGATGCCAACGCCCCCGAGGCCCGCGACACCTCTTCCTTCCGCGCCGCCGCCCTGCGTTCGGATGCCGTGAGCATCGAGTCGAGCCGCATCGCCCTCGAGCGCTCGCGCAACCCCAACGTCCGCGCCTATGCCAAGCACGTGCTGGTCGAGCGTGAGGCCACCACCAAGGCTCTGCTGCCCGAGGGCACCTCGCTGACCGCCGGCGGCACCGTCGTCTCCGACAGCCAGCCCTTCGACACCCGCCTCGACAACCCGGTCGGCGTCGTCCTCGCCCCGGTGACGATCTCGGCCACCATCGCCTCGAAGATCGTCGGCGGCGTGCTCGGCGGCGTCGGCATCATCGACAACACCCCCGGCGAGCCCGGCCGTCGCGTCGCCATCGGTCCCGAGGGCCAGGCCCGCATCGACCGTCTCAAGAACGCCCCGACCGGCCGCGATTTCGACCGCACCTTCGCCCAGCAGCAGGCCCGTTCGGATGCCCGCACCCTCGGCCTGTACGAGTCCTACTCGCGCACCGGCGACAACGCCCAGGGCCGCGAATTCGCCAACCAGGCGCTGCCCTACATCGCCAACCAGCACGGCCACTCCGCCGTCCTCGCCAACCGCATCGGCGGCTGAACGGATCTCAAGCTAGAACAGGAAAGGGCCGCCCGATGGGGCGGCCCTTTTCGTTTGGATCATCCCTCCCCGCGGAGGAAAACGTCGGTCTCGCATCACACCGTCTGCTGGTCGACCTCGTCCTCCGGCCGCTTGCCACGGCGCTGGCGGGCGCCGCGTTCGAGGAGCGAGCGGCCGATGGCACGGAACGGCGCGGTGAGGCGTCGTGCATCGTCGGCGCGTTCCATGAAGCGCTCGCCGTTGCGGATTTCCTTGTCGAGCCGGGCCATGGTGCGCGCCAGTGCGGGGTCCTCGTCGTCGAGCCAGACTTCGACGGTGCGCGCGAAGGCGATGACGACGCCCTGCAGCTTGAGCCGGCCGAGTGGCCCCTCGGTGTTGATGCCGGCCGCGGCCAGCATGAAGCGATGCGAGTTCAGCGCGACGCCGTTCAGGGCCACGAGAGACAGCGGATCGCCGCGCAGCGCGTAGGAGATCCGGCGCAGAGCGTCCTTGTAGGGCGCCATGGCGTCGAGCCGGCGCATCAGCACGTCGAACAGGCGCTCGCGCGTGGGCTCCTCGGCGAGATCGCTGGAATCGCCCTCGAGCACCTTGCGGTCGATGATCCGCGAGAGTCCGCCGAGCACGGCGCCCTTGGAGGGAAACAGGTCGCGGAACTCGGCCAGCGACAGGCCGGCCTCGCGGGCGATGTCGCCGATTTCGATGTCGTTCCAGGGCTGCACGGCGGCGAGACGCATCAGCGCCTCGACGGCCGCCTCGCGGGGGGACAACTTCGGAGCGGCGACGGCGATCTCGGTTCCGTTATCCCCGGTTACGCCATCCCCTGTCACGCCTTGCGGCTTGGCACCTTTGGTGTTCGCCATGGTCATTCGATCCTCGTGTCTCTTCCCCACCATGTAGGTTGCGCACGCGGATCCGTCAGGGGGCGGTTCAGCCGGAGAGTTCGCCCGCGCGGACCTTGGCTGCCTCGACCGCCTCGCGCATCAGGTCCGGCACGCCGCCCTCGCGCATGAGAACGGCGAGGGCCACGGCCGTGGTGCCGCCGGGCGAGGTCACGTCGCGCCGCAGCTGTCCCGCCTCGTGCGGGCTGGTGGAGAGGAGCGCACCGGCGCCAGCGACCGTGGCGCGGGCGAGCCGAGCGGCCATGTCGGCCGGCAGACCGGCGGCCACGCCCGCTTCTGCCATGGCTTCGGCGAGAAGGAAGACATAGGCCGGGCCGGAGCCGGAGACCGCCGTCAGCGCGTCGATGAGCGCCTCGTCGTCGAGCCACTCCACGGTGCCCACGCCCTTCAGCAGGGCATCGGCCTGGGCATGCTGAGCGGGCGCCACCTCGGCGCTCGCCACCGCGCCGGTGACGCCGCGGCCGATGCTCGCCGGAAGGTTCGGCATCGCCCTGACGATGGCGCGGGCGGATGGCAGGCGGGTGCGCAGGTCGGCGATGGTCTTGCCCGCGAGGATCGAGACCACCAGCGTATCGGGCGAGATCAGGGTATCGAGAAGGCCCGCCGCGCCCTCCAACCCCTGTGGCTTGATCGCGAGGATCAGCGCGTCGTTCGCTGGGACGTCGCTCGGGTTCAGGGCGATGCCGTGGATCTCGCACAGCCGGATCGTCTCGGGCGAGGCCTGCGGATCGACGACGCAGGTTCTGGCGGCATCGAGCCCGTTGGCGAGCCAGCCGGCCAGCATCGCGCCGCCCATCTTGCCCGCCCCGACCAGGGTGAGGGACGCGGGCAATGCGCCGGATGGACGGGACGACGGACCGCTCACGCCTCGCCTTCGGTCTCGAACAGGACCGCATCCAGGGATTCGCGGGCGGACTTGCCCGCCCAGAGCACGAACTGGAATGCCTGATAGTAGCGCTCGCAGGCATCCACGGCGGATTTCAGCATCATCGCGCACTGGCTCTGCGTCGGCGCGGCGCCGTCGGTGAGCAGCAGCGAGTGCCGGAACATCACGACGCTGTCGGTGGACCACAGGTCGAAATGGCCGACCCAGAGCTGCTCGTTGACGAGGGAGATGAGGGTGAGAATTTCGGTGCGGCGATGGGCCGGCACCTTCAGGTCGAAGGCCGAGGCCACGTGCAGGGCCTCCACATCCTCGATCCAGGTGAAGGCGACATGGTAATCGGACCAGCGGCCGGCCACGGCCACCGACATTTCGTCGGTCTCGGCCCTGTCGAAGATCCAGTCGCGAAGGGAGGCAAGCCGCTCGACGATGTCGAGGGGATGCTCGTTCCGGTCGAGGCCTTCGATGTGGAGTTGGGTCATAGCGGTCCAGGTTGGCGTCCCGTGAGGGGCGCCGATAATGGTGAACGACGATCAATCCCGCTCACGATTCACCATTCGCAAGCTCAAGCCTCGCATAAGCAAGGCAGAGCTTGGTCGGTGAGAAGCTTAAGGGCCGAAGGTCGGGTCCGGGGGCGAAGCGAATCAGTGCCTCACTCACTATAGACCGTGGCGGACTCGCGTTTCAAAGCGCTCCTGCGGACCGGTGAACAGGAAAGCGGATTTCCACCGTTCCTTCCTGTGCACAAGCTTAGACCTGACTCGACCGGCGCGAATCACACCGATGTCGACGGCGGAGGCGGCGGCTCCTGCGTGCCGAGCCGGCCCTCCAGCACGGAAACGCGGGCGGCGAGAGCGTCGTTCTGGGTGCGGAGCGCCGAGACGAGGTCGCGCAGGACGTCCACCTCCTCGCGGGAGGCGATGTCCATGTCGCGGATCAGGCGCTCGACCTGCGCCTTGAACACCGTCTCCGCCTCGCGCTTCACCCCCTGGGCCGCGCCGGCGGCATCGGTCATCAACCGGGCGAAATCGTCGAACAACCGGTTGGAGCCGCGGCCCGTGCCGTCCTTCGTGCCGTCCTTCGTGCCTTGCATCGCCGTCTCCCGAGATCGAGGCCCGCGTCGGACATCGCGCCGGCACCTGAGACCAGGAGATAAGAATCGAGGGCGTGCGAGGCAATCCGCAGGCTCGCCGAATGCTCGGCCCGGAGACGAGGAATTCACGCTCCGGTTCGCCAGAGCCGTGTTTTCCCCGCCACGATGGGACCGCAAAGCCATCGCCCTACTCCCGCGAAATCCCATCGACAGGCACGGACGCGCATGGTCACCCGACGCGAACTCACCCTCGGTGCAGCCGCCTGGGCTGCGGGATACCGGCTCTTCGGGGCAAGCCGCGCCTTCGCCGCGGGCTCGTTCTCCGAAGGCCTCGCCGACCGGTTCGCACGGATCGAGCAGGCGAGCGGCGGGCGGCTCGGAATCGGCCTTCTCGATACCGGCGGCGGCGCCCCCGTGGCGCATCGCGGCGGGGAGCCCTTCCCGATGTGCAGCACGTTCAAGGTTCTCGCGGCCGGCGCGGTGCTGGCGCGGGTCGACCGGGGCGAGGACAGCCTCGACCGGCGGCTGCGCTACACGCTTGGCGAGGTCGTGGCCTACTCGCCCATGAGCGGGCCGAGGGCGGGCGGCGAGGGGATGACCCTCGCCGAACTCTGCGAGGCGGCCGTCACGGTGAGCGACAACACCGCCGCCAACCTGCTGCTCGGGACGATGGGCGGCCCGGCCGGGCTGACCGCCCAGCTTCGTGATTTCGGCGACGCGACCAGCCGCCTCGACCGCACCGAGCCCGACCTGAACGAGGCCGTGCCCGGCGATCCGCGCGACACCACCACGCCGCTCGCCATGGCGGAGACGCTGCGGCGCCTCGTCCTCGGCGATGCGCTCTCGCCCGTCTCGCGCGCGCTGCTCACCGCCTGGCTCGTCGGATGCCGCACCGGCGATGCACGGCTGCGCGCCGGCCTGCCGAAGGAGTGGCGGATCGGCGACAAGACCGGGTCCGGCGAATACGACACCGCCAACGACGTCGCCGTGATCTGGCCTCCGCGCCGGGCGCCCCTCGTCCTGACGGTCTACCTGACCGAAGCGAAGGCCTCGCCGGAGGCGCGCAGCGCCGCCATCGCGTCGGTGGCCCGCGCCGTCGCCGCGTCCGTGACCGGATGAGGCGCCGGCCTGCGTAAGCGTCCTTTAAGCGCCTGGCTGACAAGCCTCGGGAGGGATGAAGGTCGTGACGAGGGCGCAAGCGCGCCGTCGCCGCTTCACCCTCGGTTCGAAAGGGCGGATGATGAGTGAGGATCGTGGGCATCGCGTCGCTGTCGGACCGAGACGTGCGATGAGTTCGCGGCGTGCCGCTCTTGCCATCGGGATGGCGGTGATGAGCCTTCTTCCGCATCCGGCATCCGCCACCGAGCGGCCGCGCTATGATGCGTTCCATCAGGGCACCTTTCTGTCCTATCTCAACGCGCCGGAGAAAGGTGCCGACATGACGCGCTCGCCGCGTCTCGGCCTGTCCTTCGGCGGAGAGGTGCGGCCGGTGCTGATGGATACCGGCTCCACCGGCATCGTCGTCTCGGCGAGCCGGATCCCCGGCTTCGAGGCGATGCCGTCGCTGCCGGGGCGGCTCACCTACAGCAGCTCGGGGCGAATCATGATCGGGCGCTGGGTGACGCTGCCCGTCACCCTCGTCGGCCGCGACGAGGCCAGCGTCACCACCGCGCCGATCCCCGTCCTGGCGGTGACGCGGATCGAGTGCACGGACGGCGCGCGCGACTGCTCTCCGCAGACGATGCCGGAACACGTCGCGATGATGGGCGTCGGCTTCGGGCGGGAGGGCGATGCGCAGAGCCAGAGCACGCCCGACACCAACCCGCTCCTCAACCTCGCGCCGGATGGCCGGAGCCCCGTCCGCCGCGGCTACGTGGTGACGCGGGACGGTGTCCATGTCGGTCTCACCGGCGCCAATACGCGCGGCGACTTTCGCGTTCTGAAACTCGATCCGCACCCGGACATTCCCGGCGAATGGCAGGGCGTCCCCGTCTGCATCACGATCGACGGGCAGGCTCCCGGCGCCTGCGGCCGGGCGCTCGTCGATACGGGCGTGTCGGTCATGTACCTCACCCTGCCGAAGGACGGCGTGAGCGGCGCCGTCGCCGCCGATGACGATGGGCGGAATCGATTCCTGCCCGGCACCCGGCTCGGCTTCTCCTTCCCCGGGCAAGGCTCGGCGCCAGCGGCGGCCTACGACATCGTCGTCGGCGAGGATTCTCCGCTCGCGCCGGACAAGGTGACCCTCAATACCCGGCGCCCGGAGCCGTTCGTGAATACCGGCCTGCGCTTCCTCAACGGCTTCGACGTGCTTTACGATGCCGATGGCGGGTATTTCGGTTTTCGTCGGCGGTAGCGTGACGACCGGGCGATACTTTCCGCCGGCAACGATTGCCGAACGTATCCCGGATACCGGCCTGAAACAGACGATTACAATTCGACCCGCCCGGCCCCCTTCGAATCCCTCCGCTCCGGCGTCATAAACGGCCACCGGATGGACGAGACATGACGCAGACGAACTCCGCCACGCCCCACATCCTCGTGGTCGAGGACGACCGCGAGATCAGCGCCCTGGTGGCGCGCTATCTCCGTGCCAACGAATGCCGGGTCACCCTGGCGGGCGATGGCCGCGAGATGGACAAGGTGCTGACCGATGCGCGCGTCGACCTCATCGTGCTCGACCTGATGCTGCCGGGCGAGGACGGTTTGAGCCTGTGCCGGCGCCTGCGCGCGGGCTCGTCGATCCCGATCCTGATGCTCACCGCCAAGGCCGAGGAGATCGACCGGATCGTCGGCCTCGAGATCGGCGCGGACGATTACCTCGCCAAGCCGTTCAACCCGCGCGAGCTCCTCGCCCGCATCCGCGCGATCCTGAGGCGCGGCGCCGGCGCGGAGGCGGCCGGCGACGACGGCGCCCGCCGGCTGCGCTTCCTCGACTGGACCCTCGACGTGTCGCTGCGCCAGCTCCTCAGCCCGGACGACGCCCGTATCACCATCACCGGCGCGGAATTCGACCTGCTGCACGTGCTCTGCCTGCGCCCCGGCCGGGTGCTCTCGCGCGACCAGCTGCTCGACCTGACGCAAGGTCGTGCCGCCGGCCCGTTCGAGCGCAGCATCGACGTCCTCATCAGCCGGATCCGCCAGAAGATCGAGGCCGACCCGCGCAATCCGGAGATCATCCGCACGATCCGCTCGGGCGGCTACCTGTTCACCCCGGCGGTGACCCGCTCATGAGCACGCGCGCGAAAGGGCGCTGGCGGCGCCTCGTCGGTTATCCGCCGCGCAGCATCGCCGGCCAGATCGCGATCCTCAGCGTGGCCGCCATCGTCGTCACCCATGCGGTGGCGACCCTCGCATTCTTCCTGCTGCGCGAGCCCTGGAATCCGGAGAACCATCCGGGCGTCGCCGCGACCCGCCTCGCCACCATCGTCCGCCTGCTCGATGCCGCCACGCCGGAGGATCGGCCGCGCCTGTTGCAGGATGCAGCGCGCAGCATGCCCGCCCTGCAGATCGAACCGGCCCCGGCCATGTCCGAGCCGGCGACCGCGCCCGATCAGGCAGCCTCGCCCGGTCGGAACGGACGACACGACCATCCCATGGTCCAACGCATGCGCGAAGGGGTCGGCCGCCCCCTCACGATCACCCATCTGTCCCCTCCGCCCCGGGCGCCCGGAGCGGGAAGCAGCATCCGCATCGGCATCCTGACACCGGCGGGCGCGAGCCTGCGCGCGACGCTGCCGGACGACGACCGCCCCCCCTTCGGCGCCGTCCCCATCGTCTTCACCTTCGTCCTGCTCGGAATAACGCTGTCGCTCATGTCGATCTGGGCGACGCGGGCCCTGACCGCGCCGCTGGCGCAGCTCGCCGAGGCCGCCGACGCGTTCGGCACCGGCATGAACCTCGTGGCCTTGCCCCAGAACGGGCCGAAGGAGGTGATGGCCGTCTCCCGCGCCCTCGACACCATGCGCGGGCGCGTTCGCCGCCTGATCGACGACCGGACCCAGATGCTGGCGGCGATCAGCCACGATCTGCGCACCCCGATCACCCGCCTGCGCTTGCGGGCCGAATTCATCGAGGACGACCACGCCCGCACCATGACGCTGCGCGACCTCGACCAGATGAACGGGCTGGTGGAAGCCGCCCTGTCCTTCGTCCGCGATGGTCAGGCCGGTGGCGCGCAGACGCTCGTCGACCTCGCCTCCCTGGTCCAGACCGTCTGCGACGGGTTCGTCGATATCGGCGCCGACGTCCTCGTGGAACAGACGCGGCACGTCCTGGTGCGCGGGCGGGCGGACGATCTCCAGCGGGCCATCGTCAACCTCGTCGACAATGCGGTGAAGTACGGCGGCAGCGCGCGGCTGACGATGCACCCGTCCGAGCAGGGCGTGGCGTTGGAAGTGTCGGATGACGGCCCCGGCATCCCCGAGGCCGAGCGCGATGCCATGGTGCAGCCCTTCGTGCGCGGCGACAGGGCCCGGAACCTCAACGAGGCCAGCGGTTTCGGGCTCGGTCTGTCGATCGTGCTCGCCATCGTCGAGGGGCATGGCGGCCGGCTGACCCTGACGAACAAGCTCCCTCGCGGCCTCGTGGCCCGCATCGATCTCCCGCTCGCCGTCGCTCAAGGGGCACAGCAACGGGCAGCCGCCTCGGGGCATCGTCAGGCACCCGCACCGGCAGCATGACGATTTTCGCATCCGAATGTTTCGGAGGGGAGATCGGAAACATCGCGAAACTCTTGTGCCGGGCGCGGGAAAGGTCCGCTTAACCCTGAGAACCGCCTTCTGAGCTTCCGTCGACGGCCCCTCGCGACGGCATTCGATCGAGGCGACCGCGCCATGACTTCCGTCAGTTCCACCCAGACCTCCGCCCTGTTCCAGGCCCAGCGTCCGCCGCCGCCGAAGGGCAATCCCGTCGCGCAGGCCATCGCCAGCGAGGTGTCGACGGGCTCCATCAGCGCCACCGACGGCACCGCGCTTTCGAGCGCCCTCGATTCCATCGATTCGAGCCTGAAGAGCGGGAGCTCCAGTTCGTCCGGCAGCACGAGCACCCGCCTCGACCCGTCGCAGATCCAGGACAAGATCGGCGGCCTGATCGACGACCAGGTCTCGAGCGGCAGCCTCACCAGCGATCAGGCCGAGACGCTGAAGTCGCTGTTCGAGGCCAATGCGCCGGGCAAGGGCGGAACCAGCGGCCCCGGCGGCCCCGGAGGCCCCCCGCCCGGCCCGCCTCCGTCCGGCGACGACGGCACGAGCACATCGTCCTCCTCGACGGATTCCTCGACCAGCGTCAGCGACCTTCTCGACAGCTTCATGAAGTCGCTGCAGGCCTCTCAGACCAGCGCGTCGGGCTACGCCGCCTCCGGGACCACGGCGTCGAGCGCCAGCGCCAGCGCCCTGCTGTTCGACTTCAATACCTGACGAGCATCCTTCAGGCGGGTTGCGCACGCCCTCTCCCGGATGGGCGGAGCGTCAGCGAAACCCGATCCGGCGGGCATTCCGAGATGCCGCGACGCGTCGGAGCCTTTGCGCCGGCGAGGCGCGGCCCCTCAGAACTCCATGTCGAGTTCTTCGATCTCATCCGGCTCGGCTGCCGCCGCCTCGGTCCATTCCACCATGAGAGGCCAGGCGAGGATGGTGTCGCGATAGGCGGCGACCTTGCGCGGCAGCCAGACATCGTAGGTCTGGAACCGGGTGCAGACCGGGGCGAACATCGCGTCCGCGAGACTGGGGCGCTCGCCGAACAGGAACGGACCGTCGTAGCGGGACAGGCAATCCTCGACGATCGTGATGACCCGCTCGATATCGCCCTTGGCACCGTTGAAGATCTTGAAATCGGTGTGGCGGGCCTTGAGGTTCATCGGCAAGGCCGAGCGCAGATTGATGAAGCCGCCATGCATCTCGCCGGAGATCGAGCGGCACCGCGCCCGGGCCACGGGGTCCTTCGGCAGGAACCCGGCGTCGGGATACGTCTCGTTGAGATACTGGGCGAGCGCCAGGGTATCCCACACCTCGATCTCGCCGTGGACGAGACGCGGCACCAGAAAAGACGGCGACAGATGCAGCAACTCGGCCCGCGTGGATGCATCGTCACCCGACAAGACTTCGATCTCGAAATCGAGTCCGGCCATGCGGCAGACCAGCCATCCTCTGAGCGACCAGGACGAGTAGTTCCGGCTCGAAATCGTGAGCGTGGCGACTGGCATGTCCATCCCCTGTCTTCCTGTTCCCGGGCGATCATAGAAGTTCTGCCCGAGGAACTTCCAGGGGCATCCAAGTCTCGTGCCGCGCCGGAACGTCATTCACCGATAGAGATAATCCTTCCCTGTCGCGGGGATGGAACAGTGAGGCATTCTCACAACATTTATTATTGATCGTACTTTTCGGCGATTGCGTTGCGCGCAACCGTGGCCCAGCCTATCGGGCTGTGAGCGGCTGTTCGGGAGCGATCCCGGATCGACGTGCACATCAAAGCGAATGGCTCGCTATCTGATCGTTCGCGCAGGAGTTCGAGCTTCATGCTCTATGATGCCTTTGAAGTGCAGTCCGACCTCGCCGAGCGCACCCGCTCCTGGGGCAAGCTCGTCCATGATGCCGTGTCCCCCTGGGTCGGGTCGAGAAACGCGGCGCCGATGAACTGGTGGTCGGCCGGCGCCAAGATGATGATGCGCGCAGGCCTGACCTTCGCCCGTCCGGCTTTCGGCATCGACAGCGTCCAGGTCGGCAACCGCGAGGTTCCCGTCATCGAGGAGACGGCCTACGCGACCCCGTTCGGCACGCTGCTGCGCTTCAGGAAGGACATCGATTCCGAGCAGCCGAAGGTGCTCGTCGTGGCACCGCTCTCGGGCCATTTCGCCACGCTGCTGCGCGGCACGGTCCGCACTCTCCTCGCCGACCACGACGTCTACATCACCGACTGGCACAACGCCCGCGACGTCCCTCTCGCCGACGGTCCGTTCGGGTTCGACGATTACGTCGACCATCTGGTGACGTTTCTCGGCGTGATGGGCGAGGGGTCGCACGTGGTGGCCGTCTGCCAGCCGGCGGTCCAGGCGCTCGCCGCCGCCGCCGTCATGGCCCAGTCGAAGGACATCGCGCACCCGCGCAGCATGACGCTGATGGCCGGGCCGGTGGATTGCCGCATCAGCCCGACCGCGGTGAACAAGCTCGCCACCTCGAAGCCGATGTCGTGGTTCGAGAAGAATCTCATCGCCACCGTGCCCCAGCGCCATGCCGGTGCGGGACGGAAGGTGTATCCGGGCTTCATGCAGGTCTCGGCCTTCATCTCGATGAACGCCAAGCGGCACCAGCAGAGCCATGCCGACCTGTTCTGGCATTTCGCCAACGGCGAGACCGAGAAGGCCAACCAGATCGAGACCTTCTACGACGAGTATTTCGCCGTCCTCGACCTCGCGGCCGAATTCTATCTCGAGACCGTGCAGACGGTGTTCCAGGACTACACCCTCGCCAAGAACGAGCTGACCTATCGCGGCAACCCCATCGACATGCGTTCCATCCGCCGGACCGCGCTGATGACCGTGGAGGGCGAGCGCGACGACATCTGCGCCGTGGGCCAGACCATGGCGGCGCACGACCTGTGTACCGGCCTCGCGCCGCACATGAAGAGTCACCACCTCCAGGCGGGCGTCGGTCATTACGGCGTCTTCACCGGCCGCAAGTGGGAGGGCCAGACCTACCCGCTCGTGCGCAACTTCATTCAATCCCATGCGTGAGGTGCCTCGTTCTTGAGGTCGCTCCCGCGTGAGGCGGCACCGGCGCTTCGGCAGAGGCGCGTCGCTCGAACGCGATGACCCCGTTTCGGGCTCGGCGATTGGCGCGATGATTTAGCCGACAGCGGTTGGAACTCGTACCCGCTTGGTGTATGAGCCTGCCCCAAGTGAGTTTTCAGCGTCGATTCGAGACCGTCAGGTGAAAGGTCCCTCCCTGGAGCGATCCAGGGTATGGGGCTATTGGCGGTTTGCCCTCGTCGGACAGGCGGGGGCGTTCGGAGAGGGCGCCGTCCGACAAACATACGTCTCTAAAGGATCAATTCCGTTGCAGGTACTCGTTCGCGACAACAACGTCGACCAGGCACTCCGCGTTCTGAAGAAGAAGATGCAGCGTGAAGGCATCTTCCGCGAGATGAAGCAGCGCAAGGCCTACGAGAAGCCCTCCGTGCGCAAGGCACGCGAGAAGGCTGAAGCCGTGCGCCGCGCTCGCAAGCAGGCTCGCAAGACCGCCATCCGCGAGGGTCTGATCGCCGCTCCGAAGCCGAAGCCCCGTTTCGGTGCCGGTGCGCCGCGTCGTCCCGGTGGTTCGCCGTTCGCTCCGAGCGCCGCTCCCTCGACCAACACCGCTTCGTAAGACGGGTTTCGACGGTCGGCCTCGCGCCGATCGTCGTGTTCCTTTTCCAAGCCGACACGACTTCCAAGCCGACACGACGCCTGGCCGCCTAAGCGGCGCGGGCGTTGTTTCGTTGGTCGCTCAGGCGGCAGCGGCTCCTGCGGCGGCCGAGGCGTGTCCGGCTTCCACCAGGACGTCGAGGGCGCGCCACGGCTTCTGCATGTAGACCACCTGTTCGGGCAGGCGACCGGTGCTGCGCTCGTCGTAGCCCGAGGTCAGGACCATCCGCACGTCGGGCCAGCGGCGCTCCACCGTCCGGGCCAGGGCGATCCCGTCCATCGGGCCGCCGAGGCGGACGTCGGCGAACAGCAGTGCCACGTTCATGCCCTTGCGCTCCAGCACGCCGATGGCCGCCTCCGCGCTGTCACAGGCGATGACGTCGAGATCCGTCTCCTCCAGGATGGCGGTGGCGAGGTTGCGGACCGCTGCATCGTCCTCGACCACGAGAGCGAAAAGGCCATCGATCTGAGCCGGCAAGGCGGTATCGGCTGCGGTGAGGATGTCGCGATCCATGAGGTCTCCTTCTGGAAATGAGGGCCGGCGTGATGACGGCCATGCGGGCACCGGGCCCCGAGTTAATGATTCGTGTGTGCGAAAGGCTGCGCCGACTGACGGCTATCGGCAAGAGTTTCATCCGCGACAGCGGCCATGCGCGTCCCGCAACGAAATCGGTGGAACCGCCGCAAAACGGGCTATGTGACCCGCTAGGACCCGGAAGGCACTCGGGATGCGTGAGGTCGGCCTGCATGGAACGGAGCGTATTTGCGCATTGCCTGCGCAGACGCACAAGGTTCAGGCATGCTGCGCTGCATTAACGAACTGTTCACTGCAAAAGAACGAATGTTACAGTTCGAAGACCATCGAGCAGAAGTGTGGAACGGTTTCTGTTTCCCGGTCCGGGGATGGTTGCCGACAGAGGGGGTCGTTGCTCAGTCATGTGCCGCTTTCTCGCCTATAGCGGTGATCCGGTCTTCCTGACCGATCTCGTCTGCGCACCGACGCACTCGCTGGTGCATCAGTCGCTTCACGCCACGGAGGCGAAGACCGAGACCAATGGCGACGGTTTCGGCATCGGCTGGTACGGCGAGCGCGCCGATCCCGGCCAGTATCGCGACGTCTGCCCGGCTTGGTCGGACGAGAACCTCGTCAATCTCTGCCAGCAGGTTCGTGCGCGGATGTTCTTCGCCCATGTCCGCGCGTCCACCGGCACGGCCACCACGCGGGCGAACTGCCACCCCTTCGCCCATGGGCGGCACCTGTTCATGCATAACGGCCAGATCGGCGGCTATCACCGCATCAAGCGCCGGATCGAGGCGCTGATACCCGATTCGCTCTACGAGGCACGGCGGGGCACCACCGATTCCGAGGCGATCTTCCTGTTGGCGCTGGCCAACGGCCTCGCCGAGGACCCGGTCGGCGCCATGGCCGAGACCCTTGTCACCGTGCGCGACCTGATGCAGGCCGCCGGCATCACCGAGCCCCTGCGCTTCACCTCCGTCGTCACGGATGGCGAGACGCTGACGGCCTTTCGCTGGGCCTGCGACGGCCGCCCGCCGAGCCTGTATTACCGCCAGACCGAGAGCGGCCTCGTGGTGGTCTCCGAGCCCATAGACGATTGCAAGGATGGCTGGATCGTGATTCCCCGTGGCGGCACGCTCCAGGCGACGCGCGGCGGCACGGTGACGGTGAAGGGCGCCGACGAGGCGAGGGTTCGCATCGCCGCGTGAGACGGCGGGCCTGAATTGCGGCCACGAGGGTTGCGGCCGTTACGCGAAGGGCGGAAAACCCACGCTCCTTGAACAGCGTGAGCCGCCGATGACCTATCCGGACGTGACCCTTCACATCGCCGGGACCTGGACGCCCGGTTCCGATGCACGAACGATTCCCGTCCTCAACCCCGCCACCGGCGACACGATCGGCACCGTCGCGGTGGCGACCAAGGGTGATCTCGATCGCGCTCTGGAGGCCGCCCGGCGCGGCCTCGCGGAATGGCGCAAGGTGGCGCCGTTCGAGCGCGCCAAGATCATGCGCCGGGCCGCCGACCTCCTGCGCGCCCGCGTCGAGGACATCGCCCGGACGATGACGCTGGAACAGGGCAAGCCGCTGGCCGAAGCGCGGATGGAGACGCTGGCCGCCGCCGACGTCATCGACTGGTTCTCGGAGGAAGGGAAGCGCGCCTACGGCCGCATCATCCCGGCACGGTTCTCGGGCGTGACCCAGATGGTCCTGCGCGAGCCGGTGGGGGTCGTCGCCGCCTTCACGCCCTGGAACTTCCCGATCAACCAGGCCGTCCGCAAGCTCTCGGCGGCCCTCTGCACCGGCTGCCCGGTCATCCTGAAGGGCCCCGAGGACACGCCGGCCAGTTGCGCCGCCCTCGTCCGCGCCTTCCTCGATGCCGGCGTACCGGGAGACGTCCTATCCCTCGTCTTCGGCGATCCGGCCGAGATCTCGGCCTACCTCATCCCCCATCCGGTCGTCGCCAAGATCTCGTTCACCGGCTCGACCGTGGTGGGCAAGGAGCTCGCGGCACTGGCCGGGCGCCACATGAAGCGCGTCACCATGGAACTCGGTGGGCACGCCCCGGCCCTGATCTTCGCCGACGCGGATGTGGAGAAGGCCGTCTCGATCCTCGGCGCCAACAAGTTCCGCAATGCCGGCCAGGTCTGCGTCGCGCCGACCCGCTTCCTCATCCACGATTCCGTCTACGACCGCTTCGTCGACGGGTTCGTGGCCCATGCGCGAAGCATCAAGGTCGGCGACGGGCTCGACCCCGAGACCACGATGGGGCCGCTGATCCATGCCCGCCGGCGCGAGGCGATGGAATCCCTGGTGGCCGATGCCGTGGCGCAGGGGGCCGAGCTGCGCACCGGCGGCAAGCGCATCGGCAACCGCGGCAATTTCTTCGAACCGACCGTGCTCGCCGAGACGCCTCTCACGGCGCGGATCATGAACGAGGAGCCGTTCGGCCCCGTCGCCCTGGTCCAGCGCTTCTCAGACGACGAGGCCGCCTTCGCCGAGGCGAACCGCCTTCCCTATGGTCTGGCCGCCTACGCCTATACCCGATCGGCCTCCCGCGCGACGGAGATCGCCGCCCGCGTCGAGAGCGGCATGCTCGGCATCAACCACCACGGCCTCGCCTTTCCCGAGACCCCCTTCGGCGGCGTCAAGGATTCCGGCTACGGCAGCGAAGGCGGCTCGGAAGCGATCGAGGCCTACCTGACGACGAAGTTCGTCAGCCAGGCGAGCGCGTGAGCAAGTGAGCACATGAGAGCGACGCCGCAGGCCAACGACACGTTCAACGGTCCGGTCATCCTGTTCGATGCCGAATGCGTGCTGTGCTCGGCCAATGCCCGGTTCGTCCTGGAACGCGACAGGCACGCGGTGTTTCGTCTGGCCTCCATGCAGAGCGAGGTCGGACAGATGCTCTATCGCCAGCACGGCATGGATCCGGACGATCCGGTCAGCATGCTCGTCGTCGAAGGGGGTCGCGCGCGCCGGGACAGCGACGCCGTGCTCAGCATCTACGAGAAGCTCGGCTTTCCCTGGAGGCTGGCCGCGATCCTGAGGATCATCCCCGCCGCGATGCGCGATCCCGTCTACCGCTGGATCGCGCGCAACCGCTATCGCGTGTTCGGCGAGCGAGAAACCTGCTGGATGGCTCCGCCGCACTACAGGGACCGCATCCTGTGAGCCGACCGGATCGCGCAGGAGCCGCGACGCCGCCGCCGCACCGATGGAGCGATGACGACGCGCTGTTCCGCGATCGTGCCACCGTGTCGGGCTTCCGCGAGGACGATCGTGATGGCTCGCTCTACCGTCGGATTCTCGGCTCGGCCTTCGATGCGCTGCCGCCACGGGTCAGGGAACTGCATGACGCGTTCGAGACGCGCCGCTGGCGGGGCTCGGCGCGGGTAGAACGGGGAACCGGGTTTCTGGCGCGGATCATCGGAGTGGCGATGGGATTTCCCGACGCGACCGCCGACGTGCCCGTCACCGTGACGTTCGTGCCGGAGCGGGGAGGCGAGCGGTGGATTCGGGATTTCGGAGGAAAGGTCTTCACCTCGGTCCAGTCCGCCGGAGCGGGACGGGATCACTATCTTCTCGTCGAGCGGTTCGGGATCGTACGCGTCTCTCTCGCCCTGGTCCGGGATCGGCAGCGTCTGTTCTTCGTCCCACGGCGGTGGTCGGTCCTGGGCATTCCCATGCCCGGGCGCCTGCTGCCGTCGGGCGCGTCGTTCGAGACCGAGACGGACGGACGGTTCTCGTTCGACATCACCATCCAGGTGCCGCTCATCGGTCTGATCGTCGCCTATCGCGGCAGTCTGGAGCCATGACCGGGCCTGGATTGCCGCCTCGCGATGGGATGCCGATGTCGGCCTCTCAATACCGGACCGTCGCCCGCAAACCGAACACGGCGGCGTTCTTGATCCGGGCACCGTCGGGAACGCGCGGGTTGGGCACGCCGCCGCTCGGGCGGAAGATGTACTGGATGTCGGGCTGCACCGTCACGCCGGGCCCGAGCACGGCCTGGTAGGTCGCCTCGACCACCGCCTCGCTGCTACGCCGGGGTCCGCTGCCGCCGCCGAGGAGGATCGTATCGGTGTCGAATCCACGCGCGCTGTCCGAGATGCGGGCGAGCGCGAAGGCGATGCCGATCGTATCGTCGGACCGCCCCTTGAACAGGCCCTTATAGGCGATGCCCGCATCGGTGTAGAAATCGACGATGTTGCGGTCGGACGGTGATCCGGAGAGGCGCACGAACACGCTGGCGCCGTCGTTCGGGTCATCGGGCTCGCGGTAGATGGTCTGGTCGATGATGCCGTAGAGGCCGCTATCGCCGCGAAAGCGCCGGGCGATTCCGGTGGTGGACGGATCGGCCAGCGAGCGACCGGCATTGTCGAAGCGCTGGCTGTTGAACCGGCCGAAATGGTGCCAGCCGCCCAGGGTCACCGTGCCCGGATCGCCGACATCGCCCTGCGCGATATTGTACGCGTAGGCGGCCTCGGCGATGACCAGGGCGGGATCGCCGGTGCGGAAATTCGTGCCGGTGCGGTTGCGACGCTGCGGATCGAGATCGCTCGGGTTCGGCCCGGCCGGATCGCCGTCGAAGATGCCGACCTGCAGCGAGAAATTCTGGTTCGGCACGTATTTCGCCCGGATCGCCGGCACCGCCAGCGGATAGATCGGACCGCCGCTCGGCAGCACCTCGGCCATGATGTTGGGCCAGCCGAAGGTGGAGTTGATGAACAGCGTGCCGGTCTGGCTCACCGCGAATTCGGTATCGGCGGCGATCTGCCCGACCTTGAGCCCGAACTGCCCGTCGAAGAGCTTCTGCTCGATCCAGAGTTCGTAGAGCCGCGAGGACGGCAGCGCTTCGATGGCGCTCACCGTGATGAAGTTGTTGACGTAGTAGCGCGACAGGCCGGTGCCGTGGATGAGGTAGAGGTTGGTGTGGAAGGCCGCCCCCTGCCAGCCGAGCAGCGTGTCGAGATCGGCATCGAACTGGACGTCGAGGCGGCCCTCGTAGATCGCGCCGCGCCGCGCCCCGCCGGTCGCGTTGCCGAAGCTCTCGCCGATATAGGTGAGGCTGTACTCGATGCCCTTCGTCTTCAGGAACGAGCGCACACCGTAGGGGTCGCCATAGGGTCCGAGCGAATCCTGGATCGAGGTGTTGAGGTTGGCCGAAGGCTTGGCCGAGGTCACCGACTGCGCCACCGAGGTCTGCGGATCGCCGCCGGCGCCGCGCGCCGATCCGATGTCGAGCCCCTCGAGCGCCAGGCGCGCACGCCGCGCCGTGTCCTCCGCCGCGGTCTGGGCATGGGCTCGCGTAACGGCAAAGCCCATTATCAGCGCGGCGGCGGCGGTCGCGAGACGAAACGAGCGGCGCATCATCCCTCGGAAAAAGCGTGTTCCAGGGCGAGCTTTCCCCTCCTCGACCCCTATCATGAAGAACATGACAGGGCTGCAACCGGGCCGAGGGAGCAAGGCGACGGGTCGCTTTCCCGACCCGGTGTGTCGTGCTGCCCACATCCGCACCGGGGCGGAGCGCTTCGAAGAGCGCCTTATCTGGAAAAGCGCCTTACCGGCCGGTCCAGTTCGGCGGGCGCTTGGCGAGGAACGCCTCCATGCCCTCGCGGAAATCGGCGCTGGTGTAGCAGAGCAGGATGAGGTCGTCGTCCGGACGCTCATCCACGCTGTCCTCTTCGGCCGCGAGCCGGCGCAGACCTTCCTTGGTGGCGCGCAGGGTCAGCGGAGCGTGGCCGGCGATCAGGGTCGCGAGCTCCGAGGCCCTGGCGTGCAGGGCGGCGGCATCCTCCACCACTTCACCGACGAGGCCGGCCGCCAGCGCCTCCTCCGCGCCGAACAGACGGGCCGTGAAGATCATGTCCTTCACCCGAGCCGGACCGATGAGGCCGGACAGGCGCCGGAGGTTGGACATCGACAGGCAATTGCCCAGCGTCCGCGCGATGGGGAATCCGAACCGGGCATCGCGGGTGGCGATGCGCAGGTCGCAGGAGGCGGCGATGGCGGCCCCGCCGCCCGTGCAGGCCCCGGCGATGGCGGCGATGACGGGCACGCGCAGGCGTTCCAGCGCGCTGAGCACCCTGTCCATGAAGCGCTCGTAGCCGAGGGCATCCTCGGCGCCGGAGAAGCCGCGGAATTGGGCGATGTCGGTGCCGGCGGCGAAGGCTTTCTCACCGGCGCCGGTGATGACGACGACCTTGATCCGCTCGTCCGCCTCGATCGTCCCGCACAGGTCGATGAGGCCCTGATACATCGCGAAAGTCAGCGCGTTGCGCGCCTGCGGCCGGTTGAGAACGATGCGGGCGACACCGGCATCGTCGGTGTCGAACAGGATCTCGTCGGTGGCGTTCATGCGGGGTCCCATTGTCCGACCAGCCGGGGATCGGCCCGTTCGACAACGGGTTTTGCCGATACGGGCCGCTTTGGGCAACCGCGGCCACGGCGGGAAACTTTGCGCGGGTCCGGCCGACGATTCACCCCATCCGGTCAGAACAGGGCGGGGACGAACATCTCCGGCGCCACCGGCTGGCGCGCATAATCCTCGTGGCGCATGCGCTCGGGCAGATGCACCGGCGGGTGCTCCACGTCGCCGTAGGGGATCTGCGTCAGGAGATGGCTGATGCAGTTGAGGCGGGCCCTCTTCTTGTCCACGGCCTCGACCACCCACCAGGGCGCCTCTGGGATATGGGTGCGGGCGAGCATCACTTCCTTCGCCTTCGTGTAATCCTCCCAGCGTCGGCGGGATTCCACGTCCATGGGCGAGAGCTTCCACTGTTTCAGGGGGTCGTGGATGCGCATGTTGAAGCGCATCTCCTGCTCCTCGTCGGTGATCGAGAACCAATATTTGAGCACGATGATGCCCGAGCGCACCAGCATGCGCTCGAATTCCGGGGCGGATTGAAAGAACTCCTCGTACTGCTCCGGCGTGCAGAAGCCCATCACCCGCTCGACACCGGCCCGGTTGTACCAGGAGCGGTCGAACAGGACGATCTCGCCGCCGGCCGGCAGATGCGCGGCATAGCGCTGGAAGTACCATTGCGTGCGCTCGCGCTCGTTCGGAGCCGGAAGCGCGGCGACCCGACAGACCCGCGGGTTGAGACGCTGGGTGATCCGCTTGATCGCGCCGCCCTTGCCGGCGGAATCGCGACCCTCGAAGATCACGACCACTCGTAGCTTCTGCGCCTGGACCCAGTCCTGCAGCCGGACCAGCTCGTGCTGCAGCCGGAACAGCTCGCGAAAATACACCTTGCGATCCATCGTCGCCGGCCGCGCTTTCGTGCCGATCTCGCTGGCGAGCTGCTCAAGACGCTCGTCCTCGAGTTCCATCTCCAGCTCTTCATCGAAATCATCGGCCATTTCCCGACGGATGGCCTCGATGTCGAAAGGGCGTGTTCCGGCGCGGGTGCCGTCCATGGCGTGGTCTTCCTGAAAGTATGGAGATCGCCGGGATATTTAGACCACCCACATGACATTAGAGCGACCGCAATGGGCCACATGCGGCCTCTCCATATTCGTCCACCAAAATTTTGGCCCGACCAAAATGGCAGGATGATTGCTAGACTCATGATCAGGCGCCGAGTATCAGCTATTCATCAAGTTGTTACGACTCGGTGGGATAATAGCACATCCGGTATATGCAATATATCGTCGGTTTTCATTGCGAGAAGATCACGACGGTCGGTGGAGCGCAATTCTCAATTATTCCATCGCTGCCGATGGTCGTCACACCCGAAGGAAAATGCCATGGACCGTTATGTCGTCCGTTTTATCAAGCCCGTCGCTCTGGCCGTCGTTACCTTTTTCTCGGTCTACTTCCTGACGGAAAGTTCTTTCATCGGCTTGATCGTGAGCAGCATTCCGCTGTTGCTCGGATGGTTGGGAATCATGGAAGGTATCGCCTACGGCATGGTCGGTTCGGTGTTCATCTTCGCGGTCGTTTGGGCCGTCTTGCCGCCTCACATGAAGATCTTCGTCGGCAATCAGGCGACGGTTCTCGCGGATGAACTTCGCAAAGAGGCCGATAAGGGCATGCTCCCCCGGGATGCGGACAAGAGCGTCAAGGAAGCGGACAGGGGTTCGGTCGCCCGCTGAGAAAAGATTCCGGCCATCGATCGTCTGATCGCGGCCGTCGCACGCGGGATGTTGTCCGGCAGGTGCGTCCTGCCGTCATCACAGTGTCGCCCAGCGTTGCGATCCAGCGCGGCGGTGAGCCGGTATTTTGCCGGCCACGATCGCCGCGACCGCACCATGCCGCATCTCCTCATCGAGGAAGCGTCCCTTCCGGGACTGATCTTCGCCCTGCGCTTCACTGCGGACGGACAGGGAAGCCGTATCGAACCGGGGGACAACCTCCCCCCTCTCGAAGGCGACGATGACGGCTTCGTCTGGCTTCATTTCGATCTCGTCGATGCCCGCATCGAGGCGTTGATCGCCGAGGGACGCCTCGGTCCGCCTCGGCTCGCCGCGGCGACCTTCGCCCGCGACGATCATCAGCGCATCGTCGTCGATGGCCCTCATGCCGGATTCGTGATCGCGGATCGGGAGCGCGCCTTCGACGGCTCGTCGAGCGAGGAGCCGAACGGTCGCCTCCATTGCGTGCTCGGACCGCGCTTCCTCGTGAGCGGCCGTCGCCACGCAACGGCCTGTGCGGTGACCGCACGCGACGCGGTCCTGTCCGGCGCCCTCGTTCCGGGTCCGGCCAAGTTGTTGGAGCGCTTCGTCGGGAGCACCATCGAAGCCCTCACCGCGACGACCAATCGGCTGTCCTCGGCGCTCGATGCCATCGAGGACGACATGCTCGATGACGCCAAGGCCGACGATGCGAGGCCCCTGGGCCCGATTCGGCGCCAATCCGTGCGATCCCACCGCCAGCTCGCCGGATTGCGGGCGGTGTTTCACCGGCTCGAGGACGAGGCCGGCACGGAAGACGACCAATTGCCGGAGGCCATCGGCGCGATGGCCGCGCGGGTGGTCCAGCGCCTCGATTCGCTCCATCGCGACATGCATGTCCTGTCCGAGCGGTGTCGCCTGCTGCAGGACGAGATCGCCGCCCGCACGACGGCCTTGACCAACCGCCAGCTCTTCACGCTCTCGATCCTCACGGCCCTGTTCCTGCCGCCGACCCTGGTGACGGGCATCTTCGGCATGAACACCAAGGGGCTGTTCTTCTCGGAATCCGACAGCGGATCGCTGATCGCCCTCGGCATCGGCCTCGGCGCGGCGCTGGCCGTCTACCTCGTCATCCGCCGCCTCGGACTTTCCGGACGCCCCGGTTGATCCGGGGCGCGAACGCGCCCACACCGCCCTCCAACGACCCGACAATCCGGAGCCTACCCCCGCATGGACTTCTTTCGCCGCTTCACCGTGCTCATGTGCGCGCCGAATTTCGACCCGGACGATCTTGAGGGCGTACGCGTCCAACAGATCCTCACCTCCATCGAAAAGCTCGGCTTCGAGGTGGTGCGGGCACGGCGCGTGGAGGATGCGGCCATCGCGGTCCAGACCGATGCCGCCATCGGCTGCATGGTGGTGGATTGGGGCAAGCGCGGCCTCGACGGCAAGGCTGCCGCGCTGATCAACCTCATGAGGAAGCGCGGGCTCGAGATGCCCATCGTCATCATGGTCCGCCGCAAGCGCCTGGAGGACATCCCCGTCGAGGTGCTCGACTTCATCGACGGCTACATCTTCCTCGCCGAAGAGACCCCCGATTACATCGCCCGCGGCCTCGTGAGCCGGGTCAAGCAATATGCCGAGACCCTGAAGACGCCGTTCTTCGGCGCGCTGGTCGATTACGCCGAGCAGGGCAACCAGCTCTGGACCTGCCCCGGCCATAACGGCGGTATCTTCTACAATCGCTCACCCATCGGCCGCATCTTCGTCGAGCATCTCGGCGAAGCGGTGTTTCGCGACGATCTCGACAATTCCGTGCTCGATCTCGGCGACCTGCTGGTCCACGAGGGCCCCGCCCTGAAGGCGCAGAAGGAGGCCGCCGTCATCTTCGGCGCCGAGAAGACCTACTTCGTCCTCAACGGCACCTCGGCCTCCAACAAGATCGTGCTGTCGGCCCTGGTGGCCGAGGGCGACCTCGTGCTGTTCGACCGCAACAACCACAAGGCGGCGCATCACGGCGCCCTGTTCCTCGGCGGTGCGGTCCCGGTCTTCCTCGAGACCGACCGCAACTGTTTCGGACTGATCGGCCCGATGTACCACGAGGCCCTCGACGAGGCGGCCATCCGCGAGAAGATCCGCACCAACCCGCTGATCACCGACAAGGACGCGTGGAAGCGCGAGCGCCCGTTCCGCGTCGCCGTCGTCGAGCAATGCACCTATGACGGCACGATCTACAACGCGCAGATGATCATGGAGAAGATCGGTCACCTCTGCGACTACATCCTCTTCGACGAGGCCTGGGCGGGCTTCATGAAGTTCCACCCGCTCTTCGCCGGCAGATTCGCCATGGGCCTGAAGAATCTCGACGAGACCTCGCCGGGCATCATCGCCACGCAATCGACCCACAAGCAGCTGGCGAGCTTCTCGCAGGCGTCGCAGATCCACACCAAGGACAGCCACATTCGCGGCCAGACCCGGCGCATCGAGCACCGGCGCTTCAACGAGACCTTCCTGGTCCACGCCTCGACCTCGCCGTTCTATCCGCTCTTCGCCTCCCTCGATGTGGGCGCGCAGATGATGAAGGGCCGCTCCGGCGTGGTCCTGTGGGACGACACGATCCGCCTCGGCATCGAGTGGCGCAAGAAGGTGCGCGCCATCCGCCGCGAGTTCGAGGAGAAGGAGGGCGATCCCCTGCGCCGCTGGTTCTTCGACCCCTTCGTGCCGGACACGGTGAAGGGCCCGGAGGGCAAGGTGCCGTGGGAGAGCATCTCGACGGACGAACTCGCCAGCGATGCGAAATACTGGGAGCTGACGCCGGGCGCCGCCTGGCACGGTTTCACCCATGTGGCGTCGAACTATGCGATGACCGACCCGAACAAGCTCACCGTGCTCACCCCGGGCTTCGACCGCAAGACCGGCGAATATGCCGAGCACGGCGTGCCCGCCCCCATCGTGGCGCAGTATCTCCGCGAGAACCGCATCGTCGCCGAGAAGAACGATCTCAACTCGCTGCTCTTCCTGCTGACGCCGGGCGTCGAATCCTCGAAAGCCGGCACGCTCATCTCCGGCCTCGTCGCCTTCAAGCGCCTGCACGACGAGAACGTCCCGTTGGAGGAGGCGATGCCGGAATTCGTCCGGCGCCGGCCCAACCGCTACAAGGGCGTGCGCCTGCGCGACCTCTGCGCCGATTTTCACGCCTTCCACCGCGAGCACGGCACCAGCACGCTCCAGCGCAAGCAGTTCGAGCCGGGGCACCTGCCCGAAATGGTGATGACCCCGAAGGAGGCGGTGCAGCAGCTCACCCGCAACAACGTCGATTACGTGCCGATCGCGGAAGCGGAAGGCCGCGTGGCGACGACCTTGCTTCTGGTCTACCCGCCGGGCATCGGCACGGTGCTGCCGGGCGAGCGATTGGACGAGCGGGCGAAACCCATGCTGGACTATTTCAAGATGTTCGAGCGGTCGGCGAACCTGTTCCCGGGGTTCGAGGCCGAGATCCAGGGCGTGTTCCGCAACGTCGATCCCGATGGGACGATCCGGTTCTACACCTACGTCATGCGCGAGAATCGCCCGTGAGTCCGGACGGGCCGCCCACCGCCTCCGATCCCGAAGTGATCATCCGGCCGTCCTCTGATGCGGACGTGCCGGCCATGGTGTCGATCTACGCCCACCACATCCGGCGGGGCGTCGGCGATGTCGGCGATTTCGAGGAAGACCCGCTTCACCCCGACGATCTCAAGCGCCGCCGCAAGGCCATGCGCAAGAAGCGCCTGCCGCACCTCGTCGCCGACCGCGACGGGGTCGTGGCGGGCTATGCCTATGCCGTGCCGTTCCGCAAGCGCCCGGCCTATCGCTACACGCTCAAGCACTCGATCTACGTCCATCACGAGCACCTGAACGCGGGCATCGGCCGGCGCCTCCTGCCCGCGCTGATCGAGGCCTGCGCCGCCGGCGGCTACCGCCAGATGATCGGCTATATCGACGCGCAGAACGAGGCATCCCTTCGCCTCCACGAGGCCTGCGGCTTCACCCGCGTGGGCCTACTTCCGGCGGTGGGCTACAAATACGGCCGCTGGAGCGACAGCGTCATGGTCCAGCGTGCGCTCGGCACTGGCGCCACCGACCAGCCCGGCACCTGGACGCGCTCGGTCGAGGCGCTGGTCGCCGGGCACGAATGGATGGGCAAGTAGAGCATCGCGACCAGGGCGGCATCGGCTTGTATCACTCGGGCGAAGGCCCATTTTCGACCGGAACCCCGCTGCCGGACGTCACATCCCGAGGCAATCTCGCCATGAACATCACGCCCATCGATTCCCGCCTGTCGGTCTCCGGCCAGCCGGATGAGGCGGAGATCGCTTCCCTGCCTGCGAGCGGATTCGCCCTGCTGATCAACAACCGCCCCGACGGCGAGGAGCCGGGCCAGCCGGGGAACGCGGCCGAGGCCAAGGCGGCCGAGGCGGCGGGGCTCGCCTACCTCCACCTCCCCGTCACCGGCCCCGGCATCACCCGAGACGAAATCGCGCGGTTCCGGGAGGCCGTGGACGGCGCATCCGGCCCGGTCATCGCCCATTGCCGCAGCGGCACCCGCTCGATCACGCTCTGGGCCTTGAGCGAGGTTCTGGCGGGGCGCCTCGGCCGCGACGACCTCACGGCCTACGGACAGGAACGCGGCTTCGACCTGAGCGGCGCCGTGCGCTGGCTCGACACGCACGGCGCATAAGACCGAGGGAACGGCGGGCGCGATCCGCCCTACCCCTCCGCCACCTGATGATGGCCCATGATTTCGAGGGCACGCACCAGGGCGGAATGGTCCGCGTTGCCGGCGCCGTTGGCGGCGCAGACGGAGAAGAGCTGCTGCGCCATCGCCGTCCCCGGCAGGGCGAGACCGAGCGACCGGGCGCTCTCCAAAGCGAGGTTCAGGTCCTTCTGGTGGAGAGCGATGCGGAATCCCGGATCGAAGGTGCGCTTGATCATGCGCTCGCCGTGCAATTCGAGGATGCGCGAGGTCGCGAGACCTCCGGTGATGGCCTGGCGGACCTTGGCCGGGTTGGCCCCCGCCTTCGAGGCGAAGAGCAGCCCCTCGGCCACCGCCTCGATCGTGAGTGCCACGATGATCTGGTTGGCGACCTTGGCGACCTGACCGGCGCCGGTCTCGCCCACATGGGTCACGGTCTTGCCCATGAGGTCGAGGAGCGGCTTCACCCGCTCGAAGACCTCGTCCTTGCCCCCGACCATGATCGACAGGGCTGCGTTCTTGGCGCCGACCTCGCCACCCGAGACGGGGGCGTCGAGGTAATCGACGCCGCGCGTCGCGAGACGAGCCGCGAAATCGCGCGTGGCGATGGGCGAGATCGAGCTCATGTCGACCACCACGGCGCCGGATTTCACGCCCTCGGCCACGCCGGCCGCGCCGAACAGCACGGCCTCGACATCGGGCGTATCGGGCAGCATCAGGATGACGATGTCCGAGCGCTCGGCCAATTCGGCGGCGCTGGCGCAGGGCCGGCCGCCGGCGGTGATCAGGGTCTGCGGCACCTCGCGGCGGGTCTTCAGGTGGAGGGCGTGGCCGCCCGCGATGAGATGTCCGGCCATGGGCGCGCCCATGATGCCGAGGCCGATGAAGCCGATATCCATGTGTCTCTCCGGATGCGGGCGAAGGGTCAGCGGAAGCGTGCGGCGAGGGCCTCGGAGGTGCGGGCGAGGAGGCCCATATCCGAGCCCACCGCCGTGAAGCGTGTGCCGGCCGCGATGTAGCGATGCGCCAGTTCCTCGTTGGCGGTGAGGATGCCGGCATGCTTGCCCGAGCGACGGATGCGGGCGATCGTCTCCTCGACGATCGTCACCACGTCGGCGTGGTTCTGCCGGCCGATATAGCCGAGGCTGGTGGAGAGATCGCCGGGTCCGATGAAGACGCCGTCGACGCCCTCCACCGCGGCGATCTCCTCGAGATTGTCGAGTGCCCGGCGCGACTCGATCTGCACGGCGACGAAGATCTCCGCCTCGCAGCGGGAATGGTAATCCGGGATGCGGCCGAAGCGGGCGGCGCGCGGGGCCTGCGAGAAGCCGCGCACGCCGCGCGGGGCATAGCGGGTGGCGGCCACTGCGCGGCGGGCCTGATCGGCATCGTCGATATTGGGGATCATCAGCGACTGCACGCCGGTATCGAGGATGCGCTTGATCGCGATGGGCTCGTCGCTCGGCATCCGCACCATGGCGTTGGCCGAGCTCTCCATCATCGACTGGACCTGCGCATAGACATCGCGCAGGTCGTTGGCCGAATGCTCCATGTCGAGGAGGAGCCAGTCGAAGCCGGAGCCGGCCACGACCTCGGTGGAGATCGAGCTGGCGAGGCTGCACCACAGGCCGATCTGCTGGTGGCCCGCATTGAGCGCCGCCTTGAAGCGGTTGGTGAGGATATCGGTCATCGTCGCGTTTCCTTCAGCGCACGAGGCAAATTCAGCGGACGAGGTCGGTTCAGCGCACCAGGCACGGACGCTTGTTGTCGAAGGTCCAGTCCGGCACCAGGAACTGCATGGCCGAGGCGTCGTCCCGCGCCCCGAGGCCATGGCGCCGGTAGAGGGCATGAGCCGCCTCGACTTCGGCCCAGTCGAGTTCGATGCCGAGGCCGGGCCGCTCCGGCACCCGCACGAGGCCGCCGCGGATCTGCAGCGGCTCCTTGGTCAGACGCTGGCCGTCCTGCCAGATCCAGTGGGTGTCGATGGCGGTGACGCGGCCCGGTGCGGCGGCGGCGACATGGGTGAACATGGCGAGCGACACGTCGAAATGGTTGTTCGAATGCGAGCCCCAGGTCAGGCCGTGGTCGCGGCAGAGCTGCGCCACACGGACCGAGCCGGCCATGGTCCAGAAATGCGGGTCGGCCAGGGGGATATCGACGGAGCCGAGCTGGATCGCGTGATTCATCTGGCGCCAATCGGTGGCGATCATGTTGGTGGCGGTCGGAAGCCCGGTGGCGCGGCGAAACTCGGCCATGATCTCGCGGCCGGAGAAGCCGTCCTCGGCTCCGCACGGATCCTCGGCATAGGCGAGGACGTCGCCGCGCCCCTTGCAGAGGTCGATGGCCTCCCGCAGCGACCATGCGCCGTTGGGGTCGAGGGTGACGCGGGCCTTGGGGAAGCGCTGGTGGATCGCGGTCACCGCCGCGATCTCCTCCTCACCGGAGAGCACGCCGCCCTTCAGCTTGAAGTCGTTGAAGCCATAGGCCTCGTAGGCGGCCTCCGCCAGCCGGGCGACGGCGTCGGGCGTGAGGGCCTCCTCGTCGCGTAGGCGAAACCAGCCGTCGCGGGCTTCCGGCTCGCGGTAGTTCAGGTCGGTGCGGCGGCGATCGCCGACATAGAACAGGTAGCCGAGCATCTCGACGGCGTCGCGCTGCTGGCCCTCGCCGAGGAGGGCGGCCACCGGCACGTCGAGGAACTGGCCGAGAAGATCGAGGAAGGCGGATTCGATCGCCGTCACCGCATGGATGGTGACGCGCAGATCGAAGGTCTGAAGCCCGCGCCCGCCCGCATCGCGGTCGGCGAACCGGCTGCGCATGGCGTTGAGCACGGCCTGCCAATCGCCGATGGGGCGGCCGATCACGAGGTCGCCCGCATCCTCCAGGGTCTGGCGGATGCGCTCGCCGCCGGGCACCTCGCCGAGGCCGGTGGCGCCGGTCGAGTCGGTGAGAATGACGAGGTTGCGGGTGAAGAAGGGGCCGTGCGCGCCGCTGAGGTTGAGCAACATGCTGTCGCGACCGGCGACGGGCACGACCTTGATGGCGGTGACGGTCGGCGTGCGCGAGAGGCCGCGCGAGGCATTTGGCGTGGATTCGACCTGCATGAGCGTTCTCCCGAACTGGATGCAGCGGCGTCTGCGCACCGTCTTGCCGGTCCTGTTCTAGAAAGTCCGGCGATGCCGGTCCAAGCTAAAGGCTGGATCGATCGATGCACGAGAAGCATCGATCGACGAGTTCAGGCCGGCATTTCTCTCAGGATCGCCCGCAACGGGGTGAGGAGCGGCACGTCGCTTCCGCGCCGCCATGCGAGGTGAAGCTCGGCCGGCTGCGGCTGCGCCAGAGCGAGCGGGCGAAACACGATGCCCTCGAAGCGCAGGCGCTCGGCCGCCGCCGGCACCAAGGCGAGGCCGATCCCGGCGCGGACGAGGGCCAGGATCGAGTGGATCTGCGTCAATTGCTGGAGGATGCGCGGCTGGACGCCGGCGCCCACGAACAGGCTGTCGAGAAGATGGTGGAAGTAGCTCGCCTCGTGCGAGGCATAGGCGATGAAGGGTTCGCCGTGGAGGTCGCGCAGCGTGATCGCCTCTCGTCCAACCAGCGGATGATCGGCGGGAAGCGCCGCCACCAGCGGCTCGGCCAGGGCGCGCTCGGAGTCGAGTTCGGCATGGCTCACCGGCGGGCGGATCAACCCGGCATCGATCTGGCCCGACAGGATCGCCTCGACCTGATCCTTCGTCACCAACTCGCGCAGGGACAGGGTGACGTCGGGCATCGCGTTGCGGCAGGCGATGACGAGGCGGGGCAGGAAATCGTAGGCCGAGGCCGCCGTGAATCCGAGTTTGAGCACGCCGGCCCTGCCGGCCGCCACCTGCCGCGTGACGTAGGTGGCGGTTTCGGCCAGCCGCAGGATGCGCAGGGCTTCGGGCAGGAAGCTGCGCCCGGCGGCGGTGAGGCGTACCGAGCGGCTGGTCCGGTCGAGGAGCTGCACGTCGAGGACGCGCTCCAGCACTTGGATCTGCCGCGACAGGGGCGGCTGCGTCATGTTCAGCCGGGCGGCGGCGCGGCCGAAATGCAGCTCTTCCGCCACGGCGGCAAAGCAACGGAGTTGGCCGAAATCCAGCATGGCGCCTCGCAACGACGATGCGGCCGCGGGTCTCCCCACGGCCGCGCCTCTGTCCCCATCCGATCGGGTGACGTGATCAGCGCAGCTCCACCCGTTTGATCTCGCCGACGATGACGAGATAGCAGAACACCGCCACCAGCGCGTTCAGCCCGACGAAGACGAGGGCGCCGTTGAACGATCCCGTCTGCTGGACGATGTAGCCGATGGCGATGGGCGTGGTGATGCCGGCCGTGTTGCCGAAGGTGTTGAACAGGCCGCCGTTGAGCCCGCCGGTGGAGCGCGGCGAGGTGTCGGAGACCACGGCCCAGCCGAGCGCACCGATGCCCTTGCCGAAGAAGGCCAGCGCCATCAGGCCGATCACGAGGGCATCCGCCTGGACGTAATTGCAGCCGATGATGCTCATGGAGAGCAGCATCCCGCCCACGATCGGAATCTTTCGCGACGCGGTGAGAGACCAGCCGCGCTTCAGCAGCATGTCGGAGAGCCAGCCGCCCAGGATGCCGCCGACGAAGCCGCAGAGGGCCGGAAGCACGGCGGCGAAGCCCGCCTGCAGGATCGAGAGCCCGCGCTCCTTCACGAGGTAGACCGGGAACCAGGTGAGGAAGAAGTAGGTCAGCGTGGTGATGCAGTACTGGCCGATATAGATGCCGAGCAGCATGCGGTTTGAGAGCAGTTGCTTGATGGTCTTGCCCGCATCGGCCGAGGCGCCGGCGCCGCGGCCGTCCATGTCGAGCAGCGCGCCGCCCTCGCCGATGTAATCGAGCTCGGCCTTGTTGATGGAGGGATGCTCCTTCGGGCCGTACATCACTTGCGTCCAGAGCAGCGCGAAGGCGATGCCGAGCGCGCCCATCAGGGTGAAGACGTGGTGCCAGCCGTAATGGTGGACGACGAAGCCCATGAGCGGGGTGAACAGGACGGTGGCAAAATATTGCGAGGAGTTGAAGAAGGCCGAGGCCGTGCCGCGCTCGGCGGTGGGAAACCAAGCGGCGGTGATGCGGGCATTGGCCGGGAAGACCGGCGCCTCGGCCAAGCCCACGCAGAGACGCAGGGCGAACAGCACGGCCACCGCCGTGAAGCCGGTGAAGAAGCCAACGGCGCCCTGCATCAGCGTGAAGGCGGACCACAGGAAGATCGCCCCGGCATAGACCCATTTGGCGCCGTAGCGGTCGAGCAGCCAGCCGCCGGGAAGCTGGGCGAGGACGTAGGACCAGGCGAAGGCCGAGAATACGTAGCCCATGGAGACGGCGTCGAGGCCGAGATCCTTGGCCAGCGACGGGCCGGCAATTGAGAGCGTCGCCCGATCGGCGTAGTTGATGGTGGTGGCGATAAACAGCATCGTGACGACGAGGAGCCGCACGCGGCTCCGCTTCGCCGCGGTCATGACCAGACCGGCGCTCATGGCGTCTCTCCCAGATGTCGGGCCGCCCGGTCGTTACCGAGGCGGACATCGGTCGTTCTCGCGGACGTCCTGAAGGAGTACCCCGGCAACCGTTTGCAAGATAAAGCCTAAATCCGCCCCGAACCCGGCGTCCAACTCAAAGACTGGATGGATCGATGCAGAACCGGCATCGATGACGGGCGCGGAACGGTCCCGAACGTGGATATGCCGGCTTTCTCCGGAGGCTCAGAACCGGCTCGACCGGGACTCCCGATACGGCGCATCCGCCTCGCCCGCTTCCCTGTCCGAGGCCTCGATCGTGCGGCGGTCGACCTCGTCCCTGACACGGCGGCCCGCCATCAGGATCTCGACGAGGAAGGCGACGATGGCGGCCACCGTACAGACCAAGGCCACGCCGAAGCAGCCGAACAGGACGGAAGCCGTGGCGGCATCGCGCAACGCCCCCACGAACAGCGTCAGCACCGCGATTCCGGTCATGATGCTGCCGATCGAGGCGAGGACGACCGCGACATCGAGCATGAAGGAGCGACGGCGCAGATAGGACAATTGACGCGACAGGTGAGCGGCCTCGTCCGCATCCGCCTTCTGCAGGCTGGCGGCGGCGTCATCGACCCTGTCGGCCACGCGCCCGAGCCGCGTGGAGAACACGTTGAGCAGCGTCGCCAGCGCCGTCAGCAGGAAGGCGGGCGCGAGTGCGACCTGGATGACGTGGGCGATGTCGTCGGGAGCGAGGAGAGAACCGGGAGCGACCATGGCATGCCGTTACGCCATGCCGGAAGATGCCCGCAAGGACACAACTCCGCTCTTCTCACTGCGCACTGGGGCGATGAAAGACGCGCGCCACGACGTGGCTTCCGAAGTGGAGGCGTCCCGTCGAAGCGGGCATGCCGGCTTGTTCGAGCCACGCGATGGATCGGATGGGTATCGTATCCCGCCCGACGATCTAGGCGGGGCCGAGGATCCGTTCCAGTCGCATCCGGGTGATGAGGGAGATCTCGGCCAGCGCGGCGTCCCGTTCGATGTCGCGTGGATTCCCGAGCCGTCGCTCGAACTCGGCGAGGATGGAATCCTTGGTCCGCCCACGCACGGCGATGATGAAGGGAAACCCGAATTTTTCGCGGTAGGCGGCGTTGAGCCGGTCAAACCGGTCGAAATCCGCCTCCGTCATCCGGTCGAGACCGGCGCCGCCCTGCTCGGCGGAGGAATGTGCGGTCATCCGGGCGGCTCGCGCCTCCGCGCCCGCGAGTTCGGGATGGGCATTGAGGAATGCGAGTATCTCCGCCGGAGAGGCAGCCCGTACCGCCGCCATCATCGCGGCATGCAGTGCGGCCGCAGAGGCGAACGGTCTGGCATCGACCACGCGTTCGGCGACCCATGGTGAATTCTCAAACACCCCGCCGAAGGTGCGCACGAAATCCTGCCGCGACAGGGCGTTCACGGACGCCATGTCGAGGGCCGTCTCCGCGCTCCGCTCGACCACCGGCCGAACGAGAGGCGAGGAATCGAGGGTCGTCCATGCGAGGGCGGCCAACAGGATCGCACCGGGAAGCGGCGGCATCCCTCAGCTGCCGCGATAGGTCGAGTAGCTCCAGGGGGTCGTCAGCAACGGCACATGGTAATGGGCCTTGGCATCGGCGATGGAGAACTGGACCGGCACCATGTCGAGGAAGGGTGGATCGGCCTGGGGCACGCCCTTCGCCTTGAAGTACTCGCCCACGTGGAAGACGAACTGATAGCTTCCGGCCTTCAGGGCGTCACCGACGAGGACGGGCTTGTCGGTCCGGCCATCCGCATTCGTCGTCATCTGCATCACGAGGCGGAAGGCACCGTTCTCGGAGACGTAGAAATCGATCTTCATGCCGCCGGCCGGTTTGCCGCTCAGCGTATCGAGGACGTGGGTCGAGAGCCGCCCGCCCTCGTCGGCGACGGACTTGGACACCGGAAGCACCAGTACGGCGCCGAGGCCCAGCGCCGCCATGAACATCGTGCGCCGCGATCTGTCGAAGGTCATGAATGGCCGCTCCCTGGAACATTCCGGGTGCGCCCCGGACCGTAAGATCTGCCTGCAGAATGCGTGCCCGATGGGCGTGCCACCTTTCGCGGCGGCCTGAGATCGATCTCACGACACGGCAAAGCCCCGCAACGACGGATTGCGGGGCTTATCGGTTGCGGCTCTTGCCAAGCGATCGTGGCTCAGGCGTTTCCGCCTGAGCGCCGGATGCTATTGCGGGCAGCGATGACGCAGGCCGTCATTGCCGAGATAGGTCCCCGAGCGCTGATCGTAGGAACGGAAGCGCTGGATGCAGTAGGCGACATCCTGATCGGACCCGCCGACATCCTGCTGAACCTCCACGGCACCACCGTAATAGGCCGGAGCGTAGCCGCCGCCGTAGCCGCCGCCACCGTAATAGCCGTTGCCGTAATAACCGCTGCCGTAACCGTAGCCGACACCGGCACCCGCGAGGCCAAGGCCCAGCCCAAGCCCGAGGCCGCCGTAACCGTAGCCCCGGCCATATCCGCGATTGTAGCCATAACCCCGATTGAAGCCGCCGCCGCCGCGACCGTAGCCGCCTCCGACCACAGTCGGGCCGGTGACGACACCGCCTCGACCGCCACCGAAGCCGCGATTACCGGCGAACCCGCCGCCGCCTACGACCGGTCCGCGGAAGACGCCGGCACCGCCACCGCCCATCTTGCCACCGCTGAACCCTCCGCCGCCGAAGCCGCGTCCGCCGCCGCCGCCGCCACCCATCGTCGGGCCATGGAAGACGCCGGCTCCGCCGCCGCCGCCCTTGCCGGGACGCGCATCGGCCGTCGCCGGTAGGAACGCGACGGCGCCGATGAGCGCCGCGGATGCAAGAACGAGCCTGTTCATGAGAAACCAGCCTGACTGTCGAATGGGAAATCAGAATTTACAACGCACAGCGCCTCGATAAAGCTCCATCGGATCCTTTGTTTTGTGTTTCACAGGCCTAATGCAAATAATAAGCTGCCGGCATGGATTAAAAACAATGCTTTGACAGCAATCGGTCGCTCATCATGTCGGCGCCCGGCGCTCCCCCGTGAGGACGGGCGTCTTTCACTCCGGCGTGGATGTTTCTCCTCCCGATTGACAAAGCGACCGCGAACGCAGACTTTCGAATGGTTCCGAGGGGAGCCCCGTGAAGGGGGCTGAGAGAGGGCTGGAGCCCTGACCCTTGAACCTGATCCGGCTCATACCGGCGGAGGGACGGGAACTGCGCTTGGGTCTTCTGCTCCGATCGAGTGGGTGCCCGTCGTCCTGACGTACCGTTGCGAACCGGATCGCCTCCCACGCCAGGAGCGAATCCGACATGAACGCACCCGTCCTTCCCAAAGATCTTTCCGGACAAGACCCCGCCAAAGGCCAGCCGCAGGCCGTGACCACCGGCCCGATCATGGGCTCGCGCAAGGTCTATGCGAGCGTTGCCGGCCGCGACGACATCCGGGTGCCGTTCCGCGAGGTCACGCTGAGCGATCCGAAGGAGGCCCCGGTGCGGGTCTACGATCCGTCCGGTCCCTACACCGAGACCGACGCCCGGATCGATCTCAACGGCGGCCTGCCGCTGCTGCGCGATCCGTGGATCGCCAAGCGCGGCTACGCCACGATCACGCCGCGCGCGGTCAAGCCCGAAGACAATGGCTTCGTCCCCGAGGACAAGCTCGTCGCCCCTTGTCCGGCGACGCGCCAGATCCGCAAGGCAGGCCCCGGCCAGCTGGTGACACAGTACGAATTCGCCAAGGCCGGGATCATCACCGAGGAGATGATCTACGTCGCCCACCGCGAGAACCTCGCTCGCGAGACGATGCTCGAGGGGGCGCAGACCGCCCTGGCCGACGGCAACAGCTTCGGCGCGTCCCTTCCGGCCTTCATCACGCCGGAATTCGTGCGTGAGGAAGTGGCGCGCGGCCGCGCCATCATCCCGGCCAACATCAACCACCCCGAAGTCGAGCCGATGGCGATCGGCCGCAACTTCCTCGTCAAGATCAACGCCAATATCGGCAATTCCGCCGTGACCTCGTCGGCCGCCGAAGAGGTCGAGAAGCTGGTCTGGGCGACCCGCTGGGGCGCCGACACGGTGATGGACCTGTCCACCGGCCGCAACATCCACAACATCCGCTCGTGGATCGTGCGCAACTCCCCCGTCCCGATCGGCACGGTGCCGATCTACCAGGCGCTGGAGAAGGTCGGCGGCGATCCGCTCAAGCTCGATTGGGAGGTCTTCAAGGACACGCTCATCGAGCAGGCCGAGCAGGGCATCGACTATTTCACCATCCATGCCGGCGTCCGCCTCGCGCATGTGCCGCTCACGGCGCGCCGGGTCACCGGCATCGTCAGCCGAGGCGGCTCGATCATGGCGCGCTGGTGCCTCGCCGGGCACCGGGAATCGTTCCTCTACGAGCGGTTCGACGAGATCTGCGACATCATGCGGGCCTACGACGTCTCGTTCTCGCTCGGTGACGGTCTGCGTCCCGGTTCCATCGCGGATGCCAACGACGCGGCCCAGTTCGCCGAGTTGGAGACGCTGGGCGAACTCACCAAGATCGCCTGGGACAAGGGCTGCCAGACCATGATCGAGGGCCCCGGCCACGTGCCGATGCACAAGATCAAGGTGAACATGGAAAAGCAGCTGGAGGAGTGCGGCGAGGCGCCGTTCTACACCCTCGGCCCGCTGACCACCGACATCGCCCCCGGCTACGACCACATCACGTCGGGCATCGGCGCCGCCATGATCGGCTGGTTCGGCTGCGCCATGCTCTGCTACGTCACCCCGAAGGAGCATCTCGGGCTGCCCAACCGCGACGACGTCAAGGAAGGCGTGATCACCTACAAGATCGCGGCCCATGCCGCCGATCTCGCCAAGGGCCACCCGGCGGCGCAGCTGCGCGACGACGCGCTCAGCCGCGCCCGCTTCGACTTCCGCTGGGAGGACCAGTTCAACCTCTCCCTCGATCCGGACACGGCGCGCGCCTACCACGACGAGACCCTGCCGAAGGACGCCCACAAGGTCGCCCATTTCTGCTCGATGTGCGGCCCGAAATTCTGCTCGATGAAGATCACGCAGGATCTGCGCGCCGAGGTTCTGGCGATGGAAGCGGCCGGACAGGTGCTGGGCGAGGCGACGCCGATGAGCCAGGCCGAGCGCGAGGCCGGCATGGCGGCGAAATCGGCCGAGTTCCAGGCCGAGGGCGGCAAGCTCTACGTCGACGCGGCGGAATAATCCGCCTCGACCCCGCCCTCTCGCGTCTCGGCGCGAGAGGGCATTCGGCCTCGATCGCCCTGTACTCCTCGGCGATCGAAGGGGACCCGCCTCAAACGCCTCCGGCGTAGCGGCTGACCGCGAGGTCCGGGGTGGCGATATCGGGCGTGCGGTCGGAGATGAGATCGGCCAGTACCCGCCCGGAGCCGCAGGCCATGGTCCAGCCCAGGGTGCCGTGGCCGGTATTGGTGTAGAGGTTGGAGAGGCGCGTGGCGCCGACGATCGGCGTCCCGTCCGGCGTCATCGGCCGCAGGCCGGTCCAGAACTTGGCCTGGGCGACGTCGCCGCCCGCCGGGAACAGGTCGCTCACCGAGCGCACCAGGGTCTCGCGACGCGGTCCGCGCAGGATCGCGCTGAAGCCGGCGAGTTCGGCGGTGCCGCCGACCCGGATGCGGTCGCCGAGCCGCGTGATCGCGACCTTGTAGGTCTCGTCCATCACCGTGGAGACCGGAGCCGCCTCGGCATCGGTGACCGGCAGGGTGAGGGAATAGCCCTTCACCGGATAGATCGGCAGGTCGATGCCGAAGGGACGCAGCAGCGCCGGCGTGTAGCTGCCCATGGAGGCGACATAGGCATCGGCGGTCAGGATTTCGCCCGCGGCCGTCGCCACGCCGACGATCCGGTCGCCCTCGCCGCGCAGCCCGGTGATGGCCGTGCCGTAGCGGAAGACCACGCCGAGGCCTTCGCAGAGTGCGGCGAGACGCTGGGTGAAGAGGTGGGCGTCGCCGGTCTCGTCTCCCGGTAGCCGAAGGCCGCCGACGAAGGTTCCGGCCACCCGCGCCAAGGCCGGTTCGGCGGCGATGCAGCCGGCCGGGTCGAGCACCGCATAGGGCACGCCGTAAGTATCGAGGACGCGGGTGTCGTCGCCGACATGGTCGAGTTGCTTGGCGGTCCGGAACAGCTGAAGCGTGCCCTGCTCGCGGTGATCGTAGGCGATGCCGGTCTCGGCGCGCAGGTCGCGCAGCACATCGCGGCTGTATTCGGCGAGGCGCACCATCCGGCCCTTGTTGCGCTGGTAGGCCTCCTCCGTGCAATTCGCCAGCATGCGGGCGAGCCAGCCATAGAAGCGCGGCTCGAAGCTCGGCCAGACGACGAGAGGCCGGTGGCGCATCATCAGCCACTTCATCGCCTTCAACGGAATGCCGGGGGCCGCCCAGGGCGCCGAATATCCCGGCGAGACCTGACCCGCATTGGCGAAGCTGGTCTCGAGCCCGACTCCGGCCTGCCGTTCCACCACGGTGACGCGGTGGCCGGCCTTGGCCAGATAATAGGCCGCGGTGACGCCGACGACACCGCCGCCGAGGATGAGGACATGCATGGTCGGCGTTCCGCCAGTAAAGCAGGCTGGGAGCGGTGCGGGCGGGAGCCCTAAAGCTCACCGGTGAGGAACTGCGCCCGGCCGTGACCGAAGGACCAATCCTCGTCGGTATTCTCCACGGTCGAGACCATGACATCGGCCGGAGCGATACCGCAGGCGGCTTCGAGCTTCTCGGTCAGCAGCCGGTAGAACAGCTGCTTCTTCTCCTTGCCGCGCGGCCGGGTGATCATCTGGACCACCACCACGTCCTTGGTGCGCGGGATGTCGAGCCCGGTATCCTCGACGATCATCCGCGAGGGCTTGTGCTCGGTGACGATCTGGTAGCGGTCGCCCGGCGGAACGTTGAACGCCTCCAGCATCGCCTCGTGCGCGGCATCGAGCAGCGTCTTCAGTTCGGCATCCGTGCGGCCTTCCAGAATATCGAAGCGCATGAGGGGCATGGTCTGAATGTTCCTTGTGTCGAGGGAGGGGATCGGGCGCGGCTCGGGGGCCGTCCGCATCGGGCCGCTTTTCCCGCTCGGACATCGAACCATGCTCGCCTTCGCGAGCACGGTCGACGGGACGATCAGGCTTCGGCGCGGATGAGGCCGCGCAGCATCTCGATCATGCCGGTGATCTCGGCGGGGGTCGAGATGAAGGGTGGTCCCATCGCGATGGTATCGCCGGTGAAGCGCAGGAGGATGCCCTCGCGCAAGCCGCGCTCGAAGATTCGCAAGGCGCGCGCTCCGGGCTGCCCCGGCGTCGGTTCGAGATCGACCGCCGCCGTGAGGCCGAAATTCCGGATGTCCTTGATACCCGGCTCGTCGCGCAGCGAATGGACGGCCGCTTCCAGGATCGGCTCGAGCTCGCGCACCCGGCCGAACAGGTCGCCCTCCTCCATCAGGTCGAGGGAGGCATGCGCCACCGCCGCCGCCAGGGGATGGCCCGAATAGGTGTAGCCGTGGAACAGCTCCACCGCCGAGGCCGGGCCGGTCATGAACGTGTCGTAGATCTCCTTGCGCACGATGACGCCGCCCATCGGCACGATGCCGTTGGTGATGCCCTTGGCGAAGGTGATCATGTCGGGGATCACGCCGAGGCGCTCGGCTCCGAAGGCCGCACCGAGCCGGCCGAAGCCCGTGATCACCTCGTCGAAGATCAGCAGGATGCCGTGGCGGTCGCAGATCTCGCGCAGGCGCTGCAGGTAGCCGAGGGGAGGCACGATGACGCCGGCCGATCCCTGCAGCGGCTCGACGATGACGCAGGCGATGGTGCCCGCATCGTGCAGGGCCACCATCCGTTCGAGATCGTCGGCGAGATGCGCGCCCCAGGCGGGCTGCCCCTTCGAGAAGGCCATCTCGGCGTAATCGTGGGTATGGCGCAGATGGTCGACGCCCTGGATCATGGCGGTGGCGAACATCTTGCGGTTGGCGACCATACCGCCCACCGACATGCCGCCGAAGCCGACGCCGTGATAGCCCTTCTCGCGGCCAATCATGCGGAAGCGGCCGGCCTCGCCGCGCAGGCGGTGGTAGCCCAGCGCGATCTTGAGGGCGGTATCCACGGCCTCGGAGCCGGAATTGGTGAAGAACACCCGGTCCAGGCCGTCCGGCGCCATGTCGGCGATGCGCTCGGCGAGCCGCAGCGTCACCGGATTGCTCATCTGGAAAGCGGGACAGTAATCCAGGGTCTCGGCCTGCCGGCGCAGGGCTTCGACGATCCGCGGCTGGGCATGGCCGAGCGGGCAGCACCACAGGCCGGACAGGCTGTCGAACAGCTCGCGACCCTCGGCCGTCCGGTAATAGGCGCCCTTGGCCGAGGTGATGATGCGCGGCGTCGGATCGGCTTTCACGTGACGGTTCGGCGTGAACGGCATCCAGTACGGCTCGACATTGAGCTGCCGGTCACCCGCCCGATCGATGATGGCCTGATCCATGTGACGCTCCGTCGATCCGCGATGCGGGATATCGCCCTTCGCTGCGATTGCTTATCGCCCGGCAGGGTTTCGCCGACTATCGACAGTTGGCGTGTTGGCGCGTGCAGCTGTATCTGTTCACCGGCATCGACAGTCGGGACGGCAACGTCGTCTCGACGGCGTCATGTCCTCGCTCACCCTCGGACGGACATGGTCCTCTCACCGGATGCAATCGCGGTCTGTCTATGATCAGTCTCGATCCCGCCAGCACCGCTCCCCTCGTCGCCCAGTTGGTCGAGGCCTTCTCCGAGCGCATCCGCAGCGGGAGCGTGGCGCCGGGCGCCCGCCTGCCCTCGGTGCGCAAACTCGCGGTCCAGTGCGGCGTGAGCACGCTGACCGTCTCGAACGCCTATAACCGGCTGGTGGCGGACGGCCTGCTCGAAGCCCGGCGCGCGAGCGGCTACTTCGTCTCGGCCCGGCTTCTGGAGCGTAAAACCGCCGCCCCCCGGCGGAAACCCGTGCAGATCTCGGTCGATTCCGGCTGGCTGCTCCAGCGGGTCTACGAGGAGGATACGTTCGCCATCAAGGCCGGCTGCGGCTGGCTTCCCGACAGCCACCTCTTCGCCGACGGCATCAAGCAGGCTCTGTCGGCCCTGGCGCGCCGGCCCGACCGGCTGGTCTCGCGCTACGGGCACCCGCTCGGCTACGCACCCTTGCGCCGCGCGATCCAACTGCTCCTGGCGCAGCGCAACATCGATTGCGACCCGGACCAGATCCTGCTCACGCACGGGGCCAGCCAGGCCCTCGACCTGACCATGCGGACCTTCCTGCAGCCGGGCGACGTCGCCTTCGTGGACGATCCCGGCTATTGCAACCTCTACCCCTCACTCCATGCCATGGGTGTGACGATCATCGGCGTCGAGCGCACCCTCCAGGGGCCATCGATCGCAGCACTCCAGGCGCTCGCGGAGCGGCACAAGCCGAAGCTGTTCTTCACCAATACCAGCTTCCACAACCCGACCGGCACATCCTGCTCGCCGGCCACCGCCCACCAGATCCTCCGCATCGCCGAGACCCACGACTTCCAGATCGTCGAGGACGACATCTATGCGAGCTTCGTCGAGGAGACGGCGCCGAGCATCGCCAGTCTCGACCAGCTTCGGCGCGTCATCCATATCAGCAGCTTCTCGAAGACGATCTCGCCGTCGCTACGGGTCGGCTATCTCGCCTGCAGTCCCGAGAACGCGCAGCGCCTCCTCCACATGAAGATGGCGGCGAGCCTGACGAGCTCGGAGATTTCCGAGAGCATCGTCCACTCGATCCTCACCGAAGGCCAGTACCGGCTGCACATCGCGCGGCTCCGCGAAAAACTCGCCGCCGAGCAGAAGACCGTCGCCGACGCCCTGCTTTCGGTGGGCCTGTCGATCTTCCACCGCCCCGCCAACGGGCTGTTCCTCTGGGCCGGATTCGGCGGCGATCTCGACACGGCCGGGCTCGCCCAGCGTGCCGCGGCCAAGGGCATCATGCTCGCCCCCGGCCATCTGTTCCGCGCCCATCACGAGCCCACACCCTGGCTTCGCTTCAACGTGGCGCATGCCAATGCGGCGCCGCTGTTCCGCTTCCTCGACGCGGAGCGTTCGTCGGGACGACGAGGAATTGATCCACCCCGAGGGTGACTCATGGCCCCGAACCGGCGAGAACGCCTCATTCCCGACGCATCCCAGCTCGAGCGGCGATGACAGACGATTTCACCCTCGACCCGCGCCTCGTCGCCGACACCGTGCCGGTGGGCGACCTCGCCCTGTGCAGCGTTCTCCTGATGGACGATGCCCGGTTTCCCTGGCTGATCCTGGTGCCGAGGCGCGCGGGCGCGAGCGAACTCACAGACCTGTCGGCGGACGATTCGCGAGACCTGATGGACGAGATCAGGATCGCCACCGGCGTGATGCTGGCCCTCGCCAAGCCCGACAAGGTCAATGTCGCGGCTTTGGGCAACGTCGTGCCGCAGCTCCACGTCCACGTGATCGGACGCTTCCTGTCCGATCCGGCATGGCCCTCGCCGGTCTGGGGCGTCGGTACGCGCCAGCCCTACCCGCTCCATGCCCGTGCCCAGATGATCGAGCGCCTCGGCGCCCTGTTCGCGGCCGCCTGATGAGCGAGCGCCTCGACGGCCTCGGCTATGCCGAAAGCCGGCTCCTTCGCCATTCGGCCGAGAGCATCGACGCCGTGCCGATGCCGGACGCACCGGACTCGCGGATCGTGCTCATGGCAGGCGACCGCATCGTCCTCGCGGGCGACACCGCGCTCCTGACATCCGGTCAGGCGGCAGCGGCCTGCCACGGCGATCTCACGCTCTTCCTCGGCCGCCTCGACGGGGCTCCGGTCTTCGCCTGCGCCATCGCCCCGGAGGCCGCCGACGCCTTCGACGCCGATCCCGGCTTCCGCACCACCGACCTGCGCAGCCTCGCCGCCGAGAACGCGGTGGCCCCGCACGAACTCGGCCTCCTCGCCACGGCGAGATCGATCCTGGCCTGGCACGCCCGCCACGGCTTCTGCGCCAATTGCGGGACGGCGACCGGATTCGCCGCAGGCGGCTTCCGCCGCGAATGCCCGACATGCGGGACGCATCACTTTCCGCGCGTCGACCCCGTCGTCATCATGCTGATCGCCCGTGGCGATCGCTGCCTCCTCGGGCGCTCGCCGCGCTTCAAGGAGGGGATGTATTCCTGCCTCGCCGGCTTCCTGGAGCCCGGCGAGACGATCGAGGACGCGGTTCGCCGCGAGACCCTCGAAGAGGCCGGACTGCGCATCGGCGCGGTGACCTACCACGCCTCGCAACCCTGGCCGTTCCCGTCCTCGCTGATGATCGGCTGCGTGGCGGAATCGCTCGACGACACCATCACGATCGACCCCGCCGAGCTCGCCGACGCACGCTGGTTCTCCCGCGAGGACGTGTCGGCGATGATCGCCGGCACGCAGGCGGAGGGATTGACCGTGCCGCCACCGATGGCGATCGCCCATCTGCTGATGCGGGCCTTCGTCGAGGAGCAAGTTTAGGCGGCTTAGGAACACGACCGCCAGCGACCCGCGAGTGACTTTTCCGCCACTCTTCCTCAGGGAATTTATGGCGACGCTTCATCGTTAAGAATTTCGTCCCTTCGTCCTCGAATTGTGTCTCCGAGGCACTATCCCGGAATCCCGGCATGGATTCACGTCGTCGGCGTCAGCGGAGGCGACGAGGGGACGATGTTGAAAATCTTGCTTGGTCTTGGCTCGATGGTTGGGCTGATGACCGGAACCGTTGCTGCGGCGGATCTTCCTCGGCGCGCATCCCCGCCGCCGTTCGTCGCGCTCGTTCCGAACTTCAGCTGGACCGGCTTCTATGCGGGTCTGCAGGCCGGATACGCCTTCACCGACGACCAGACCATCCGTACGGCAGCGACATCCGGGACCGGAGGCGGGGCCGATTTCTTCATCCAGCGTCTCGGCATTGGATCGGTGTCTTCGAGGCAGCAGGGTTTCGTGGCCGGTGGTCAGGCCGGATACAATTTCCAGCTCACCCCCGGCTCCGGCTTCGTCCTCGGTGTCGAGACCGACATCGCCTATACCGACCTCGACCGGACCAAGCGCATCAGCGGCCCCCTCTTCGGTGCGGCCGGCGGTTCTCTCCTCGCCAACACGACCCGTCAGAGCCTCGACGTCCTCGGCACCGTCCGCGGTCGTATCGGCTATGCCTTCGACCGGGTCTTGGTCTACGGCACCGGCGGTTTCGCCTACGGCAACGTGAACTACGAGAGCGCGACCACCTTCCAGGTCACGGGTGTCCCGACCCTCGATCTCTTCTCGGGACGGGCCAACCGCCTGGAGACAGGCTTTGCTTATGGAGGCGGTGTGGAATTCGCGCTGCCGACGGAGAGTGCCCTCAACGTCTTCCAGGCGTCGGCGATCACGCTGAAGGTGGAATACCTCCACTACGATCTCGGCAAGCGGAACGTCTCGCTGACGAGCTCCCTCGGCTCCGGCCAGCCCATCGCGGAGGCGACGTCTCGCTTCCGGTCCGAGGGCAACGTCGTCCGCGTTGGCCTGAACTACAAGTTCGGTACCTGATCCCCGACGTCACCGACCCCACCCCCGGGTCGGGGTCGGTAACAGAGGTCCCAGCATCGAGACCGTCCTGTGCGCCGCCACGGGACGGATCGAACGGGCTGCCCGAGACGGCCCACGGTGTGGTTCGGGGGCCGAGCGATGCGAACCGCGTCAATGCGTGACGTCGCTCGCGCCGTCGTCAGTGCCGGACGTAGTCCCAGACCTTCGAGATGACGACGGACCCCTCGCCCACCGACGATGCGACACGCTTGACCGACCCGGCGCGCACATCGCCGACGGCGAAGATTCCCGGATGGGACGTGGCGTAGGGCGAGCCTGCGCCGATCGCATCCCCGGTCAACACGAAGCCATGGCCATCGAGTTCGACGAGGCCCGAGAGCCAGGACGTATTGGGGGCGGCCCCGACCATGATGAACAGGGCACAGGTCGATATCGTGCGGGCCGTTCCATCGACGGTGTTGCGGATCGTCACGGCGTCGAGGTGATCGTCACCATGAAGTGCGGTGACCTCGGCGCCATATTCGACCGTGATCGCCGGATCTGCCTCCAGACGGCTCGACAGGTAGCTCGACATCGAGGTCGCGAGTGACGGCCCGCGCACCAGAAGACGAACATGGCCTGCGCTGCGACTGAGAAACATCGCCGCCTGGCCCGCGGAATTGCCGCCACCGATGATGATCGTCTCGGTATTCCTGCAATAGCGGGCCTCGATTTCCGTCGCCGCATAATAGACGCCCGCGCCCTCGAACGCTTCGAGACGATCGATCGGCAATCGTCGGTACTGAACGCCGGTGGCGACGACGACGGCCTGACCGCGGACGCGCTGGTCGTTGTCGAACGTCGCACAGAACGCGCCCTCATTGAGCCGCTCCAGCTTCACCACCCGGCGCGGCATCGCGAACCGCGTCCCGAATTTCATCGCCTGGACCTCGCCGCGCCAGACCAGGTCGGCACCGGAGATTCCGGTCGGGAATCCCATGTAATTCTCGATCCGGCTCGACGTGCCGGCCTGGCCGCCGATCGCGATATCCTCGACCACCAGCGCGTGGAGCCCCTCCGCCCCCGCATAGACACCGGCCGCCACGCCGGCCGGGCCACCGCCGACGATGAGCACGTCGAAGGCCTCGTCGTCGATGAGGTTGTAGTTGAGGCCGAGCAGCTGCGCGACCTTGTCGGGCGTCGGATCCGCCACGACGATCTCCCGGCCGAAGATCACGGCAGGCCGGTCGGACTGGATCGAGCAGCTGTCGGCGACGGCCACCGCTTCCGTGCTCCCGAGCGTATAGGACCTGTAGGGAAAGCGGTTGCGGCTCGCGAATTCCGCGATCCGCCGCACGGCCCGGTCGTCATCCTCGCCGATGAGCACCAATGTGCCGTCATTCGAATCGAGCTGCCGCCGCCGCCGTGCCGCCAGCACCGTGATGACGATGTCCGACATCTCGGGAATCTCGGACATCAGCCGCAGCATCTCCAGACGCGGCACTTCGATGACGACGGTATCCGTGACCGCCCGCATGGGCATCGACCAGTTGCCGCCATTCAGGAACGAGATTTCCCCCATGAACTGCGTCGGCCCGAGCGTGGACGGAAGGTGGCGCTCGTTCGTGAACGGGTTCACCACTTCGATCTCGCCTTGCTCGACGTAGACGAAGCGATCGGCCGGCTCGCCGGCGCGGGCGAGGAAGGTACCAGCCGGATAGTGCCGCTCGGCTCCAACCGCCTGAAGCGCCGCGACATGCGAGGCCGCGAGGGGGACGCGCTGCATCTCGCGCAGATCACGGCCGATGGTTTCCATGTCTCCCCCTCATCACGGTCTCGCCCACATCACGGCATCGTCCGGTGCTGCCTCACCCGACCGTCCTCGTCGGACACGACGCCCGATCTTGCAACCGGCGGCCCACCGGGTCGACACCGAGCGTGGCTTTAGCCATCGCATGGTCGTCCCGGCATGAGCCGGCGAGCCTGCCGCATGCGAGGGTCAGCTCGCGAGCGACCGAAGCTCGCCCCGTGCGATGCCAACGAGCGTGCGCAGCGCGAGACCGGCGATGATCACCGTGGCGAGAGCCAGCAAAAGCAGCGCCAACGCATCGGCCGCGATGGCCTGGACATGCCCGGCATAGCGCAGGGCCGCGACCGCCATGGCGGCACTCGGAAAGCTCACGGCCCACCACGAGACCCGAAACGGACAGCACAGCGGCAGGTCGCGCAGGCGTCCCGCGAGGACGGCGAAGACGAACAGGGCGATGAGGAACAGAGCCTCCGCGAATGCGTCGATCCGGCCGAACGTCGCGACATAGCTCGAGAAACCGACAGCGAAAGGGGCCACCAGGATCATCAATGTCGGCCGCTGTGCCGGGGCGAGCGGCTCCTCGAAGAGGAGACGGGCGAAAACCAGGGTGAAGAGCGGAATCGCGAAGAACAGCCCGACGCTCAACGAGAACATCACCACCGTCTGCGTATGCGGCAGCGACAGGGCCGGCGCGGCCAGCGGCACGTCCAGGAGGCCGACCACCGGGACGATCCAGGCCGGCGTCGCATGAGCGAGCTGGTGCCGGCTCCCCATCCAGCGGCTGACGATGAGGAGTGCGAACACGACCATTCCTCCCGTACCGAGAATCCAGATGGACGCCGCGAGCGATGGGATCAGAGGCTGAAGCACGAATGGCAACAGGAGCAGGCTGATGAGCACCGTACCGAAGAGATTCCCGGCGATCGGATGCCGGAACTCGATCAGCACACTCTGCCACGCGGTCACCGACTTGGCGGCGTAGGCCAGCGCCAGAACGACGAAGACGGCCAGGGCGCTCCATCCGATCACGTCGCCGATGAGCATGGGCAGGCCGTAGCGCGCACTCGCGAGCCGCCATCCGACGCTGAGTCCCATCAGCCCCATCACGGCGCCGAACAGGCTCACCGGCAGGTAATCGAACAGCGGTTTTTGCGCGGGGGAGGTGGATTGCGGGTCATCTTCGACAGCATGGGTCGTCATCGCCGGAGTTTCTCCGTGGAAGCGCCTCGACGGTGCTGCGCCACCGCCGCGCTTCCTCATTGTCACCGGCACCGGCATCGGGGCAACCCGATCAAGGTCAGGCGCCGGTCAGCCGGGTCTTTGCGAGGGGCAGGCTGCGGACCCGCTGACCCGTCAGTATGGCGACAGCGTTGACGACGGCCGGAGGCACGCCGGGGAGTCCCGGTTCACCGATACCGCCCATCGGCGCGCCGCTCTCGACGATGCTCACGTGGACCCGCGGCATCCGCTCGCGGTCGAGGATCGGATAGGCGTCGAAGTTCTTCGCCTGACGCTGCCCGTCCTCGTAGACGACCTGCTCCAACAGCGTCGAGGAGAGGCCGAGCGCAGCCGCGCCCTCGACCTGTCGCTTGACGATGGCCGGGTTGACCACGCTGCCCGGATCGATCGCGATCCAGAGATCGTGCACCTTGGCCTCTCCATCCTTCAGCGAGACCTCGGCGATGGTCGCGGTCTCCGAGCCGAAGGGCGAGGCCATCGAAACGCCACGGGCGCGGCGGCTGCCATCTTCCGCCTGGAACACCCCACCCTTCCAGCCTCCGGCCAGATCGGCGACGGCCTGAAGCAGATTGCGATGGCGCGGGCTATCCTTCAGCAGCGCCATGCGCAGGGCGAACGGGTCCTTGCCCCCCGCCATGGCGATCTCATCGAGGAAGCTCTCGTAGAAAAAGTCGTTCATCGAATGCCCGACCGAACGCCAGAAGGCGATCGTGACCGGATGCGGCACCTTCACGTAGTCGAGGCGCCGGTTCGGGATCGCGTAGGGCTTCTTGTCGAGACCTTCGACGACGGACGAATCGACCGGCGACTTGAACAGGGCGCCGAACCAGCGCCCGATCGGGCCTTCGCCCACGGCGGTGGTCTGCAGAGCGACCGGCATCCCATCGCTCCCGAGCGCCGCCCGAAACCGGGCGAAGCTCAAGGGGCGCACCGCATCCATGCCGAACTCCTCCTCGCGCGACCACAGCACCCGGACAGGGCGTCCGGTCGCCCTGGCCAGCAGGATCGCCTGAGGGAAGGGGTTTGCCGGGCCATAGTAGAAATGGCGCCCGAAGAACCCGCCGAGCATCGGCGAATGGATGCGCACCTGCGTCGGCTGAATCCCCGCCGTGCCTGCGGCAATCTGCTGGAACAGCTCGGGCATCTGGTTCGGCAACCAGAGATCGAGGCTGCCATCCGCCTCGAACCGGGCGACGGCCGAAGGCGGCTCGAGCTGGGCATGGGCGAGGTAGGGCGCATCGTATTCCGCCTCGATGATCGTCGCCGCTCCGGCGAAGGCGCCGGCCACGTCGCCCTCCTGTTCGGCGGAGATTCCGGGCTCGGTCGTGGATTTCAGGGCGCGCAGCATCGCGGCCGACGAGAAGGTCTTCGAGACCGTGGCGATCCCATCCGCGGCGGGGTTCGTCCAGGTCACCTGAAGCGCCTCGGCGCCTTTCCGAGCACGCCACCACGAATCCGCGACGACCGCGACGGCACCGGGCAGGCGGTGCACGGAATGGACGCCCGGCATCGCACGGACATCCGCCTCATTCGCAACCGCCTGCGGCTCGGTGCCGAGATGCGGCGCGTGCTGGACGGCTGCGTGGAGCATCCCGTCGACGCGGATGTCGATCGCGTAGGTCGCCCGCCCCGTCGACTTGTCGTGCATGTCGAGCCGGGGAACGGGCTTGCCGATCCATCGGAAGCGCTTGGGATCCTTGAGCGGCACGTCGTCCCGTGGCTGCAGGGCGAGCGCTGCGGCCGCGAGTTCGCCGTAGCCGAGCGAGCGCCCGGAATCGGCGTGAATCACACGGCCGTCATCGGTCGACAGGCTGTCCTGCCGGACACCGAGCTTCGCCGCGCCGGCGCGCAGCATCATCTCGCGGGCCGTCGCGCCGAGCCGCCGCATGGCGGCGTAGCTGGAGCGCGTCGAGAAGCTGCCTCCGGTCATGCGCAGGCCGTTGACGACCGCGTAATCCGGTCCGGGCGGCGCGCATTCCACGGTAAAGCGCGCCGGATTGAGGTCGAATTCCTCGCCGATGGTCTGAGCGAGGCCGGTATTGATGCCCTGGCCGCCCTCCACGAAGGGACTGAGCAGGCGCACCGTGCCGTCAGGTTTCATCTCCAGGAAAGCCGCCACACGCGTGCCGGGCTTCGGCGCGATGGCGGCCGCACCCTCGGTCTTCTCCTGGGCGGCGGCGGGATCGACGGGCAGGTTGACGCCGAGGACGAGGGCGCCGCCGGCGGCCCCCAGAAAGCCCCGGCGCGAGAGATTGCGGATGGGCTCGCGATTCGTCGGGGAGTGACGGTCGCTCGGCAGCGGAGGAGTGAGGTCGTTCATGGCGCGCTCTCCTCAGGCCGCGGCCTGCCGCACGGCGGCGGCAATGGCGTTGTAGGTGCCGCATCGACACAGATTGGTCATCGCCGACGCGATGTCGTCATCGGTCGGCTTCGGTGTCGTCTTGAGAAGTCCGGTCGCGGCCATGACCTGGCCCGACTGGCAGTAGCCGCATTGCGGAACCTCGATGCCGACCCAGGCCGCGACGACTTTGGCGCCCACGGGGTCCTGTTCGATTGCCTCGATGGTGGTGACGGCCTGGGTTCCGACGCTCTCCAGCGGCATCTGGCAGGACCGCGTCACCTGGCCGTCCAGCAGGACCGTGCAGGCACCGCATTGACCGATCCCGCAGCCATACTTGGTGCCGCTCAGGCCCAAAGTGTCGCGCAAGACGAACAGAAGCGGAGTATCCGGCTCGGCATCGACGGCATGGCGGCGATCATTGATCATCAGCTCAATCATGGCCGAGTTCCTCCGACTATTCCCAAAGCACTGAATGATGATTACAGGCGGAGTATCCCGTCGCAAATGTCATAAACGCAGCGTTTTCGGACACGCGTCCGCTCAGGCGACGCGCGGCAAACCCTGTCGGATCTCTTGCGGGGTGCGGCCGTAGACCAGCAGGAAGGACGGCGCGGTGACATCGATCGCCCCGTAAAGGATCGCCCGCGTCCCCTTAGAAGGCATGAGATGGAGGCTCGGAGGCGGATTTCGGCTCAGGCGGAAGATCCCCATGTCGGGATCGATCTGGGACGCACGATCGGTGAGGCCAGCCTGCGAAATCCGCCGCGCTCGATCCGTCCGGAATCGCACCGTATTGCGGTGACGGGCGAGAATTCTGGTGCCGGTGGAGAGGATTGAACTCCCGACCTTCGGTTTACAAAACCGCTGCACTACCGCTGTGCTACACCGGCCCGACGCGTTAGCTACCAGCCGGGCGCCGGGCATTCAACCGTCGATGACGCGGCTTTGGCGATCGAAGTGGCCGTGGGTGAGGCTTTTCCCCTCGGGCCGGGTTCCACATGGATCCATGTGGACAGGCGGTCTTGGCAACAAATTAATCTGTCGCCGTCATCCTCACGAATAACTCATGAATTCGGGGCGGGTGAACAACGCCATGCATATCGTCATCGTCGACACGAGCCGGGTTGTCCTGAAAGTCGTCGCGGGGATGCTTGAACCGCAGGGCCACACGGTCGACGTCTTTACCGACTCCCAGGCCGCTCTCGACTTCGTCACCTACACGCCGACCGTGCGTGTCCTGATCACGAGCCTGGAAGTGCGCCCGTTGAGCGGGCTCGAATTGTGCTGGTCGGCCCGGTTGATCGCGGAGACGAACCGGCCGCTCTACGTGATCACCATGTCGTCCGCCCGCAACTCCCGCAATCTCGCCGAGGCGCTCGACAGCGGGGCCGACGATTTCATCGAGAAGCCCCCTGGCGCCGAGGAACTCCACGCCCGCATGCGGGCGGCGGATCGCCTGACGACCATGCAGAGCGAATTGATCCGTCTCGCCGAGACCGATCCTCTCACCGGCCTCCTCAACCGCCGCGCTTTCCTGCAGCGGGTGCGGGACGCCGCCGATCGCGTGGGCAATCACGGCAACATGTCGACCATCCTCGTCGATATCGATCACTTCAAGCGCATCAACGACGAGTACGGCCACGATGTCGGCGATACGGCGATCCAGAGCGTCAGCCGCAGCATCGCCGATGAGGGAATCGTGGGTCGCCTCGGAGGCGAGGAATTCGGCATCGTGCTTCCGCACCGATCGATGGCGGAGGCCGAGGCCTTGGCGTCGCGGCTGCGCCTCCTCACCGAGGCGATGCGCATCCGCGGGGCGCGCACGCCGATCCGGCTGACCTGCAGTTTCGGCGTCAGCCAATGGTGCGAGAGCGATACGATCGAGGCGATGATCAAGCGGGCCGATATCGCCCTCTACGAGGCCAAGACCACGGGTCGCAACCGGGTGATCTCCGCGGCCTCCGATCTCCACCTCGCGCGCGCCGGCTGACCCGAACATCGGAGCATCGTCCCCGCTACGATAACCGGGACGATACTGTCCGGTCTTGCTCCGCGACAGCCTGGACGATGACGTCCGCTTTCGGGCTCGAGGCTCAATCCCGATTCGGGCCCCGTTCGAACGATGCTGTTTCTCAGCGAGACATGTTCTCGCAGCATCCGGATCGCAATTCCCCGTCTTAACCAATCCATCGGGCTCGCAATGCCTGATTCCATGAGATTCCGTGGAGTCTTGGCCGATTTTCATCCGATTTTTGCTTAACAAGATCATGGAACGAGATTTGAACTGCTCTTGACCAGCCCGATCGCGACGTTTCGCGATGGGACAGAGGGGGGAGCGGCATGAACCAAGCCGTTGGGGTCTTGATCGTCGACGAGCCGGTAGGGTTTGGGCCTATCCTGCGTGCGTTCCTGGAACATGAACCGAGCCTGCACACGGTGGGCGAGACCGACCTGCCACTCGGTGGACCGGGCACCGAGACGGTCGTCGCCTTGGTCTTCCTGCCCGAAGACGCACCGGAGGTCGGGATCGCGCGGATCGGCGCGCTCAAGCGCCATCCGAGGCTTCGGGTGCTCGCGGCATTCCAGAGCCTGGGCGCGGAAACCCTGCGCAACCTGCTCGTCGCGGGCGTCGATGGCGTGGTCGCGCAATCCGCCACCCCGCGGGAGATCAGCGCCACCATCGTCGCCCTGGCCCATGCTGCCGATCCGGACATTGAGACATCCGTTTCAGTGGAGGCCGGCGAGGGGCTGACGCCGCGCGAGGCGGAGATCCTGCGCTTCCTCAGCGCCGGGTTCAGCAACAAGGAAGTGGCACGCCGCCTCAGCCTCAGCGTCCGCACCGTCGAGACGCACCGGCTCAACCTGCGCCGCAAGACCCAGACGGGGCGGCTGAAGGACCTCGTCTGCCTCGCGAGGCAATTGGGTCTGGCCCCCGTGGTCGAGAGCGAGACACCGCGCCACGGCAACGGCGAAGGCAGCGTCCATGGCCGCCCGACGATCATGGAAGCGATGGCGCGCCATTGATGACGCACCATCGGCCTGCCTGGCCTCAGGCCGGATTTCCCTCCAGGCTTTCGTTCACGGCCGAGAGCGGGCGCTTCGGCTTGCGGTGAGTGTCTTCCCCGCGCAGGGCCTCCTCGAGGGGCTCGGGGCCTTTGCGCAGGAGCTTGGCGAGGTAGTAGCTGCCGAAGCCGAAGATGATCGCGTAGGTGACCAGGAAGCCGATCAGCGAAGCGGTCACGGCATTGACGGTGAGCGGCGAATGCGCGTCCGCCGTGCGCATGTAGCCGTAGACGATGTAGGGCTGGCGCCCGATCTCGGCCGTGAACCAGCCGAACAGGACGGCGCCAAATCCCGAGGGCGTCATCAGCATCGCCGCGTTCAGGAACCAGCGATTCGAGTAGAGCGTCCCCTTCCAGCGCAGGTACAGGCTCCACAGGCTCAGCCCCAGCATCGCCATGCCGATCGCGACCATGATGCGGAAGGAATAGAAGACCGGCCAGACCGGGGGACGCTGGTCCGCCGGCACATCCTTCAACCCCGGAACGATCCCTGAGAAATCATGGGTGAGGATGAAGCTGCCGAGCCTCGGAATGCCGATCTCGAAGTCGTTCTTCTCCTCCTTCATGTTCGGGATCGCGAACAGGAGCAGCGGCATGTTGGCCTGTCGGTCCCAGTTGGCCTCGATCGCCGCGAGCTTGGTCGGCTGCAGCTTCAGAACCGCGAGGCCGTGGGCATCGCCGATGAAGATCTGGATCGGGGTGCAGATGACCGCGAACCAGAGGGCCATCGAGAGCGACATCCTGGCGCCCGCCACCTTGGCCGGGGGTTCCTTTCGGCCACGCAGGATCATCCAGGCCGACATGCCCGCCACCGCGAAGGCCGTGGTGAGGAAACAGCCCAGCACCATATGGGCGTAGCGGATCGGAAAGGACGGGTTGAAGATCACCTGCCACCAGTCGGTGGCGACCGCCCGGCCGTTCTCGACCACGAACCCGGCCGGCGTCTGCATCCAGGAATTGGCCGAGAGGATCCAGAAGGCCGAGATCAGGGTGCCGATCGCGACCATGCAGGTCGAGACGAAGTGCAGGCGGTCGCCGACCCGCTCCCAGCCGAACAGCATGATCCCGAGGAAACCCGCCTCCAGGAAGAAGGCGGTGATGACCTCGTACTGGATCAATGGCCCCAGCACGTTGCCTGTGAAGTCGGAATAGCGCGACCAGTTGGTGCCGAGCTGGTAGCTCATGACGATGCCGGACACGACGCCGAGGCCGAACGACACGGCGAAGACCTTCACCCAGAACCGGTAGAGGTTCCGGTACATCGGGTTGCCGGTCCACAGCCACTGCCCCTCCAGCCGCGCGAGGAAGCTCGCGAGACCGATGGTGAAGGCCGGAAAGATGATGTGGAAGGCCATCGTGAAGCCGAACTGGATGCGCGAAAGGAGAAGCGCGTCAACGTCCATGGCGGTGTCCCAGAAAGGCGGCCCATCTGCGATCGGGCCTGCGATCGGTCCAGCCTAGAGCACGACCGATCGCATCCCAAGGCCGACGTGCCGAAAGGATGGCTGCAGGGGTGACATCGCGCGTGTCCAGTCAATTCTCAGACCGCGGTAGAACATCCCGCCCGTTCGGCGACCGACGATCCGGGTATCGTCGCCGCTTCCCTCCCGGGGCATGTCCGGACCGATCAGGACACGATCGTCCAGGGGCGGAACACGCAAACCTTCCGCTCGTCCCATATCGCGCGGCGTGGGTGGTTCGGACTATGCCGCCGCTGTCGCCTCCGACTTGGCGGATCGTGAGCGTGGCTTGCGCGCCGCGGCCTTCTTGCTCGCCTTGGCCTTCTTGCTTGCCTTGGCTTTCGCCGTCGTCGAAATCGTGCGCTTGGTCGAGACCTTGCCTTTTGCCGTCTCGAGACGGGCCCGCAGCAGCCCGAGAACCGCCGCCTCCTCGGGTTTCAGCCGGGCGATATCCTCGCGCAACTCGTTCTCCACGGCGTCCGTGACCTGGAGCAGCAAAGTGCCTTCCAGGTAGCCGTCGAGGACCTCCGGGTGGATGTAGCACTTGCGGCAGATGGTCGGCGTGTTGCCGAGGCGCGAAGCGACGCTCTCGATGGCCGCACGCAGGTTCTTCTTCGCCTTGGCCTCGCTGTCGAACGCCTCGAATTCCTGGAGGGCGAGGGCCGCGAGCACGGTGCCGGCCCAGGTCCGGAAGTCCTTGGCGGTGATCTCCTGGCCAGTGATCTCGCGCAGATAGGCGTTCACGTCGGCCGATGTGACGTCACGCCGGTCACCCTCCTCGTCGATATACTGGAACAGTTCCTGGCCCGGCAGATCCTGGCAGGACTTCACGATACGGGCCACGCGCCGGTCCTTCACCGACAGGTTCCATTCCTTGCCGCTCTTACCCTTGAAGCGGAAGGTCAGCTCGGGCCCCTCGATCGTCACGTGCGGATCGCGCAAAGTGGTGAGCCCGTAGCTCTTGTTGGTGCGGGCGTAATCGTCGTTGCCGACCCGGATCAGCGTCGCTTCCAGCAAGTGCACGACCGTGGCGAGCACCTTGTCGCGGCACAGGCCGCGACGGGCCATATCCTTGTCCACCCGCGCACGGATGCCCGGCAGCACGTCGGCGAAGGCCATGATGTGCTCGAACTTCGTCGAGTCACGCGCCTGTCGAAAATCGGGATGATAGCGGTACTGCTTGCGCCCTTTGGCATCCCGGCCCGTCGCCTGGATGTGGCCGCTGGCGCGCGGGCAGATCCAGACGTCGGTATAGGCAGGCGGGATCGCCAGCGAGCGAATCCGCTGGAGCATCTTGGGGTCGCGGACGGGCTCTCCCTTTGCGTCGCGATAGGAAAAACCGGTTCCGCTCCTGCGGCGCGTCAGTCCCGGACGGTCGGCATCGACATAGGTGAGGCCCGCCTCGATGGCGGCATCCCGCGGATCAGCGACGACGCCATCCTCTTCGCGATCCAGCGCCATCATCCACCTCCCGTCGAGTCAGGGAACGGTCAACCGGCCGGACCTGGAAGGCGTTCCGACCCGGCCCGGCGGCGCGATGTCTCGGCCGGATCGGCCCGGCCCCTCCCGTCCGGCGATGGCCATCTTGGTGGAGGCGACTTGATGAAGCCGACCTGCTCGATCCCGCGCAACGGCGTGCTACAGCGCCCTCATGGTCACGCCCCCTTCGCCCACGCCAGTGCCGATGCAGCGGCTCGTCTTCATCGTCACCGAGGACTGGTTCTTCGCCTCGCACTTCCTGCCGATGGCGCGGGCCGCCGTGGCGATGGGCCTGTCCGTGGCGGTCGTCACCCGCGTGCGAGCGCACCGCGCCGTGATCGAGGCGACGGGCGCACGCGTGGTCGAGCTTGAGGCCGAGCGCTCCAGCCTCAACCCGATGGCGGCGGGTTATGCAGCGGGTCAACTCGCGGCGATCCTGAAGGGGCTGAAGGCCGACATCGTCCACTGCATCGCCCTGCGCTCGATCCTCGTCGGCGGGACCGCGGCTGCGATGGCGGGCATTCCGGCCCGAATCTATGCGCTGACCGGGCTCGGCCTGATGGGCGCGCGCAGCGACGTCGCGGGACGCATGGCCCGCCTCGCCTTGCGCCAGATGATCCGCGGGCCGCTCGCCTCGAAGAAGACGCGGTTCCTGTTCGAGAATCCGGACGACGCACAGGCTCTCGGCCTCGATTCGGCCGACACGGCAGTGACCATCGTCGGAGGGGCCGGCATCGACCCTGCCCTGTTCGCGCCAAGCCCGCCACCGCCCTTCCCTCCCCTTCGCATCGCCATCGTGGCGCGGATGCTGTGGTCGAAGGGCATCGACACCGCCGTGGAGGCGGTGCGCCTGGCACGCGCCGAGGGTGCCGCTGTGGAGCTCTCGCTCTACGGCGCACCCGATGCATCGAACCGCCGGGCGATCCCCGAAGAGACGCTGCGCGCCTGGAACCGTGACGGCGTCACCTGGCACGGCCCCACCCGCGACGTGACCGGCGTCTGGGCCGAGCACCATGTCGGATGCCTGCCCTCCCGCGGCGGAGAGGGGCTGCCGCGCACGCTGCTGGAAGCGGCGGCCTGCGGGCGCGCTCTCCTCACCACCGACGTGCCCGGCTGCCGGACGTTGGTTCGCGAGGGGATCGAGGGTCTGCTGGTCCCGGCCGACGACGCGCCGGCCCTGGCCGCCGCGATGGTCAGGCTCGCCGCCGACCCGCGTCTCACGGCGCGGATGGGCGAGGCCGCGCGTCGGCGCGTCGTCGAGGACGGCTTTACCGAGGATGCCGTGATGCACGCCGTGTCGGGCCTCTACGCGGAGCTGCTCCGCCCATGACGCCTTCCGTCGATCCCCTTGGTTTCATTCGTGCCAACACGCGGCTTCTGCCCGTTCCGCACGCCCCCGAGATCGTGCTGCATGTGGCCGACGAGGCAACGGAGCTGTGGCAGAAGACCGAGGACGAACTCGACGCCATCGGCCTGCCGCCGCCGTTCTGGGCCTTCGCCTGGGCCGGAGGACAGGCCTTGGCCCGCCACATCCTCGACCGGCCGGACCTCGTCGCCGGGCAGCGAATCCTCGATTTCGCATCGGGCTCGGGGCTGGTGGCGATTGCGGCGGTTCTCGCCGGCGCCACTCACGCGACGGCCAGCGATCTCGACGCCTTCGCCATCGCAGCCATCGGTCTCAACGCCGGGGCCAACGGCGTCGGCGACCGGATCGTACCCATCCTCGACGACCTCATCGGCTCTCAGCCGGCCGATCTCGGCGCCACGGTGATCCTCGTCGCCGACATCTTCTACGAGCAGGATCTGGCCGGCCGCGTCACCGATTGGCTGGCGACCCTGCATGAGCAGGGCGCCACCATCCTCATCGGCGATCCCGGCCGCTCCTACCTGCCGAAGGATCGGCTCGACGTTCTGGCCACCTATGAAGTGCCCGTGAGCCGGTCCCTGGAGGATGCGGAGATCAAGCGCAGCAGCGTCTGGCGCTTCAGGGCTTAGGAGCCGGGGGCGTTGCTCCCGGTGACATGCCAGTGCCGGGAGCGACGCCGGTGCCGGGAGCGACGCCAGTGCCGGGTGCAGCGCCGGTGCCGGGTGCCATGGTCGAGCCGGGCGACATCGGCGCATCCGAGGAGGGGGCGGCGCCGGGTGCTGCGTCGCCCTTCAGACAGGACTTGATGAACGCGTGCCGATCGGCCTTGTCCGAACCGGCCGATTTCGCCTCGGCCTTGCAGGCCTTACGCGCGTCGGTCTTGCAGGACTTCATGAAGGTCTTGCGCTCGTCGCCCTTCAGGCCCTTGGCCTTCATCTCCTGCTTGCAGGCACCGATGCGGCCGCCGACAGCGGCGGACGCATCAGTAATGGGCAATGCCGTGAGAATCCCGAGCACCAGGACGGACCTCAACGTCGAACTCTTCATGATCGAACTCGCTTCATCGGACGGAGGGGAGTGAGGACGCAGGGCGACGGAACGGATCCGAGGGCCGTGATCGGTGTGACGACGAACCTCATGGTGTCGATCGCCCTATCTTGGCGTCAAGGTCACGTCATCGGCCATGCATGCCGGGGATGCAACGGCCGGGCATGCCGAGGCACCTGATTCACCCGGGCACATTACCGTGAACGCAGGACTTGCGAGGACACGAGGTTCAAGGTCACGAGTTGCAAGGACATGACCCGAGAGGAAGCCTGCCGTCGGCTCATCCGGCCTGCGGCATCTGGATCTGGTCGAAATCGAGCAGGGCCGTCCGGATCACGATCTGCGTGCGGCTGATGACGTCGAGCTTGCGCAGAATCTCGGAGACATGGGCCTTCACGGTGGAATCGCCGACCTGAAGTTCGTGCGCGATCTGCTTGTTGAGCTTTCCCTGTCGAATCATCAGGAGCACGCGCAATTGCTGCGGGGTCAAGCGGGCGATCCGCTCGGCCAGATGGGTCGCCGGGGATGGCAGGCCCGCGGCAGGCCCCGACAGCGCCGCGGGGATCGACAGGCCTCCACCGAGCACATCGGCGATGGCGCGGGTCAGCGTCGCCTTGTCGACCGCCTTCGGCACGAACCCGGCCGCGCCATGCTGGAGCGCCTCGCGCATGATCCGCGGGTCCTCGAGGCCGGACACGACGAGAATAGGCACGCGCGGAAAACGGGAGCGGATCGAGATCAGGCCCTCGAAGCCGACGACGCCCTGCATCGAGAGGTCCAACAGGACCAGATCGATCGCCCGGTCGGCCGCGAGAACGGCCATGGCGCCGAGGATGCCATCGGCATCGAGGATCACGGCGCTGGGAAAGGCCAGCCTGACGGCGCTCGCCAATGCATCCCGGAAGAGCGGGTGATCGTCGACGATCAAAAGATGCATGGCCGCCTCGCCTCTGCCCTCCTCAATCGGCATCGAACTCATCCCAATTCCCGCACTGGTCTGACAGGCGTGCTTTGACCGATCCTATCAGATCAAGGGTGACGGCGCCAAAGTCGGGAATCAGCGAGGCGGCGGGGACGAAACCCGCACATGTCGGCATCGACGAAAAGTCACCTGGCCGTGAGCGTGATGCCGGTTTTCTGGACTTCGGTCCGAACGGCAGTCTTCGTTTCGAGCGGCGCAATGAACCAGGCCACCGCGCAGACGAGACAAAGAGCAGCGAAGCTATAGGCCAGATTGTGCATGACCCCAACGAGGCCGAGCACAAGAGGAATCGACGCAAGCGCCGCCGACATCTCAAGATTTCCTGTCAGATAATTGACAGAAAAAAACGCAATCAGCGTCATGACGACAGACTTAACGAAATTAGACACGCACGTCTCCACCTTGGAAGTCAATTTGGCGATAGATCAGACCGCGATAACTGCTTCCAGTCAACCAGTCCATGGTTGTCTTAGTCAAATATTGTCTCTACTCAATACTGACATTCGAACCATCTTCCGTTAAAGCTCTCCGGTAGGCAGCGTACAGGTTTGGGGGTCGCAGTGGCAATTCCCCGGTCCATGACAATGCTCACGCGCCCGCCATGACAGGATGGCGAACGTCGTCGGCAGCTTGGAACGCATCGCTTTCTTTTCGGCAACCGAGGATGGGAACACAGTTTCGCTGGCATGGCCGCGCGTTGGCATCCCAAGCATGGCCGCTCGGCACCATGCGATTAGCAGGCCAATACCCGGAAGCCGCGTTGGCTCGAGCATCACCCCGCAAAGTGGGAGCCGGCTTTCAAGGTCGATGCCGTCGTGTCAGAAAGCCACCGAGACGCACGCGAACGACGCAAACCTATCCGCGCTTCATGACGCGTTCGTACTCGACCTCGGGGAGCCCGTAGGTATCTCCGGCCGCCTCGATCAGGACATCGCGGTCGCGAATGCCGATGATCCCGCGCTTGGCCGTGACGCCGCCGGCCTTGATGAGACGCTGAAGCCCCATCGTGGCACCGGAACGCCGAATTCCGAGCATCAGCGAGACGAATTCGTGCGTGAGGGGAAGATCCTCGCGATCGGAGCGATCGTGACACATCAGCAACCAGCGCGCGAGGCGCTCGTCGATCGTGAAACGTCCGTTGCAAATGACGGTTTGTGACACCTGAACGGAAAAAACATGGGCGAACCGCAGCATATAGCTCAGGAGGCTCGGGCTCTGCGCGATGGCGGCGGCGAACCGATCGGTCTCGATGCGCCATGCACGGCACGGGATCTGGACGAAAATCTCGTTCGGGGCACGTTCGATCCCGTGGATGATGGCGAGGCCGGTCATGCCTTCAGGCCCGATGACACCGGCCTCGAGCCGCTCTCCCGCCAGCGTCCGCGCCACGACGGACACCACGCCGGGCTCCGGAAAGTAGACGTGAGAGATCGGCTTCAACGGCTCCTGAACGACATATCCCTGTTCGAGAGATACCCGATCGAGATCTGGTGAAAGAATCGCGAATTCGGATTCCGTCAGAGCTCCAAGGAGCCGATTCCTTACCGTATTCTGGTCAAGGTCGTGTTTCATGCACCCGCCGGTCTACAGGCGGGAGGAAAACACTCTCAAACATCCGCAGCCCAGTATGTTTTCGGATGTCACGATTATTCTACTCCCAGTGTTGCAGAAAACAAAATTAATAAAACGGACATGAATGTACGCTTCAGGTCAAATCGGTCTATTTTGAAATTCGAGAATTTGCCGGCGCTACGAATGACCCCGCCTTCTCAGGCAGAATCTTTTGTTTTCCGGTTGCAATGAGATTGGGATGACAATCATCGGGAGGCGGCGCTTCCATCCGGATGATGGACGATCTCTCGGCCTCTCTTGACCCGACCATGGATTGCGGCTGCGACGCTCGATGGCGCATGATCCGCCCGACATGACTTGCAATTGCACAGCATCAGTGATTCGGCGGGCCGTTACTCCGATTAGGGAGCGACCATTGATAAAAACGGACACCACGATTGAAGGCGGATCGGCACCACAAGCAACGATACGCCATCCATTGCTTATAACCTCTCGGCGGATCGACCATTCGGGCCTAAACCGGACGGGTCCGGCGCCATCTACCGTACGAATTCGCACGCAATTGACCGAAACCGTGCACAAAAGGTAAGGCGGTACATATCATTTGTTGTTACTGTGGTCCTACCGATTTATGTTACGAGTACTTATCAGAGTTGATGAGCGGCAAGGCCCTTGAGCGCCGTCTCTTCGGGGCGATTACATGCTGGTTCCATCTCAGAAATACGCTCACAACAACCTTCTATCCGCGTTGCGCGCCGACGATTACGCGGCCATCCATTCCGCCCTCGAGCCTGTGAGCCTGAAGCGAAAGCAGGTTCTGGTCCAACCGGACGAGCCGTTGACCCATGTCTATTTCATGGAGAGCGGGGTCGCTTCGGTCGTGGTCGGCACACCGGAGGGAAAGCGCATCGAAGTCGGCATCATCGGGCATGAGGGAGCGACCGGCCTGGCGCTGCTGTTCGACGTCGATACCACGCCCCACGAGACGTTCATCCAGATCGAAGGTGAGGCACTGCGGATCGGCAAGAGTGCATTCTGCAGCCTGATCGAGCAAAGACCGGCGTTTCGCAAGCTGATGATGCGATACGCCCACATCTTCCAGCTGCATACGGCACAGACCGCCCTGTCGCATGGCAGTTTTACTTTGGAAGAACGGTTGGCTCGCTGGCTTCTGATGTGCCACGACCGGGTCGATGGAAATGAGTTTCCCATCACCCATGAATTTCTCTCGATCATGCTCGGCGTCCATCGGCCCGGCGTGACGACGACGATCCATATCCTCGAAGGCGCCGGCATGATCCGTGCGCGCCGATCTCGCATCGAGATCGTGAACCGCGAAAAGCTCCGGGCCATCGCGGGCTCCAGCTACGGCGTCGCGGAAGGGGAGTATCGCCGCCTGATCACGGACGGCGTTTCCACACCCTAAGACGTCGCACGGAAAACGATCCGATCGACGTCCTCGCCACCGTAGTGGGAGCCTTATGGCCCCACATCCGTCAAGCACCGTGAAGCTTGCGACGCTGGGCAGCTGCGGTGTGAAGGTAACATATCATACCAAACCCGGCAAAAGTCTTACATGGCCGGTCCGTTTTGCATAATGCTATCCGCCCAATGATAGCTCGCCCTCGAAGCGGTCACTTTATGGCTTGCGGAGGTTCATATGCAGACGGGAGCGCACAACCTCTTCGTATCACTGGCCGAGCCCGAACTTCACCTATCGAATGCCTCACTGCTTTCGCGGCTCGACGTGATCGTTCCGCTCGGCGATGCGGTCGATGACCTCTCCGATTGCCCCGAGAATGATCGGTGCAGTCGCGGAGGGGAATTATTGCATTTGCGCACGCTGCCACGTATGCCCATGGAAACAGAAGTCCCGGTCGCTCCGTTGGCCGTCATGCGAAGGGTTTTCCGAGCAGACGGCCAAGCCTCTTTGAGCAAACTGAAATTTAAACACGATCCCTCTCCCGATCCGATACTGCGTCGCGGCGCAATCGCGGCGGCCGAAAGCCGTGAACCGGCAACGCGTATTCCGATCATCTACGGCTGAGGCCGATCGTTGTTGCATCAGAGATAGACGGCAGTGTCGCGGAATCGAATTTCCAATACCGGTAGCGGGACTTTCAACCCGCTGGTCCACAAGTTCGAAGGCTTCGTGGCCTTGAACGAGGCGGACAAGGACGTGCTTCATCGGATCGCCGCCCTCGCCCGCGACGTTCCGGCCCGCACCAACCTCGCGCGCGAGGGTGACGTGCACAACGACATCCTCCTGATCACTGAAGGGGTCGGTTGTCGGTTCAAGCAGCGTGCCAACGGCGCCCGCCAGATCACCGCCTACCTCGTGCCGGGCGATGCCTGCGATCTCGACATCGCCCTGATGGGCCGGCTGGATCACACGATCGCGACCCTCTCCGCCTGCAAGGTCGCCCGCATCTCCACGTCTGTCCTGCAGGAGATCACCGAGAACCATCCGGCGATCGCGCGCGCGATGCGCATTTCGGCCCTCATCGACGAGGCGACGCTGCGGGAATGGCTTGTGAATGTCGGCTGCCGTTCGGCGCTCGAGCGGATCGCGCATCTCTTCTGTGAGTTGCTTCTCCGCCTCCGCGCTGTCGGCTTGGCGACGGAAGACAGTTGCGATCTTCCGATGACCCAGCACGAACTCGCCGATACGACGGGCATGACGACGGTGCACGTGAACCGGTCGCTGCAGGAATTGCGGCGGCGGGGATTGATCGAACTGAAGGGCAAGAATCTCAGAATTCTGGACTGGCCCAGGTTGAAATCCCTCGCCGAGTTCAAAGCCGGCTATCTTCGCCTTGGAGAGCAATCCGCCACCTGAACCAGGATGAGGCCTGGGACATGTCAGGACACGTCGACGATCATGGGGCGTGCGCGACTCCATAAAGTCTACGGAGGCAGTGCCGATCAGGGCCGACCTCAGGTTCTACCGAGGCGGCATCCTCATCGAGCGTATGTGTTGGTCAGGTCGTTACGGAGGGAGATCGGCATGCCACGGTACTTTCTGAACTTGCGCGATCGCAGTGGGCTCCATCCCGACCCGGATGGAGACGAGTTCAGCTCCATGGACGAAATGAGGAACGACGTCATGATCGGCGTCAAGCAGATCGTCGCCAACGCCCTCGTCAGTGGCTCGACCTTGAGCGAGGCCCTCGACCGCTCGTTCGAGATCGTCGACGAGGCTGGCGCGATCGTTCTCACGATCTCGTTCTCCGAAGGTGTGGCATCGCATGCCAAGGCCTGACGAGAGGCGAAGACATCGGTGATCGGAGTCGCGGCAATCGGCTCGCGCAGCGACGATTCCGGTAAAACTTTCCCCTGTCATCGCTCCCGACGCCTTCCTCGTGGTTGACCGGCATGGATCAGCCGTTGTGTTGTCCCGACAGACAACGAGGGGCTTTCGTCGATGACACCGAGGCACGTGCCGACTTCGCCAATCTCCGACCAGAAGCCGGGCACGTCGGGCCTTCGCAAGAAGGTCACCGTCTTTCAACAGCCCCGCTACGTCGAGAATTTCGTCCAATCCATCTTCGACACGATCCAGGATCGCGAAGGATCGACCCTGGTCGTGGGGGGCGACGGTCGCTTCCTCAATCGGGACGTGGTGCAGACGACCCTGAAACTCGCCGCCGCCAACGGCTTCGGCCGCGTCCTCGTCGGCCAGGGCGGGCTCCTCTCGACGCCGGCGGCCTCCTGCGTCATCCGCAAGCACGGCGCGATCGGCGGCATCGTCCTGTCGGCGAGCCATAATCCAGGCGGCCCGGACGGGGATTTCGGAATCAAGTTCAACACCGCCAATGGCGGCCCAGCGCCCGAATCCATCACCGCCGCGATCCATGAGCGCACCAAGACGCTCACCGAGTATCGCATCGCGGATGTGCCCGATCTCGACCTCGACACGGTCGGCGAGGTACGGATCGGCGACATGATCGTCTCGATCATCGATCCCGTCGCGGATTATGCGGCGCTGATGCGCGAGCTCATCGATTTCGACGCGATCGCGCGCCTCTTCGCCTCGGGCTTCCGGATGCGGTTCGACGCCATGAGCGCGATCACCGGCCCCTATGCGGTCGCGATCCTGGAACAGGCTCTCGGCGCCCCCGCCGGCACGGTGGTGAACGGCACGCCGAAGGAGGATTTCGGCGGTCACCACCCCGATCCCAACCCGGTCCACGCCCACGACCTCTACGCGCTGATGCTCAGCGCGGACGCGCCCGATTTCGGCGCGGCCTCCGATGGAGACGGCGACCGCAACATGATCGTTGCGCCGGGCCTCTTCGTCACCCCGAGCGACAGTCTCGCCATCCTCGCCGCCCATGCCCATCGCGCACCGGGCTATGCGGCGGGTCTCGCGGGGATCGCCCGCTCGATGCCGACGAGCCGCGCCGCCGACCGGGTCGCCGCCTCCCTCGGCATCCCCGCCTACGAAACGCCCACGGGCTGGAAATTCTTCGGCACCCTGCTCGATGCCGGCCTCATCACCCTCTGCGGCGAGGAAAGTGCCGGTACCGGCTCGAACCATGTCCGCGAGAAGGACGGGCTCTGGGCGGTGTTGCTGTGGTTGAATATCCTGGCGGCGACGGGCCAGTCCGCCGATGCCATCGTGCATGAGCACTGGGCCGCGTTCGGGCGCGACTACTACACCCGCCACGATTACGAGGAGATCGATTCCGAGAGCGCGAACCGTTTGATGGACGGGCTTCGCGCCCAGCTCGATAGCCTTCCCGGTCGCCGGGTCGGCGACCTCACCGTCTCAGCGGCCGACGATTTCCGCTACGTCGACCCGGTCGACGGCTCCGTGACAGCGCAACAGGGCATCCGCGTCACCTTCGCCGAGGATGCGCGGGTGGTCTATCGCCTGTCCGGCACCGGCACGGCGGGAGCGACCCTGCGGGTCTATATCGAGCGCTACGAGAACGATGCCGGTCGCTTGGAACTGGCGCCGGAATTCGTCCTCGCGCCGGTCATCCAGGCGGCGCGGGACATGGCCGACATCGCGGGCATGACCGGGCGCAAGGAGCCCAGCGTGATCACCTGAAGCGGCCTCGAGGCGGCCGCTTCCACCGATGCCGCACCCCGGGAACCGCGTTTTCCGGAGCCCATTGTCCTGAGAATATGGGTGCTCGCCAGCCGCGAAACGGCCGCGTACCCACTCTCGCATCAATGGGGCAGGCATGAAGCTGCAGGGTAAGCGCGCGCTCATCACGGGGGCGGATTCAGGAATAGGCCGGGCGGCGGCGGAGTTGTTCGCGCGCGAAGGCGCGGACGTTGCGATCACCTACAATACCGATGCGGAGGGCGCGAAGGAGACAGCGCGCCTCGTCGAGGCGGCGGGCCGCAGATGCCTCGTGATCCAGAACGACGTCGGCGACCCGGCCTCGGTCGAGGCGACTTTCGCCCAGGTGGCCGAGGAATTTGGCGTCCTCGACATCCTGGTCAACAATGCGGGACAGGCCATGAGTGGCATGCCGGTGGCCGAGATGGATGACGGCAAGCTCGAGCAGATCCTGCGCGTCAACCTGATGGCACCCGTCTTCTGCGCCCGCGCCTTCATCAAGGTCCGCCGGGCCGCGGGCGGGCGCGGCAAGATCGTCATCGTGTCGTCGGTGGCCCAGCACCTGCCGACGCCGGAAAGCGCACCCTACGGCATGTCCAAGGCCGGAGTCGGCTCGCTCTGCCGCAGCCTGTCGCGCGAACTCGCCGAGGACAGGATCAACGTCAACAACGTCGCCCCCGGCCTCATCGAGACCCCGATGACCAGCGACCGGTTCGAGAACCCGGAGAAGCTCGCAGCCTCGCTGGAGCGTATCCCCTGGCACCGCGCCGGCCAGCCCGACGAGATCGCCAAGGCCATCCTCTATCTCGCTTCCGACGATGCCGATTACGTCACGGGCCATACCCTGGTGGTGGATGGCGGCCTGACGATGCAATGGGGCGGCGCATAGATCACCGCAACCCGCGATCATCGAGAAGGGCCGGATCGACATCGATCCGGCCCTTCGCACGTCCGGCGGCGCGGTGGTGTCGCCGGGAAACGCGGCCTCCGCTCTATGAGGCGGGCGGGGCCGTCGCCTCAATGGCGGTGAGTTCTTCGAGGATCTTGTAGGTGTGTTCGGCACCCGCCGGGACGAGCCAGGAATCGCCGGGCTCCAGCGTCACCGTCTCGCCGTCGAGGACCAGTTCGGCACGGCCGGAAATCACGTAGCCCACCGTCTCGTAGGGTCGGCTGGCGCTCGGCTTGTCGTCCGTCGGCGGCTCATGGCGCCACATCCGCATGGCGACCTTCTCGCCCTTGGCGAGACTGACCTCGCCATCCGCGCCCTCGCGGGCCGTCTTCGTCGAAATCTTGATGGTCATGGCGTGGGATATCCGTTTCCAGTTGTCGGAATCCAACCGGGGATTCCCGACGTCGTTCCACCGGGCGAAGAGCGCATCCCTCAGGAAGAATGCCCGAGAAACGCCTCGGCCGAGCGCAGGGCCAGCGCCATGATCGTCAGGGCCGGGTTCGCGGCGAGCGAACTCGGGAAGGTCGATCCATCGCTGATCCAGAGGTTCGGGATCTCGAAGCTGCGGCCGTAGGGATCGACCACGGCACTGTCGCCGCTCCTGCCCATCCGGCAGGTCCCGATCGTGTGGGCGACGCGCTCGAGCACCCAGATATCCGTCGCGCCCGCCGCCTCCCAGATCGCTCTCATGGTCCGGGTCGCATGCGCGTTCAGCCTGTCCTCGTTGGAGGAATAGCCGAAATCGATCCGTGCCTTGGGCATCCCGAACGCATCGGTCTCGTCCGCGAGCCTCAGGACGTTGGCGTCGCAGGGCAGCGTCTCGCCGTTGATCCCGATCCCCGCCATGTGGTTGTAGCGATCGAGATGGTCGGTCAGCGCCTGTCCCCACAGGCCGCGCCCGCGCGCCACGGAATTGCCCCAGGTGACCGGCGCCACGCCGAGGCTCTGCATCAGGTAGCCGCCGGCGAAATCGGCATCGCCCGGGCGGATCATGTCCTCGCTGATGAGCGACGAGGGGTAGCCTCGGTTCATCCGCATCTCGGGTTCGAACGTCCCCCAGACCTGGGTCGCCACATGGCCCATGTAGTTGCGGCCGACCTGACCGCTGCCGTTGGCGAGCCCGAGATGCAGCAGGAGCCGCGGCGTCTCGACCGCGCCGGCACTGAGGAAGACGGCCGAGCAACGCTGGCGATGGTCGATTCCCTGATGCCGGTAGATCACCGAGACGATCCGGCCCTCGCGATCGCGTTCGAGCCCATGCACCCGGCAATCTGGCCGGATTTCCGCGCCGTTGGCGACGGCATGCGGCAGGTAGGTGACGTCCATGCTGGTCTTGGCGCCATTGCGGCAGCCCTGATGGCAATAGCCGCAATTGATGCAGGCATGGCGCAGGGCGCCGCCCTCTTGCGCAAAGTCGCGCGAGACCACGGCCGCCGGCGAGTCGGTGTTGCGGATTCCGAGCCGGTCGCAGGCCTTCGCCATGATCTGCGCCGGTGCATTGCGCGGGACCGGCGCCAGCGGATAGCGCCGGCTCGGATCCCACGGATACTCGGCAGGGCCGGAGACGCCGATGAAGGCCTCGACGCGCTCATAGAACGGCAGCAGCGCGTCGTGATCGATCGGCCAGTCGACGCCCCTCCCGGTCTCCGAATGCAAGCGCATGTCGCGTGCATCGGCGCGAGGGGTGAAGGCGCCCCAATGCAGGGTGGAGCCGCCGACCCCGGTGCCGCTGTTGTTGGCGCCGAAGGCCTCGGGCGTGGAACCACCACTGAGCCGCTCCTCGGTCCAGTAGATCTCGTCGGCGAGCGTTTCGTCGAAGGCGAAGCGCGCGGGGTCGAAGTTGGGGCCGGCCTCCAGGGCGACGAGCTTCAGCCCCGCCGCCGCGAGGCGGGCCAGGACAGGCGCGCCGCCGGCCCCCGTCCCGATGACGACGACATCGACGATATCGGTGGTTGCGTGGCGACGCATCGCGTCGAGCTTCATCGTCCCGCCGCCCCGAAGGCGACAGGCTCCCAGGGTTCCGGGTCGTCGATCCCGACCCGCACGAAGCCGGGCAGGCGATCCGCGTCGTCGCCGCCCGCACCGATTCCGCCATAGTCGAGCCGGGCGAGGCTGGCGGGGTGTGCAAGATAGACCCGTACCACGTCGCTGCGCAGGTCCTCGAACCACAGGCTCATGCGCTCGGCATCGAGCCCGTCTTCCGGCATCTCCGGACAGAGTGGCTCACCGGCGGCGGCCGCTTTCAGGAGCCCATCCTGATCGGTGCCGTCGAGGCCAAGGAAGCGCATCCCATGGACGGATTGCGCAGCGGCATCGAGCGTCCGTAGAGCGGCACGATAGGCCTCGCCGTCAGCCGGCAGCTTGGCAAAGCGCCAGCCGTCTCCGGTTCCGGTCGCGAGCCGGGCTTCGATCCGGGCCGCGATGTCGATCCGGCCGGTATCGGCTTGCGGAAGCACCCTGTCGACGACGGCGCGAAGCAGAGCGAGTTCGACCGTATCGAGACATCCGGGCTGGTAGGCCGGATCGTCCGGCTGGGAACGAGCGAGGAGCGCCACGCGAAGGCGCGTGTTCACCCGGTCGGATTCGATCAGCGCGCGATAAGGCTCCGGCACCTGCGCCGGCACGGAGATCGGAAGCGGCTGCTCCGAGACGAGGCCCGTGATGAGCCCGGCCACGGCTTCTGGCCGTTCCAGCGGCAGAAGGTGTCCGGCGCCGTCCAGGGCAACCAGCCGGCCATGGGAGAGATGAGGAAGGGTCAGCGCCTTCTGCGCGGCAGCGCCGAGATCGGCATCGTCCGTCCCGCCGACGACCACGGCCGGAAGCGCCAAGATTCCGATCCGGCTGCACCAATCCTCGCGGGAGCCTTCGTTGAGCCACGCCGTCCAGGCGGCGGGTGCCGCACGCAGCACATCCTCGATCGCGCGGGTGCGAAGCCTATCGCCGAGGCGGGCGCCTGTATTCTGGTCGATGAACTCCCCGGCCTTCCGGGCACGGGTCTCGGCGTCGGCGGATATCCAGTCGACCATCTCCCGGCGCTTGTCGTCGGACATCGGCTCGGGGCTCGGCGGAGAGCCGCCGAGCAGCACCAGCCCGGCGAGGCCAGCCAGATCAGGCGCCCCGTCCTCGGCACGGCGGGCAAGAGCCAAGGCGACCTTTGCACCCATGCTGTGGCCGGCGAGATACCAGCGGCCACCCGGCTCGGCGGCGGCAATCAGACCGGCGACGTGGTCGGCCATGGCCTCGACCGAGTAGCCGGACACGCCGGCCGCGTCGCCAAATCCGGGCAAGTCGAGTCCGACGACACGAACGGTCCCGTCCAGACGGGCAGCGACGGATTCCCATTCCCTGGCGCTTCCGCCGAGGAAATGCAGGCAGAAAATCGTTATCGGAGCGTCGGTGGCTCCGTTCCGGATAACCGGGTTCTCGACAGTCAGGGCCGGGTCAGGAGAATGTGGCATCCGTTCGAATTCGGGCGCATCGCGTGCCGATCAAGCCCGCAATCCCTGCGCCGGCTTGCGGCATGGCGTCCAACGTGCCGGCCCCGCTTTAGCGGACCGGGCGTTACGGGCTCGATCCGTCCGACAACCCCGCCCGCAATTCGATCAAGGGGTCCGCCGAGATCGAATCGTAGCCATAATACGGCCAGTCGATGGCGACGATCATCGTCATCGCCAAGGCGATGGAAAACGACAGGAGGCAACTCATCAGCAGATGCGCGGCGAAGTTCTCGACGCCGAACAGCACGGCGAAGGCGATCATCGAGATCGAGCCGAGGAGCACGACGACCCACACGATCCGGTCGACGCCGTTGACGGCGAGATCGCTTCGTCCGCGACGGATGTCGTACAAGTCATCGATATGCGCACGGAAATCCTTGACCGTGAGCATGTCCGCCAAGTCCTTGACCGGCAGCGCCGCAGCATCGAGCCACAGGTCGTGCAGGGCCTTGCTTCCGGCGGTTGGACGCTGCGCGGCACGCATCTGCGGCCATTCGTGATCGACCACGGCCTCCAGATATCCTGAAAGGTGAGCGCGGATGGCCCCGCGGTTCGCCTCGGGCAGCGTCATCACCTCCCGCGCCAGGCCCGCCACCTTCTCGACCTCCTCGAAGACCAGGTTCTCGGCCCGGTCCTTCCGCGCCATGACCGTGATCGCGAGCGAAGAGATCAGGATCGCGTAGATCACGCCGACGACGGCGATGAAGAAACCGGCGATATCGTTGTGCGACCGCCGCCGATCCTTCTTCCAGATGCGGTCGACGATCAGAAGGGCGATGACCGTGCCGCCGACCGAGATGAGGCCGATGATGCACGCCATCTGCCAGATCGGCGCATTGTAGAGAAAGTTCACGAAATCCATCACGCTATGGACCTTCGGTTCCGCATTTCGCGGCGTCGCCATCGTGATACGGGATCCCGCGGAATCCGTATCCCGCGAGAGCGTCCTCACCCACCGTGAGCGTCCTCGCAACCCGCGCTTGCACCGTCGCGCGGAACAAACCCCGTCAACTTCGGCTTTCGCATGTCGATCCTCGCGCCTGTCGATCCTCGCGCGTGTCGAGGATCGCTCGATCCTGCCCGGCCCATTAATCCATCGCGGCGCATCATCGGGTGTGCCCGCTCATCCTCGCAGAAAGCCCGCCTCGTGCCGATCCGGCCGCCACTTCAGTCCTCCACCGAAGCATCGACGTCCCTGCCGACCCTCCGCCGAGGGTCGCAGCTCCATGAGACGGAGCGCCGCCTGAACGCCGTGCTCAACAATGCTTCGGTCGCGATCTTCCTGATGGATGACCGGCAGCACTGCGTCTACATGAACCGCGCCGCCGAGCTGCTCACCGGCTTCAGCGTCGAGGAAGTGCTGGCGCGCGACTGCCCGCTGCACGACATCATCCACCACACCTATCCCGACGGGCGCCCGTTCCCGCTGGAAGAATGCGCCATCGACCGCGCCTTTCCGGAGAACAACCAGGAGCGCGGCGAGGAGGTGTTCGTCCACAAGGACGGGCATTTCTTCCCCGTCGGATTCACGGCGAGCCCGATCCGCGACGACACGGCCAAGATCATCGGCACGATCATCGAGGTTCGGGACATCACCGAGGAGAAGGCGGCGGCCGAGCGGCAGAAGCTGCTGACCAACGAGTTGAATCACCGGGTGAAGAATACGCTGGCCACCGTCCAGTCCATCGCGGCACAGACCTTCCGCACCATCGCCGATCAGCAGGCCCGCGCCGTGTTCGATGCTCGCGTGACGGCGCTCTCGAACGCACACAACGTGCTGACCGAATCCAATTGGGAAAGCGCCAGCCTCATCGGCGTCGTCGAGCGGGCGATCGCTCCCCACGCGGTCGCGGAGGTCGACGCGACGCGGTTCCAGATCACAGGACCGGATACGCGTCTCCACCCGAAAGTGGCGGTGACGCTGGCGATGGCATTGCACGAACTCATGACCAACGCCGCCAAGTATGGCGCCCTCTCGGTTGCCGAAGGCCGGGTCGCGGTGACGTGGATGCTGGCCAAGGCGGAGGGACGCGAACGCCTGTCTCTCACCTGGATGGAGACGGGGGGCCCGGACGTGGTCTCGCCCACCCGGAGAGGCTTCGGCTCCCGCCTGATCGAGCGTCAGCTGCCGCTGGAATTCGATGGCGCAGCCGCGATCGATTTCGTGCGGACAGGCATCGTCTGCCGGCTCGATATCCCGCTGACCGCATTGGGTTGGCACGGACAGGAGATCGTGACGGGACGCCCCGGCGCATGAGCATCATGGAAGGGCGCCGCGTTCTGCTGGTGGAAGACGAGAGTTTGGTGGCGATGCTCGCCGAGGACATGCTGCTCGATCTCGGCTTCGAGGTCGTGGTCGCCATGCGCCTCGAACAGGCGCTGAGACACTTGCAGGCGGGCGAGTTCGATCTGGCCATCCTCGACGTGAATCTCGGTGAGTCGCGCAGCTATCCCGTGGCCGACGTGCTGTTCGAGCGCTGCATCCCGTTCCTGTTCGCGACGGGTTATGGCACCGCCGGCGTGGAACAGGCCTACCGGACCGTACCGGTGATGCAGAAGCCGTATCGGAAGGAGGAGATGGAGGCCCAGCTGCAGCATATCCTCACCTGTGAGGGGATCGCGCAGAAATCCGATACCGGCGCCCGACTGTTCGCGTGCGGCTGCACGCCTCTTTCGAAGGCGTCCGGCCCAACGCAGATCAGGGCGGATTGACGACAGGGTCCAGTCTTTCGTTATGCGTCGGCCGTCCTCCGAAAAGCGGCCGGCCGCGATCGGCGCGGCGCCCTAATGGAAGTCGGGCGGCGTATCCACGGCCTGCAATCCCATCAGAGAGGCTTCGATCGTGCAAACCACGCCGGACGTACGATAATCGAGGGAAACCTCTCCGCCGAAATTCCCCGCCAGGCCGCGCCCGATCAGTCGCGTGCCGAAGCCGGTTCGGGTCGGCGGCTCGACGGGTGGTCCCCCAGCCTCGACCCAGCGCAGCAGAACCTGATCGGTGCCTTCGCTTCGGCTCTCGCGAATATCCCAGACGATGGCGACGCCGCCGGTGTCAGTGGAGAGCGCGCCATATTTCGCGGCGTTGGTCGCGAGTTCGTGGAGGATGAGGGCCAGCGACATCGCGGCCTTGGCGCCCACATTCAGGGCCGGCCCGCGAATGGAGAACCGGTCGGGCTTGTCCTTGTGGGCTTCCAGGGCACTCTCGATCAGTGTCTTCAGGGGCGTATCGCCGAGAGACCCGCCGAGGAGCAGGTCGTGGGACTTGCCCAGCGCGATCAGGCGACCCGCCAGCACGTCCTTGGCCGTGGCGACATCGGTGGCATTGCGCATGGTCTGCGTGGCGATCGACTGCACCATCGCCAGCATGTTCTTCATGCGATGACTGAGCTCGAGGTTGAGCACACGCTGCTGCGCCTCCGCCTCGATCCGCGCGATCGCGGCGCGTGTCCGGTCGGCGACGTTGCGGACGAAACTGACCTCTTCCGCCGTCCAGGCATGCGAGGCGTCCTTCGCCGCGTAGAACAAGGCCACGAACCGTTCGCGCTCCATCACCGGCAGGTTCAGGAGCGCCCGGATGCTGATGGAGGTGAGCGAGTCCGCATCCTGACTCGTGCGCAGGTCCGAGGCGGCATCCTCGATCAGCACGGCCATTCCGGTCTTCAACTCGTCGATATAAGAGCCGTATTCGCGGAACTGATGAAGTCCGTCGATGCGGGCGAGACCGGGGGCCGACCAGCCCCGACCGACGAGAATGGTCTCCCGTTCCTGGTCCACGGCACCGTAGCCGGCATGGGACAGGCCGAGGGTCCGGCCCATGATCTCGGCCGCGGCGAAGGAAATCGCGACCGGATCGCTCAGGTGACGCAGGCGGTCACCGAGCTCCGCGATGGCGAGGCGGCGGGTCTCGCTCTGCTTGCGTTCGGTGACGTCGAGGAAGAGGCAGCTGAACCGCTCGTCGCTCTCATGGCCGGCGCGAACCTCGAAGGTTCTGCCGAGGCCCGGCACCGTGATCTCGAACAGGTTCGGCTCGCCGGTCTCGACGACGCTCGCATAGCGATCGATGAGCTCTTGCTCGATGTCGGGAACGAAGTCGCGGATGGTCCGGCCGACGCTCTCCTCCGGCAGGCCGGATTGCCGGGCGAAGGCCGGATTGATCTCCAGGAACCGGTAATCGAAGGCCCGTCCCGCCGCATCGCGGACGAGTTCGCCGAGAAAGAACCCTTCCTGCATGCTGGTGAACAAGCCCCGCCAGCGCATCTCGCTGGCGCTGATCAACTGCTCGGCGGATTTCTGGATGGTGATGTCGCGGGAGACCGAGAGCAGCCGCTCCGGACGCCCTTCCGTATCGAGGATCGGTGTGACCTGGACGTCCCACCAGCGGGCATTCCCCGCCATGGTGTTGGCTTGGCCCCGGAAATGGCCGGTGCCCCCGGCCTTGGCAGCGGCGATGGCGGCCAGGGCGTCGACATTGCCCTGATCGCACCAGAAATCCGGCCAGGGACAGCCCTTGATCGCGTTGAAGTCGCTGACTTCCATCACGCGCATCCCGCCTTCGCTCATGAAGGTCACGCGCGTGTCGAGATCGAGAACCTTGATGCAGTCGGCGGACGAGGCGAGGACGCTGCGCATGAACTCGGCGTCGTTGTGCTGCTTCTGGCTGGCGAGGCGCTGTTCCGTGCGATCCCGCAAGATCTTGATGAATCCCTCCGGGCGATCGTCCTCGTTGATGAGCGGCATCATCTCGCCGAGGCCCCAGAACAGGGAGCCGTCCTTGCGCCTGTGCCAGCGTTCGTCGCTGGCGCGGCCGTGCATCAACGCAGTGCCCATCTCCTGCTCGGGAAGGCCGTTTTCGACATCCTCCTCCGTGAAGAAGACATGGGCATACTCGCCGCGCATCTCTTCCTCGGTCCAGCCGAGGACGCGTTCCGCGCCGGTATTCCAGCTCGTCACCTGACCGGACAGGTCCATGGAGATGATCCCGTAATCGACCGCGCTCTCCAGGATCGCCTTGTTGAGCCGGTCGCTTTCGCGCCGATCCTGAAGGGCGCGGCGCAGGTCGAGCAGGGTCATCACCTGCTTGGCCAACGTCCGCAGGATGAGCGACTGCGCCGGCGTCAGGCTGTTCGGCTTGGTATCCAGGACGCAGAGTGTCCCGAGAGGGACGCCCTCCGCCGTCAGCAGCGGCACGCCAGCGTAGAAGCGCACGTGCGAATCGCCGGTAACCAGGGGATTCGATGAGGTTCGCTCGTCACGTGTCGTATCGGGGATCACGAAGACGGGGTCCTGCTCGCGGACCGCATGCATGCAGATCGAGGAGGAGATCGGCGTCTCCCGCTGGCCGAACCCCGTCTCGGCCTTGAACCACTGCCGGTTTCCATCGAGCAGGGAGATCAGCGAGATTGGGACATTGCAGGCTGCCGACGCCGCCTTCACGATGTCGTCGAAATCGGCCTCGGTCTCGGTGTCGAGGATGCCGTAGCGCGCGAGGGCCGTACGCCGGTCTGCCTCGATGCCCGCGCTGCTATCGTCGTGGTCCACAGAGCGCTTCCTGTCGGCATTCGTCTTCTTCGGACCGACGAGCCGAGTCCCGCCGGTTCATGCGCCGAAAACCCGGAACCGGCAACCGGGTGCGATATGTTGCTCCGCAGGCTACTCTGCAACCGCGATCGTGGTCGAAGCCGGGCGGAGACGCCCTGTCGCCTGCCATCAGGACGCGAAGGAGTGCTCGACTGTCACGGCTTGGCACCGCCGGGTCACGACCGAGTCCTTCGAATGCGCGTGTCCGATGTGAAGCGGAGCGATAACACCGCGGGGCTCAATGACACCGCGGGGCTCATGGAGACGAGCAGAGGCGCCGATCTGCTGCGCAAAGCGATCGACACTCTCGCGTTTGGGCGGCGCCGGCTGGGCGAGCGCAACGTTCGGCCCCGTGGGAGGGGTTCGAGCAGTCCGGGTTTCAGCAATCGAGCGTGGTATCCCGCTCCCATTGGGTGAGATGGCGCGAATAGGCGTTCCACTCCTCGAGCTTCAACTTGAGGTAGCTCGGGACGAAGCTGCCGAGGGATTGGGCGAGAACGTCCGATCGCTCCAGCGCCCGCATGGCATCGAGCATGTTGAGCGGCAGGCGCTTGACGCCCTCGACGGTGTGGCCTTCGGTGTACATGTTGATGTCGAGGCGCTGGCCCGGATCTCGCCGGTTACGCAATCCGTCGAGGCCGGCCGCGAGCAGGCCCGCCTGGAGCAGGTAGGGGTTCGCGGCGCCATCGGCGAGACGGAACTCGAAGCGTCCGTCATCGGGGATGCGGATCATGTGCGTGCGGTTGTTGCCCGTATAGGTCACCGTGTTGGGGGCCCAGGTCGCGCCGGAGGTGGTGCGCGGGGCATTGATGCGCTTGTAGGAATTCACGCACGGATTGGTGATGGCGGCCAGGGCATCGGCCGAATGGATCAGGCCGCCGATGAAGTGGTAGCCCTCCTGCGACATCCCGATCTCGTCCGACGGGTCGGCGAAGACGTTGCGGTCGCCCTTCCACAGCGAGACGTGGGCGTGGCAGCCGGAGCCGGTCAGGTCCATGAACGGCTTGGGCATGAAGGTCGCCCGCAGCCCGTGCTTCTCAGCGATCGAGCGGGTCATGTACTTGAAGAAGGCGTGCCGGTCGGCGGTGACGAGGGCGTCGTCATAGTCCCAGTTCATCTCGAACTGGCCGTTCGCGTCCTCATGGTCGTTCTGGTACGGCTTCCAGCCGAGAGCGAGCATCGCGTCGCAGATCTCGGTGATGACGTCGTAGCGGCGCATCAGGGCGGATTGGTCGTAACACGGCTTCATCTGCCGGTCGGCCATGTCCGCGGGTTCGGACCCGTCCGGCGTGATCAGAAAGAATTCGCACTCGACACCGGTCTTCATCTGAAGGCCGTCCCGCGCCGCGTCCGCGATGAGACGCTTGAGGATGTTGCGCGGCCCCTGCTCCACGGGCTTTCCGCCCATGACGAGATCGGCGGGCAGCCAGCCGACTTCCGGCTTCCAGGGCAGCTGGATCAGGCCCTCCGGGTCGGGCACGGCCAGAAGGTCGGCATCCGCCGGGCTCATGTCGAGCCATGTGGCGAAGCCGGCGAAGCCCGCGCCGTTCCGGCAGGTGCTGGCGATGGCGGCGGCCGGGACGAGCTTGGCGCGCTGCGTGCCGAAGAGATCCGTATAGGACACGAGGAAATACTTGATCCCGCGCTCTCTCGCGACGGTTTCGAGATCCTGGTTCATGGCGTCACCCTGCGTTGCGTCGTGCTGTCGAGCAGAAGACCGCTCCATGGGACGGCCTTCGTGACGGTCAAAAACCGGTCTTGCCCGGAATCCAGCCGGTCCCGGCCATCGGCACCTGCGCCATGGCGGCGGCCTCGATGGTGAGCGCCACGAGGTCCTCGGGTTCGAGATTGTGCAGGTGGCTCTTGCCGCAGGCGCGCGCGATGGTCTGCGCTTCCAGCGTCATCACGGCGAGGTAATTGGCGAGGCGCCGTCCGGCCAGGATCGGGTCGAGGCGCTTGGCCAGTTCGGGATCCTGCGTCGTGATGCCCGCGGGGTCTTTGCCCTCGTGCCAATCGTCGTAGGCGCCGGCGGTGGTGCCGAGGGCCTGATACTCTTCCTCCCAGCGCGGATCGTTGTCGCCCAGCGCGATCAGGGCCGCCGTGCCGATGGCGACGGCATCGGCGCCGAGCGCCAGGGCCTTGGCCACATCGGCCCCCGAGCGGATGCCGCCCGAGACCACGAGCTGCACCTTCCGGTGCAGACCGAGATCCTGCAGCGCCTGCACCGCGGGGCGGATCGCCGCCAGGATCGGAATGCCGACATGCTCGATGAACACGTCCTGCGTCGCGGCCGTGCCGCCCTGCATGCCGTCGAGCACCACCACGTCGGCGCCGGATTTGGCGGCGAGCGCGGTATCGTAATAGGGGCGCGACGCACCGACCTTCACGTAGATCGGCTTCTCGCCATCGGTGATCTCACGCAACTCCTCGATCTTGATCTCGAGATCGTCCGGCCCGGTCCAGTCCGGGTGACGGCAGGCCGAGCGCTGGTCGATGCCGGGGGGCAGGCAGCGCATGCCGGCGACGCGTTCGGTGATCTTCTGGCCGAGCAGCATGCCGCCGCCACCGGGCTTGGCGCCCTGGCCGATGACGATCTCGATGGCGTCGGCCTTGCGCAGGTCGTCCGGGTTCATGCCGTAGCGCGAGGGCAGGTATTGATAGACCAGCGTCTGCGAATGCCCGCGCTCCTCCTGAGTCATGCCGCCATCGCCGGTGGTGGTCGAGGTTCCGGCCAGCGTCGCTCCGCGCCCGAGCGCCTCCTTGGCCTGGGCCGAGAGCGAACCGAAGCTCATGCCCGCGATGGTGATCGGCGTCTTGAGATGGATCGGCTTCGAGGCGAAGCGCGCGCCCAGCACCACTTCCGTGCCGCAGCGCTCGCGATAGCCCTCCAGAGGATAGCGGCTGATCGAGGCACCGAGGAAGAGCAGGTCGTCGAAATGCGGCAGCTTGCGCTTCGCCCCCGCCCCCCGGATGTCGTAGATGCCGGTGGCGGCGGCCCGGCGGATCTCCGACATCACGTCGGGGGTGAAGGTCGCCGAGAAGCGCGGACTGGTGCGCGGCAGGGGACGCGCATCCTTGGGAGTCTCGGCCATCAGTAGGCTCCGGCGTTGTCGACGTTGAAATGGTAGAGGCGGCGAGCCGAGCCGTAGCGCCGGAACTCCGACGGGCTGACTTCGCCGGCGAGACCGGCGGCCTGGAGCTTGGCGTAGAGCTGCTCACGGTGCTCGTCGCGCATCTCCTTCTCGATGCAGTCGGCGCCCAGGCTCCTGACCGAGCCCCGCACGTAGAGCCGCGCCTCATAGAGGGAATCTCCGAGCGCCTCGCCGGCATCGCCGAGCGCGGTCAGAGTGCCGGCCTGGGCCATGAAGGCCGACATGTGGCCGACCGAGCCCTTCACGACGATGTCGATGCCCTTCATCGAGATGCCGCAGCGCGCCCCCGCATTGCCGTCGACCACGAGGAGACCGCCATGCGCCGTGGCTCCGGCCGACTGGCTGGCATCGCCGCGAACATGGACGAAGCCCGACATCATGTTCTCTGCGACGCCCACGCCCGCATTGCCGTTGATCACGACACTGGCGAGCTTGTTCATGCCGGCGCAGTAATAGCCGACATTGCCCTCGACCTCGACGGAGAGGGGCGCATCCAGTCCCACCGCGATGGCGTGGCGACCATCCGGGCCGGTGATGGTCCAGTGGGTCTCGTTGGTGTCCGGGCGCAGCGCGTGCAGCGCCCGGTTGAGCCCGCGCAACGGCGCCTGGTTGAGATCGTAGGCCGGCATCAGTGACGCTCCCAGGCGTAGACCGTGGCGGGCTCGGGCTCGAACACGCGGGCGGAGGCGATCCCTGGTAGAGCCACGAGGGCCCGGTACTCGGAACCGAACGCCACGTAATCATCGGTCTCGGCCATCACGGCGGGCTTGCAGGCTATGGGATCGCGCACGACGGCGAAGCCGGTCTCCGTGCCGACCACGAAGGTGAAGAAGCCGTCGAGATCCGACAGACTCGATTCCAGGGCCTGCTTCAGCGATGCGCCCTCGCGCATCCGCCAGCTCAAGTAGCCGGCGGCGACTTCTGTGTCGTTCTTGGTGGCGAAGGTCAGCCCCTCGCGCTCGAGGCGGCGGCGCATGTCGTTGTGGTTCGAGAGCGAGCCGTTATGGACCAGGCACTCGTCTGTGCCGGTGGAGAACGGGTGGGCGCCATTGGTGGTCACGGCGCTCTCTGTGGCCATGCGGGTATGGCCGATACCGTGGGTGCCGGTCATGCCGGCGAGATCGAAACGCGCGGCCACGGCGGCCGGCAACCCGACCTCCTTGTAGATCTCCATGCGCCGGCCCGCGCTGACCACATCGATGCCCGGCGCCTCGGCAGCGAGAAAGTCGCGGATCGCAGCCTCGGATTCCGCCGGAGCGTCGATCACCGTGTGGGTATCGCGCGCCACCGCCTCGAAGCTGCGCCCCAGGCGACCCTCCAGCCGGGACACCGCATCGGAGAGAGATGCCCTGTCGGGACCGCGCAGGGTCAGTTTCACGCCCGAAGCGTCCGCGCCGTAGATGGCGAAGCCCGCACTGTCGGGGCCTCTACCAGTCATCGTCTCAAGCATCGTCGACAAAAGAGCCCCTAATCGCGGCTCCAGATCAGGGTTTTTCAGAAACAACCCGACAATACCGCACATACTCGGTCCCCATGACGACCCGGCCCTTGGAAGGAGAGGTCGCACAATCACCCAGCATGGTCAATCTCAGGAAAAATTATTTCTTGAAAAGAAAATCCCTCGGGTCGGCGGGAGCCGGTCGATGGTATGTCGCACTTGAAACGAACCGTGCGCAGAGGCGTGGAGGCCTGCCTTTCCACGTAGTCAGCCATGGCTCGAAGTCCTAGACTTCGCCTTCGCGGACCGTCTTCGTCGGCGAAGAGAGCAGACCATCCCGAAGGCGGCCCGCAATCCTTTCACGTCCGACCTCGGCCAGGATCGGGCGCACCAGAGATCAACGTATACGCGTGTCGAATTCGGCTCAGGTCGGAGTATCGGACGCGCTTTTGAACGACCGCCGTCGCGAGGAGATGGTTTGGATACGACGCTGAATACCGCCTCCAATGCCCCAGCGGATCAGGAGCGGAGCCTCGAGCGGGCATTGGGCCACCAGATCCGGCACCTGCGCCGCGAGCGAGATCTTTCGGTGGTCGATCTCGGAACCGCGGCCGGGATTTCGCCTGGCATGATCTCCAAGATGGAGAACGGGCAGATTTCGCCGTCGCTGTCGTCGATCAACGCCGTCGCGAAAGCGTTGAACGTTCCGATCACCGTGCTGTTCTCGGCTTTCGAGGAAAGCCGCGATTGCTCTTTCGTCAAGCGTGGGCAGGGCGTCCTCATCGAGCGGCGCGGCACGAAAGTCGGCCATCTCTACGAACTTCTCGGGGCGGGCCTGCGAGGCGAGATCGTCGTCGAACCGTATCTCATCACACTCGAGAACGATGCCGAATCCTATACGGGGTTTCGTCATGCCGGGACCGAGTTCATTTATATGCTGACCGGCGAAGTCGTCTATCGCCATGACAAGCAGGACTACACGCTTCAGCCCGGAGACTCGCTCCTGTTCGATTCGGCAGCGTCCCACGGGCCGGCCAAATTGATCAAGACGCCGATGACCTACCTCTCCGTCATCATTTACCCGCGCGGCTGAGCGATCCGGGTCTCGGATGCGCCCCGCATTTCCGACGGAACGAGACCGGTCGTCCACTCTTAGAGCGCCGAGCCGCGAACCTCCTAGCCGAACTCATCGGCGGCATGGCTCAGCCACGACCAGACGCTGCCGGCAGAGCTGCGTGCCACCGCCAGATCGTAGGTAGGAGTTGCGTCACGCTGCCAGAGCTGAGCGCCCATATGGGCAAGACTGGTGACAGCGACCTGCCCCGGCTGAAACGCACGGGGATGAAGGTCGATCGCGAGGCCCTTCGCGAGGAACGCTCGGGCATCGCGCCCGGACACGCGGATGATCGCGCGCGCATCGCTCTGGTCGGTGACGGCGGCGAGGCCCCGCACGGCCTGCGCGAGGCCGGCCATCGCTCGGCGGGTTCCGAACAGGGCGAGCCATTGATCCGGGCCGGACCAGACCAATCCTTGCTCGTCCGTCAGGCTGGCTGCGCCGAAGTCGGGCAATGACCAGCCGTAAAGGTCTTCGAGCACCTGCCGAAGGGCGTCGGTCCGGCCCTTGGCCGCGATCAGGGTGGCGAGCCCGAATTCCTCGCGCAGGGTCAGGGTGAGTCCGGGCTCGCTGCCCGGACGTCCATGCCGCACGATCGATGCGATCCCGGCCCAGGCGCTCCTCGGGCGCCATGTCGTCTCGATGCCGTCAGACACGCAGCTTCTCCTCGTTCGGGTCGACGAAGACCGGCGAGCAGATCTCGACCTCGATATCCCCGTCGCGCACCGGATCGTAGGCGCGCACGCGTTCCCCATGCCGCTCGGGGCCGCGCCGGATCAGCCCGAGCCCGATCCAGTGGCCGAGGCTCGGCGAATAGGCCACCGAGGTCATGGTGCCCTCGTCGGCCGCGAGGCTCGGCGCGGCACCGATGGCGAGGAAGCGCGCGCCCGCGCGCAGGCGCTGGCTCGCATCGACCGGGCGGAAGCCGACGAGAACCGGCCGCTCGGGATCGACGAGGGCCGGGCGCTCCTTCATCAATCGGCCGATATAATCTTTCTTCTTGGCGAGCATGCCGCCGAGGCCGATGTCGCGCGCCGTGGTCTGGCCGTTGATCTCGGCGCCGGCGGCATGGCCCTTCTCGATGCGCATCACCGAAAGCGCCTCAGAGCCGTAGGCGGTGATGCCGTGGGCGGACCCTGCCGTCATGACCGCCCGCCAGGCGGCGTCGCCATAGGCCGCCGGGACGGCGAGTTCGTAGGCGAGTTCGCCCGAGAACGAGATGCGAAACAGCCGCGCGGGGATGCCCCCGCCGACGGTGATCTCGGCGCAGGCCAGGAACGGAAATGCCTCGTTCGACAGGTCGAAACCGGGATCGACGATGCCCCGCAACGTGTCGCGGGCACGCGGGCCGGCGACCGAGTATTGCGCCCATTGCTCGCTGACCGAGACCATCTGCACGTCGAGTTCCGGCCACAGCCATTGATGGCAGAATTCGAGATGTTGCATGACCTTGGCGGCATTCGCCGTGGAGGCCGTCATCACGAAATGGGTCTCGCCCATCCGTGCGACGGTGCCGTCATCCATGACGAAGCCGTCTTCGCGCAGGAGGATGGCGTAGCGGGCCTTGCCGACGGGCAGCGTGCCGAACGGATTGGCGCAGACCCGCTCGATGAGGGCGAGGGCGTCCCGGCCCTGGATGTCGATCTTGCCCAGAGTGGTCACGTCGCAGAGGCCGACATGGGCACGCACGGTGTTCACCTCGCGGCTGACCGTCTCCAGCCAGTCGGTCTCGCCGGTCTTCGGGAAATAGGCCGGGCGGAGCCACAGGCCGGTCTCGACGAAGACAGCACCCTGCTCCTGGCACCAGGCATGGGAGGGGACGTGCCGGGTCGGACGGAAATCCTTGCCGCGGTGATGCCCGGCGAAGGCGCCTATGGCGACGGGGGTGAAGGGCGGCCGGAACATCGTGGTGCCGACGCTCGCGATCGGCTGGCCGGTGAGCTCGGCCATGATGCCGAGGCCGGCGAGGTTCGAGGTCTTGCCCTGGTCGGTCGCCATGCCGAGGGTGGTGTAGCGCTTCAGCAGCTCCACCGCGCGGAACCCCTCGCGATGGGCGAGTTCCACATCGGAGACCGCAACGTCGTTCTGGAAATCGACGAAGGCCTTGCCCTTCGATTTCGGCACCCGCCAGAGCGGCGTGTGGGCGACGCTCTCGGGATCGGTCTTCGGGAGGTCGGGACTCGTCGCCGCGAAGCCGCATGCATTCGCCGCCTCCATGCCGGCACGGCTGCCGGTCTCCAGGCAGGAATCCAGCGTGAACGCCCCGGCCGCCGCCCCGACGGCCACCATGCCGGAGGGCAGCGTGCCGGGGACGAAGGCGTGGATCTCCTCGTTCCAGACCGGGCGCCGCGAGAGGTGGGAATCGAGATGGACGATCGGGTTCCAGCCATTGGCCATGGCGAGGCAATCGCAGGCTATGGTCTGGCGGCTGCCATAGCTGTCCACCACCTCGATCGCCTTGAGGCCGAGATGCCCCTTCGTACCGGTGACGTATCCGTCGCAGATCACTCGCGCGCCGGAGGCCTCGGCGGCCCGGCGCAGGTCGGCCGGCACCGATGAACGAGAATCGATCACCGCCGCCACCTGCCCGCCGGCCGCGACGATGTCGGCCACGGTGCGCCAGCCGTCGTCGCCCGAGGTGAAGATCGCCACGTTCCGCCCCGGCAGAACACCGTAGCGGTTGAGATAGGTGCGCACGGCGCCGGCCAGCATCACGCCGGGCCGGTCGTTGCCGCCGAAGACGTGGGGGCGCTCGATGGCGCCGGCCGCCAGGATGGCGTGTTTCGCCGTGATCCGCCACGAGCGCTGGCGCGGCGCATGGGCGGCGGGGACAGCGAGATGATCGCTGACGCGCTCGACGGCGCCATAGGCGCCATGGTCGTAGACCCCGAACAGGGTGGTCCGATTGAGGAGCCGCACCTCGGGCATGCCGGCCAGTTCGGCGACCGCCCGGGCAACCCATTCGGAACCGGTCAGCCCGTCGATCTCGCGCCGCTCGGCCAGCAGCCGGCCGCCCAGGCAAGAGTCTTCGTCGACGAGGATGACGCGGGCACCCGAGCGGCCCGCCGCCAGCGCCGCCGAGAGGCCGGCGGGGCCGGCGCCGATGACGAGGACGTCGCAGAAGGCGAAGGCCTTGTCGTAGGTGTCGGGATCCGGGGCGTCGGCGGCGCGCCCGAGACCGGCGGCGCGGCGGATCAGCGGCTCGTAGAGCTTTTCCCACAGAGCGGCCGGCCACATGAAGGTCTTGTAGTAGAACCCCGCCGCGAAGACGGGCGAGAGCAGCGCGTTGACCGAGAGCGCATCGACCGCAAGCGAGGGCCAGCGATTCTGGCTCGTCGCCTCCAACCCCTCGTAGAGCTCGGCCACGGTTGCGCGGGTGTTGGGCTCGCGCCGCGCGCCGGAGCGCAGCTCGACCAGCGCGTTCGGCTCCTCGGAGCCCGCCGAGAGGATGCCGCGGGGCCGGTGGTATTTGAACGAGCGCCCGACCAGCCGCACGCCGTTGGCGAGGAGCGCCGAGGCGAGGGTGTCGCCGTGGAGCCCCGAGAGGCGCCGCCCGTCGAAGGTGAAGTCGCAGGCGCGGCGGCGATCGATTAGGCCGCCGGAGGCGGTGCGGAAGGGCTGGGACCCCACAAGCTCTCCCCCCTCTGCGTGGGAGGGAGGGACGTTCGGTGTGCGATCAAGCATCGGACGCGCTCCCGGCAGGCGTGGCGGCGCGGGCTTTGGCGACGTCGCGGGCGGGCACCACCTCGGTGATCGCGTGGGTCCGCGTGTCCCGGCTCACCACGAGCCAGGCGCGGCAGCCGGCGCCGTGATACCAGAGCTCGCGATGCGCCCCGGCCGGGTTGTCGCGCAGGTAGACGTAGTCGTGCATGGCGGACGGCTCCGCCTCCATGCCGTCGGGCCGGACCGGCGCGGCGTCGCCGAGATAGCTGAATTCGCCGTTGTCGCGGGGGCCGCAATGGGGGCATCGGATGCGCATGGTCGTGTCGCCCTCAATGCAGGTTCGGCTGGGCGCCCATGCCCTTCTCGTCGATGAGATGGCCGGTGGCGAAACGGTCGAGGCGATAGGCGGCGGCGTCCGGGTGGGACACGTCGCGGGCGATGAGATGGGCGAAGCAGAAGCCCGCCGCCGGGGTCGCCTTGAAGCCGCCGTAGCACCAGCCCGCATTGAGGTAGAGGCCGTCCACGGGGGTGCGGTCGATGATCGGGCTGCCGTCCATGGACATGTCCATGATCCCGCCCCAGTGGCGCAGCAGGCGCAGGCGCCCGAGGCCCGGCCACAGGGCCATGCCGCCCTCCATCACGTCCTCGATCGTGGCGAGGTTGCCGCGCTGGGCGTAGGAATTGTAGCCGTCGATGTCGCCGCCGAAGACGAGGCCGCCCTTGTCGGACTGGCTGACGTAGAAATGCCCGGCCCCGAAGGTCATCACCGTGTCGATGAGCGGTTTCACCCCCTCGCTGACGAAGGCCTGGAGCACGTGGCTCTCGATCGGCAGGCGCAGGTCGGCCATGGCGGCCAGCAGCGACGTCGAGCCCGCCACCGAGAGCGCCACCTTTCTCGCCTTGATGAAACCACGGCTCGTCTCGACCCCGACGACCCGCCCGTTCTCGCGGCGGATGCCGGTGACGGCGCAGTTCTGGACGATGTCGACGCCGCGCTCGCTCGCCGCCCTGGCATAGCCCCAGGCGACCGCGTCGTGGCGCACGGTGCCGCCCCGGCGCTGGAGCAGGCCGCCCTTCACCGGGAAGCGCGCATTGTCGAAATCGATGAACGGCACGATCGCCCGGACACCCTCGCGGTCGAGGAGTTCGGCATCGATGCCGGCCATCCGCATGGCGTTGCCGCGCCTTGCATAGGCATCGCGCTGCGCATCGGAATGGTGGAGGTTCAGCACGCCGCGCTGGCTCACCATGGCGTTGTAGTTGATGTCCTGCTCCAGGCCCTCCCAGAGCTTCATCGAGCGCTCGTAGAACGGGATGTTGCCGGCAAGACCGTAATTCGAGCGGACGATGGTGGTGTTGCGCCCGACATTGCCGGAGCCGACATGGCTCCTCTCCAGCACGGCGACGTTGGTGATGCCGTGCTCCTTGGCGAGATAATAGGCCGTGGCGAGGCCATGGCCGCCACCGCCGACGATGATGGCGTCATACTCCGCCTTGGGCGCGGCATCGCGCCATTGCGGCGACCAATCGCGCTGGCCGCGCAGGGCCTGAGCCATGACGCTGAAGAGGGAATAGCGCATGGAGGGGCTGGCTCCGGGGCTGGCTGCGGCGTGCGAGAATCGGGATAGCGTATCCGAGGCGGGCACCCCTTGCATTTTGCGACGCCATTCGGACAATTCGCGCAGAAATGAGCAGTCGCCCGCCAGCGCCCCCGTCTCCGAATTCAGGTCGGGACACCGCCATGCCCGACACGCCGGCGATGCGGACCGTAGGCTTCATCCTGCTGCCCGGCTTTCCGCTGATGTCCTACGCCGCCGCGGTCGAGCCCATGCGCGCGGCCAACACCCTGCTGGGCTGCGAACTCTATCGCTGGTGGCATGCGGCGCCGGGCGGGGGCGCGGTCCAGGCGTCGAACGGCATCGCGATCCTGCCCGATGTCGACGTCGGCGACACCGCGCTCGACGCCGACCGCGTCTTCGTCTGCGCCGGCGGAAATCCCGCCGGCTTCGACGACCCGGCCTTGACCGCCTGGCTTCGCCATCTCGCCAGACGCGGAATCACCCTCGGCGGCATTTCCGGAGGGCCCTACCTCCTTGCCCGCGCAGGTCTGCTCACGGGGCGCCGCTGCACGCTCCACTGGGAGCATGTCCCAGCCTTCGAGGAGCGCTATCCGGAGATCGAGGTGGTGCGATCCCTGTTCGAGATCCAGGACGATCGGATCACCTGCTCCGGCGGGATCGCGGCCCTCGACCTGATGCTCAACCTGATCGAGCGCGACCATGGGCCGGGCCTCGCCGCCGGGGTCGGCGACTGGTTCCTGCACGACCAGATCCGCGAGGGGCTGAGCCCGCAGCGGATGGATCTGCGCCTGCGGATCGGCGTACGCGACCCGCGCCTGCTCCGGGTTCTCGCCGCGATGGAGGCCCATCTGGAGGCACCGCTCTCGCGCCAGACCCTGGCGGATCTCGCCCGCGTGTCGATCCGGCAGCTCGACCTGCTCTTCCGCAACCGGATCGGCGTCAGCCTTCACCAGCACTATCTCGCCCTGCGGCTCGACCGGGCTCATCGGCTCCGCCGGGAAAGCGATTTGAGCACCAGCGCCATCGCCACGGCGACGGGCTTTGCCAGCGCGGCGGAACTCTCCCGTGCCGAGCGTCGGCGTCGGCTGAAGGCGAAGGCCCCGTCGAACGCCACCGGCACCTGAAGCCGGGCGGCCGTGGCGTCGTTCGATCAGGCGCCCATCGCCCAACTGCCTGAGACGCAGCCATTGTTACGCTGCCTGCGCAAACCCGATGATCGCGCGCGACACGGGCCGCGTCGGCACGCCTTGCGTTCGACAGGCTTCCATCCCGGCCCACCGGGATGGAAGCCTGTCCCCGAACCGTGGGCGAAAGTCAGCGCGGCCCTGCCGCGCGACGGAGCGCGACGGGCGCTTCGGAGCGGGTGAGGTCGAGACGGGGCAAGGCGGCGTGCTGGCGCGGGGCGCGGCGGGACGAGAAGCGGTCCCGCACCGCCTTCGCGGCCTGTTCGACGCTGCGGAAGACGGTTCCGTCGAGTGGGTCGAAATCGCGCACGGACGAGAAGAACCGCACGCCGCCGCGCTCGGGCACGGCGATGCCCGCCGTCACGTCACCGATCTCGATCACCCGTGGCGGCGGCGGGGCAGCATGAAGCCGGTTGCGGGCGCGGGCTTCGAGATGATCGGCCCGGACGTCAGGCGTGTGCAATCGGTTCAACGCCCGGTGAGCGTCGGTCTGGTGGAGATGGGGCATGGCGGCGTGAACTCCTGGCGCGGCTCGGTGGCTCTTGGCTGGCGGCGATCTGACCTGAGGGACGGATCAGCATCGACAGCGGGAGCAGGCACGAAGGAGGGATTGGAACGGCGATACATTCATCACGGCAAGTCATCCTTTCGATGAAGGACCACGAGGCGCGAGCGCTCCGTAGTGCTTTAGCGTTTGATGACGCGGAGCAAGCTACACACTTCAAATCACCGCGGCGGAACGGCCGATGCAACTCCGATCCACATCTCTAGAATGAGAGCGGCGCCTCGTTTCGTCAACGGATGCATCTTTCGAATGCATGCGCTCGCGTGGCATGAATTGCGCGCGAGCGACGCGATGCGCAGGCGGTTCTTTCGGAGAGGTCCGAAACCCGAGAAAGAACCGGAATTCCGCGCAGGTGCCGGAGGTCAGGCGGCGGCGCGGCGCGCGATCAGGGCGGCAAGCTCGCGATGATGGGCATAGACCCGCTCGGCTCCGGCCGCGATCAGGTCCGACCCCGTCGGATCGTGCCGCCAATGGCCGCCGCCGACGAAGCCGAGGACGCGCATCCCGGCGGCGCGGGCGGCGGTGACGCCGGGCACGCTGTCCTCCACCACGAGGCAGCGGCCGGGGGCAAAGCCCATCTCGGCGGCGGCGAAGAGGAAGAGGTCGGGCGCCGGCTTGCCGCGGGAGACCATGGTCGCCGAGAAGATGCGGCCCTCGAACAAGGGCAGCAACCCGGTGAGGCCGAGCGAGTGGGCAAGCCGCGTCGGATCGCTGCTGGAGGCGACGCAGCTCGGGAGCGCCAGGGCCTCCACCGCCGGAATGATCCCTTCCATGGCATGCAGGTCGCGGTCGAAGGCGCGAAGGGTTTCGGCCTTCACGGCCTCGACGAAGCCCTCGGGGGCGACGATTCCGTAATCGCGCGCGATATGGCCCATGATCGACGTCATGGACGTGCCGGCGAAACGCTCCCTCACCGTATCCACGTCGATGGCGACGCCGATGCGGTTGAGCCCGGCCGTCAGGGTTCCGAGGCTCAGCGGCTCGCTGTCGACCAGCACGCCGTCGCAATCGAAGATTACCAGCGCGGTGGCGGTTTCGGGGTCGATCGGCAAGGGCATGGTCCGTGGGAGAGGGCTGGGGCGGGCTCTGCCACGGAGCCGACGCACCACGCAATGGCGGGCTCCAGCGGCTGTGCCGCACTTTTACCTCAGCGCGCCGCACTTACCTCAGCGTGCCGCACTTGCACCTCGGGGTGAGGCCCCCTAATCCGACAGGGCCGGCACGGGAGCCGGCCCTGTGTGCAAGCCGCGATGCTCCGCTTTTTCAGCCGCCTCTTCGGATACGTCGTCCTCGCGGCGGGCTTCGTCGGCCTCGTCTATGACGGCGCGCGCTCCATCGCCAATAACGGCGCCCGCGTCACCAGCCTGAGCGATCTCCTCCTGACGCTGTTCAAGGAGCGGGCGAGCGCGCTCCAAGGGACGGTGGAGGGCGTCGCGCCATGGCTGTGGCAGGTCCTCGTCCTGCCGCTGACCCTCGCCCCCGCCTGCCTCATCGGTCTCGTCCTCGGGGCTTTCCTGCTCTGGCTCGGCCAGCCCCGGCGCGAGCCGATCGGCTTTCTCAACCGTCCCTGACGCGGTCGTCGCGAGGGCACGCCGTTCCCCGAACCCGGCCATTCAGGAACCGGGTCCGGCACCCCATATAGAAGACATCCCGCCCTCTCACGGAGGCCCCGATGCTTCAGTTCTTCCGCAAGCGTCCCGAGATGCCCGGCGCCGCCGATGCGCTGCCCGGCCGGTCGACGCCGATCCCCACCACGGACACCCATTTCGTCACCGGCGCCCCGCTGAAGGGCCCCTATCCGGAGGAGAGCGAGCAGATCGTCCTCGGGCTCGGCTGCTTCTGGGGCACCGAGCGCAAGTTCTGGCAATTGCCGGACGGCATCGTCGTGACGGCTGTGGGCTATGCCGGCGGCTTCACGCCCAACCCGACCTACGAAGAGGTCTGTTCCGGCCTGACCGGACATAACGAGGTGGTCCTCATCGTCTACGATCCGGCCGTGCGCCCGCTCGAGGCGGTGCTCAAGACCTTCTTCGAGAATCACGATCCGACCCAGGGCATGCGCCAGGGCAACGATGTCGGCACGCAGTACCGTTCGGGCATCTACACCGCGAATGCGGCGCAGGCCGAGACGGCGGAGCGGGTGCGCGCCGCCTACGGCGAGGCTCTGAAAGCGCGGGGCTTCGGCGCGATCACCACGGAGATCAAGCCGCTCGACAGGTTCTATTTCGCCGAGGGCTATCATCAGCAATACCTCGCCAAGAACCCGGCCGGCTATTGCGGCGTCGCCGGCACCGGCGTGAGCTGCCCGATCGGAACCGGCGTCGCCGCCTGACCGGCCCGGCCGGGCTCGAACCTTGTCGAGCTTGGCCGCGCGTGCCAAACCCCCGCCCGTTCGGGCGGAGGAGTCGAAACGGATGATCGAGCAGGTTTTCGAACGCGCGCTCTTCGCGTGCCGCTGGCTTCTGGCGCCGTTCTACGCGGCCCTCGGCATCGGCATCGTGGTGCTGCTGATCAAGCTGCTGCAGGAACTGGCCCATTTCGTCCTGCACATGTGGAGCGCGACCGAGTCGCAGGTCATCCTCGGCGTGCTGACGCTGGTGGACCTGTCCTTCACCGCCTCGCTGCTCATCATCGTGATGTTCTCGGGCTACGAGAACTTCGTCTCGAAGATCGACCATACGGACCACAAGGACTGGCCCGAATGGATGGGCACGATCGACTTCACCGGCCTCAAGCTGAAACTGATGTCGTCGATCGTCGCCATCTCGGCGATCTCGCTGCTGAAAGCCTTCATGGATCTCAAGGCCACGTCCGACCGTGACCTGTACTGGCTCGTCGGCCTGCACATGGTCTTCGTCGTCTCCGGCATCCTGATGGCGCTCACCGACCGGATCGCCGCCGGGCACCACGACAAGTAGGCGCCGTCCCGGAGGGCGCGGGCAGGAACCAAAGGGCGATGGACGGGAGGTGGCGATGAACCGGACCGAGGCGATCGGCGCGGCCTTGCGCATCCTCGCGCCCCGTCTGCCCGTCTTCGAGACGGAATCGGTCATCGACCGGGCACTCGCGAGTCCGGGCCTGCGCATGGCGAGCCCGGAGAATGCGGCGTGGCTCGCCCTCGTCGCCTTCGCCCGCCACGTCTTCACCGAATACGATGCCTATCTCGACGACGGCTACGACCGCGACAGCGCCCGCCATTTCGTCCTCGACGACCTCAACGAGACGCTCGGCGGCTGGGGCGTGCGCAGACGCGTCTCCGAAGAGACGGAGCCGCCGGACGAGGCGTGATCGCGGGGATTTTTGGCGTCCGGTCCCGCACCGGACGACCGCCGTGGCGTTACCGACATGAGGAATGGCGCGCCCGTCTCGGCGCCGAGATGCCCGAAGGGCAGAGGCAAGAGAAGAGGCAACGGAAGAGGGATGATAGCGATGCGCAGGACGCTCCCGATCCTCGCCGGACTGGCCCTCGCCTCCGGCGGAGCACTCTATTCGAGCACGGCTTGGGCGCAGGAGGCGTCCGATCCGGCCGCCTGCACCGGCTTCGACTGGCCGATCCAGCGGGAGCAGGCCTGGTTCGCGGCCCCGTCCCTGCCCCGGCTCGAATCCGGCGCGACCCTCTCGGCGGAGATGCCGGGCGCGGTACTCGCGCTCAAGCCGATCGCGGAGGCCGACCTGCCCTTCACGCCGTCGCGCGAGCCCAAGCCCGGCACCTTCGGCGGCACGTTGCGGATCCCGCCCATGGTCACGCCCGGCCTGTATCAGGTGACCCTGTCGGACAGCGCCTGGATCGACGTGAGCCAGGACGGCGAGACGACGCGCAAACCCGTGGCGAGCACGATGCGGCCGGGATGTCCGGGGGTCTCGAAGAGCGTCCGGTTCCAGTTCGGCACGACCCCCATCCTCGTGGTCGTCAGCGGGGCGAAATCGGATTCGATCCGGATCGCGGTCTCTCCCGCGGAGTGACCGAGGGCTCTCGACGGCCCGTAGGCGGATGCTGCAGCATCATCTTTTTTGGAAAACCGGTTCCCACTTTTGGGGACGATGCTCTAGGCTGCCCCCATGCACCTGACCCTAAGTTCGTTCCGCCTCGCGGCGCTTGCCCTCCTCCTGTGCGGAGGGACGGCACAGGCTCAGGACAGGGGCAGCGTGAACCCCAAGCCGCTGCCGCCGCTCGCCAATCCCGACGCGCCGTCGACGCCGGCAAAAGCCCTGTTCGGGCGGGCGACGACGCCGGCCCCCGGCCCGGCCCGGCCCTACGGCTCCTACGCCAAGGGATGTTTCTCCGGCGGCGAGGCGCTGCCCCACGACGGAGCGACCTGGCAGGTGATGCGCCTCTCCCGCAACCGGATGTGGGGCACGCCGCATCTCGTGGACTTCCTGGAGCGGCTGGCGGCGAAGGCGCCCCGTGTCGGCTGGAACGGCCTCCTCGTCGGCGACATGTCCCAGCCGCGCGGCGGGCCGATGCTGACCGGCCACGCCTCCCACCAGCTCGGTCTCGACGCCGATGTCTGGCTGACGCCGATGCCGGACCACCGCATGAGCCGGTCGGAGCGTGAAGAGACCTCGGCCACTAACGTGGTGCGCGCGGACCGCCTCGACATCGACCCGCAGGTCTGGGCGCCCGAACATCTCAAGCTGATCCGCCTGACCGCGCAGCAGCCCGAGGTCGCGCGCCTCTTCGTCAATCCGGCGATCAAGAAGGCGCTGTGCCGGGAGGCGGGCGGCGACCGGTCCTGGCTCAACAAGGTGCGCCCGATGTACGGGCACAATTACCATTACCATATCCGCCTCTCCTGCCCGGCCGGCGACGACCAATGCGGGGACCAGGCACCGCCGCCCTCCGGCGACGGCTGCGGCGAGGAACTCGCCTACTGGTTCAGCGACGCGGTACTGAACCCGCCGAAATCGACCAAGCCCGGCAAGCCCAAGCCGCCCATGACCATGGCGGCGCTTCCCGCCGCCTGCCGGATGGTGCTGAAAGCCCATTAGGGGTGAGGATCTGACGGATGGTCTCAGCAGACTGGGGCCGCTCCCGAGACTTTGCAGACCCTCGGAAGGCCCGCTTGTCGGCTGCGTGGTGAACCCTGTCGCCACCGTCTCAAGGTCAGCCAGACGGCCATCGGTTCAACCGAAGCGGGTTGCGCGGCGGCGAAGGCAGGAGGCTGCGTGTGACTGGGAATGAAGGTCGACGCGCATCTATCCGTTGACGAAGAGGGCTCTGACATGTCCTACTGTCCTTAGTCCTAGGACAGAGGACAGCGCTGTATGATCGGACTTAAAAGCCAGGATGTCGTCGTCCTGCTGAAGCTCGTAAGCCTCCAAGAGCAGGAAAACAGCGAACCCGAAGGATGCGAGTCGACGATCAGGGTCCAGGCACCCTACTCGGCTCGCACTCTCGAAGCATGGCTCGGGATCAGCAAGACAGAGGTCAATGCTTCATTAAAACGCATTCTTTCCACCGGGCTGGCCGTCAAAGACCACAAGACGGGTCGGCCGAAGGCCAATCGTCGCGATCTTTACAACTTCATTGTTCATGGCTTGAAGTTCGTCTTTCCAGCAGCGCCCGGAGCCATGACTCGCGGTATCCCAACGGCATTCGCAGCGCCCATGCTGAAGGATATGCTCCTCAGCGGGGGGCATTACATCTACGTTTGGCCGTCCGCAGAAGGGCGGGACATCGGGCAATCCGTGCAGCCTCTATTCAAAAGTGTTCCCGAGGCGGCAGGGAAGGATGCACGTCTCTACGAATACCTCGCGCTGGTAGACGCTGTCAGACTCGGAAACCAACGTGAGGCGGGCTTGGCAAAGGATAGGCTTTCCGAGAAGCTGCTCGCGAAATGAATATTCGAGGCCAATTGTTCCAAATGCTGCAGACCGTCGCCGAGGCTCTCGGCGCCGATCTTCGCGGCAGAATGGTATTCGTCGGAGGTTGCACGACGGCTCTTTTCATCACCGATGACGTCACAATGGAAGAGTTGAGAGCAACGGACGACGTTGACCTGATTGTCGATCTCGCCGGCTATGCAGCATGGGCGGAATTACAAGCACAGTTGCGAAAGAGAGGTTTCACGGATGCATCCGATGAGACGGTCATATGCCGGATGACGCTCAACGGCCTTAAAGTCGATTTCATGCCCGACGATCCAGAGATTCTCGGATTTAGCAACCGCTGGTATGCGAAGGGCATTGCAACGGCAGTCACCTGCTCGCTCACTGATGATCTCGACATAAGACGACTGACGCCTGAATTATTCATTGCGACCAAGCTGGAGGCATATCTCGGTCGCGGCGGCGAAGATCTTCTCGGCAGCCGCGATCTTGAGGACATTCTCCTGATCGTAGATGGCCGCGAGGACATCATAGACGAGGTCCGACGGACAGATGCCGATATCCGGCGGTTTATTGCCGAGCATTTCAGGGGGCTGCTAGCGGATCGAGACTTCGACCATCTTCTCGAAGGCAACATCCGAGGCCCGGAGGGGCGGGTCGATCTGGTACGTGCGCGCATCTTGGCCTTAAGCGCATCTTGGCCTTGAGCGACGATGGTGCCGAGCCTCGGCTGGCGGACTGAATGCCATGCGTCTTCGGACGATGACCGCGAGTATGGCACGGTGGGGGATGAGACGGCCGACCCGACGGTTTGGCACCTCGATCAGCAGGATCGTCGCACCATTTCCGATGTTCTTTCTGAATTCTGGGCGTGCTCACGTATCTCGAGACGAGCGCAGCCGCCGCGACAAACCTGAGACGAAGCCGAGACTGTTCGACACGGTCATCGCACCAAGCGCATTTCGGCTTTCCGGCAGCACCCGAAGGACTCCCCCCTCTCGAACCTTTGGGCACGGGTCCCCGGGGCCAGATTTCGACCGCGAGGCGCTCCGGGCCGGTTCTGCATCGACGGTGCCGGTTCGAGACGGTGACAGCGCGGGCGTGAGGATGCGGCGGCGTCAGGCCGGATAGGCCAGCCGGCCCTGCTCCCGGCCGAGCGTTCCCTGGACCGGGACCGCGTCGTCGAGCGCCGTGAATTCCGCCGCCAGCCTCGGAAGGATGATGTCGGGCGCGCCCGAGGCGATCAGGCGGCCCTCGTCGAGGACGTGGACGACATCCGCGCCGGCGAGACTCGTGAGGCGGTGCGCGATCAGGATCAGGGTCCGCTTCCCCGCCAAGGTCGAGAGCGCCGCCATCACCGCCGCCTCGGTCTCGCCGTCGAGGGAGCTCGTTGCCTCGTCGAAGATGATCACGTCCGGGTCGTGGTACAGCGCACGGGCGATCCCGAGCCGCTGACGTTGGCCGCCGCTGAGGCGGGCGCCACGCTCCCCGACCCCGGATTCGTAGCCGCGCTCGAACTGCATGACGACGTCGTGGATTCCGGCGAGCCGTGCCGCCCGCTCGACCGCGGCGGCATCCACGGCGGACGGATCGATGCCCAGCGCGATGTTGGCGGTGACGCTGCCGTCGATGAGGAACACGTCCTGCGGCACGTAGCCGATCCGGTTCTGCCACGCCGGCAGCGTCTCAGGGTCGAGGACGATCCCGTCGACGCTCACGCTGCCGCTGGTCGGCTGGACGAGGCCGAGGACCAGCGCGACCAAGGTCGATTTGCCCGATCCGGTGCGGCCGACGAACCCCACCGTGGTGTTGCTCGACAGGGTGAGATCGATGCCCGCCAGTGCCGGGCGTCCGGTCGCATAGTCGAACGACACGCCCCGGAAGCGGATCGCATCGGTGAAGGGCAAGCGCCGGCTCGTGCGGGGCGGCGGCTCGCACTCTCCGACCAGGGCATCCGCCACCACCGTGACGGCGGGGAGGGAGAACCGGATGAGGGCTGCGGAATTGAAGATGTTCTGGAAGGCCGGCAGCATCCGGTAGCCGGCAAAGGCGAACAGGCCGAGAAGCGGCAGCATGCCGGCGGTGTCGAGCCCCTGGGCGAGTGCGACGAGCACGACGACGATGACGCCGCCGAAAGCGAGCGCCTCGATGGCGAAGCGCGGCACTTGCCCGGTCAGCAGGCTCGCTGCCGTGGCCCTGGCATAGGCGCGCGCGGGCGCGTCGAACCGGCCGGAGAAGGCTTCGGCGCGGCCGTAGAGCCGCAACTCCGTCAGGGCGCCGAAGGTCTCCTGGACCACGCGGAAGCGCTGCTCGTTGTCGCGGATGGCGACACCGCCGAGACGCGCCAGGCGCGCCCGCATCACCAGGTAGAGCAGAACGTAGATGCTGCCGAACCCGCCTCCGAGAATGAAGGCGAGGCGCGGGGCGTAGGCGAGCAGGAACACGATCACCGCCAGGGCGGAGAAGGCCCGCGACGCGACGACGGTCAGTGGCGTCAGAACGCCAGACACCAGACGGTCGACCTCCGAGAGCACGTTCTTGGCGAGTTCCGCGCTGTTGGCGTGCGCGAAGAACAGATGGTCTCGATGGACGTAACGGGCCAGCAAACGGCGGGACAGATTGAAGCCGAACAGGTTGGTGTAGAGCAGTTGCGCATAGGTGAGCACGGCATTGACGAGGCTCGTCGTCAGGATCGCGGCCAGGGCCGCTCCCCCCGTCACCAACAGGAATGCGCGCTCATCGACGAGGCCCAACCGGTCCCGGATGCTGGCGAGATAGGGAATATGCTCGGCGGCGGACGGATCACCCACCAGGGTCAGGAACGGGATCACCGAAGCGACGCCGAGCACCTCGATGACGGCCGCGATGGCGAGGCCGATGGTGATGAGAGCGAGATGTCTTCGATCGCGAGCCCCGAGGATGCGGAAGAGATCTTTCAGCGCTCGCATTAAAGGGTCGCCCCTTCGCTGTTGATCCGCGGGCACAGAGGGAGAGGGTGGGCCTGCAATCGGCCCCACCGCGAAGCGGCATAGAGCGTGGATACGCAGGTGTCTACGTACCAGGACGGGTGTCAGGCCGACCATACACCAATCCCCGAAGAGGCATTCCGATCCGCCGTCGCGGCCGTTGCAAGATCGATGCTGAGCAACCGTGTCGTGGGCATTCCCTCGCCGCTCCGCTCCCGGCGACGGGCTCGCCCCGGTCGTGTCACCTCGATCCGCCCCCGCGCGTGCGGTCGCCCCATCCGGGCAGCGGATACTCAACGGGACGGCCATCCGCTGGATCGTCGTGGCGATCTCGGAGCAGGGCGAGATCGCCTACGCGTTCGACGGACCCGCAGGTCGGCTTCCCCGGGCGACGCGGGCGAAGGCGCGCGGCGGTTGTCCGGTGAGGCGGCGGAAGGTCTTCGACATCTGGCTCGCGTCGCTGAACCCCGCCAGGGGGACGATCTCGCTCAGGCTCAGCGTGCCGGTGGCGATGAGGTCCTGCGCCCGGTTCACCCGCTCGCGCAGGATGAACTGATAGGGCGTGACGCCGAAGGACGTCCTGAAGGCCCTAACCAGATGGCCGACGCTGGTGCCGATGGAATCGGCCAGTTGTTGCAGGCTCAGGGGGTCGGTGAGATGGGCGAGGATCAGGTCGCGCAGAGTGGTGGCCTGCGCGGATGTCAGCGTGGGTCCGGCGCGCCGGGGAGGCGCCTCCGCATTCGAGAACAGCTGCAGCAGCGTCGCCGAGACGCTCTCCACCAGTAGAGGCCCGCTGGAACAGCCGGTCTCCAGATCGGCCGACACGGCCTGCAGCAGATGCCCCACCGCGATCTGCGACCGGGAGGGGACGAACCGGGTCCGCACCTGCGATTTCGCGAGCGAGACGTCGGTGATGCGCTCGACCGCCTCCGGGGCGAGCCTCAGGGCGAGGGTGCGGAACCGCCCGGTCCAGTGCTCGACCACGGCCGCCCCCGGCTCGAGGACGATGATGTTGTCTTCCGAGAAGTGATAGGTCTGGCCGGAACAGAGGAAGCGCTGGCTCGGCGGCGCCAGGGACAGGGCGAAGTGAATGCCCTGCTGAACGATCGACACCGTCCCGTGGCTGCCGAGCTGGACATCGGTGAACCCGATGCCGGACCAGCCGAGGCCCATGCTGGTCTGGAGCACCGCCTCGATCTCGCCGTCGAGTTCGATGGTGCAGCCGAAATCGTTGCGCTCAATCCGCATTCAGGAATCCACGCACGAACCCACCTCGCATGCGAGGCCTCTCATTGGCATCCGCTTCCATCGACAGTCCAAGTGACGTGCAGCCCGGCGACGTGGACCCTGGCGACATGGACCCTGGCGACGTGGACCCTGGCGAGGCGAAGGCGCATCCGACGGTCGATGACCACGTCATGAGCCGTGGCTCCACTGGCCGGTCCCTCCTATGCATCGGACAATCGACCCGCGAAAGCCTCCTCGTCCCCCTCGGCTCGACCCGTCGATTTGCCACCTCGGAAGAGGGGCAAAAACAGGACTGCAATTGGGGCACGCCATCTTGCATGATGTCACTCCGACTTCCCTGATATCACGCCGCCTTGCCTCTGGTCTTGGCTTTTTCGTTCGATCGCGACGGCCGCACTCGCTCAGGCCGGAAACAGTCGATCTTTATTCATCCCCCGACTTGAATTCATCATTCCGAACGGACCTCGCCGCATGCGCATGAGGGGATTGTCATCGTCTCGATCGATGTTGGGAGAAGCATATTCCATACAGTCAAGCCTGCATCAAACAGCACTATAAAGTGCGACATAATGTCAAGTCGAACAAATTTCGCCACCCATATCAGCGGCTTATGCAGAACAATACATAATTCCAGCCCACCGCCGCCGCCGATCCAGAATCGCCAAGTCGTCCGCATCCAGGCGGCAGATAGGATGCCCATCCGCACCGTCACACCGGCGATCCGAAGCCCGGTCATCAATCGACAACAAGAAAAACTCCCGGTCGCGCTTCGGGACAAGGCATGAGATCGCGGCTTGCTGGCTATGACGAGACGTGTAGTCTGAGGGGGAGGAAGCAAGTTTGGTTGCTTTCCAATATAGATCCGAGACAGAACTATCGATCTATCAACGACACATCGGAGAGAAAACATGTCCACCAACAATGACACCATGCGCCCCCTTGAGGCATCGGAGCTCGATGCGGTCGGCGGCGGCCTCTCCCTGGGTGTCGGCCTCGACCTGTCGAGCGAACTCGGCGCCGTCTCCGGCGTAGTCGGACAGGTCGGCGGGCTGGTAAGCGGCCTCGTCGGCGGCCTGCTCGGTGCGGTCGGCGGTCTCGTCGGCGGCCTGCTCGGCGGCAAATAATCCAGCTCGCAGATAGTCCGGCCTGTAAGTAGTCCGGCTGGCAAGCAAATTCCGTTCGGCGGCACGCGAACCCCGCCGTCCCGACTTTCCCGGCCCGGCGCGAGACCAACGCGCGGCCTGATCCTGGAGACGTGACATGACCAAGAACCTCGACACCATCCGCGAACTCGATGCCACCGAACTCGACGCCGTCGGCGGCGGCCTCGCCCTCGGCCTGGAACTCGATCTCTCCAGCGAACTGGGCGCCGTCTCCGGCGTGGTCGGACAGGTCGGCGGGCTGGTTAGCGGTCTCGTCGGCGGCCTCCTCGGCGCGGTCGGCGGTCTCCTCGGCGGCCACTGACCCCTGATACGACCCATCGGTCGGATTTCCGGTGACGATGCGCGGCGGGCCGGTAGGCCCGCCGCGCATCTCGTGCATAAGGACCGCCGAAACCAAGGAACGCCGCCTTTCGGCGAGGAGAACCGCCGAACCCGATGACGTCGCCGCTTTTTCGCGCAGAGGTCGCCCAGGCGCGCCAGGATTCCTGGCTCGGCGAGGCTCAGGTCGTGCAGCCGCTCTCGATCAGGTTGATGACCGCGATCACGATCCTGATCACCATCGCGGCGATCCTGTACGTCGTCTTCGGCACCTATACCCGGCGGATCCACGCCTTCGGCATGCTCACGCCGGATGTCGGTCTCATCACGGTGGCGAGCCCGGTGGCCGGGCGCGTGAGCGCGTCGGGGGTGAAGGAGGGCGACCGGGTCGTCCAGGGCCAGCTTCTCTACACCCTCGACCTCGACGCGGTCTCGGCCAACGGACCGACCCAGCAGCGCATCATCGATCAGCTCGCCCGGCAGAAGGAGACGATCGAGGCGCAGTCCCGGCTACGCTCCGCCATGGCGGCCACCGAGAAGCGCTCCCTCGCCGAGCAGATCGACAACCTGCAATCCCAGTCGCGGCAATTGGAGGAGCAGGTCCAGCTTCAGGAGAAGCTGGTGCCGCCGCTGAAGGAGCGGGTCGACGTCCTCGCCAAGGCCGTGAGCGACGGCTTTGCCCGCTCGGCCGACCTTCAGAACCAGAACTACCTCTACCTGCAGGCGAGTTCGCAGCTCGCCCAGTTCCGCAATTCGCGGCTGCAGCTCATCGGCAAGGTCGGCGAGTTGCAGGCGACGCTCGCCACTTTCGACGACAAGCTCGCCCGCGACCTCGCGGAGATGGACCGCACCGCCGCGCAGCTCGAGCAGCAGCGGGCGGAGAGCGAGGCCCGCCGCGCCATCGAGGTGCGGGCGCCCGAGAAGGGCATCCTCACCTCCATCCGGGTCCAGGCCGGACAGGGGGTCGCCGCCGGCGCGACGCTGCTGACCCTGCTGCCGAGCGAGGGCCGGCTGCAGGCGAATCTGTTCGTCGAATCCTCGGCCATCGGCTTCATCGATACGGGCGAGGCCGTGATGCTGCGCTACGCCGCCTTTCCGTTCCAGCGCTTCGGCCTCTATCGCGGCATCGTCGCCGAGGTCACCCGCGCTCCCCTTGAGGCCGCCGACCTGCCGGAGGCCGCCGGCGCCAAGGCGCGGAACGGCGACGGCATCTACCGCATCATCGTGCGGCCGGACGAGAACAGCGTGGTGGCCTATGGCGAGAGCCGCCGCCTGGAGGCGGGAATGCGGGTCGAGGCCGATATCGCGCTGGAGAAGCGCCCCCTCTACCGCTGGCTGCTCGACCCGCTCTACCGGGTCAAGCGCAGCGTCGATCTCGTGACCCGGGGCGGATGAGCGCGTGAGCCTGCTGAGTACCCTCCAGTTCGGCTTCGGCCGGCGCGTGCCCGTCCTGCTCCAGGCGGAGGCCGCCGAATGCGGCATGGCCTGCCTCGGCATGGTGCTCGGCTATCACGGCCGCCATGTCGATCTCGGCGTCCTGCGCCGCCGCCACGCCCTGTCGCTCAAGGGCATGACCCTGCGCAACCTCATCGACCTGGCCGGCTCCATGGGCCTCGCCACGCGGGCGCTGCGGGCGGAATTGAAGGATCTGCCCAAGCTCAAGGCGCCCTGCATCCTGCATTGGGGGCTCAACCACTTCGTCGTGCTCACCGCCGTGACCGGACGCGGGATCGTCATCCACGATCCCGCCCGCGGGCGCCGCAGGCTCACCTTCGCCGAGGCGTCGCGGGAATTCACCGGGGTCGCCCTGGAGGCGAGCCCGACCACCAGCTTCGTGCGCGAGAAGCGCCAGCGCGGGCTGGCGCTGGGCGACCTGTTCCGGACCATCGGCGGCATCCGCCCGGCCCTGGCGCAGATCCTGGCCCTGTCCCTCGGGATCGAACTCGTCGCGATCCTGATGCCGATCGCCTCGCAGATCGTCATCGACGAGGTCATCGTCAACGCCGATCTCGACCTGCTGCTGGTGGTGGCGGTGGGTCTCGCCCTGCTGCTCGTCGTCCAGCTCGTCCTCTCGGTGGCGCGGACCTGGGCGATCATGCTCACCGGGACCAAGCTGAACTACCAATGGTCGGGAAGCCTGTTCGACCATCTCTCCCGCCTGCCGCTGGACTATTTCGAGAAGCGCCATGTCGGCGACGTGATCTCGCGGTTCGGCTCCCTGGCGACGATCCAGAAGGGACTCACCACCGACCTCGTCCAGGCCGTACTCGACGGCATCATGTCGATCGGCATGCTCGCCATGCTCGTGGTCTATGGCGGCTGGCTCTCCCTCGTCGTCGTCGCCTCGACCGCCCTCGCCGCGGCCCTGCGCATCGCCGCCTACGCCTCCTACCGCGAGGGCACCGAGGAGGCGATCGTCGCCGAGGCGCGCCAGCAGAGCCACTTCATCGAGACCGTGCGCGGCATGGCGAGCGTGAAGCTCCTCGACCTGCGCGAGCGCCGCCGCGGCACCTGGATGAACCACTTCGTCACCGCGCTGAACGCCCGGCTGCGGCTGCAGCGCCTCGACCTCGTGTTCGGGCGGGCCAACGAATTGCTGTTCGGCCTCGACCGGCTGCTGCTCCTGGTGCTCGGGGCACGGGCCGTCATCGACCAGTCGATGACGTTGGGCATGCTCGTCGCCTTCCTCGCCTATCGCGACCAGTTCTCGCAGCGGATCGGCAACCTGATCCAGTCGGGCTTCCAGCTGCGCATGCTCAACGTCCAGACCGACCGGCTGTCGGACATCGTCATGAGCGAGCCGGAGGAAGGCTCCGGCTCCGCCCTGGACCCGGCCTCCCCTGCCCTGGCGCCGGCATCGGACCGGCCGGGGAGCATCGCGGTGAGGGACCTCGCCCTGCGCTACGGTGCCGACGAGCCCTGGATCTTCCGCGACCTCGGCCTCGACGTCGCGGCGGGGACGAGCTTTGCCATCACCGGCCCGTCGGGCTCGGGCAAGACCTCGCTGATGAAGATCATGATGGGCCTGCTGCCCGCGAGCGAGGGGCGGGTCGTCGTCGACGGACAGGAGATCCGCACCCTCGGGGCGGCCTCCTATCGCCGCCGGATCGCGGGCGTGATGCAGAATGACGGCCTCTTCGCCGGCTCCATCGCCGAGAACATCGCCAGTTTCGACGAGCGGCCCGATGCGGGCTGGATCGAGGAATGCGCCGCGCGCGCGGCGATCCTGGCCGACATCAAGCGCACCCCGATGGGGTTCGAGACCCTGGTGGGCGACATGGGCTCCACCCTGTCGGGCGGGCAGAAGCAGCGGGTCATCCTGGCCCGCGCCCTCTATCGCCGGCCCGAGATCCTGTTCCTCGACGAGGCGACGAGCCATCTCGACGAGGCGACGGAAGCGGTCATCGCCGAGGCCTTGCGCGACCTGCGCATGACCCGGATCATCGTCGCCCACCGCCCGGCTACGATCGCCGGGGCCGACCATGTCTTCACCCTGGCGCCCTCCGCCTGAGCTCCCCGCCGCCGCGACCGGGCACCTCGTCCTTTCGTGATGGGCCGGAGCGGCGTCCGGATTGGCGCGTCCCGGTCCGGCCGGGCACAATCACCCCATGGGTCTGCTTCTCATCCTCATCATCGGCCTCGTGGCGGGTGTCGTCAGCGGCATCATCGGCACCGGCTCCTCGATCATGCTGGTGCCGGTCCTCGCGTCTGTCTACGGGCCGAAGGAAGCCATCCCGATCATGGCGGTCGCCGCCGTCATGGCGAACCTCTCGCGCATCCTGGCCTGGTGGCGCGAGGTCGACGGACGGGCCGTGGCCGCCTATGCGGCGACCGGCATCCCCGCTTCGGTGCTCGGTGCCCGCACGATGCTGGTCCTGCCGCCCCGCGCCGTCGACCTGGCGATCGGCGCGTTCCTCCTGGCGATGATCCCCGCGCGCCGCTGGCTGGCGGCCCACCTCATCAGGCTGAGGCTGCCCCATCTGGCGGTCGCCGGAGCGGCGATCGGCTTTCTCACCGGCATCGTCGCCTCGACCGGGCCGGCCTCGGTGCCGGTCTTCATCGGCTACGGCCTGACCAAGGGCGCGTTCATCGGCACTGAGGCCGCCGCATCCTTGGCGATCTACCTGACCAAGACCATGACCTTTCAGGGTTCAGGCGCCCTGCCGGTCGAGGACGTCCTCAGGGGGCTCTGCGTCGGCGGCGCGCTCATGGTCGGCGCCTTCGTGGCCAAGCCCTTCGTGCTTCGCCTCGCCCCGGAATCCTTCCGCTCCATCATGGACGCGCTCCTCCTCGCATCGGGCACCTGCCTTCTCTGGAACGGCTTCGGCTGACCGATCGCCGCGATGAGCGCGGGCCATGCCGGGCCAGGTCTTGCACGAAGGTCTTGCTCGAAGGGCTTGCTCGAAGGGCTTGCTCGAAGGGCTTGCTCGAAGGGCTTGCTCGAAGGGCTTGCTCGAAGGGCTTGCCGGAACGCGAAAAGGGCAGGCCGGACCCTCCGGTCCGGCCTGCCCTTCTTTGACGCGGCCTTGTCGAGATCCCCTCGCGGCGATGGGGGATGACCCTTTCGCTGCGAGGGGGGAGGCGGGGGTTATTCCGCGGGCTGGAGGACCGGCATTTCGCTGGCCAGCGGCATCGGCTTGCCGCCGAGGGCGGCGGCGAGCCTGACCTCGTCGACCTCACCCTCCCAGCGGGCGACGACGATGCAGGCCACCGCGTTGCCGATGAAGTTGGTGAGTGCGCGGCACTCGGACATGAACCGGTCGACGCCGAGGATCAGCGCCATGCCGACGACGGGCACCGAGGGCACCACCGCGAGCGTCGCGGCGAGGGTGATGAAGCCCGAGCCGGTGACACCCGCCGCGCCCTTCGAGGACAGCATCGCCACGAGGAGGAGGAGGCCCTGCTCGCCCAGGGACAGCGGGGTGTCCGTCGCCTGCGCGATGAAGAGCGCCGCCATCGTCATGTAGATGTTGGTGCCGTCGAGGTTGAACGAGTAGCCGGTGGGGACCACGAGGCCGACAACCGGCTTCGAGCAGCCGGCGCGCTCCATCTTCTCCAGCAGCGAGGGCAGGGCCGATTCGGAGGAGGAGGTCCCGAGGACGAGCATCAGCTCCTCCTTGATGTAGCGGATCAGCGCGATGATCGAGAACCCGTTGTAGCGGGCGACGAGGCCGAGCACGCCGAGCACGAAGATCGCCGAGGTCAGGTAGAAGGCGCCGACGAGGTAGGCGAGGTTGGCGAGCGAGGCGATGCCGTACTTGCCGATGGTGAAGGCCATGGCGCCGAAGGCACCGATGGGAGCGACCTTCATGATGATGTTGACGACGCCGAAGATGGCTTCCGACAGCACCTTGATGATGTCGAGGACCGGCTTGCCGCGATCGCCGAGGAAGGCGAGGCCGAAGCCGAACAGCACCGAGAAGAACAGGACCTGAAGGATCTCGCCGCCCGAGAAGGCGCCCACCGCCGTGGTCGGGATGATGTTCATCAGGAAGTCGGTGATCGTCTGCGTCTTCGCCTTGTCGGCGTACATCGCGATCGACTTCGGATCGAGCGACTTCGGATCGATATGCATGCCCGCGCCCGGCTGGACGAGGTTCGCCACGATGAGGCCGACGATCAGGGCCAGCGTCGAGAAGGTGACGAAGTAGATCAGCGCCTTGCCGCCGACGCGGCCGACCTTCTCGAGATTGGTCATGCCGGCGATGCCGGAGACCACGGTGAGAAAGATCACCGGCGCGATGATCATCTTGACGAGCTTGATGAAGGCGTCGCCGAAGGGCTTCATCTCCGATCCGAACTGCGGATAGAAATGGCCGAGCAGAATGCCGATCGCCACGGCGACGAGCACCTGGAAGTACAGCGTGCGGTAGATGGGCTTGGGCTTTGACGGCGGATGCGGTGCGGTGAGCGGTGACGGTACGGCAACCATGACGGGCTTCTCCCTGGAAGTGGATCGGGTCGGGTCGGATCGGAGCGCCGGGTTCGTCCGGGCCTCGTCCTCTCTTGGTGTTGGCCTCCGGGGTCCGGCCCCTTCGGCGCCCAGCCCTGCGATGGGCGCAGGTCTGCGTTTCGCTCAAGGAATGGCAACCCGCGTGCCAGTTCCGGAACTCCCGGAATATTTCGTTAAGACATTGATTCGAGACATATTTTTCCGATGAATACGGACCGCTTCCAGGGCTCCGGTGCGGATGTCCGCACGCGAGCGCGAAATCCCGTCCGGGAATCCGCACCGGGGCGCGGCGCGTGAATCAGAATGTCTCACCCCATGATGGAACCGGCTCGCGAGGACCGACGCGGCGGCGGGGCCTCGTTCTGGTCGGCAGCCTCGCGCTGGTCCTGATCGCGGCCTGGCTCGCCGGACGGGCGGCCGAACGCTGGGCGCTGGCCGACCTGCGTCGCACGGCACAGGCGGCCCTGGCGCTTCAGGTCGGCGCCCTGCGGGCCGAGATGCAGAAGCAGGCCTCGCTGCCCCTGGCGCTCGCGGCCGATCCCGAGATCGCGGCGGTCGCGGGGTCGGCGCCGGGACGGGACCTGGTCGCCCGGGTCGACAGGCGCCTCGCCCAGGTGGCGGCCGCCACCGGCGCGGCGGTGATCTACGTCATCCGGCCCGACGGCATCACCGTGGCGGCGAGCAACGCGGAATCCGAGCGCAGCTTCATCGGCCGGGACTATGCCTTCCGGCCCTATTTCCGGCAGGCGATGGCCGATGGAGCCGGATCGCAATTCGCCCTGGGCACGGTCAGCGGCCGGGCCGGCCTCTACCTCTCGCGGCGGATCGACGGGGCCGGCGGCGTCGTGGTGGTGAAGATCGAGTTCCACGGCGTCGAGGCCGCGTGGCGGCAATCGGGAGACGGGGTGTTCGTGGCCGATGCGCGGGGCATCGTCCTGGTGGCGAGCGATCCGGCCTGGCACTTCGCCACCCTGCGCGAGGTCGGCGACGACGAGCGCAGGCGCATCCGCGAGGCGCTGGAATTCGGCGAGGCGCCGCTCTCGGCGCTGCCGCTCCATCCCGTCGAGGGGATGCCGGGCCTCGTCCGCATCGGCCAGGGATCGCGGCCGGCGCGGACCGCCCTGGCCCTGGACGCCGCCATCCCCGGCACCGATTGGCGGCTCCATACCCTGACGCCGGTGGGCGCGGCGGTGGACCGCGAGCGGGTGCAGGCCTGGACCATCGCCGCCCTCGGCACCGGCCTCGCCTGTCTCGGGATCGCGACCCTCGCCGGCCGGCGCCGACGGACCCGCCAGCGCCTCGCCCAGGCCTTCGCCCGGCGCGAGGAGCTGGAACGGAACGTCCGCGAGCGGACGCAGGAACTCACCGACGCCAACCGGATGCTGCGGCAGGAGATCGAGGAGCGCCGCAGGGCGGAAGAGGAGCGGCGGCAGGCGGAGGCTGAGCGCGAGCGCCTCGGCCGCGAACTGGCCCAGGCCGGCCGGCTCGCGGCCCTGGGCCAGTTCGCCGCCAGCATGGCGCACGAGATCAACCAGCCGCTGGCCGCCATCCGCGCCTATGCCGACAACGCCGCGATCCTGGTCCGGCGCGGACGGGGCGAGGAGGCGGCGGAGAACGCCTTCGCCATCGGCCGGCTCACCGACCGCATCGGCGGGCTGACCCGGCAGCTCAAGGGATTCGCCCGGCGTTCCTCGCCCCGGCGCGAGCCGGTGGCTCTGGCCGATATCCTCGCCAACAGCCTGGAACTGGTGGAGGCGCGCGCGACGGCGGCCCGGATCGCCCTGTCGGCGGAGGCGGCTTCGCCCGGCCTGCGCGTCCTCGGCGACGGGCCGCGCCTCGAACAGGTCGTGGTCAACCTGCTCCAGAACGCCCTCGACGCGGCGGCGGGAAGCGCCGATCCGCGCGTGTCCATCCAGGTGCGGGACGCGCCCGACGGCCGCGTGGCGATCGAGGTCCGCGATACCGGGCCGGGCCTGCCCGAGACGATCCGGGCCCAGGTCTTCGACGCCTTCTTCACCACCAAGTCGGACGGGCTCGGTCTCGGGCTCGCCATCTCCCGCGGAATCGTCGAGGATTGCGGCGGCAGCCTGAACGCCGTGGACGATCCGGCCGGCGGCGCGATCTTCCGGATGGAACTGGCGAAAGCCCCGGTGGAGGCGGCGACGTGAGCGGGCAAGAGACGACGGGAGAGGAGACGGCGGGAGAGGTGACGGCGGGCGGCGCGGCCGAGCGGGTGGTGTTCATCGACGACGAGGCCGATGTCTGCCGCGCCAACCGCCAGAGCCTGGAACTCGACGGGTTCACGGTCGAGACCTTCGGGGCCGCCGGGCCGGCGCTGGCTGCGATCATCGCCGATCCGCCCGGCCTCGTCGTCACCGACGTGCGCCTGCCCGATCTCGACGGCATCGCCCTTTTCGCGCGGATCAAGGCGATCGATCCGGAACTGCCCGTCATCCTGATCACCGGCCACGGCGACATCCGCATGGCGGTGGGGGCCATGCGCGACGGGGCCTACGACTTCCTGGCCAAGCCCTATCCGGCCGAATCCCTGGTCGCCTCGGCGCGCCGCGCCCTGGAGCGCCGCCGGCTCGTCCTCGAGAACCGCGTTCTGCGCGCCCGGCTGGAGGCCGCGGTGGAGGAGGATCCCGCCTTCCTCGGCATCTCCCCGGAGATGGTGCGCCTGCGCCGCCTCGTGCGCGAGGTCGCCCAGGCCGATGTCGACGTGCTCGTCTTCGGCGAGACCGGATCGGGCAAGGAGGTGGTGGCGAGCGCGCTGCACCGCTGGAGCCGGCGCGCGAGCCGGAACTTCGTGGCGATGAATTGCGGGGCGCTGCCCGACAGCGTCGTCGAGAGCGAACTCTTCGGCCACGAGGCCGGCGCCTTCACCGGGGCGCTCAAGCGCCGCGTCGGCCGGATCGAGCACGCGCACGGGGGCACGCTGTTCCTCGACGAGATCGAGAGCATGCCGCTCGGCCTGCAGGTGAAGCTCCTGCGCGTGCTGCAGGAGCGGGCGGTGGAGCCGCTGGGCAGCAACGAGATCCGCGCCATCGACATGCGCGTGGTGGCGGCGACCAAGGTCGATCTCGGCCAGGCGGCGGCGCAGGGCAGCTTCCGCGACGACCTCTACCACCGCCTCAACGTCATCACGATCGCGATCCCGCCCCTGCGCGACCGGCGCGAGGACGTGATGCTGCTGTTCCAGGAATTCCTCACCCGCGCCGCCGCGCGCTTCGGACGCGAGGCTCCGGCGATCACGCCGGCCGTGCGCGACCATCTGCGCCGGCACGACTGGCCCGGCAACGTGCGCGAACTCGGCCATTTCGCCGAGCGCCACGCCCTCGGCCTCGGCCTCGGCCAGCACGACGCGCCCGCGCCCGAGGCCGCGACCACCGGCACCCTGGCCGAGCAGGTCGACCGGTTCGAGCGCGGCCTGATCCGCGAGGAACTGATCATGGCCGGCGGCGACGTCCGCATCGCCGCCGAATCCCTCGGCACGCCGCGCAAGACCCTCTACGACAAGCTCGCCCGGCACGGCCTCACCCCGACCGATTACCGCTGAGCCGCAGCCGCCGCGCGAACCGGGTCTTCCCGGCCCTCCATGAGTTCGACCAGTCGGGTCTGCCCTCGCCGACCCCGACTCTTGATCGGCAGCGGTGAGATCCGGGATCAGTGGAGCGGGTAGCGGCTCAGGATGTCGTTCGTGCGCTGCACGGTCTTGTCGTAGCGGCAGGCATAGCCGGCGGCGTTGGCGCCGCTGCCGCCGCTCCACTCGCTGAGGACGAGATCGCCGCAATCGGCGTCGCGGAACGCGATCCAGGCGCGTTGGGCGGCGGCGAGCTGCGCCTTCCAGGCCGCCTTGGCCTTGGCATCCTCGCCGCGATCGTCCGTGTCGATCACAGAGAGCGCCTTCCGGTAGGCCGCGTTCAACGCCGTGTCGGCGCCATCGAGGGCTTTGTGCAGGCAGGCCTGGGTGCCGACATCCGACGTCTCGGTGGCGCAGAGTTTGACCGAGGGCTGATTGGTCGAGGTCTGATCCGCCAAAACCGGAGATGCCGGCCCGGCGAGCGACAGCAGCACGGCGAGCGGAAGCCCGCCCGCCCGTCGAAGGAACGCGTAAGCGCACATCGTCACGGGACGAGGCTCCTCAGAAGCGGCGTTCCTTGCGCTCGGGGTTCGGTCCGGTGGCGTGATAGCTCGCCATGCAGGCGTGATAGATCTGCGAGCCGAGATCGTAGAGGCTGAGATTGCTCGGATTCGCGGCGCTGAACACCTGCGCCCTCGCCTGCTCGCGGCAGGCGGCATCCTGCGGACCCTGGATCGGCGGTTCGCTCACCTGCTGCGCGAGGGCGGCGCCCGTGAAGGCCAGCAGGAAGGCGGCGGTCAGTGTCGTGCGCATCGTGTCGGTGCCCGTCGCTGGAGAGTTCGGCTGGAGGGTCGACCTCGGGACGGTCCGGCTCGGAAGACCGGACCGAATCTCGCGCGGTCGATGCCCGACCGTGCCGCGAGACCTCGCATGGAGCAAGCCGTCCCCGACGGACACGCGCACCCTCCCGGCACTCGAGTTCCGGCCCGATCCCACACGCGAAATTAACGGCCGACGTGATCTTGAAACGATCCGCCCGCACGGACGATTCCCGCATGAACCCGTATCTGCTCCTCGCCTTCGCCATCACCGCCGAAGTGACGGCGACCCTCGCTCTGAAGGCCGCGGACGGCCTGACCAAGCCCGTGCCGACGATCATCGTGGTTCTGGGCTACGGCACGGCGTTCTGGCTGATGTCGAACAGCATGAACATGCTGCCGATCGGGATCGTCTATGCGATCTGGGCCGGAATCGGCATGGTCGGGGCGGCGCTCGGCGGCGCGCTGCTGTTCCACGAGCCGATCACCCTGTCGATGATGATCGGCATCGCCGTGATCGCCGTCGGCGTGACGATCCTCGCCTCGGGCCAGACCGCGCCGCATTGACGAGCGCGACGGGGGCGAGGCCGGTCACGCCCGGCGCAGGGGTTCGGTGAGAGGGGATGGCGAGAATGGACCGCTCGAGACCTCGCTTCCGCCGCCCGTGGCTCGCAGGCTCGCTGATCGGCGGCTCGACCCTGGCGGGGCTGGCCTGGGCGATCGTCGCATGGCTCGGCGTACCGAACCCGATCACCCTGGCGGCCCTGGCGATCGTCGAGCCCTCCTCCGTCGGCACGTGGTTCTCGAGCCGGCTGGTGGCGGCTCCGCGCACGGCCCGCCTCCTGCCGGTCGCGCCGCGCGCGATCCTGGCGAGCGTGCCCTGGAAGGGGCGCAGCGTGCCCCTCGGCGAGATGCTGGAGGCGACCCGCACCAACGCCCTCCTCGTCACGCAGAACGGCGTCCTGATCCACGAATGGTATCGCCCCGGCTCGGGCCAGGCGACGCTGTTCCCGTCCTGGTCGGTGGCGAAATCGGTGGTCTCGCTGCTGGTCGGGCAGGCGATCGCGGCGGGCAGACTCGCCGAGACGGATTCCGTCGCGACCCTGCTGCCTTATCTCCGCGACGAACCCGCCTTCGGCCGCATCACCGTCCGCGACCTGCTCGATATGACGAGCGGGCTGGCGGTGCCGGAGAATTACGATCCCTGGAACCCGCTGGTGGGCACCGCCGGCCTGTACCTCACCCGCGACATCCGCGACTTCGTGCGCGAGCACGCCACCCTGTCGTCGAAACCCGGCAGCAAGGGCCGCTACCGCAGCATCGACACCGAGGTGCTCGGCCTGATCGTCGCGCAGGTTCAGGGCCGGCCCCTGGCCGACCTCCTCTCCGAGCAGATCTGGAAGCCCATGGGGGCGCAGGCGGACGCGACCTGGAACCTCGACCGGCCGGGCGGGACCGAGAAGGCCTTCTGCTGCCTCAACGCCGTCGCGCGGGATTTCGCCCGCCTGGGGCTGATGGTGGCCGACCATGGCCGCGTCGGCGGCGGCGCCATCGTGCCGCGCCACTGGATCGAGCGGATCGAGACGCCCGCGCGCCAGGAGGTCGACGGCTGGCCCTACTCGGCCCAATGGTGGCACGTGCCGGAGGGCGACGACGACATCTCGGCCATCGGCGTCTACGGCCAATACGTCTACATCAACCGCGACACCGGCACGGTCATCGTCAAGCTCAGCGATCACGGCGCCGAGCAGGACGAGGCGGACACGCTCGCGGTGATGCTGGCGGTCGCGCGCGACCTCGCGGCGGCGCGCCCGGCCCGTTGACCGGGACGGGCGATGACGCTGGGCGCGGCCCTCGGGCTCACGCCGCCGGAGAGCGCCGCCGGGCGAGGCCCCGCATTCGCGCGACGGTCTCGGCCCGCCAGTTGCGCAGGAGACGGCGTCTCACGCCGCCCCACCGGATGGCCGGAACCGGCGAGACCGGATCGACCAGGGCGCTGAGGGCGCGGGAGTAATCGAGCACGAGGCCCGGCGTCCACGTCATCGCGCCCGCGCCGTTGCGCAGGAGCGCGGCCGCCCAGAATTCCGGGCTCATCACCGCGCGGGCGAGCCCGCGCCAGGGCCTGCCGGCCCGGCTGAACGCCCCCTCGACCGCGGCGTCCAGGGCGGAGGCCACCGCCGTCGAGCAGTTCCGCCCGACGAGGTTGTAGGTCGCGTCGCGGCGATAGGCGGCCCAGAAGCGCTGCAGCCGCGCGCCGTCGATTCCGCGCAGGGTGACCGTGACGGTCGCCTCGCACCAATCGTCCGCCTCCTCGCGGTAGCTCGGCAGGAAGCGCCCCGGCACGTTGTTCTCGGGGCCCGCGCGCAGGGTCGCGCGCAGGTTGTCCGGCGAGCGGTCGATCTCCACCGCCGGATAATGGCTCACATAGAGCGGCGTCTCGCCCTCCCCGGCGTCCAGTTCCAGGGCCGCGTGACCGGTGGAGACGTGGCCGCGCCCGTTCACCGACACGACGTAGCGATGGACCAGCCGCTGCCGGGCCGGGATCGTCGCCGTCCCGGTCGGCGTCCAGACATGGACGGTGAGCACGTCCGAGCTTGTCCCGGTCGCCGGCATTGCCGGTTCCGCCGGAGGCCGCCGCAGGCGCAGGCCCAGGATGGCCACCTTGATGCCGGCCAGCATCAGGAAGGCACCGATGCAGAACCCGACCGTGCCGGCGTACCAGGTCGGCCAGGGCTGCAGGGTGATGATGCCGAGGGCCACGCCCAAGGCCCCATGCGCCGCCGACAGGCGCCAGCCCGGAAACCGGAGCACGTTCGAGAGCGCGAAGCGCGACAGGCCGTCGAACAGGAAGGCGGTTCCGAACAGCATGGCGAGCAGGAACGTGCTCGAGGACGAGGCCAGCATCGTCAGCACCGCCACGACGAGGAGCAACGCCGCCTTGAGAAGGCGAAGCCGGCGCGCGGCCCCCGTGGCGACGAGGCCGCGCACGAACGAGCCCACCGCCTCGAACACGAGGAGGAGGCCGAACCAGCGGTCGGGAATGTGGAGCGCCCCGTCGAGGGCGTCGATCACGAGGGCGAGGCCCAGCCCCGTCCAGACCAGCCCGGCCCCCGTCACGACGCCCCAACGCTTGTGAACCGCGTCACGCCCGACCAGCAGCAGCCAGAGCGGAAGCGCCATCTGGCTCGCGGGGGCCTCGGAGGCGGCGAGGAGGTCGTCGACCGGGTTGCCGCTTCCCTTGCGCAGGGCAAGGCCCAGCACCCCCTGCTCCTTCGGGCTCAGCCTTTCCGGAGCGGTGTCGCCGTCGGGGAGGGACGCCTCCGCCGCGGAGCCGTCTTGATGTGGTTGAGGCCGTATGGTCACGGGTGATCGTCCCTCGCAGCGCGACGTCTCCTCTTAGCGAGAGTGCCGAACGAAGCAAAAGATCGATTAAGATCACGGCATCGCCGCAGTATTTCCCGGGACGAAGGCGCGTTGTCCACTGTTCGACGGGGCCGCCGGAGCGGCGGTTGTCGCGCTCCCCCGCGCCTGCCATGGTCGCCCGATGGCACAGTCTCCCCCTCCCCGTTACTCGCCCGCCGAGCTCGTCGAACAATTGCGGGAGGCCGCCGAGGAGATCGCGCCCGAACTCCCCGGCATCCGCGCCGAGGAGACGCTGGAGGGCGAGGCGGCCCAGACGATCGAGGAAATGGCCGAGGCCCTGATGCGGATCGCCAACGGCGCGCCGCGCCCACAGGACCTCGCCCGCGCGGCTCTTGAGGCGAAGGCGCCGCTCAAGCCGATCGGTCGCCCGAAGAGCACGGTCGTGAAGATGCAGAAGCCCCGCCGGTAGGCCGGGGCTCGCCCGCGGCGGAGGTGGCGGGGGAAAGCCGGATGTCCGTCACGCGGCCGCGCTGGACGCGGTGCCGCCATGCCCGGCCTCCGCCCTCCTCGCCGCGCCGATCTCGGCCGCGATCCCGGTGGAAGCCAGGTTCTTGCCCTTCGCCTCGATCTCGAAATCGGCCCAGGCGAGGTGGCGGGCCACCAGGGCGTTGAGGGCCCGGTTGCTCATCAGATGGGAATGGGCCGCGATGTCGCGCCAATTGTGCCCGGCCTCGACGAGGGCCGCGTAATCGGGCAGCCGGTCCGGGTCGTGGCCCTCCAGCAGCGCCTCGCGCGAGAGGCTGACATGGGCGATCGGGCGCACGCCGCGCCAGGATTCGCGGATGCGGGCGATCCGCCCGTCATCGGGTTCGATATAGGTGCCGCCGCTCTGGACCCAGTGGTGGTGCAGGTCGAGCACCACCGGGACGCGATCTGCCAATTCCAGGACTGTGTCGAGCCCGAAGGCGTTCTCGTCGTTCTCCACCGTCAGGAGGTCGCGCGCCGTCTGCGAGAGCTTGGGCAGGCTCTCGCGAAAACCGTCGATCCCGGGATCGCGGGCGCCGACATGGATGTTGATATGGGCGCCATGCGGATGCCAGCCGTCGCCGTAGCCCATCATCGCCATCAAGTCGGCATGGTATTCGAGCTCCGAAATCCCGTTCTGCTCGGCCTTCGGGTTGCGCGAGGCGATGACGCAGAACGGTCCGGGATGGAAGCTGAGGCGAACGCCGCCCGCCCGCGCCCGCTCGCCGACGCGGGCGAGACCGGTCTCGACGAGGTCGACCATCTCGGGCTCGGCATAGATCGCGCGCGCCACCTCGTGGGTGTAGCCGGGCAGGACGTTGCTCGCCATGCGCAGGAGCCGCTCCAGCGGCGGCCGGGCCGCGACCCAGGCGACCTGGCGCTCGAGCGCCGCGAGATTGTGCCGGGCGAGCCCTTCGAGCTTCCCCCGCCGCGCGGCAGGCGCCAGCGTGTCGAGATGGCTCATGGTGGTGTGCGACAGGTTCATGTGAAGCGTCGCCTCGCGGGCGGCCTTCAACGTCTTGAAACTGGCGGGATCGTCCTCGAGCACGAAGGTGCAGCAGAAACCGAGGCGCGGCGTGTCCATCATCATGAGGGGATAACGGCGTCGCCCGGCTTTGGTCTCCCGGCGATGGGCGGTTTCGGAACTCAGGGCAGACTCAGAACTCCGGGGGGCTTTCAAAACTCCATGCCGAGCTTGAGCCGGACGGCGTGGCGCTCGAACTGGCCGAGGCCGAGCGCGCGGCGCGCGAAGGCCGGATCGGTGTCCCGCCCCCAGATCTGGCCGGCATAGGCGAGGGTGACCCAGACCTTCTCGGTGAAGCGGTGGTGCAGGGCCGGGCCGAGAGTCACCGCCTCGCTCTCCAGCCGGTTCAGGAAGGCGCCGTCATAGCCGCGCAGGTAGCGCAGTTCCGGCCCGAGATAGGTCTTGTCCGCGACCTCGCCGACGAGGACGTTCGACCAGACCAGGGTCGAGGAGCGATAGCCCTCGCCCGAGCCGCGCTGGCGCCCCACCGCCGGCTCGAAGCTGACGTTGCTGCCGTACCAGAGCTTGTTCGGCACGATCTGGACATCGACCTGGGCCAGGGTCTCGATGTCGAAGATATCGGCGCCGCGTCCATCCAGCGGCAGGATGCGGCTGAAGCGCGGCCGCACCTCCAGGGCGAAACCGACCGGCTGTTCGGCCGAGCCCTTCAGGAACTGGTATTTCACGTCGACCGAGACGCCGTCGAACGTGCCGAAGGCCTTGTCGTCGAGATCGGCGATGGTGCGCACCCGGTGCAGCGTCCCGAAGGCGCTCAGCTCGATGCTCAGGCGGTCGATCGGATCGAACTGATAGCCGAGGCGGGCATCGAAGGCCCGGTAATGCGACGGACCCGGCCCCGAGCGGCGTTTGCCGATGCGCGAGACGCTGTCGAAGACGACCTCCTGCTGCCCCTTCTCACCCGCATCCGTGCCTTCGGTGAAACCGAACAGATGCTCGGTGTCGACATCCTCGTCCGGCTTGGACGGGCTCGCGGCCTTCTTCGAATTCCCCGAGGCCTGCCCGCCGTCATCCTTGCCCTGCGGTCCGGCCAGGGCCGGAGCGACGGGGCTCGCGGCGAGAAGCAGCGCGAGGGCGATCCTGATGGGAAACATGGCGATCCTCGCTCCGTCCCGTAGGACCGACCATGCCCGGTCCCGGATTATTCATAATGCGGCGCCATCCGAGGCGCTGCGGCGGCCACGCCACAGCCCGGTTTTATCGATCCAGGGGCGGATGACGCCCCCATCTCGATCGTAAGATGCCGGTGATCCGGCGCGGAGGCGCGATCCTCACGGGATCCTCATGCGAAACCGGTCCCGTCCCGCTCGATCCTTTAGACGCGACGGCCCAGGTTCCGGGCGCGGTCCCACGCATCGATCGCGCAAACCCGAAGACAGGCCATGCCCCGAGCCTTCCCAATACCCGTCCTCCGAGCGGTGGCGGCACCGCCGCCCCAGCACAGTTTCATCGTCGGGCAGGATCACCAGGGGCGCTGGGTCGCCGTGGAGATCCACGGCCTCGGCGGCGGCCTGTTCCGAAGCTGCAGGGACGCGATCCACTACGCCGCCGGCGAGACGCCGTGCCGGCCCGACGCGGTGCCGCTCTCGGCGGAGCGGATCGAGTTCCGGCTCGGCTCGGGTGCCGAGAAGCCGGGCGCGGAGAAACAGGGAGGGCAGAAACAGGGAGGGCAGAAACCCGGAGGGCAGAAAGCCGGTGGTCCGGCCCGCGACGGGATCACCGGGGCGGGTCGCGTCCCGGCTCCTCCGGAGCCCGCATCCGGTATCCGACGCCCGTCTCGGTGAGGAGGATGCGCGGGCGCTCCGGGTCCGCCTCCAGTTTCTGGCGCAGGCTGCGGATGTAGACCCGCAGGTATTGCGGGTCGGACGAGGTCGAGACCGCGTTCATCAGCTGCGAATGGGTCAGGGCCTTGCCGGCATGCTGCACGAAGACCCGCAGGAAGTCGTATTCGCGCGGGGTCAGCTTCACGTCGTTGCCGTCGACGCGCACGATCCGGCGCACGAGATCGACGCTGAGCCCGTCGACCCGGAAGATCGGCCGCTCGCCCTGCTGGGCGAGCTGGTGGCGCAGGGCCGTGCGGATGCGGGCGAGGAGTTCGCCCATGCCGAAGGGTTTCGTCACGTAATCGTCGGCGCCGAGATCGAGGGCCTCGACCTTGCCCGGCTCGTCGTCGCGGCTCGACAGGACGAGGACCGGCAGGTCGCGATGACGCTCGCGGAGGCTGCGCAGGAGATCGTGCCCGCGCATGTCGGGCAGGCCGAGATCGAGGATGACGAGGTCCACCCGCTCGCGCGCGAGGAAATCGAGGGCGGTCCGCCCGTTCGGCGCTTCGAGGATGGCGTAGCCCTGGGTCGTCAGGCCCATGCGCAGCAGCTTCCGGATCGGCGGCTCGTCGTCGATGACGAGGATGGTCAGGCTCATGGCTCGCGACTCATGGTTCAAGCCTCTTGGTTCGAACCTCATGGGGCGGGCGCCCGCCCGGATCGGAGGGCGGGACCGGCAGGATCACGGTGAAGACCGCGCCGCTGCGGTCGGTGCGGTTGGACGCCGTGATCCGCCCGCCCATCGCCTCGACGAAACCGCGCGAGATGGCGAGGCCGAGCCCCGTCCCGGCCCGCACGCTGTCGCCCTTGCGGACACGGTAGAACGTGTCGAAAATCCGCTCCAGATCCTCCGGCGGCAGGCCCTCGCCCTCGTCGATCACCTGGAGACGGAGGCTGCCCCCCTCGGCCCTCGCGCGCAGCGTCACGGTGGAGCCGTCGGTGGCGTATTTCGCGGCGTTGTCGAGGAGGTTGACCAGGGCCTGCTCGAACAGGACCGGGTCGAGGCGCAAGGCCGGCAGGTCCGGCGCGATGTCCACCGCGACCCGGTGGCCGGACAGGATCTTCTCCATGCGCCGCAGGGCGGTATCGGCGATCTCGGCGACATCCTGAAGCCCGACATTCGGCGTCACCGCGCCGGCTTCGAGACGCGTCATGTCGAGGAGGTTGACGATGAAGCGGTTCAACCGCTCGGCCTCATCGATGATGGTGGCGGTGAGCTCGACCTTGGCGGGCGGGTCGAGGGCCTCGTCGAGGTCGCGCAGGGTGCTGGCCGAGCCGAGAATGGCGGCGAGCGGCGTGCGCAGGTCGTGCGAGATCGAGGTGAGCAGGGCCTGGCGCAGGCGGTCGGTCTCGGCGGCGCGCTCGGCCCGGTCGAGATCCTCCACGAGGCGGACGCGCTCGATGGCGAGGGCGCCCTGGTCCGACAGTGAATCGAGGAGGCGCCGGCCCTCGGGCGTGAGCAGCGGCCCGGTCCCGTCGGCGTCGAGGCCGATCACCGCGATGGTACCGCGCCCGGTGCGCATGGGCAGGAACAGCCGCCGCGCGCCGGGCAGGGTGTCGGCCCCCCTCCCCGCCGGCCGCTCGTTGTCGAAGGCCCATTGCGCGGCGGCGATGTCGGCCTCGTCGAGGAAATCCTCCGGCGGGTAGCCGGCGCGGACCGTCAGCGAGCCTGCCTCCGGCATCAGCAGCAGCACGCGGACCTTCAGCATCGCCGCCGCCTGGAAGGCCGTGGCCCAGAGCACGTCGTCGAGGGTGCCACAGGCGGCGAGCTTGCGGCTGAAGCCGTAGAGCCGCTCGGTGTCGCGGGCGCGGGCGCGCGACAGCACCGCTTCCTTGCGCGAGCGTGCGGCGAGGTTGGAGACCAGAACCGCCACCAGGGTGAACAGGCAGAAGGCGGCGATGTTGGTCGGGTCGGTGATGGTGAGGGTGTAGACCGGTGGCAGGAAGAAGAAGTTGTAGGCGAGCGAGGCCGCCACCACGGCGACGAGGGAGGGGCCGAGCCCGTAGCGCACCGCCACCGCGAGCACGGCGGTGAGGAGGACGAGATCGGCGTTCTCGACCCCGACGAAGGGCTGCAACGCGAGGCCGAAACCGAGGGCGACGGCGACGGCCGCGATGGCGGCGAGGATCGGCACGGGCTCGATCCGGCGGCGGGCCGGGGCCGTCCGCACGGTCTTCTCGGCGACGGGCTCCGCCGCCGCCGCCTCGCCGGCAATGACGTGGACGCTGATCGCGCCCGAGCGCCGCACCAGATCGTGCACCACCGAGCCGTTGACGATCTCGAACAGCCGCGAGCGGTCGGACTTGCCGACGACGACGTGGTTGGCATTGGCCGCGTGGGCATAGGCGAGGATGTCGTCGGCGACGCGCCGGCCGCCGGGGATGGTCACCGCCTCGCCGCCGAGCCGGTCGGCGAGGCGCAGGGTATCGGCGATGCGGTCGCGCGCGACCTCGCCGAGAAGGGCGCCGCGCGGGCCCTCCACGTTCAGGGCGATCCAGGGCGCGTGGAGCCGATCGGCCAGCCGCTTGGCGTAGCGCACGAGGCCGCTGCCGCGCGCATCCTCGCTGACGCAGACGAGGATGCGGTCGCCGGCCCCCCATGGCCCCGCGATGGCGTTCGCCCGCATGTGGCCGAGCAGTTCCTCGTCGACCCGGTCGGCGGTGCGCCGCAGGGCCAGTTCGCGCAGGGCCGTGAGGTTGCCGCGGGAGAAGTAGTGCCGCAGCGCCCGCTCGGCATGATGGGCGACGTAGACCTTGCCGTCCTTGAGGCGCTGGATCAGGTCGTCGGGATTGAGGTCGATCACCTCGATATCCTCGGCCCGTTCGAGGATGCCGTCGGGCACGGTCTCGCGCACGCGGATGCGGGTGATCTGCGCGACGACGTCGTTCAGGCTCTCCACGTGCTGGATGTTGAGAGTGGTGTCGACGTCGATCCCCGCCTCCAGCAGCTCCTCCACATCCTGGTAGCGCTTTGGGTGGCGGCTGCCGGGCGCGTTGGTGTGGGCGAGTTCGTCGACCAGGGCGAGGGCGGGGCGGCGGGCGAGGAGCGCGTCGAGATCCATCTCGCCGAGCTCGGTGCCGCGATGAACCACGCGGCGGCGGGGGATCGCCTCGAACCCGTCCACCAGGGCCTCGGTCTCGGCGCGGCCATGACTCTCGACGATGCCGATCACCACGTCGATGCCGGCCTTGCGCTTGGCCCGCGCCACGGTGAGCATCTCGTAGGTCTTGCCGACGCCGGGAGCGGCGCCGAGATAGACCTTCAGCCGCCCCCGGCCGCGCTCCTCGCGGCGCGCCGCCAGGAGCAGCGCCTCGGGCGACGGGCGATCCGGATCGCGGCGGAGATCGGACATCCGGGGGCGATCCTCATGCCGACGGTCTATTTCGACCCGAGATCGTCCAGGGCGAGGTTGAGCGCAAGCACGTTCACGCGGGGCTCGCCGAGAATGCCGGCGAGACGGCCCTGGATCGCGGTCTCGACCAGGGCGCGCAGGCGGGCCTCCGGCACGGCGCGGGCCCTGGCGACGCGCGGCACCTGGAACAGGGCGGCCTCGGGCGAGATGTCCGGGTCGAGGCCCGATCCGCTGGTGGTGACGAGATCGACGGGGACGGGCCGTTCTGGGTTCTCGACCTGCCTCGCATCGAGATCGACTTTCACGCGGGTCGCGAGGTCCGCGCTGGTCGGGCCGAGATTGGAGCCCGAAGAATTCGCCGCGTTGTAGGGCGCCGGCACGGTCTTGGCGGCATCGGCCGGGTCGGCGGCGGTGGTGGCGGAGGGCCGGCCCTGGAAATAGCGCTCGCTGGTGAAGGACTGGCCGATGAGGGCGGAGCCGACCGGGCGGCCGTCGCGGAGCACGATGCTTCCGGCAGCTTGGGTTGGGAAGATCACGGCCGCGAGGCCGGTCATCGCCAGGGGATAGGCGAGGCCGGTGAGGGCGGTGAGCGCGACGATGAGGACGAGGGCGGGACGAAGCTGGGTGAGCATGGGATTCTCGCGTGGTGGCGGGGAGTGGGTTCGGGCTCCCCTGTCCCGGACGCCCGGAGCGTCGGCGGACGGTTCGGCTGCCTCTCGCTCTCAGGCGAGGTGCAGGGCGGTGACGGCGAGATCGATGGCCTTGATGCCGAGGAACGGGACGACGAGGCCACCGAGGCCGTAGACGAGCAGGTTGCGGCGCAGGAGCGCCCCGGCCCCAACCGCCCGGTAGGTGACGCCGCGCAGGGCGAGCGGGATCAAGGCGACGATGATGAGCGCGTTGAAGATGATCGCCGACAGGATCGCGCTCTGGGGCGAAGCGAGGCCCATCACGTTGAGCGCCTGGAGCTGCGGATAGAGCCCGAGGAACATCGCCGGGATGATGGCGAAGTACTTCGCCACGTCGTTGGCGATGGAGAAGGTGGTCAGCGCGCCCCTGGTCATCAGGAGCTGCTTGCCGATGCCGACGATCTCGATGAGCTTGGTCGGGTCGGAATCGAGATCGACCATGTTGCCGGCCTCGCGGGCGGCCACCGTGCCGGTATTCATGGCGACACCGACATCCGCCTGGGCGAGGGCCGGCGCGTCGTTGGTGCCGTCGCCGCACATGGCGACGAGCTTGCCCTGCGCCTGTTCCTTGCGGATCAGCGCCAGCTTGTCCTCCGGGGTCGCCTGCGCCAGGAAATCGTCGACGCCCGCCTCCGCCGCGATGGCGGCGGCGGTCATCGGGTTGTCGCCGGTGATCATGACGGTGCGGATGCCCATCCGGCGCAGTTCCGCGAAGCGTTCGCGGATGCCGCCCTTCACGATGTCCTTCAGAGTGATCACGCCGAGCAGCCGGCCGTCGCGGGCGACGGCGAGCGGCGTGCCGCCGGCCTTGGCGATCTCCTCGGCGATGGACCGGACCTCGCGCATCTCCGGGGACTCGGTGGATGGCTCGTAGGCGATGGCGGCGTTCGAGCCGCGGCTCGCCATGGGCGGCTGCCCGACGCTGGCCACAATCGACTCGACCGCGCCCTTGCGGATCGACGAGCCGTCGAGATCGACGCCGCTCATACGCGACTGCGCGGTGAAGGGGACGAAGGTGGCGGCGAGGCTCGCCATGTCGCGGGCGCGGATTCCGTATTTCTCTTTGGCGAGGACCACGATGGAGCGGCCCTCGGGAGTCTCGTCGGCCAGCGAGGCGAGCTGGGCGGCATCGGCCAGATCCTGCGCCGAGACGCCGCGCACCGGGCGGAACTCGGTGGCCTGGCGGTTGCCCAGTGTGATCGTCCCGGTCTTGTCGAGAAGGAGCGTGTCGACGTCGCCCGCCGCCTCCACCGCCCGGCCCGACATCGCCAGCACGTTGAAGCGCACGAGCCGGTCCATCCCGGCGATGCCGATGGCCGAGAGCAGCGCGCCGATCGTGGTCGGGATCAGCGTCACGAACAGGGCGACGAGGACGATGAGCGGGATCGCGCCGCCGGCATAGGAAGCGAAGCTCGGAATCGAGGCCACGGCGAAGACGAAGATCAGCGTCAGGCCAGCGAGCAGGATGTTGAGCGCGATCTCGTTCGGCGTCTTGGCGCGCGAGGCGCCTTCCACCAGGGCGATCATGCGATCGACGAAGGTCGAGCCGCTGGCGGCCGAGATCCGCACGGTGATCCGGTCGGACAGGACCTGGGTGCCGCCGGTGACGGCCGAGCGGTCGCCGCCGGATTCGCGGATGACGGGGGCGGATTCGCCGGTGATCGCGGCCTCGTTGACGGAGGCGATGCCGGCGATGACTTCGCCGTCCGAGGGGATGATCTCGCCGGTCTCGACCAGCACCACGTCGCCGACCCGGAGATCGGTGGCCGGCACGATCTCGTAATCCGGGTTGTTGCTCTGCAGGTCGTTGCCGGCGCGCAGGCGCTTGGCGCCGGTCTCGGTGCGGGTGCGCCGCAGGCTCGCGGCCTGGGCCTTGCCCCGCCCTTCGGCCAGGGCCTCGGCGAAGTTGGCGAAGACCAGGGTGAACCAGAGCCAGAGGATGATCTGGCCGGAAAAGGCCAGATCCGGGGCGCCGGTGGCGAGGTCGCGGGCGAACAGGATCGTGGTCAGGATCGCGACCACCTCGACCACGAACATGACCGGGTTGCGGATCATCGCGCGCGGATCGAGCTTCTTGACGCTGCCGACGAGCGCCGGCCCGACGAGGGCGGCGCTGAACAGGCTGGAGGAGGAGGGGCGGGTCATGGGAGACTCTGAGGTCGGAGGAGTGGCGATGGGCGGCCGGTGGGCGCGGTCACCCCGTCGCGGCACGCTCGACGAGGATGAGCGCGGCGGAGAGGGCGAGCAGCCCGAGGAGGAGGACGCCGCCGATGGCGAGCACGATGTCCGAGGCGCGGGCCTCCCCGGCCGGGACGCGGCTCGCGGCGCGGGGTCGGGGCCGATGGCGGCCGACCATCCGCGGCGGCATGGCGTGGCGCATCGCTAGCCTCCCGCCCCGAAGGTCTGGCCGGCGGCGCCCGCCAGATGTTCGACGATCGGCCCGAGGGCGAGGGCCGGGAAGAAGGTCAGGCCGCCGACGATGAGGATCACCCCGACCAGCAGCCCGACGAACAGGATTCCGTGGGTGGGGAAGGTGCCGGCGGAGGCCGGCAGCGTCTTCTTGGCCGCCAGCGACCCGGCGATGGCCAGCGCCGGCACGATGACGAAGAACCGGCCGAACAGCATGCCGATGCCGAGGGTGGTGTTGTAGAAGGCGGTGTTGGCCGTGAGGCCGCCGAAGGCCGAGCCGTTATTGGCCGCCGCCGAGGTGTAGGCGTAGAGGATCTCGGAGAATCCGTGCGGGCCGGCATTGGCGGGCCCCGCGAGGCCGGAGGCCACCACGGTCGCCAGAGCGGTGAAGCCGAGCATCATCAGCGGCAGGCACAGGATGGCGAGCATCGCCATCTTGACCTCGCGCCCCTCGATCTTCTTGCCGAGATATTCCGGCGTGCGCCCGACCATGAGGCCGGCCACGAAGATCGTGACGATGACGAAGACCAGCATGCCGTAGAGCCCGGCGCCGACGCCGCCGACGATGACCTCGCCGAGCTCCATGTTGATGAGCGGGATCATGCCGCCGAGCGCCGTGAAGGAATCGTGCATGGCGTTGACCGCGCCGCAGGAGGCGGCGGTGGTGACCACCGCGAACAGGGACGACGCGACGATGCCGAAGCGGACCTCCTTGCCCTCCATGTTGCCGCCGGCGAGATGCAGGGCGTTCAGCACCGGGCTGCCGGCGCTTTCGGCGACATAGACCACGGCGATTCCGGAGAGGAACAGCGCCCCCATCGCGCCGAGGATCGCCCAGCCCTGGCGCTCGTCGCCGACCATGCGGCCGAAGACGTTGGTGAGCGCCGCGCCGATGGCGAAGATCGACACCATCTGGACGAAGTTCGAGAGCGCGGTGGGGTTCTCGAACGGATGCGCGGCATTGGCGTTGAAGAACCCGCCGCCATTGGTGCCGAGCATCTTGATCGCCACCTGGCTCGCCACCGGCCCGAGCGCCAGGGTCTGCCTGCCGCCTTCGAGGGTCGTCACCTCGAGAGAGGGGGCGAGCGTCTGCGGGATGCCCTGTAAGACCAGGAACAGGGTGTAGACGATGCAGAGCGGCAGCAGCACGTAGAGCGTGGTCCGCGTGAGATCGACCCAGAACGACCCCACCGTCCTGGCCGAGGCGCGGGAGAAGCCGCGCACCAGGGCGATGGACAGGGCGATGCCGGTGGCCGCCGAGAGGAAGTTCTGGTGCGTCAGCCCCAGCATCTGCGTGAGATACGACAACGTCGTCTCGCCGCCGTAGGACTGCCAGTTGGTGTTGGTGATGAAGCTCACCGCCGTGTTGAAGGCGAGATCGGGCGCCACCGCCCCCTGCCCGGCCGGGTTGAGCGGCAGCACATCCTGGACGCGCAGGAGCCCGTAGAGGGCGAGGAAGCCGAACACGTGGAACAGCAGCATCGCGCCGGCATAGGCGAGCCAATGCTGTTCCTGGGCGCGGTCGATCCCGGCGAGGCGATAGAGCCCGCGTTCCATGGGCGCGATGACGGGCGACAGGAACGTGCGCTCGCCCGAGAAGACGCGGGTCATGTAGCCGCCGAGGGGCTTCACCAGCGCCAGCACGACCGCGCCGAAGAGCGCGATCTGGATCCAACCGTTGAGACTCATGATTGTGGCTCCTTCAGAACCGCCGGTCAGAACCGTTCCGGGCGGACGAGGGCGTAGGTGAGGTAGGCGAGCAACCCGAGGGTCACGAGGCCGCCGAGGGCGAGATCGAGGGTCATCGGAGCCCCCTCAGAGCCGGTCGCACAGGGCGGCGTAGCCCGCGCTCAGGGCGAAGAAGGCGAGGCCTCCGGCGAGGAACAGGATGTCGGGCATGGGACGGGCGGTCTCCGGGCATCGCGCCGGCCAAGCCCCGCCTCCCGCAACGGGAACGGCGCCCGCGACGGCGTCTCCGCCGCGGGGTATCGGGCCTGCCGACGAGCGATCCTCGCCGGGATGCGCGGAGGAATGCGAGTGAGGACGCCGGCCGATTTTATAAGGATGTCATCAAGATCGGCAGGCCGCCTGCGCACGAATGGTGTCGAGAAAAACTGGCGCGGCGCGGTTCAGCGATAGACGCCGACCGGTCTCGTCCCGATCGAAGACCCCTGACTGGCCGATCCGAGACTCCGCAATGCCGAGGGCATAGGGGCATCAGGCCAGTCTGTACTTGTGCACTATTGAACGGCGCTGTCCGAATCGAGATTTTTTATATTTCCGCCGATAGCCGTATCGAACGGCTCCTCCCGGTCGGTCATGGCCAAGTCGATCTTGGCCATGTCGATCTTAGATTCACAATCGGGAACCCTTCCTACAATGGATGGCAGATAAATTCCCGCGTCACACAGCCTATAGGGCAACTCTTGCCGATCATCGGGAATTTATTTCCGACCGACGATCGACAAACATCAATAATGGTAAGACAAATCCCATGATAATTGGCACACTCATTGCTTTCCTCCTTTAAAAGGAGGTTCCGTCATGAAGATCGACACGATTTCAAGCAGACTGGACATCAAGTGGCTCAGCGACGCTGGGTCGGCGGTGAAGGTCTCGAGTGACGTCACCAGAGCATTCAGGGAGCCCATAGATCTCCCGCCGGTCGGCAAAGTCAGGGCCGACAACGACCCATCCAAGTTGTATGCGACCATCCAGAAAGACGGAAACGTGATTGCGACTTTTTATACGAGCGGCTTGATGGTCACGCCAAACAACGTTTCTTTGCCGCAGAATTTTGTCGTCGACGGTAGCGGTCTTTCTCTGGCGGACTCGCGCATACGACAGATTCTCGATCTGCACGGTGGCGAGGTGCAATACACACACGCCCAGCAAGCCCGGAGAAACACGATGAACGCGGCGACCCTGTTTGCGGCACATCTTGCAGGGCAATAGGCTGATGAGCGGACCTTTCGAAAGTCCCTCTCCGAACGCGGCGGCGGCATGATGGCCCGATGCCGTCGGCATCGCGGAGGCTCCGATGTCGGCCAGGGGGCTTCGATCGGGAGGAGCGCTTCCGCGTCCGCGCGACAACGGCGACACGTCACAGGCCTGAGAGAGGTGACGCGCTGGCGTGCCAACGCAAACCGGCTTAGCCGCGCAGGGCGGAAAGGGAACGGCGCTGGCGGCCCTCGTCGTCGAAATTTCCGGGCGCGAGCCAGGCCTCGAACGCATCCCGCAGGCGGGGCCATTCCGTGTCGATCACCGAGAACCACGCCGTGTCGCGCGAGCGGCCCTTGGTGACGATGGCGTTGCGGAAGATGCCCTCGAAGGTGAAGCCGTAGCGGAGCGCCGCCGCGCGGGAGGGCGCGTTGAGGCTGTCGCATTTCCACTCGTAGCGGCGATAGCCGAGGGCGAAGGCGCGGCCCATCATCAGCGCCATCGCCTCGGTGCCGGCCGGATGTCGGGCGAGCCCCGAACCGAACTGGATATGCCCGACCTCGATGCAGCCATGGGCCGGCTCGATCCTGAGATAGGCCGCCACGCCGAGCGCGCGCCCGGTCACGGCATCGAGGATGGCGTGGTGCATCGGGTCGCGGCTCCCGGCGATCTCCGCCAGTCTGGCGCGATACAGCGCCTCGTCCGCCGGCGGCTCCCCCGGCAGGTAGGTCCAGCGCGCCGGATCCTGCGCCAGGGCGGCGAAGAGGTCGCCGGTATGGCGCTCGGCATCGAGCGGCACGATCCGGCAGAACCGGCCCTGCATCGTGTCGCGCGGCGGGATCGGCGGCGGGGTCCAGGCCGCGACGACCGGGCCGACCGGCTGGCCGTACTCGTTCACACGCCCGCTCATGCCCGCTGTCCCATCCCGTCGACGAGATCCGCCATCGCATCCGCTCCACCCGCCTCCCGGCGCAGCCCGGCCGCGACGCCGGCCCGGTCCGCCTCCGAGCGGTTCTGGCTGACCTTCCATTTGCCGCTGAGCCGCGCAATCGGAATCTCGATGCCGACGATCCCCCGGATCTGGGCCGTGGTGTAGGCCGGCGGCGCGTCCGCCACCGACCAGGGCGCCTCCCGCCCCGCCTCTCGCAACCGAGTCAGGTCGTCGATCTGGCGCCGCAGCCAGGCCTCGTCCTCGATCACGCGCGGGCGCCCCCACACCTGGACGGTGGCGTAGTTCCAGGTCGGCACCACCTTCCCCGTCTCCCGCTTCGTCGCGTACCAGGACGGCGTGACGTAGCGGTCCGGCCCCTGGAACACGACGAGGCATTCGGACAGCCCGTCGAGATCGCGCCAGTGAGAGTTGGCGCGGGCGAGATGAGCCCGGAGCGTGCCGACCGAACCCGTGCCTTCGGGGCCGTCACGCTGATCGAGGACGAAGGGAACCGGGTTCGCGATCAGCCCGCCGACACCGGCGCTCACCAGCAGGCCGAGCGGGAAGGCGCGGATCAGCGCGGCCTGCGCCTCGATATCGTCGGTCCGGAAATGCGGTGGCTCGTACAATGCGGGTCCTTGACGGTTTCGCGGTTCTCACGCCCTCTGTCGCCGAGAAGCGGATCATGCGGAAGGTCCGGTTTTCCAAAACCGACTGGACCAGTATGACCACGCGCCGGCGTCGCCCCGCACTGCCGCTCCAGCTCGACCTCGCCCCGTCGCAGGCAGGCCCGCTCCGTCGATTGGATGCGAGCCTGCATGGCCGGGTGCGCGAGGCGTTACGCGACGCGATCCTGGCGGGACGGCTGCCGCCGGGGCAGCGCCTGCCCTCGTCGCGCGGCCTCGCCGAGGATCTCGGCTGCGCGCGGGGCACGATCCTCCTCGCCATCGAGCAGCTCGTCGCCGAAGGCTATCTCACCACGCGTCCCGGCTCCGGTACCCGCGTCGCCGAGACCCTGCCCGACGACCTGTCCGTGCCGCGCAGCCCGGCGAGCCGCACGGCGCCCTCCCCCGCGACGCCGGTGCTCTCGCGCCGTGGGGCGGCCCTGGCCTCGACCTGCGGCGAGGAGAGCGACGAACCGATCCCCGATGCCTTCGCCCTCGGCCGGCCCGCCCGCGACGCCTTCCCGTTCGAGACCTGGGCGCGCCTGCTCCAGGCCGAGTGGCGCGCCGGCCCTCCCGCGCAGATCCATCCCCTCGGCGACCCGCGCCTGCGCCGGGCCCTGGCGGCCTACCTCTCGGCCGGGCGCGGGGTCGCGTGCAGCGAAGAGGCGGTGATCGTCACGGCCAGCATCCGCCAGAGCCTGCGCCTGCTGGCGGAGCTCCTGCTGGAGCCCGGCGAGGCGGCCTATCTGGAGGAGCCGGGCTTTCCCGGCCTCGGCCACGCCCTGCGCAGCGCCGGCCTGCGCACGGTCCCGGTGCCCTGCGACGCGGCGGGGTTCTCGATCGCGCGGGCGCGAAACCTGGAACCGGGCGCGCGGCTCGCGGTGGTGACACCGGCCCAGGGCCATCCGCTCGGCGCGACCATGAGCCTGGAGAACCGCCTCGCCCTGCTCGCCTGGGCGGAGGCGCGGGACGGCTGGATCGTCGAGGACGATTACGACGGCGAGTACCGCTATGCCGGCCGGCCACTCTCACCCCTCCACGCCCTCGATCGGGCCGGGCGCGTCCTCTATGTCGGCAGCGTCTCGAAGGTGCTCATGCCGGCCCTGCAGATGAGTTACCTCGTCCTCCCGGAAACCCTGGTGGCGCCCGTGCGCCGCGCCCTGACCGGCGGCGGCGGGCTCGCCTCGATCATCGGACAGGGCGCCCTCGCCCGCTTCATCGCGGAGGGTCATTTCAGCGCGCATCTGCGCCGGACGCGCCGCCTCTACGGCCAGAGGCAGGCGGCCCTGGTGGCGGCCGCGCGCGATCTCCTCGGCGATCGCATGGAGGTTCCGCCGCGCGACGGCGGCATGCATCTGGTGGCGCGCCCCGTGGCCGGAACCCGGTTCGACGACGGCCGCGCGGTGGAGGCCTGCGCCCGCGCCGGCCTCGCGACCACGGCGCTCTCGCCGCATTTTTCGGATCGATCGCTCGCCGAACAGGGCCTCCTCCTCGGCTACGCCTCCGTCCCGGAGCGCGCCATCGTGCCGGCCGTGCGGCGGATGGCGGAGGCGTTGCGGGGGATGGATGATGCCGGACCGCGATGAGCATGGCTCATCGAGAGGGCCCGCGAAACGAGAGCGCAGGCACACTTCGCCACCCTCTCATCGCGGCGCTTGGACGGTGAGAGGAACTTCGACGGACGAACCTCGCGTGCCGCCATCGGGCCGGGAATCCGACGATAGGGACCCGTCCTGAACGCCCGGTCGGGTGACATGCGCACATTCAATTTTCTTGGCCTTGGAGCCTGAAGTCGACGTTCCATCGTCGGCTTCAGGCGCAAGGATGCCAAGTTCAGAGAAATCGCAGATTGTTGCGCGTCAGCTGATCGATGGACGCGCATCCCATCAGTCGCATGTCCCGTTCGATCTCGGACTGCATCATCTGAAGCGCGCGCTCGACCCCGGCCTGACCGGCCGCGGCGAGCGGGAACAGATAGTAGCGGCCGAGGCCGACGGCCTTCGCACCGAGGGACAACGCCTTCAGCACATGGGTGCCCCGCTGGACGCCGCCATCCATGATCACGTCGATCCGGTCGCCGACCGCGTCGACGATCTCGGCGAGCTGGTCGAAGGCCGTACGTGACCCGTCGAGCTGCCGGCCGCCGTGGTTGGACAGGATGATGCCTGTGCAGCCGATCTCGACCGCGCGCTTGGCATCCTCCACGGACATCACGCCCTTCAGGCAGAACTGGCCGCCCCATTCCCGCACCATCGCGGCGACGTCGTCCCACGACAGGCTGGGATCGAGCATCTCGGTGAAGTAGCGGCTGATGGACAGCGCGCCGCCGCCCATATCGACATGCCCGTCGAGCTGCGGCAGCTTGAAGCTCTCGTGGGTCATGTAATTGATCCCCCAGGCCGGCTTCATCGCGAATTGCAGCATGCCCCCCAGGGTGAGCCGGAATGGAATGGAGAAGCCCGTACGCTTGTCGCGCTCGCGGTTGCCGCCCGTGATGCTGTCGACGGTGAGCATCATCACCTCGATGCCCGCCTGCTTGGCGCGTTGCATCATCGCGCGGTTCAGGCCGCGATCCTTGTGGAAGTAGAACTGGTAGACCTGCGGGCCGCTGCTGATGCGGCGCGCCTCCTCCAGACTCACCGTCCCGAGCGAGGACACGCCGAACATCGTGCCGAACTTGCCCGCTGCGGCGGCGACGGCCCGCTCCCCCTGGTGGTGGAACAGGCGCTGCAGGGCGGTGGGCGAACAGTAGACGGGCATGGCGAGCCTCTGGCCCATGACCGTCACCGACATGTCGATCTCTTTAACGCCGCGCAGGACGTTCGGTACGAGCTGGCACGTCTCGAAGGCGGTCGTGTTGCGCCGCTGGGTCACTTCATCGTCGGCGCCCCCGTCGATGTAGTCGAAGATCGGTCCCGGCAGGCGCCTCTGCGCCATGCGGCGAAAATCGTGGAAGCTGTGGCAATCTTTGAGTCGCATCGTGCGTCTCCACGGGTGCGCGGCGCCGGAGCCGAGAGGAACAAGAGAGGCGGGGCCGCCGGAGCGGCCCCGGGTTTAGCAGGGTCTAGGGCGTCAGTGTCGGCACGGTCGCGACCGGGACCATCGCGGTGAAGGGAGGCACATAGGCCTGCAGCATCACGAGAACGCCGACGAGACAGGCGAGCGCGATGGAATGGAAGAAAACGTAGCGCAGGATCTTGGCCTCGCCGCCGTACCATTGCGTGGCGGTGGAGGCGACGACGATGGACTGGGCGTCGATCATCTTGCCCATGACGCCACCGGACGAATTGGACGCGGCCATCAGGGTCGGCGACAGACCGAGTTGCTCGGCCGTGATCTTCTGCAAGCCACCGAACAGCACGTTCGATGCCGTATCCGATCCCGTAAGGGCAACACCGAGCCAACCCAGCATCGCGCCGAAGAACGGGTAGATCCAGCCGGTCTGCGCGAAAGCCAGACCCAGCGTCGCGTCGGTCCCCGAGTACTTGGTCACGTAGCCCAGCGCCAGCATCGCCGAGATCGTGAGCAGGGAGTAGCGCACGATATAGGCCGTGCGGCCGTACTCACGCAGCAGCTTGAGCGGGCCGAAGCCGAGGATCAGGCCCCCGAGGATGGCCGACAACAGGATGCCCGTGCCCGTCGCGGAGAGAAGGTTGAGAGTGTAGATCGCGGTCTCACCGTGCACCTTGGCGACGACCGGGGGCATCTTGAAGACGAGCCCGTGGAGGTACGGCACCGGCATCCGCCAGACCCACAGGGCGTCGAGCCAGGCGCGGAACTGCGGTGTCCCCCAGGCAAAGACAAACACCGAGAGGATCAGCCAGGGCAGCCAGGCTTTGAAGACCGTGCCGGCGCTATGGGTGTGCCGGGCCGCAGGGGCCGTTGAGGCCGCTGGCTGCGCACCGCCATCGGTCCCGCTCCAGATCCGCGCCGGTTTCCAGACGCGCAGGAAGCCCGCCAGAGCCGCCATCGAGCAGATCGCCGCGACCACGTCCACGAGCCAGGGACCGTGGAAGTTCGAGACGAGGTACTGAGGCACTGCGAAGGCGAGGCCGGCGACGAGCAGTGCCGGCCAGACTTCCAGCATTCCCTTGCGTCCGGCGAACGCCCAGATCAGCCAGAACGGAACGAGGAGCGAGAAGAACGGGAGTTGGCGCCCGATCATGCCGGAGAGTTCGAGCAGGTCGAGCCCCGTCACCGCCGCAAGGGCGATGACGGGCGCGCCGAGGGCGCCATAGGCCACGGGCGCGGTATTGGCGATCAGAGAAAGACCCGCCGCAGCCAGGGGCGTGAATCCGAGACCCATCAGCATCGCGGCGGTCACGGCGACCGGCGTTCCGAAGCCGGCCGCACCCTCGAAGAAGGCCCCGAAAGAGAACGCGATGAAGAGGAGCTGGAGCCGTCGATCCGGCGTGATCCCGGCGATCGAGTCGCGCAGAATGTCGAACTGTCCGGTCCGCTCCGTGAGACGATAGAGGAAGATGACGTTGAGGATGATCCAGCCGATCGGCAGGAGGCCAAAGGCTGCGCCATAGGCGGCCGTCGCCCCGGCCATCTGGGCAGGCATCCCGAACCCGAGGACCGCCACCGCCAGCGCCACGCCGAGACCGAGCAGTGCGGCCGTGTGCGCTTTCAGATGGGCGAGGCCGATCCCGCCGAGCAGCACGACGATTGGCAGGGACGCGAGCGCCGTCGACCAGAGCGTGTTTCCGAATGGGTCGTAGACTTGGTTCCAACTCACGGCGTCACTCCTCTCGAATAATGGACATGATCCGCGCTGCCCTCCGGACAGCCTCCTACGGTGTCCGGTGCGCGTGGCGTACGCGCACCGGACGGAGGCTGTCTGGATCAAGCCTGCTGCGAGCTCTGGATTTTTGATTAGACCAAGAGCAAGCGGTTGGTAAAATGTTTTTACCAACTCAGTCAACTGGCAATATGGTTTGCCCGAACTATATTCAAGAGGCCGGAGATGCGTAGACTGGGGCCGGTCGGAGCGAGAGATGGATCAGGACGCGATCAAGGGTGAAAGCGTTGCCGAGAGCACCGCTCGCCATTTGAAGGATCTGATCCTCGAGGGTGCCCTCAACCCCGGGGATTTCCTCCTGCCGGAGCGCGATCTAGCGCTTCAGCTGAGCGTCTCGCGCCCGACCTTGCGGCAGGGCATCAAGATTCTGGAGGAGGAGGGGCTCCTCGTCTCCACACCCAACGGGCGCTCCGTGGCGGCCCTAGGGCGCGAGATCACCGATCCCCTGATCGCCCTGATCGCTTCCCACGCAGATGTGGTCGACGATTATCTGGAATTCAGGGCGACGACCGAGCGGATGGCCGCGCGTCTCGCGGCGGAGCGGGCGAATGCGGTGGATCGCGAACGGCTGACCGAGTGCATGGACCGGATCGACCGCGCTCACGACGACGGCGTGCAACGCGACGAAGCCGACGCGGATGTCGACCTCCACATTGCGGTCTACGAGGCGAGCCACAACCTCGTCGTCCTGCATACCATGCGGGCCTTATCCGGCATGCTGCGCCAGGGTGTCATCGAGAACCGTGAGAAGCTGTTTAAACGACCCGAGACGCGCGACCGCCTTCGCGCACAACATCGCGCCATCTATGAAAGCGTCATCGCCGGAAACGTGGATGAAGCGGGAAAGGCCGCAGAATTACACATCCACTATACGCATCAGGCCCTGAAAGAAATCAAGGAATCGGAGGCTCGACTTCAGGTTTCACTTCGGCGCCTGAATGGTGGGAGCGTTTCCAGCGGTAGAAAGTCCAAAATTTGAACACCATGCTCAGTGAAATCATGCATCTTCGATGCGATTCACGAGTGTCATATCAAAGCGGTGATGGGGCGCCCGACGGCGAACGGCGGCTCGACCCAACTCCCAGTCGCGGTCGACGCCGACCCGCTTGGCGCCCCCGCGAGCCAGGACGAGCGATGAGCCAAGACGAGCGATGAGCCAGGGCACGACGCCCACCCCCACCGCCGCTCACGCGGCGTTCGACGATCTCCGGGGTCCGACGATCGTCCGTTTCGAGTAGGGAGCGCATTCCGGCGACGACCGTCACCGCGTTTCGCGCAGCCACCTCCAGACGTGTTGCACCGTCCCCTGACCGCTGATCCGCTGGACCACCCGACGCTCGCCACGCCAAGCCTGGGGTTGGACGCCGTAGCGGTTGCGGAAGCTGCGGCTGAGCTGCGAGGCACTGCTGAAGGCGAAGACGTTGGCCAACCCGCCGAGGGTGCGCGTCTCCATGGGATCGGCAAGAGCGTCGCGCACCGCCCTCAGCCGCTCGCCCTGGACGAAATGCATCACGCCCCCCTCCGGCTCGAACAGCCGGTAGAGCGTCGCGCGCGAGACCCGCATCTGCCCGGCGATGAACTCGGGTGACAGATCGGGCCGCGACAGGTTCCCTTGCACGATGGTCCGGGCCAGCGCGCGCAGCCCCCCGTCGAGTTCGCGGCCTTCCAGCACGTCCGAGGCCTGCGAGGTGTCGAGCAGGCGGCGCAGAAAGCCGACGAATTCATGGGCGAGAGCCGGGGCCGCGTCGGCGCGTGTGGTCGGCAATCGGCGATAGATGTCGAGAATGCGCGCGGCCAATAGCCGGTTGCGGGCCGCATCGAAGAGCAGGCCGCGATCCTCGAGCGACAGCCCGTGGAGGCGGGTGGTGGGGACGGCGAGGCCGATCACATCGGTTCGGTCGAGCCTGCCATCGAGCAGGTGACGGCGGCCGATGAAGGTGACGGTGCCAGGCGAGGCCGAGACCGGCTTGCCGGCGACCGTGCCCTGGAAACGGCCGGACCGGTAGAGTTGGACCATGTAGTGGTCGGGACCGGCCTCGACACGTCGGCGGTCGCGCTGGAGCCGCTGGGTCGAGAGCAGCGAGCGCTGGGTGACGAGGTCACCGACCTGGTAGGCGATGTTGGTGCCGAAAGGCAGTGGGGCGGATGGCGTGGTCGGACTGACCTCGTACATCGGCGCCAGGAGAGTGCGCCATCGCTCGAAGGCTTCGCCGGGGGGCGAGGCCGACGTCGTCAGGTGGAAGTACGGAAGGCCCGCATCAGCCGTCATGTCGCTCGCATCCAACGGGCCTGATCGTCCGCCATCCAGTCTGCTCGGCAGAGCACGTTAGCGATGCGGCCCTAGGGAGAACAAGCCGATCGAGCGGGTGCGGTCCGGGCTGTACACAACCACCGCGAACACGATGGAAGGCCGCGATCAGCCGTCACGCGCTTGGATGCCGCCCATGCCGACGAGGGGCGATTCCAGGCGAGAGCCTCGATCGTTCGGGAAACTTTGGCCGAACCGGGATGGTTCGGCCAAGACGTGGTGCGGGCTTACGCCATCAGGAAGTCGAGGTGAGTCAGAGCCACCTTGTCGTGGTTGTCGATAACGGCGAACTGGATCGCCTTGGCGGCGGTGCCGCTGCCATCAGCATCGTAGGACAGGGTGCCCGTCGCCTTGTCGTAGAGAATGCGGTCATCGGCATCGATTTTCGCGCCTGCCACGCTGAGATCCTTGAACGCCGTCGCAGCGAGCTGGCTTTTCGAGAGCGCTGTGAAGACGGGCTTCGAGAGTTGGATCGTATCGTCCAAGGAGAAGTCGGTGATGTGGTCGATGTTGCCGGAGCCGAGCTTGGTGGAGAACACGAACGTGTCCTTGCCGGCCAGTCCCGTGAGCGTATCCGCCCCGAGACCGCCGTCGAGATGGTTGGCGCCGGTATTGCCCTTGAGGTCGTTGGCGAGCGAGTTCCCGGTTCCACTGAGGTTGCCGGTGCCCGTGAGCGTCAGGTTCTCCACGTAGGAGCCTGCCAGCGAGTAGGATACCGAGGCCTTGACGAGGTCGGTGCCTGTGCCGCCGCTCGCCTCGATGGCTTTGTCGCCGGCGTTGTCGACGATGTAGGTGTCCGAGCCGGCCCCGCCGATCATGGTGTCGGCGCCGGCCTTCCCGTCGAGCAGGTTCGCGCCGCCATTGCCCGTGAGGACGTTGGCGAGTGAGTTCCCGGTGGCGTTGAGATTGGCGCTCCCGGTGAGCGTCAGGTTCTCCACGTAGGAGCCCCCCAGCGAGAAGGACACCGAGGCCTTGACGAGATCGGTGCCGGCGGCGCCGCTCAGTTCGACGGCCGTGTCGCCGGCATTGTCGACGATGTAGGTGTCCGAGCCCGCCCCGCCGACCATGGTGTCGGCGCCCGCCTTCCCGTCCAGGACGTTGGCGGCGGCATTGCCGGTGAGCGTGTTGGCGAGAGCGTTGCCCGTCGCATCGATCGCGGCGCCGCCGAGAAGCAGCAGGGTCTCGACATTGGCCGCGAGCGTATAGCTGACGGTGCTGCGCACGCCGTCGGCGCCCTTGCCGGATGCCTCGACGATCAGGTCTCCGGCATTGTCGACCACGTAGGTGTCGTTGCCGGCCCCACCGCTCAGGGTGTCGGCGCCGCGACCGCCATCGAGGACGTTGTTGCCGCCGTTGCCGGTCAGATCGTTGGCGAACTCGTTGCCGGTCAGGTTGAGGTTCCGCGTGCCGGTGGAGAGCGCGAGCTTCAGGAACTCGATCTCCTGGCCGGCGGCGAGCGTGTAGCTGATCTCCGTCTTGACCACGTCGCGGCCCTCGCCCTTCGCCTCGAAGACGAGATCGCCGCTGTTATCGACGAAGTAGGTGTCGCTGCCGGTTCCGCCATACAGGCGGTCGGCCCCCTGGTGACCGTCGATGACATCGTTGCCGGCCAGGCCTCGGATCGTGTTCTTTCCGACGCTGCCCGTCAGGGTATCGCCGAAGCGGCTGCCTTCGAGGTTCTCGATCCGCAGGAGCCGGTCCTTGCCGAAGCCGGTCTCCTGCCAATCCTTCAGGTCGAGCGAAACCTTGACCCCGGCGGTCGCCGAGACGTAGCTCGCCGTGTCGATACCCGTGCCGCCATCGAACCGGTCGTTGCCGGCACCACCGTCGAGCCAGTCGTTGCCCGAGCCGCCGACCATGATGTCGTCGCCGCCCTTGCCCAGAAGCCGATCATTGCCGTCGTGAGGCGCGTCTTCGTACAGGTCCGGCGTTCCACCGCCGCCGCGAAGGGTGTCGTTGCCGCCGCTGCCGATGATCGTGTCGTTGCCCGCTCGGCCTTCCAGCGTGTGGGGCGCGGTGAAGCCCGGCCATTGTTCGAACGTCTCGGGAACATTCGGGTCGGCTTGGATGGTCCCGTCGACCGTTCCGGGCTTGTCGATCACCCACTGACCGCTCGTGAGCTGCTTCAGCGTGTCGACGGCCGTCTCCAGCTCCGTCATGTGGGCATCGCGGTAAATGAAGTTTTCTAAACGGGCTTTCGTATCACCCTGAAGATCCGTTCCAAGCGCGTACTTGTTAAAGAAGTCGCTAAAAGCAACCTGATCATTTATTGTAATGTTATTATAAAATGCATTCCCCGAAATGTCATCGCCTATATAAGATCCAAGGGTCAGGATTTTCTCGAGCTGATTAGCCTGGTCTTGCGTCAATTTCTCCACGGCCGCAATTCTTTGTGGCGCTACTTTGTTTCCCTCGTCATCGACGATCCAAGCATAAAAAATAGCGGCCCCGGAAACGTGAAGCACCAACTCGGTTTTGTAATTAATGAGATCCGGGAGCTGCGACTTATACGAAGAGACGGATTTTTCCAGTACTGCGATAGCGTCGGAGAGTTCATCTTTGGCGTCTCCAGACGTTGCTCCATCGCTGGTCTCGCGGATGACGTTCACCCGTGTCGTGAAGGCTGCCAACAGCGACGGTATGATCAAGGCGACGTCCGCCGTCGGGTTTTCGGCAAAGATCTGCGCCCTCGTCAGCGCATCGGTCGATTCCTTGATGGCGATGAGCCTTGAGCCCTCGTCACCTTTGAGCATGTAATCATTCAGAAAATTTTGGGCATTTCTGGCGCTGGTTTTGATATCCGTCAGAGCAAGGTTGTGCACCTCATCGGTGACCAGACCGATCTCTTCGAGGATCTGTACTCCCTGCTGGTATAGCTCATCCAGCTTGCCGTTCATTTCATTGAGCAGATCCAGGCTTGGGTCACCGTTGAAGACGCCGAACACTTCAAGAAGCTCATCGGGAATTTCGACCCCGGGAATCATGCCGATCAGATTGAGGGCTGTTCCCGTGAGCGCGAAGGCATCATTGAAATAGCCAACCCCTTTGATCCCCGATTTCGCGCCGGCCATTGTGGTTCCCCCCACAGTCAAGAATTTGAACGTGCCTAGCTCATTCCTCGATCAATTTGTACGCGCGGACGCTACTCACGCGCCCGAAACACTTGGCGCTGCGTCTCATCGCCTTTCGTGTTGCTCTCATGCCGCCGTCGGGTCTGCGCCAGGATCGGCGTGATCGGGCCGGTCGACGCGGGCGCCGCTGGTTTTGGGGGCCGCCGGAAAACCGGTTACGGTACGGTATCGGAAGCAGAGCCCCCCGCGAGCCAGGACGAGCGATGAGCCAGGACACGACACCCACCTCCACCGCTGCGCACGCGGTGTTCGACGTCGCCGCCGCCGTGGCGACCCTGCCCGAGGCCTGTACCACCATGGTGGCCGACCACCGGTTCGTCGATCAGCCGGCGGCGAGCGCCCGCGTGTTCCGGGTCTATGCGCCGACCCCGCCGCATAGCCACGCCTCCTGCGACGAGTATCTCTACGTGCTCTCCGGCCGCTGCATGATGAAGTTCGCCGACGAGCCGGCGGTGGAGGTCGGGCCGGGCAAGCTGGTGATGTTCCAGCGCGGGGTGGTGCATTCGGTGCCGGAGATCCTGGAACAGCCGATGGTGTTCCTCTCCGTCGACACGCCCCGCCGCGAGCCGCGCGACATCCGCTTCGTCTCGGACGGGACCGGCACGCCCGACAGCTTCATGCGGCAGTCGCAGCAGGCCCAGCAGCAATAGGGCAAGTCCCTATTCGGAAGAGGCTGGTTCCTCCTCTCCCCGCCGGGCGGAGAGAGGGAAATGCGCGCCCACCTTCGAGCGCAGGCGCCGCCAACCGATGAAGAGCCCCGTGATCACCAAGGCTGCGGCGAGAAGGTTGAGCAGCCACAGGGCGGCGTCTCGCGACGGCGGGTGGCCGACGAGCACCGGCAGGNNGAGCCGGTGCAGGGCCGTGAACAGCCAGCGGTTGGCGCGGCCCGACCGGTCGAGGCGGTTCAGGATCTCGCCGCTGCGCGGATCGACATGCAGCCACGTCGCAGCCGGATCGGCAAAGCGCAACCGCAGGACAGGGAGTGTCCCGCTCGTGAGCGGTGACCAGTAGAGGTCGTGCGCTTCCAGGCGCTCGACGCCCTCCAACCTCGCCCCCGCCATCGCCTCGCTCGCGGCGGCGAGGATCCGCGCCGTGTCGGGGGCCGCTTCGACCGCGTCCGCGCCGGTGCCGGAGAGGCCCATCGCGACCCAGCCCCCGCCGATGCGGATGAAACGCAGGCCGAGCGGCGCCCGTGAGCTGATCGCGCGAAGGCCGGCGGTATCGAGCCCGATCGGCGCCGGCGGTCCGGCATAGGCCTCGCGCAGGTCGGCGGGCGGTGCGAGGGAGGCGAACCAGCGGTTCGGGTTCATCGAGAGCCAGCCGCTGACGATGAAGGTGGTGAGCCCGATCCCGCCGACGAGCCCGGCGAAATGGTGCCAGCGCGCCATCCCGCGATAGGGCGTAACGCGCCCCCTGGCGTAGCGGTGCCGCAGGCGCAGGCGCCAGAAGCCGAGGACGAGCCCGGTGAGCGCCGTGCCCGCGGCGATGCCGGAAACCCACAGCACCACGTCGCGCCACAACACGGCGCGGGCGCGAAGCGGCGTGAGATAGACCCAGTGGGTGACGGCCCCGACCCAGTTCCATCCGCGCTCGAACCGCGTCGTGTCGAGGGCGATCTCGCCCGTCGCCCGCGAGACGTAGAGCTCGGTTCCGGCCGCGTCGTTCAGCGCGACCTTGTGGAACGGCCGCAGGGGATCGTAGCGCGCCGTCACCGTCCATTGGTCGCGCCAGACCCGCGTCACCGATGCGCCGGGGCCGGCACCGGCGAGGCGCCGGGCCGCCTCCTCGTCGACGGGCCCCGCCACGGCGCCTTTCCGCGCGGAGAGGGTGATGCGCCGGCCGTCCGGGGCCGACATCCGGTAGACCGGCACGTCGCCCCGCATCTCGAGATCGAGGCTGCGGGGCATCCGTGTTTCGCCCGACGCGGCCAGGGCCTCGTCCGGCGAGACCGCGACCTCCTCCCAGGCCATCGGGCGCAGCCGGGCGAGGCGTTCGGCCTCCGTCAGGCTCGGGAACGGCACGTAGAGCATCACCAGCCCGGAGCCGATCCACAGGGCGAAGAGCAGCCCGGTGGCGATGCCGAGCCAACGATGGCCGAGGATCAGCCATCGCTTCACCGGTTTGACGAGGCTCGATTTGACGAGGCTCACCATGCGACGCTGTAGGCGACCTCGAACGAGCGCGGTCGCCCGAGCAGCCAGTTGGTGCCGATCCCGTCTACGGCGTTGCCGCTGATCGCGTAAGTCTTGTCGAACAGGTTGTAGACGCGAAGGCTCAGGCGCGAGGCCGGGGTGACCTGATGGTCGAGGCCGAGATGGGCCAGGGTATAGTCGGGCCGCGGCGCGGTGTTGGCGAAATCGCTGAAGACCCGGCCGACATTCTGCAGCCCGATCCGGGCCTCCCAATCGCGGGTGAAAGCCCAATTGAGCCAGACATTGGCGACGCGCTGGGGCACGTCGACGGGCTGGTTGCCGGCATAGGAGACGGAGCCCTGCCGGAACTCGTCGTATTGCGCGTGGAGCAGGGCGAGGTTGGCGTCGATGCGCCAGCCATCGGGCAGGCGCAGGGCAAGCGCGCCCTCGACCCCGTGCGAGGATTGTTGGCCCACCTGCGTCGAGACCGTGGGCTGGCCCGGCACCGCCGAGATCAGGTTGTCCTTGACGATGCGGTAGCCGGCGACCGTCCATTCGAGGGCGCCGCCGAGGGCGAGGCCCTTGGCCCCGACCTCGACCTGCTCGCCGGTGGAGAGATCGAACCCGGATAGCGACTGCGACAGGCTGATGAGGCTGCCGACCGGATCGGTGGCGGTGGCGTATTGCACGTAGAGCGCCGAGTCCGGCGTCGGGTTGTAGACGAGGCCGAAGCGGTAGCTCAGCGCCTCGAACGAGCGCTCGAAGGTCGCCCCGGTGACGAGGTTGCGGCGATGCAGGGTCGGCGCATCGAACCGCACGCCGGTGAGGAAGGAGAGCTGCTCGCTCAGGATCAGCCGGTTCTCGGCAAAGACCGACGCCTGATTGGTGCTGGTGGCGTAGGCCGGACTCGCCCGGCCATTCGCCGGGAAAGTGCCCGGATCGAAATTGAACGGGTCGACACTGGTGACGAGGCTGCCGCCCGCGCTGGAGAAGTTGTTGGTGTGGCGGAAATCGACGTGGTTGACGTCGAATCCCACCGCGAATTCATTGCGGAAGCCGAACAGGCTGCCCTTGAACGCCGCGTCGAAGCGGTTCCCGACCTGTTCCTGCTGGTGGTAGATCTCGAGGTAATCCGAGCGGTCGATGAGCCCGGTGGAACGGTTGAAGCTGTATTGCTCGACATCGAGCCAATGGCGCCGGCTCTGCAGCCGGTAGGCGGTGTTGCGGATGGTGATGTCGGCGCTGGGCGTCCACTCGGCCTTGAGCTGGGTCCAGTTATCGGCCCAGGTCACCTTGGCGCCGTCGACATTGTAGTTGTTGTAGCGCAGGGCCTGGACGATCTTGCCGTTCACCAGGGGCGTACCCCAGTAGCGGGCCGGTTCCTGATAACCGAGATCGTGGCTCAGGGTGACGGCGAGATCCGGGTTGAGCTGGAACAGCAGCGCGCCCGAGACCGCGAGGTTGCGGAAGTCGCCATTCTGGTTCAGCCAGCCGCCATCGCGGTTGCCGCTGACATTGAGGCGGTAGGCGACCGCGTCGCCGATGGGACCGCCGAGATCAAGGGCGAGGCGCGCGAGCCCGTCCGACCCGGTGGCGACGCGGGCGGCGTGGATCGGGGTGAAGCTCGGCTTCTTCGAGACCACGTTGACCACGCCGCCGATGGCGCCGTCGCCGTAGAGCACGGAGGCCGGGCCGCGCAGAACCTCGATCCGCTCCACGTTCCAGGTGTCGAACGGGAAGGTCACGGTGCCGGCGCCGACGAACAGGCGGGTGCCATCGTAGAGCTGCTGGATCGAGTTCGGGCCGGCAAAGCCGCGGCTGGAGAAGGCGCCGTTGCCATTGCCCGGCGAGGCGATGGTGGTGATGCCGGTGGCGTTCTGCGTCACCGCCTCGACGACCGTGTTCTGGCCCCGGATGCGGGCGGTCTCGCCGCTGATCACGTCGAGGCTGGCGGGGGTCTCCAGCGGCGTCAGGCCGAGGCGGCTGGCGCTGCGGGACGGCGTGGACAGGTTGAGCCCAACGGGGCTCGCCCGCGTCAGGCTCACCCCCGTTCCCTCGACCGAAAGCTGGTCGAGGGTGACGGCATCCTGCCCGCGCGCCGCGCCGGCCAGCATGGTCGAGGTCGCGAGGGAGAGCAGCAGCGCGGCGCCCTGCCGGCGCGAAGCGGAGGGTAGCCGGATTGCTGGACGCGAAGGAGGGACAACGAGTGACGTCATGGTCGTTCTTGAAAACCGGATTGGGCGCTGGCCGGCGGCCACCATCCCTCTCGCGAAATCGTATGTTATAACGTTACATTATACCATTCACTAGGGAGTCGACGCGCGCGGGACCGGACGGTCTCGGGCTGCGGCGGCGCGGGATGGCGTCTGCAGCGGAAGGAACAGGGACGATCGGGCATCGAGAGCTGACGGCGGGCGCGGAACGGCGCAGTGGCACGTCACCGCGAACGAAGCCGATCCATGCCCGAGAGCATGCTCCGACACCCCACCAGGACACCCCGCCCGATGCGTTTCGCGTGTGACCACGACTGACGGCAGGTCTCCTGGCTCGCGGGTCGCGGCCCTCTCATCGTCTTCCCAGATGCCGGAGCACCCAGTGACGTGTTGATGATGGGCTCGCCGCTTACAGTTGCGGGGGCAGCCGCGGCATCGGAGCGAACTCCTCACCGCATTCCCTTTTGATCCTCCGGGGAGGAACCGTCACGGTCACGCTAGGCGACCGCGGAGAGCCGCGTCAACGACACCGGGGCAACACGGCACAAGAAAAACCCCGGATCTTTCGATCCGGGGCGAAGACGTCGATGCGGGTCGGCCTACCAGCGATAAGTGACCGAGCCGGTGATGCGGCGGCCGTCGCCGTAATTGCAGCCGACATACGTTCCGAGACTCGCGCAGGTGCCGACATAGACCCGGTCGGCCAGGTTGTTGGCCGCGACCTGGAAGCGCCAGCCTTCGTAGGAATACCGGATCGACGCATCCATCAGGAAGTAATCCGGCACGCGGATCGTGTTGGCGGCGTCGGCGAAGGTGTCGCCGACGTAGCGGACACCGAAGCCGAAGCCGAAGCCGCGGAACGGCCCCGTCTGGACGGTGTAATCAGCCCAGTTCGAGATGACGTATTCCGGGACCTGGATCGGCCGGTTTCCGACGGCGCTGCCGATCCCCGAGGGCGGCGTATCCTTGGTCACCTTCGCATTGAGGGCAGTGGCGGAGCTGATGAGGCGGAAGCCTTCCGCGAGCTCGATCGTGGCTTCGGCCTCGATGCCCTTCACCGCGATCTCGCCGGTCTGGTAATAGGCCTGCTGCAGCGGATCGGTCGAATCGAAGGTCAGGGCATTGGTCTTCTTGGTGTCGAACACCGAGACGAGCAGGGTGCTGTTGGACCCCGGCGCCTGATACTTCACGCCGCCCTCGATGGTCTCACCGATCTCGGGCTTTGCGGGCGAAATCGAGTAGGTGCCGGGAATGGCGGCACCGAGGGCGCTCGGCGTGCTCGTCTGAATGTAGAACGGCAGGACATTGAACGAGCGGGCGGCGGCGACGTAGGGCGTCAGGCCGTTATCGAAAAGGTACGAGAGGCCCACGCGACCGCTGTAGGATTCCGCATTCTGGTTCACGCCGAAATTGGTCGGGATCCCGTTGGCGATGCCGTTGGCGTTCAGGAAGGTTCGCACGGCGTCGATCGCCGGGTTCTGCACGTCGGTCGTCGTCTTCACCCAGTCGTAGCGGGCATTGGCGCTCAACAGGAAGCCGTTGGCGAACTTGACCTGATCCTGGGCGTAGATGCCGGTCTGCTCCTGCGACAGGTTGCTCAACAGCGTCCTGCGGAGTGGCCCGATGGCGGATCCGTAGCTCGGGTTCAGCACGTCGATCGGACCGACCAGCGTCGTCCCAGGGCCGCCGAAGAGGAAGTTGGGATCGAAGAACGACTGCGTCGGGCCGCCGAACTGGTCGCTCTTGTGCTTGATGTTGCTGTAGTCGACCCCGAGAAGGGCAGTGTTCTTGAACCAGTCGAACACGTGCTCGTGCTGGATCTGGGTGTCGACGGTGAAGACGCCGTAATCCTCGCGCCAGATCTGGGCCGAGCGGTTCAGCAGCGAGGGCGAAGCCAAATTGTTCAGCCCGGTCGGGTAGACGCTGTTGTAGTCGGTGCTGGCATGGGCGTAGCGCAGGTTCTGGCGCACGGTCCATGCGTCGTCGAAGCGGTGCGAGAACTCGTAGCCGGCCATGGCGCGCTCGGCCTTGAAGCGGCTGAAATCGGGCTCGCCGAGGAAACGGTCGCGCAGGTTCGCCTTCAACGGGTTCGAGCCGTTGGTGTAGTATTGCGGGATCAGGCGGTACTTATCGCCGGTCGTGTCCTTCTGGTAGCTGCCGAGCAGGGTCAGGCTGGTATCGGCGGAGGGCCGGATCGTCACGGCCGGCGCGATGTAGACACGGTCGAGATCAACGTAGTCGGACTGGGTGCCGCCGTTCCGCAGGAACCCGGTGATCCGGTAGAGGATCGTCTTCTCGGGGTTGGCCGGGCCGCTCAGGTCGAAGCCGAACTGCTTGCGGTTATAGGTGCCGTAGGAGCCGAAGATTTCGCGCAGCGGCACGTCGAGGGGCTTCTTGCTGACGAAGTTCACGAGGCCGCCCGGATCGTTCAGGCCGTAGAGACCCGAGGTCGGCCCGCGCAGGACGTCGATGCGCTCGATCCCGTAGGGCTCCTGCGGGAAGCCGGAGAAGCTAGTGATGGGAAGGCGCAGGCCGTCGCGATAGACGCCGCGGATGGTCTGGTCGAAGCCGCGGATGATGAGCTGGTCGAAACGCCCGTCATCGCCCTGGGGGGACGCGTAGACGCCGGCGGTGTAGGCGAGCGAGTCGGCTAGGCTCTGCGCGCCGCGATCCTCGAGCTGCTTCTGCGTCACCACCGAGATCGATTGCGGGATCTCGCGCAGGTTGGCGGTGGATTTCGTGCCGGTGGCGCTCCGGGAGACGATGTAGGAATTGGCCGCGGTCACGCTGTCGCTGGTGCTTCCCACACCGCTGCCCGAGCCCTGCACCGACAGCGTGTCGAGCTGGACCGAGGCGCTGCCCGCGCCCTGCGCGAGGGCCGCGCCGCTCCACAGGGCGGGGGACATGGCGAGCATCGCCACGGTCGAGACGCCGGCGAGGGACCGCGCGCCCTGACGGGTCTTGCGCGAGAACTTGCCGGAGGAGAACGGCATGGCATCAGACATAGAGAAGACCTTGGTCATCGAAAATAAAGCGCAGATGTGAGCTTGAAAGAGCGAGTCATCTCTGTTGCCGCATCGCTTGGAACGATTCAAAAACAAAGATCGCGTTTCGCCAAGACAAATCCACAGCGCGTCTTTGTCAGCAAGACGAAGTTGTACTGCGAATGCGAAAGTTCTGGTTGCGTTGCCCCAGGAACACATTCGTTCTTTGGAATAATTCGAGTCCAAAGGGTCTTACGGGTGCCCGGATACGCTCAGCGGCGGGCGAGCAGCCACATCAGGAACGGTCCGCCGACGAGGGTCGCCACCAATCCGGCGGGAAGCTGGTAGGGGAAGAACGCCATCCGCCCCACGAAATCCGCCGCGACCATGATCAGCGCCCCGACGATCGCGGCGCCGGCGAGTTGCGGCGCCGCGCGGGTGAGGCCCAACAGTCGCGCCACCTGCGGCCCGACGAGGCCGACGAAGCTCAACGGTCCCGCCACCAGGGTGGCGGCGGCGGTGAGGATCGCCGCCAGGGCGAGGATGACGAGGCGGCTGCGGCGCAGGCCGAGGCCGAGCGAGCGGGCGCTCGGGTCGCCGAGCGGAAGCAGGTCGAGCCAGCGGGTCGTCGCGGGAAGGCAGGCGGCCCCGAGGACGAGGACGGCCATGGCGGCCACGGCATCCTCGGGCGCCACCCGCGCCGTGGAGCCCGCCGTCCACCCGAGCAGCATCACCACGGAGGGATCGCCGCTGATCATCAGGATGGTGAGGAGGGCGCCGAAGCCGGTGGTGAGGCCGATGCCGGCCAGCAGCATCTGCTCGGGCGCGGTGTCGGCACGCCGGCCGAGGCTCGCGATCGCCGCGAGGGTCGCGAGCGCCCCGAGGCTGCCGGCGCCGAGCAGAGCCATCCGGTCCGGCGTGCCGAGGACGATCGTGACGGCGATGAGGCCGAGGGCCGCGCCGGAGCTGATCCCGAGCACTTCGGGGCTCGCCAGCGGATTGCCGGTGAGGCGCTGCAGCAGAGTGCCGGCGATGGCCAGCATCGCGCCGGCCGCGAGCGAGGCGGCGACGCGCGGCAGGCGCCAGGGGAGCAAATCTTCGAGACCGGCGCCGACGCTCCAATGCCAGCCGGCCATGTCGCGGCCGAGAACCAGCGCGATGGCGACGAGGACGGCCAGCGCCGCCGCTCCCGCCAGGATCAGGCGCCAGGGCCGCGCGCGGCGGTAGGAGGCGCCGTCATCCTGGTGATGCGGCGAGCCGACGCCGCGCAGGCGCGGCAGCAGCCAGAGCAGCATCGGCACGCCGACGAGGGCGGCGAGCGCCCCGGTCGGCACCTGTGCCACCGGGGCGAGCGCCAGGACCACGGAATCGGTGAGCCAGATCAGGGCGCCGCCGAGAAGAGGCGCGGCGATGAGCCGGTCGCGCAAGGTGCGCGTGCCGGTGAGCCGGACCAGGATCGGCGCGGCGAACCCGACGAAGCCGATGACGCCCACCCCCGCCACCACGAACCCGCCGAGCGCCACGGCCACCGCCACGGCGAGGAACCGGACCCGGCCGAGGGAAAGCCCGAGGCTCCGCGTATTCGCCTCGTCGAGGTCGAGCAGCGCGAGCGGCCGCACCATCAGCGCCACCAGGATCGCGGCCACCGCGAGGCGGGGCGCGAGATAGGCCGGCGCGCTCCAATCGTTCATGGCGAGCGAGCCCGCCCCCCAGACGAACAGGCCGAACAGCCGCTCCTGGTGCAGGATGACGAGGAGGGTCTGGATCGCCCCGCAATAGAGCTCGACCACGAGGCCGGCCAGCAGCAGCCCGAGGGGCGCGAAGCCCTTGGCGCGGCCGAGCGCGAAGACGGCGAGCACCGCCAGGGCGGAGCCCGAGAGCGCCACCGCCTCGCGGCCCTGGGAGAACAGGCCGGGCGCGAACAGGGACGCCAGCGCCAGAGCGAGCTGCGCCCCGGCCGAGATGCCGAGCGTCGAGGGCGAGGCGAGCGGATTGCGCAGAACCTGCTGCAGCACCGTGCCCGACAGGGCGAGGGCAGCGCCGGCGAGCCACGCGGTGACGATGCGCGGCAGCACGCTCTCATGCAGGATGACCTGGGCGATGTCGGTCCAGTCGGGATTCCACAGCGCCTTCAGCGCCGGGCCGAGCGGCATGTCGGCCGTGAGCGTGCGCAGGGTGAGCAGCGCCGCGACGAGGGCGACCGCGCCGATGAGGAGCGCCGTCCCGCCGATCCGCGACCGGCGCGGCGCGAGGGCGGACAGGCCGGGTTCGGCCAGCTTCACCTCAGCCACCGGGACAATCCCGCTTCGAGAGCCCGGCCATCAGTTCGGCGAAGCGCGCGATGGCCGGGAGGCCGCCGTAGAACCAGACCGGGGCCACCACGTCGACCTGGTGGTCGCGCACCGCCGGAAGCGTCCGCCACAGCCGGCTGCCGGCGAGCGCCTTGGCCGCGTCGGATCGGATCGGCCCGATATGGACCATGCGCGCCTCCGCCGAACCGGTCGCGAGCTGCTCGATCCCCACCGCCGTGAAGCCGGAGGCGTTGCTGGCACCGGTCCAGGCATTCTCGATATGCAGGCGGTCGAGCACGGTCTGGAACAGGCTGGTGCGGCCGTAGACCACGACGTTGCGGTGGTCGACGATCCAGACGAGGTAGGTCGGATGCCGCGCGGCCGGGCAGGCGCTCGCCGCCGCCTCGGTGAGAACCGCCTCGGTCCGCGCCTCCAGGGCCTTGGCCTGCTCGACCCGGCCGAGGCGCAGGGCGATGCGCATGGTCTCCGCCTTCGCCCGCTCGTAGGGATCGCCGGCCGCATTGGCGATCGAGACCGCCTCCGTCGGAGCGATGCGCGACAGGAAGCTGCCCTGCGTCGCCACCTGGATCGGGTTGCCGAGGATCAGGTCCGGTTTCAGGCTCGCCAGCAATTCGAGGTTCGGCTCCACCACGAGGCCGAGATCGACCACGCCGTCGGGGAGGGCCGGCGACACCACGGTTCGGTTGTAATTCTCGGGCTGCGTCACCGCGATCGGCACGATGCCGAGGCCGAGGAGCAGCTCCACGGCGCTCCAGTCGAGGGCGGCGACGCGCGGCTGCGCGGGCATCGCCTGCGCGCGGACCTCTTCCTGCGCAGGGATGTCCTCGGCCCCTGCGGGAAGGGCGGCCAGGATGAGGAGGAGGCAGGCCGCCGGTCCGGCGGCAGCCCTCCTAGCGCGCATCGACCGCGGCCAGGGCGAGATCGTCCGCGATGACCTTCGTCTCCGGTGCCAGGCTGGCGCCTCTGAGGGCGGGCGTGAGCGCGGCGATGGCGGCGGTGGCGGCGAGGCACAGGCCGCCGCCGGCCACCATGGCGATCCGGGCGGAGGCGAGATGGGCCGTGGTCCCCGCCTGCATGCCGCCGAGGGCGGGGCCGATGGATTCCTCCAGGACCCACAGGCTCGAGACGCGGCCGAGCATCGCATCCGGTGTCGCGCGCTGGATCAGGGCCGCGCGCAGGATGCCGGCGAGGCTCGCCGCGGCGCCGAGGGCGGCGAGGCAGATCAGGGCGGGGATCATGCCGTCGCTGAAGCCCAGCGCGATGCAGGCGCAGGCCCAGATCGCCACGCAGGCGACGAGCCAGCGCCCGGCGAACGGGCTCGCTCCGGCCCGGCCCGAGCCGAGGGCGCCGACGAGCGCGCCGACCGAGGGGGCGGCATAGAGCAGGCCGATACTGTCCGGCCCCTCGCCGAGACCGTGGGTCGCGAGTTCGGGCAGCAGCACGTAGGGCACGGCGAGGACCAGCGCGACGAGATCGATCAGGAGCAGGCTCAGCACCAGGGGCGAGCGGGCGATGTAGCGCAGGCCGCCCATGAAGCCGTCCTCGTCGGCGGCGAGCGCGGTGACCGGCGTCCCGGCGGCCTGTTCGGCGATCGGCGGCAGGGCGGGCAGGAACGCGAGGACGACCGGCGTGATCCCGGAGATGACGGCCACGGTGCCGTAGCAGGCGACGAGCCCCGCGCCGGCGGTGATGGCGCCCGCCAGGAACGGCCCGGCGATGGCCCCGACCTGCGCCGCGACGGCGGTGAGCGCGGCGGCGCCCGACAGGTGCTCGCGCCCGACCAGCGCCGGGGTCGCGGCCATGATCGCCGGCATGCCGAAGCCGAAGGTGGAGCCGCCGACCACGGCCGCGGCATAGATCGGCCAGACCATCGGCTGGTCGAGGCCGGCATTGGCCATGAGGATCAGGATGGTGAGAAGATGCGCGGTGCGCGACCAGACCATGACCGCGCGGCGGTCGTAGCGGTCGGCGAGCCAGCCGCCGACGATGAGCGCCAGCGCCATCGGCGCGGCCACGGCGGCGTTGAGCAGCGCGACCTGCAGCGACGAGGAGGTCAGCGCGTACATCTGCAGGCTCACGGCGACGCCGAGCACCCCGAAGGCGAGGAACGAGGCCGCCCGCGCCGCATAGAGCAGCCGGAACCCACGGCTCGCGCGCAGGGGAGACAGGTCGAGCATCATGGGATCATGCCGCCTCTGATGACGCTCTGTCCGGTCACGCCTCAATCCTCGTCCTTGGCGTCTTCGTCCGCGCCACGCCGCCAATAGGCCACGGCGAGATGCTGGTCACGGGTCAGACCGCAGGTCTTGCGCCAATGCGCCCGCAGCGCCTTGAACGCATCGAATTCGGACGCTGCCCAGGCAAAGACCCTGCGATCGCGGGGAAACGGGATCGCCCGGACCGCATCCGCCAGCAGCGTGGTCGTGCCGGGCGGGGCGCCGTTGCGATGAAGCCAGCGCAGTTCCAGCCCTTCGGGCCGGTCGAGATCTTGCTCGTCGGCCGGCCCGTCGACCTCGATCACCGCGATCCCGGCCACGTGGCGCGGCAACCGCCCGAGGATGCGGCCGACGGCCGGCAGCCCGGTCTCGTCGGCGGCGAGGCAGTACCAGTCCGCCTCTCCGGCGCTGCGGCCGCCGGGGCCGAGCAGCCCGACCGCGTCGCCGACCTCGGCGCGCTTGGCGAAGGAGGCGCCGGGACCGGCATCGTGATGCATGACGAAATCGATGTCGATCTCGCCGGCCGCCACGTCGATGCGGCGGATCGTGTAGGTCCGCATCGAGGGCGCACCCTCGCCCTGCGGCCAGACCGGAATGCCGTCGATACCCGGAACCGGCCATTGCGGCACGTGACCCGCCGGCGGGATGATGAGGTGCACGTGCATGTCGAACGCATCGTAGCGCGCGAGATCCCGGCCGACGAAGGTGATCCGGCGCATATGCGGCGTGAGATCGACGACGCGCCGCACGCTGATCTCGCGCAGGCTCGGCAGCGTGCGGTCCTCGCAGCCGTCCCCGGTCCAGACGATGGACGCGTCCGTGGCGCCGGGCATCTCCTGGAGATGCGAGGCGAGCATGAATTTGACGACGGCCAGCGAGGTCTCGTCGGTCGCCTCCGCCTTCAGGGCGAGCCCGCCCTCCGCGGCCACCAGGGTGCCGGTTCCGACATCGAAATCGACCCGGCCGCGTCCCGGCTCGTGGAACACCGGGATGTCGTGTTCGAGAAAGTGCTCGCACAGGTCCGCGATGTAGCGGCCGGCATCGTCGAGACGCACCTGCGCTTCGGAAGCCATGGGAATCCCGGAAGTCATGTCAGTCCCGGAAGTCACGGAAGCCGAGGAAGTCACGGAAGCAATGGGGGTCACGAACGATGCTCCACGGTGGCGGGTCGGTATGGGGCCGAGCCTCGGATTTGCTGCAGGCAATAGACCAAGACGAAATTGGAGACAACGCGTGCAAGTTCTAATTTATTCACCGCACTTCGCCGTATAGTACAGAAAAATTTCCATTCATGATGGCATTCATGAATAGCGATATTCGAACATTGCCTTCGATCGAGCCTCTGATCGCTCGATGAGCCGGCCATGGCCCTCTGTTCATCTCGCCCTGATCGCGGCGCCCCGGACAGGAGACCCGACGCGACGAGCCGCATCCGGTGCCGTCCGTCGAAGACGGACACGCGCGGCCATCGCGCACAGATCCTGCTCATCGAGCGCATCGGACTGCATCTCCTCGCTCGGACAAAGATTCGTTCCGGATTTTGACGATCTGATCTGGAATGATTCCGTCTTTCTCGGTGTCATATCGACAGACAGAAACACCACCCCATATCCTCGTCTGTCCAAGGCGCGACATCTCGGGTGAAACCGGGGCATCAGGTCTTGGCTTTGTCGTGACGAGACGGGAGAAAGCATGGCCGATATCGATTTTCGAGAGTTGCTCGATGCCCATTGCCTGATGCAGTCGGGCTGCTACGTCTCGGACATCGAAATCGCCCCCGATGGCGGACGCTATCTCTGGTCGAGCGCCATCCCGGAGCCGGGATTCAATGTCGGCGTCGAGACCACCGACCTCGGCTGGGTGCGCGAGACCTCCGCGAAGCGCGGTCGGCTGCCGGCCCTCCTCGTCACCGAGGACCAGGCGGGCGAATTCGCGACCCATCCCGACCTGCAGGCGGCCTTCCCGACGCGCTGGATGATCCGCGATTGCAGTCAGGCGCAGGCGCCGTCCCTGCCGGAAGGGCTGGCCCTCGCGGAGGACGAGACGGCGGCGCCCGGCGAGGGCTACCTGTCGGTCTGCCGCGGCCTCTACGACGACGCGGGCGTGAATGCGATCGCCGAGGCCGTGTTCCTGCCGGTGCTGCGGGAGGCCCGGCCGGTCGATGGCGTCGAGGCGCACCACCTGACCCTCAGCGAGGAAGGCGTCCCGGTGGCCTGCGCCTCCCTCTACCGCTCGGGGCGCCTCGCCGGTCTCTACAATGTCGGCAGTCTCGCGACCCGTCGCGGACGCGGTCTCGGCGCCCTGGTCACGCGGGCGGCGATTGAGACGGCGAGGCGGGCGGGCGCAGGGACGGTCCTGCTTCAATGCGTGGCGGGCGGCCATGTCGAGCGGCTCTATTCCGGCCTCGGCTTCACCCATGCGGCGAGCCCGACGCTGATGGTGTTCTCGCCCGGTCCCGCCTCGGTGCGATGACGGGAGTGCGGCGGTGCCGACGCTCTCCTCTCCCCGCGGGCGGGGAGCGGCGTGAGGCAGCGATGGGCCCGATCGACTCATAGCGAGGCCGCGAAACTGTCGTGGAATGCGGGGGAATCCACGATCTCGCGATGGGTCACGCCGGGGATCACGGTGACCTGCTCGACCCGGCGCGAGTAGCGACCCCAATCGACGTGGTTGAGGCCGCGCTCCACCGACCGGCCGGCGAGCCAGACGCGGATCGGGCAATCGAAGCCCCGGGCCTTGTAGCGGCGATAGAGCAGCGTGTTGTCGACGAAGGTCCAGAGTTCGTATTCCTTGCTGCCGACACCCGGCCCGTCGAGGGGCAGCGGATCGGGGGCCGCCGCCACATAGGCGAGGAACTGCTCGGTCAGTTCCGGGTCCATGCGCCGGAACAGATCCTCCCAATCGGCCCGCATCGGCGAGCGTTCGAGCCAGGCCGCGACGCCGTCCTGAAGGCGGCGGCGACGCTCCGGAATCAGCACCGGCAGGGCGCCGACGGCGAAGCTCACGTCGATGTCGCAGACGTCGAGCATGCCGACGAAGGTGAGGTCGATGCGGGAGTCCAGCATCCGGGCCGCCTCGTAGGCGAGCACCCCGCCCCAGGACCAGCCGAGCATCGCGCAGGGTCGCCCGGCGCTCTCCTTCTCGATGATCTCCGCGTAGCGGGCGGCGATGTCCTCCACCGAGACCACGCTCTTGCGCGCATCGGTGAGCGAATAGCAGACGAAGCCGGTGACCGGCTGGTCCGGCCCGAGGCGGCGCACCAGCGGCGCGTATTCGCGCGTGTTCACCATCAGGCCGGGGAAGCAATACAGCATCGGCCGCTCGCCGGTCGCGCGCAGGCGCACCACCTGCGCGGTGCCGACCGCGTCGGCGATGAGCGCCGCCGCCAGGGTCTCGACGCTCTGGTTGTTGAAGATGTCGGCGATGGTCGGGCTGCGGTCCGGGAAGGCCGCGCCGAGGGCGGTGAGCACGCGCAGGGCGGTGAGCGAGTTCGCCCCGGCCTCAAAGAAGTTTCGATCGGGCGGGATGGCGGGGAGGCCGAGGGCCTCGGCCCAGATCGCGGCGACGATGGTCTCGGTGGGATCGAGCGGGCGCAGCGCCCCGCCCGTCGCCTCCGCCAGCGGCTCGGGCTCCGGCAGGGCGGCGCGGTCGAGCTTGCCGTTGGGCGTCAGCGGCAGGCGCGCCAGCGCCACGATCCGGCTCGGCACCATGTAATCCGGCAGCCGACGGGCCAGATCCGCACGGATCGCGGACGGGTCGAGCGCCGCCCCGGGCGCCGCCACCGCATAGGCCACCAGCATCGGCCCGGCCGGACCCCGGCGCAGGCTCGCCGCCGCCCCCGCGACGGTCTCCTGCGCCAGCAGCGCCGCCTCGACCTCGCCGAGTTCGATCCGGAACCCGCGCAGCTTCACCTGCGCGTCGGCCCGGCCGAGATAGTCCACCGTGCCGTCCGCCCGCCAGCGCGCCAGATCCCCGGTCCGGTAGAGCCGCCCGCCGGGCCGGCCCGACAACTCCGGGAACGGATCGGGGATGAACCGGTCCGCGCTCTGGCCCGGCTGGCCGAGATAGCCGCGCGCCAGACCGTCGCCGCCGAGATGCAGTTCCCCGGTGACCCCCACCGGCACCGGCTGCAGCGCCGCGTCGAGGATGTAGGCCCGGCGCTCGCCCACCGCCCGGCCGATCGGGGCATAGGCCCCCTCCACCGCGGCCCCGGCCTGCGCCCGCCAGACCAGCGGCGAGATCACCGTCTCGGTCGGGCCGTAGCCGTTGATCAGCAGCGTCGGATCGAGGGCACGGCCGATCAGCGCGAAGCTCTCGCGCGACAAAGCCTCGCCGCCGAAAGCGTAGGAGCGCCGCGTCGGGCGCGGGCCGGTTGCCGCCTCGAGGGCGAGCTGGTGCATGTAGGCGGTGGGGAAGCCCGCATGGGTGACGCCGTGACGCTCCATCGCGTCCAGCGCCTCGCGCGGGGTCCACAGCCCGTCCGGCTTGAGCACGACGCAGCCGCCGAAGGCCAGCGGCACCATCCAGCGCTCCTGCGCCCCGTCGAAGCTCATCGACAGGACGTGGAGCTCGCGGGTGTGGTGGCTGGTGCCGTAGACAGCGCCGGTGGCGCGCACGTGCCGCGCCAGGGGGCCGTGTGCCACGGCGACGCCCTTCGGGGCTCCGGTCGAGCCCGAAGTGTAGATGACGTAGGCGAGCTGGTCCGGATGGGGGATGCGGGCCGGGGCGCTCGCGGGCTCGGACGACAGGTCGAGGGTATCGAGGTCGAGTCTCGCGAGATCGCCCCGTCCGGCCTCGTCCGCCAAACCGTCGAGGGCCGTGCCCTGGGTGAGCAGCAGGCGGGCCCCGGCATCGCGCAGCAGGGCGGCGAGGCGCGGCCGCGGCTGGGCGGGGTCGAGGGGCAGGAAGGCGCCGCCGGCCCGGAGGATGGCGAGGAAGGCGGCGATCTGGTCGGGTCCGCGTGGCAGGGCGACGGCGACCACGGTCTCGGGGCCAATGCCGTCGCGGATCAGGCGATGGGCGAGGCGGTTGGCGGCCCGGTCGAGTTCGCCGAACGAAGTGGTGCGGGGACCGCAGATCACCGCCGGGGCGTCGGGATCGGCGAGAGCCGCCGCGCCGATCAGACCCGGCACCAGCGCATCCGACAGCGGCATCCCGTCCGCATACGGCGCCGACAAAGCCGCCAGCGCCGACGCGCTCACAAGGGGAAGCGTGTCGACGCGGCGACTCGCATCCTCCACCGCCCCGCGCAGCAGGGTGAGGAAGCCGTCGCGCATCCGCTCCATGGTCTCCCGCTGGAACAGATCGCTCGCGTAGCCGAAGGAGCCGCGCAACGCCCCGCCGGCCGCCGTCACCGTCTCCAGCACGAGATCGAACTGGACGTTGCCGGTTCCCCGTCCGAAGGGCGAGACGACGAGGCCGCCGACCTCGAACCGGGCCGGCCCCTCGACGCGGTGACTGTGCATCACCTGGACGACGGGGGTGTGGCTCACGGTCCGCCGGGTCTGGAGCGCCTCCACCAGCCGCTCGAAGGGCAGATCCTGATGCCCCTGCGCATCCACCATGGCGTCGCGCACGGCGCGCACGTGATCGAGGACGGTCGCGCCCGGATCGACCAGCACCCGGATCGCCAGCGTGTTCACGAACAGGCCGACCAGCCCCTCCGTCTCGGGACGGTTGCGGTTGGCGACGGGGATGCCGATGCGCAGGTCGGCCTCGCCGGTATAGCGCCGGAGCACCAGGGCCAGGATGGCGAAGAGGACCATGGCGGTGGTGGCGCCGGCCTGCCGTGCCAGGGCTTCGAGCCGGGCCGCGACATCGGCATCGAACGCGATATCGACGGCCGCTCCACGGAAGCTCTGCACCGCCGGGCGCGGCCGGTCCGCCGGCAACGGGATCACGGTCTCCGTCGCCCCGAGGCGTTCGCGCCACCAACCGAGCTGGCGGTCGAGCTCGCCCGCTTCCAGCCAATCGCGCTGCCAGCGGGCGTAATCGGCATAGGCGATGGGGAGCGGCGGCAGGCCGGCGGCCTCGCCCTCCGCATAGACCCGCATCAGATCGGCGAGCAGGATCTCCACCGAGCGGCCGTCGGCGACGAGGTGGTGCAGGGTCAGGAGGAGAACGTGGCGCTCGGCCTCCATTCGGACCAGCACGGCCCGGAGCAGTGGCGGACGAGCCAGATCGAAGGGCCGCCGCGCCTCCTCGCGGGACAGCGCGGCGAGGCGTTCCTCACGCGAAGCCGCGTCGTCGAACGAGACCTGCCGCAGATGTCCCACGACGAGGCTTTCCGTGACGGCCTCCACGCGGTCGTTCTCGCCCGTCCTGAACCCCGTCCGCAGGGCCGGATGCCGCTGCACCAGGGCGTCGAAGGCCCGCACCAGGGCATCGCCGTCGAGCGGCCCGACGAGGTCGAGCCCGCCCGCGATATGGAGCAGGGCCGCATCGCCCCCCATCCGCCCGATGAGCCACAGACGCTCTTGCGCGTAGGACAGGGGTGCGACCGTCTCGGCGCCGTGATCCTCGTCGCCGGCCACGATCGGCAGGCGCGAGAAATCGATGCCGCGCGAGGCCAGGGCTTCGAGGAAGAGCCGGCGCTTGTCGGCGGGAAGCCGGCCGAAGCGGCGGCTGAGATCGGCAGCTTGATCGGGAACTCGGGCTGTCACTCAGGCCTCCAGATCGGCGAGGAGGGCGTCCATGTCGGACAGGTCGTCGGCCTCGTCCCGGCCATCGCCCGCCCTGTCTCCCGCCCCTTCGGCTGCCGTCACGGCGAGGGCGTAGGCGCGGAGCGTCGGCGCTTCGAACAGGGCGCGGATCGGCACGGTGACGCCGAGACGCTGCTTCACGCGCATGGCGAGCTGCGCGGCGGTGAGGGAATGGCCGCCGAGGCCGAAGAAGTCGTCGTCACGTCCGACCGCGTCGACCTCCAGCACCTCGCACCAGATGGAAGCCAGGGCGGTCTCGGTCGCGCCCTCCGGGGCGGCCGAACCCTGCGACGGCGCCAGCGGTGCGGGCAGTGCGCGCAGGTCGAGCTTGCCGTTCGGCGTCAGAGGCAGGGACGGGACGGCGACGATATGAGCCGGCACCATGTGGCTCGGTAGCCGGCGAAGGAGAGCGTCGCGCAGGGTCGCGTCCGGTACGCCCTCCCCGGTGACATAGGCGACCAGCTGGGTGTCGCCGGCCGTCCCGCGCAGCACGATCGCGGCATCGACGATCCCGGCCTGCGCCCGCAGGGCGGCGGCGATCTCGCCGGTCTCGATGCGGAACCCGCGCAGCTTCACCTGCCCGTCGGCGCGCCCGAGATAGGCCAGCGTCCCGTCCGGCCGTCGCACGGCGAGATCGCCGCTGCGGTAGAGGCGTCCGCCCGGCGGCCCGAACGGGTCCGGCACGAAGCGCTCGGCGGTCAGGGAGGGCCGTCCGAGATAGCCCTGCGCCAGACCGGCGCCGCCGACATGAAGCTCGCCCGCCACCCCATCGGGGACCGGATCGAGGGACGCGTCGAGCAGGTGCAGGGTGAGGTCGGGCAGCGCCTCGCCGATGGGACTATCGGCCCCCGCTGCATCGACGGCGACGAGGGGCCGGTAGGTCACGTGAACCGTCGTCTCGGTGATGCCGTACATGTTCACGAGGCGCGGGGCGGCATCGCCGAAATGCGCGAACCACGGTTTTAGCCCAGCGACATCGAGGGCTTCCCCGCCGAACACGACGTGGCGCAAGGCGAGGCCCCTGGGCCGGGCGAGAGCGGCCTGCATCAATGGCCGGAAGGCGGACGGCGTCTGGTTCAGCACCGTGACGCCCTCGCGGACGAGAAGGTCGAGGAACGCATCCGCCGCTCTCGCCACGTCGCGCGGCACCACGACGAGGCGTCCGCCGTGGCAGAGCGCGCCGAAGATCTCCCAGACCGAGAAGTCGAACCCGTAGGCGTGAAACAGGGTCCAGACATCGTCCTGGGCAAAGCCGAAATCGGCCTGGGTGGTGGTCAGGAGCCGCGCCGCGTTGGCGTGGGTGACGACGACGCCCTTCGGCTGGCCGGTGGAGCCCGACGTGTAGATCACATAGGCCGGCTGCTCCGGGTGAGGGGCGGGAGGCAGGGGCGTGTCCCCGTCCTCCGTCACTCCTCCGCCGTCGAGCAGGATCGGCTCGGGGCCGCCCTCCGGCAGGCCGGCGGCGAGACCCGCCATGGCGAGCACGTGCCGGGCACCGGAATCGGCGAGCATGAAGCCCAGGCGATCGACCGGATAGCTCGGATCGAGCGGAACGTAGCCGGCTCCACTCTTCAGGATCGCCAGGATCCCGACGACGAGGGAGATCGAGCGCTCGGCGCAGAGACCGACGAGATCGCCCGGCCGCACGCCGTCACGGACGAGACGTCGGGCGACCTGCGCGGCCCGCGCCTCGATCTCGGCATAGGTCGCCGTCCCACCCTCGCAGGTGACGGCGACCGCGTCGGGGCGACGCCTCGCCTGCTCGGCAATCCTGATGTGGATCGCCGGCGCGACGGGTGAGGGTCGGAGCGCGGCGGCTCGGTTTCGTGCCCGGGCGAACTCCTCCGGCATCACCAGCGTGAGCGCGTCCAGGGGCTCGCCGGGCGCGTCCATCAGCGCGTCGAGGACATGCAGCAGATGTGCGGCGAGGCGATGAACCTCGTCGGCGGCGATCCGGGCCCGATCGACGCTCCAGGTGAGGCGCGGGCTGCCGTCGAGGAGCAGCGACAGGGTCAAGGGGACGTCGGTGGCCTCCAGCGTCGACACCGGGCCGAATTCCAGCCCGCCGAGGCTGCGGTCCCGGACGACGGCGTCGAGGGGATAATTCTCGACGACGAGGAGGCTGTCGAAGAGCGGCTGCCCGCTCCGCCCGGCCCAGGCCTGGATCTCGGCGAGGGCGGCGAGATCGTTGTCGCGCAAGGCGGCCGCCTCGCCTTGCAGCCGGCGCAGCCAATCCGAGACCGATAGGTGCCGGGCGAGGGTGACGCAGCGCGGCACCGTGTTGATGAACAGGCCGAGCACCTCGTGCATCCCGCCGTCTTCCGGCGGCCGGCCCGATCCGGTGATTCCGAACGCCACGGTCGAGCGCCCGGTGAACCGGCCCAGGGTCAGCGCCCATGCCGCCTCGAACACCGTGTTCAGCGTCACCGTCTCGCGTCGGGCGAAAGCCTGGAGACGGTCCGCGCGGGTCTCGCCGAGCGCCGTGTCGATGGCGATGTGCCCGCTCGCTCCCGCCGCGCCGGACAAGGCCGGAGCGATCAGGCTCGGCTCGTCGAGCGGTGCCAGGGCCTCGCGCCAGAACCGCTCGTCGGCTCCGCGGTCGACCCGCGACAGCCGGATGAGATGGTCGCGGAACAACCGGGACGGCGGCGCGATCGTCTCGCCGGCATAGTGGCGCAGCACCTCGGAGATCAGGCGGGCATTGCTCCATCCGTCGAGGAGGAGATGGTGACAGGTCCAGATCAGCTGGTGCCGGTCCTGGCCGAGCGCGACGATGAGCAGGCGCATCAGCGGCGGGCGGGAGAGGTCGAAGCCCCTGGCTCGCTCGGCCTGCGCGATCGTGTCGAGATCCGCGTCGACCGCGTCCGACAGGTCGAGGCACGTCACCGGCAGGTCCGCCGAGGCGTGGACGCACTGGAGCGGAGCGTCGAGGTCGCCGGTCCAGAGGACGCTCGTGCGCAGGATCGGGTGGCGCGCGACGGCCGCCCGCCAGGCCGCCGCGAAACGCTCGGGATCGAGGCCGCGAAGGGTGACGCCGAGCTGGTTGACGTAGAGGCCGGACTCAGGCGCGGCGAGCGCATGGAACAGGATGCCGCCCTGGGTCGGGGTCAGCGGGTAGACGTCCTCCGCGTTCCGCAGGTCGAGGCCGTCGATACTATCCTGGGTCAGTGCGGCGAGGGGGAAGTCCGAGGGCGTCGCGCCCCCGGCTGAAGGGTCAAGGCCGTGCGCGGCGAGGCCGCCGAGTTCGCGTCTCAGGGCGTCCGCGAGGCGATCGATGGCGGAGGCCTCGAAGCGCGCGCCGCCATAGCCGAGCCGCAGGGTGAGCGCGCCGTTCCGCAGGAAGCTGTCGACGACGAGTTCGGACCCCAAGGGAGCGGCGGGATCCGCCGACAGCCGCATCGCCTCGGCATCGAGGCTGAACAGGGCGCCGGCATCGATGTCGCCGACATCGCCGAGATGGTTGAAGGTGAGGTCCGGCCAGGACAGGGCGGAGAGGCGCGCCTGCTCGGATGGTGTGCCGAGGCTGCGCAGGACGGAGAAGCCCGCCCCGTCTCCGGGAACGCCGCGCACCGCTTCCTTCGTCGACTTCAGATCGCGCGGGAGATCGCCCGAGAGCGTGAGATGGACGGGAACCAGGGTGGTGAACCAGCCGATGGTCCGGTCGAGGGGGAGGCTCGCGGCCTCACCGTCGCGGCCATGACGCTCCAGCGTCACGCCCAGTCTCCCCTGCCCCGCCCATGCGGCCACGGCGCGGGCGAGGCCGGACAGAATCACCTCGTCGAGCCGCATCCGATAGGCTTTGCGCAGGCGATCGAGGCCGGCCACGGCCGAGGCGTCGAGGGTCAGATTGGTCGCCCGGGCGTGACGCTGATCGCGCGCTGCGTCGGGATGGTCGACGGGGAGCCGGGCGACCGGGCCGGAGAGGGCCGCCGCCCAGGCCTCGCCCTGGCCGCCGATCTCATCCGCGTGATCCCGCAGGCGATGGGCCCAGGCCCGGAACGGCGTCGCGGGCGCGAGCCCCGCTGCGTCGCCGCGATAGAGCCGGTCGAGATCGGAGACGAGGATGCGCCACGAGACGGCATCCACCACCAGATGGTGGGCGGTGAGAAGCAGGCGCTGGCGCCCGCCGGGCAGGGTCGCGAGAACCGCCGCGAAGACACGCCCGTCGGTGAGATCGAGGCTGCGCTCGGCGACGAGGAAGCAGGCCCGCGCCTCGTCGTCGCTCTCCACCGCGACCGTCGAGAGCGGCTCGGGGAGGCGGTCGGGCGAGACCGGCTCCTGAATCCAGGCCCCGTTCGCATCCCGGCCGAACGCGTAGCGCAGCGCTTCGTGATGGGCGACGAGCGCCGTCAGCGCCGCGCCGAGGCGAGTGGCGTCGAGGGTGCCGCGCGCATCGAGTTCGAGGGACTGGTTCCAATGGTCCCGGCGCGGCATCGCTTGTTCGAAGAACCAGTGCTGGATCGGAGTGAGCGGAGCGGGGCCTTCCGGCACGGCAACCGTCGTCGCCGTAGCATCGAGCGGCGCGATGGCGCGAGCGAGCGCCGCGACGGTCTGATGCTCGAAGATCTGGCGCGGCGTCGCGGCAAAGCCGGCCTCGCGCAGACGGGCGACGATCTGGAGGCTGAGGATCGAGTCGCCGCCGGCCTCGAAGAAGTTTCGATCCGGCGGGATGGCGGGGAGGCCGAGGGCTTCGGCCCAGATCGCGGCGACGATGGTCTCGGTGGGATCGAGCGGGCGCAGCGCCCCGCCTCCCGTCTCCGCCGGCGGCTCGGGCTCCGGCAGGGCGGCGCGGTCGAGCTTGCCGTTGGGCGTTAGCGGAAGACGGTCCAGCGCCACGATCCGGCTCGGCACCATGTAATCCGGCAGCCGACGGGCCAGATCCGCCCGGATCGCGGACGGGTCGAGCGCCGCCCCGGGCGCCGCCACCGCATAAGCCACCAGCATCGGCCCGGCCGGTCCCCGGCGCAGGCTCGCCGCCGCCCCCGCCACCGTCTCCTGCGCCAGCAGCGCCGCCTCGACCTCGCCGAGTTCGATCCGGAACCCGCGCAGCTTCACCTGCGCGTCGGCCCGGCCGAGATATTCCACCGTGCCGTCCGCCCGCCAGCGCGCCAGGTCCCCGGTCCGATACAGACGCCCGCCGGGCCGGCCCGACAGCTCAGGGAACGGATCGGGGATGAACCGGTCCGCACTCTGGCCCGGCTGGCCGAGATAGCCGCGCGCCAGACCGTCGCCGCCCAGATGCAGTTCCCCGGTGACCCCCACCGGCACCGGCTGCAGCGCCGCGTCGAGGATGTAGGCCCGGCGCTCGCCCACCGCCCGGCCGATCGGGGCATAGGCCCCCTCCACCGCGGCCCCGGCCTGCGCCCGCCAGACCAGCGGCGAGATCACCGTCTCGGTCGGGCCGTAGCCGTTGATCAGCAGCGTCGGATCGAGCGCACGGCCGATCAGCGCGAAGCTCTCGCGCGACAAAGCCTCGCCGCCGAAAGCGTAGGAGCGCCGCGTCGGGCGCGGGCCGGTTGCCGCCTCGAGGGCGAGCTGGTGCATGTAGGCGGTGGGGAAGCCCGCATGGGTGACGCCGTGACGCTCCATCGCGTCGAGGGCCTCGCGCGGGGTCCACAGCCCGTCCGGCTTGAGCACGACGCAGCCGCCGAAGGCCAGCGGCACCATCCAGCGCTCCTGCGCCCCGTCGAAGCTCATCGACAGGACGTGGAGCTCGCGGGTGTGGCGGCTGGTGCCGTAGACGGCGCCGGTGGCGCGCACGTGCCGGGCAAGGGGGCCGTGCGCCACGGCGACGCCCTTCGGGGCGCCGGTCGAGCCCGAGGTGTAGATGACGTAGGCGAGCTGGTCCGGATGGGGGATGCGGGACGGGGCGCTCGCGGGCTCGGACGACAGGTCGAGGGTATCGAGGTCGAGACTGGTGAGATCGCCCAGCCCGGCCTCGTTCGCCAAACCGTCGAGGGCCGTGCCCTGGGTGAGGAGCAGGCGGGCCCCGGCATCGCGCAGCAGGGCGGCGAGGCGAGGCCGCGGCTGGGCGGGGTCGAGGGGCAGGAAGGCGCCGCCGGCCCGGAGGATGGCGAGGAAGGCGGCGATCTGGTCGGGGCCGCGCGACAGGGCGACCGCGACCACGGTCTCGGGGCCGACGCTAGCGCGGATCAGGCGATGGGCGAGGCGGTTGGCGGCCCGGTCGAGTTCGCCGAACGAGGTGGTGCGGGGACCGCAGATCACCGCCGGGGCGTCGGGATCGGCGAAAGCCGCCTCGCCGATCAGCTCCGGCACAAGCGCATCCGACAGCGGCATCCCGTCCGGATACGGCGCCGACAAAGCCGCCAGCGCCGACGCGCTCACAAGGGGAAGCGTGTCGACGCGATCGGCCGGAATGCCGGTGAGGCCGTCGAGAAGGGCGAGGTAACCCCGCTCGAACCCGGCGATGGCGGCCTTGTCGAACAGGGCCTCGGAATAAGCGAAGGTGGCCGACAGGCTCCCGCCCGTCTCCGCCACTTCCAGCACGAGGTCGTAGGCCGGGGTGCCGGTATCGCGGCCGAACGCCTCCAGCGTCAGGCCGGCGGCCTCGCCGAACGCGCCGAGCGCCGCCGGCTGCTGACTGATCATCACGCGGGCGAGCGGCGCCCGGCCCGGAATGCGCTCCGGCTGAAGCGCCTCCACCAGTCGCTCGAAGGGCAGGTCCTGATGCGCCAGCGCGTCGGTGAGCGCCGTCCATGTCCGGCTCACGACATCGCAGCCGGGCAAGGCCGGATCGATGGTCAGGGGCAGAACCAGCGTATTCACGAACACGCCGACGAGATGCTCGACGCCCGGCAGGTGGCGACCCGCCACCGGCATCGCGATGCGCAGGGCCCGGCTGTCGCCGTAGCGGTGGAGGAACAGGGCGAAGGCGCTGAGCAGGATCGCGAAGGGCGACGTGCCGGTCTCGCCCGCGAGGGCCGCGACCCGGCGGCTCGTGTCCTCGCCGATCGGGAATCCATGCCGGTGAACGCGATCGGGGATTCCTGCAGTTCTGCGCCGGTCGGTGAGGGACAGGTCGGGTTCGGCATCGCCGAGGCGTTCGCGCCACCAGGCGAGATCGGCCTGCATCGCCTCGGCGCGTGTGGCGCTCGCCTGCCAGGCGGCGAGATCGGCGGGCTGGATCGTGAGCGGGGCCAGATCGGCCGGCCGGCCCTCGGTCTCCGCCCGGTACAGAGCCGGCCATTCGCGCAGGATCACCGCCATGGACCAGCCATCTGAGACGATGTGGTGCAGGGTGACGAGGAGGACGTGATGGACCTCCTCGAGCCGGACCAGGGCGAAGCGCGCGAGGGCTCCGCCGGCGCGCGTAAGGGGCCGCTCGGCCTCCTCTCGGCAGAGGTCGGTGAACCGCCCGTCGCGGGAATCCGCGGGGACGCCCGTCAGGTCGATGTCGGCTAAGGGTAATATGTAGCCGGCTTCTATTTTCTGCTCGGCGCGGCCATCGGGTTGGCGTTGCAGATGCGTGCGGAAGGCGTCGTGCCGTGCGACCAGGGCATCGAGGCTGCGCTTAAGGGCGCTCCGGTCGAGGGATCCGCGCAGGTGAATCCCACCGGCGATGTGGTGACACTCGTCGTCGCCGAACTCGGCCTCGAACCAGAGGCGCTCCTGCGCCGGCGACAGGGGCAAGGCCGCCTCGCGTGAGGCCGGCGGGATGAAGATGGCTTTGGTGCCGGCCGCGATCTCGGCGCCCACCGCGTCGGCGAAGGCTCCGAGCCTTGGATGAGCGAACAGGGTCTGCGGCGGGATCGCGACGCCGAGGGAGGTGCGAAGCTCCGTGAGCATGCGAATGGCCCCGATCGAATTGCCGCCCAGCGCGAAGAAATGGCTGTCGCGGGTCAGATCCCGGCGGTCGAGAAGGGCGGACCAGATCGCTGCGACGCGCCCGTCGAGCGCGCTCATGGGAGAGGTTCGGGCGAGCGTCGGTGCCGCCTCGGCATCGACGCGGCGGCCATCCTCCACCACCGCATAGGCGTCGAGGGTGCCGGCCTCCCAGCCGCGCCGCGCGGCACCGCGCTGGATCTTCCCGCTCGAGGTACGCGGCAGGCCGCCGGGATTGAGGAGAACGACGACGCGAGCGGTCTCGAGGAAGGCGTCGGCGACGGCCTCGGATACCAGGGCGGCGAGCGCCTCGGGCGCGGCGAGCTTCTGGACGGTCCGAGAGATCTCCACCGCGACGCCGATGCCCTCGCTTCCGTCACGGTCGATGGAGAAGGCGGCGATGCGCCCCTGGCGCAGGATGTCGACATTCCGTTCGACGACCCGCTCCACGTCCTGCGGGTAGACGTTCTGGCCGCGCAGGATGATGAGGTCCTTCTCGCGGCCAACGAGGAAGAGACGGCCTCGGAGCAGGAAGCCGAGGTCTCCGGTCCTTAGGCTCCGGACTCCGTGCCGCTCGACGAAGGCGGCCGCCGTCGCCTCCGGGTTGCGCCAATAGCCCTGGGCGAGGCTGGGGCCGGACACCACCACCTCGCCGATTTGGCCCTCCGGCAGGCTGGCCCCGTCCGGACCGGCGATGTGAAGGGGATGATCCGGCTGCGCGAAGCCGCAATCCACCAGTCGCGTGCCCGCCGCCGCCGCCGCGGCACGGCCTTCGGCGAGGATGGCGGGATCGAGGTCGAGGGAGCGCATGCCCTCGCCCCGCTCGCCGGCGGTGAGGAACAACGTCGCCTCCGCCAGGCCGTAGGACGGCCTCAGCGCGCGGATGTCGAAACCGGCGGGAGCGACATGCGCGGCGAAATCCGCCATGGTCGAGGCGCGGACCATCTCGGAGCCCGAGAAGGCGATCTGCCAGCTCGACAGGTCGAGCCGCGCGACGGTCTCGGCATCGACCCTGTCCTGACACAGGCGGAACGCGAAATCGGGACCGCCGCTCACCGTCCCACGATAGCGGTGGATGGCTTCCAGCCAGCGCGCCGGGCGGCCGAGGAAGTGCTTGGGCGACATCAGGACGCCCAGGATGCCCGTGTAGATCGGCTGCAGCATGCCGCCGATCAGACCCATGTCGTGATAGAGCGGCAGCCAGCTCACCATGACGTCGTCGGGGCGAAACCCGAACCCGTTCCGGATCAGGAGCTCGTTGGCCACGAGGTTGGCGTGACTGACGATCACGCCCTTCGGTGCCGCCGTCGAGCCCGACGTGTATTGCAGGAAGGCCACCGTCTCCGGGGACGGCGCGGTCTCGATCCAGCCGAAATCCTCTGAGCCGATATCCTCCACCGGCACGACCGCGCCGGGACGGGCCGATGCGGCGAGCATCGCCTGGACGGAATCCGCGTCGCCGCGATGGACGAGGACGATGGCCGGCTCGGCATCCCCGATGATGGCGGCGATACGCGCCTGGTGCTGCGCCCGGCGCGGCTCGGGCGGGAAGACCGGGACGGCGATTAGCCCGGCATAGAGGCAGCCGAAGAACCCCGCGACGTAGTCGAGCCCGGTATCGAGCAGCAGGCAGACCCGGTCGCCGGGGCTCGCCGACCGCCGCAGCCGCGCGGCGATGGCCCGCGCCCGCGCGTGGAGGTCCGCATAGGTGACGGTGACCTCGCCCAGGGACGGGTCGTCCAGGAACTGGAGGGCCGGGACGGTGCCGTGCGTCTCCGCGAGCCAGCGCAGGTGGCTGACGAGGTCGGATGCGGGCGGAACCGCCAGCGGCGCGCGCGGAAGACCGTCGGTCATCGGATGTCCTGGGGATGTCATCGAAACGGGGGCGCGATGGTCAGGCGCGGGCTTCGCCGTCGAGGGCGCGGCGCAGGCTCAGGGGCCGCATGTCGGTCCAGACCGTCTCGATATGGGCGAGGCAGGCGGCACGGGGACCGGAGAAGCCGATGGCGCTCCACCCGGCCGGAACCGGGCGGTGGGCGGGCCAGACCGAGTATTGCTCCTCGCCGTTGATCACGACGAGGAACGTCGCTTCGCTGTCGTCGATAGCCATGGCGTCGTGCTCCGCGAATGGGCCGGTGTCGAAGCTCAAGACGGTGGCGGCGCGCCGAAATTTAGCGGTGGCGCACAGTTTTTCGCGGCGGCTCCTAAATCCGTCCCCCGCCCGAACGTCCCTTTGCCTGACGGCTGCCGGCGGAACGCGCGTTTGCCCGGCGCGACTCGGCCCGGCACAGGAATGGAGGTTCGGTGATGACGGAATCCTACGACCCCTCGGAGACCTCCTTCCCCTCGCGCGGACTGTTCCGGGACGAGGCCCCGATGCGCGGGGACGAGGACGACGCCCCGGTCTACGATGCGCTCGGCGTCGGCTTCGGGCCGTCGAACCTGTCGCTCGCCATCGCCCTCGACGAAGCTGGACGGCGCAGGGGGCACCAGCCGCGCGTGCGCTTCCTCGAGCGCCAAGGCGAGTTCGTCTGGCATGGCGGGATGCTGCTGCCCGATAGCGGCATGCAGATCTCCTTCCTGAAGGACCTCGTCACCCTGCGCGACCCGACGAGCCCCTACACCTTCGTCAACTACCTCCACGTCCATGGAAGGCTGATCGACTACATCAACCGCAAGTCGTTCTTCCCCAGCCGGATCGAGTTCAACGCCTATCTGCGCTGGGTCGCCGGGCATTTCGCCGATCGCTGCGACTACGGCGACACGGTGCTGGCCGTGGAGCCGGAGGGACGCGGCGACGCCATCCGCCACCTCCTCGTCCATTCGCGCACGGCCGATGGCCGCGAGCAGAGGAGGCGGACCCGCGCCGTCATCCTCGCGACGGGCGGCGAGCCGCGCATCCTGCCGGTCTTCGACAAGCTGCAGGGGAGCGCCCGGATCTTCCATTCCTCGCGCTACCTGTCGCGGATCGACGGCGTTCCGTTGCCAACCGATTCCGCGCGCCGGCCGCGCATCGCCGTCATCGGCGCCGGGCAGACCGCGGCCGAGCTCTTCCTCGACCTCCAGAGCCGCATCCCGAATGCGGACGTCTCGATGATCTTCCGCGGCCAGGCGCTGAAGCCCGCCGACGACAGCCCGTTCGTCAACGAGATCTTCAACCCGGACTTCACCGACTTCGTCTACGGCCAGCCCGAGACCCATCGCCGGGCCATCATCGACGAGTTCCGCGGCACCAACTACTCGGTGATCGACACCGACCTGCTGACGCGGATCTTCGACCTCCTCTACCAGCAGAAGGTCTGCGGCGCGCATCGCCATGCCCTGAGGCCGAGGACCACCGTCGTCGGGGCCGTGGAGGAAGCCGGCGCGGTCGTCCTCGAAACCCTGGATGCCGCCACCGGCCTCACCGCGCGGGAGCCCTACGACGCCGTGATCCTGGCCACGGGCTATCGCCGCGACCGCCTCGAGACCATCATGCCGGCACTCACCCCGCACCTCACCGACGGCACCATCGGGCGCGATTACCGCCTCGCCACCCGCCCCGGCTTCGAGGCCGCCATCTACCTCCAGGGATTCAGCGAGCCGACCCACGGCCTGAGCGATACCCTCTTGTCGATCCTGGTCATGCGAGGGCATGAGATCGCGCAATCGCTCCTCGCCGACCGGCAGAGGGCCAGTGCGCGGGCCTGACGCGGCCCTCGCTCGAGCGGCATGGCGAATGGTGCAACGTCGAACGGGCGAACGATGTCCTTGAGTCGAGCCGAATCCCGGAGCCGAGCCGAATCCCGGAGCCGAGCCGATGCGGGACCAGCACGGGATGCCGGCTCGGACGAGGCGGTCTACAGCCTCGATCGCGTCGCGTTCTCTGTGCCCGGACGCGTGCTGCTGCAGCCGCTGAGCCTGACCATCCCAGCCGGACGGGTCATCGGCCTCATCGGCCATAACGGATCGGGCAAATCGACCCTGATCAAGCTGCTCGGCCGCCAGCAGGCCCCGAGCGCCGGACGCATCCTGTTCCGGGGCGCGCCGATCGGGCATCTCGGCGACCGGGCCTTCGCCCGCGAGGTCGCCTACCTGCCGCAGACGACGCCGCAGGCGCCGGGCATGCTGGTCCGGGAACTCGTCGCCCTGGGCCGCTATCCCTGGCACGGCGCGCTCGGCCGGATGGGCTCGGCCGACCGCGACGCCGTCGCCGAGGCGATGCGACTCACCACGGTGACGCCCTTCGCCGAGCGCATGGTCGACAGCCTCTCCGGCGGCGAGCGCCAGCGCGTCTGGCTCGCCATGCTGGTGGCGCAGAAGGCCCGCTGCCTCCTCCTCGACGAGCCCATCGCCGCCCTCGATGTCGCCCACCAGATCGAGGTGCTCTCCCTCGTCCGCCAGCTCTCGCAGGAGCGCGGCCTCACCGTCATCGTCGTCCTGCACGACGTGAACATGGCGGCGCGGACCTGCGACGACCTCATCGCCCTACATGGCGGACGCCTGATCGCGCGCGGCACGCCCGCCGAGATCGTGACGCCGGCGGGGCTGGAGGCGATCTACGGCGTGCGCATGGGGGTCTTCCCCCACCCCCGGACCGGCATGGCCCTGAGCTACCTCGACTGACCCGAACCCGCCCCGCGTCTCATGCGTTGGCCCGGACCAGCAGGGAGCCACGCATGTCCGAGACGACGAGAACGCCCGAACCGGCCGGGACGAACGAGAACCCGGCCGCGTCCTCCGACGACCGGCGACAGGACGGGACGTCCGGCGAGCCGGAGCGCAACGGCGCCGCCACCGGCCCCAAGGACGGCGTGACCGGCGCGGTTCGGGAAGTTCCGGAGGAGCCGGGCGACCGCCCCGGCACCGAAGCCGAGGAGGGCCGGAGATGAGCGCGCAGGATTCCACGCCCGAGGCGCTCGTGACGGTGACGCTGACGGAGCCCAGGGACAAGGCCTATTGGGCGCGCTACTTCCAGACCCCGAGCGAAGAGGTCGAAGCCGCGGTGGCGGAAGTCGGCCACGATCCCGCCAAGGTGGCGGAACGGCTGGGCAAGTCCTGGCCGTTCGAGGGCAGCGGGATCGTTTGAGATGGGATGGGCTGCCCTGGGGGCGGCCATCGGATGCGGGCTGGTGCGTGGACGGGTGTCTGTCCGCGATCCGTTGCGGAAGGTCGGAAGGGCCCGGTCCAGGCTAAAGTCCTCCGACTGGGACGGGTGGTTTCCTGCCCGTCCGGTTCTGGACGGCAGATGCATCGAAGTGGATATAGCTGCGGGGCCACTCACGATCCTTTGCAGACCTTCAGCAATGATGGCTAGATATTGTGCACGACGCGCGACCAATCCGTTCCCCCCATGCCGGATCAAACCCCAACTGGCATTGTATTCTCTCCGTGGCCTACGGATGTCGAGAGCGACGACTTATGGCTTGGAAGATTGAGTTTTGATGTCGGGACCCCGCTAGTTATCTTTGCAAAAGACAATATCAGCTACTCTTTGCCGTCCACGAACCCAAACCACGACCACAGCTTAGAAGCAGATTTCGTTTCAACAGACAAGAAAGCCGTAATACGATTTGCATTCCAGGGCGTAATTGCATTCCGCATGCTGGATGAGAACGGCCTTTTGGAATTATGGGAAGCTTCGAATTCTGATCCTCGTTCAGCTAAAACAACTTTCAGAGCGCGGGGGCACAAATGGTCGGATGAGAGTTTCCTTGTTTTCATGGCAGGAGGTTCTGAACAGCGTTCAAGTTATTTCATCGCAACAGAAGCGCACTGCCTTGAGGTCGTTTGTGATGCGGAACCTAGCGTGACAAATATCGGTCCGGCACTTGTCTCGCACGCTGAACCGAAGGACTGATACCCACCCCGAGCCGAAATTGCCGGACGGCCGACGAATGACCGCTTGTTGGAAGCGCCTATGGCGAACCAAGCGACCGGGTCGGGTCGCATGCGGAACGTCCGCTCCGGGCTGGGCAGCCAAGGTCTGGTGTTCACGCGCCCCTGCCGTAGAGCGGGCCGGCGATATCTGGTCAGCCGAGGACCAAAGATGCGGCCGCCATCCGCGAACATCATCGCAACCATTGCCGCCCTCCAGATCGAAATAAGATACAATTCGTAAAATAGGAATTTATGATTGACACCGTGACGCTCCTCGGGTATCGATAAGGCACGCTCAAGAAGTGTGACGAGAGGGGACGGGGACATGGACCTTCCCTCCGAGGAACACCGGGCCGTCGCGGAGCTGATGCGGCAGACCGGGATGAGCGCGATCGAGATCGCGCGCCGAACCGGGGTCCCCTCGAGGCGGATCAGCGACTGGAACCGCCGCTACGGCTGGCGCGAGACGGCGAGCGTCGCGAAGCGCCGGCTCGATCCCGGGACCTGGGCGCCTGCGAGGCGGCTCGCGGTCGAACGGATCCATGCGATACCGGAGGTCGAGGCCGCCACCCTTGCGGTGGCGCTCGGCGGCACCGTCCACGGCGCTGCGAGCCTGTTCCGCACCTGCGGCTTTCCGCCGAAGCGGCGAGTCCGTCCGGGCGTGCCGTCGCCGCCGGACGACGCGCCGGGATCGGCCGCGATGTCGACGGTGGAGCTGGACCACGCCCTGCGCGACCATATCGGGCGCCAGATCGCGCGGTTCGACGAGGCCCTGTCGGCCGACCCGCCGCCGGCCCTCGATTCCGCGAGGGTGCTGCGCGACCTCGGCGGTCTGAAACGGCTGCTCGACGACCTCTTCAGCGATGAACGGGAGCGGATCCATGCGACGTCCCGCAGCCCGGCCGGGCACGACGACGATGGCGCGGCCGCCGACCTGCCGGCCCTGCGCGCGGCAATCGCGGCGCGCTATGCGGCAGGCCTCGGCGAGCGGCCGGATGCCGGGATTCCTGGCGAGCCTGCCGCCGCACCTGATCCGGGCGCTGGCCTCGGACTGGCTCCATAACGCCCGCGACGACCAGCTGCCCCCCTGTCCCGCGCGGGAGGATTGGACGACCTGGGCGGTGATCGGCGGGCGCGGCTCGGGCAAGACCCGCACCGGGGCCGAATGGGTGCGGGCGCTGGCCACCGGCGACCCCGCCTTCTGCGCCGAGGCGGTGGGCCGTATCGCCCTCGTCGGCGAGACCTATGCCGATGTCCGCGACGTGATGATCGAGGGGCCGTCCGGGTTGCTGTCGCTGTCGGGAGCACGGCCGCACTGGGCGCCCTCGCGGCGGCGGCTGGAATGGGCCAACGGCGCCGTGGCCCTGGCCTTCTCGGCAGAGGAGCCCGACAGCCTGCGCGGGCCGCAATTCGGCGCCGCCTGGTCCGACGAGATCGCCAAATGGCGTCGGCCGGACGCCGCCTACGACATGATCCAGTTCGGCCTGCGCCTCGGCGCCCGGCCGCGCAACCTCGTCACCACGACGCCCCGGCCGATCCCGCTGATCCGCCGCATCCTCGCCGACCCGCTCACCGTGGTGAGCCGGTCGCGCACCGCCGACAACGCGGTCAACCTCGCGCCGTCCTTCCTCGACGCGGTGGTGGGACGCTATTCCGGCACGCGGCTCGGACGCCAGGAACTCGACGGCGAGCTGATCGAGGACCGCCCCGATGCGCTCTGGACGCGGGAAGCGATCGAGGCGTCGCGGATCGACCGGGCGCCGGAGCTCGGGCGGATCGTCGTGGCGGTGGACCCGCCCGCCTCCTCGAAGGCCGGCGCCGACGCCTGCGGGATCGTCGCCGTGGGGCTCGCCTCCAACGGGAACGCCTACGTCCTCGCCGACGCCACATTGAGCCGGGCGAGCCCGCAGGCCTGGGCCGGCGCGGCGCTGGCGCTCTACCATCGCCTGGAGGCGGACAGCCTCGTGGTCGAGGTCAACCAGGGCGGCGAGATGGCGATCGCCGTCATCGCCGAGTTGGACGCGTCGGTGCCGGTGATCCCGGTGCGGGCGACGCGCGGCAAGTACCTGCGGGCCGAGCCGGTCTCGGTCCTCTATGTGCAGGGCCGCGTCCACCATGTCGGCAGCCTGCCGGCCCTGGAAGACGAGCTCTGCGATTTCGGGCCGAACGGCCTCTCCAGCGGCGCCTCGCCCGACCGCCTCGACGCCCTCGTCTGGGCCCTGACCCACCTGATGCTGGCCACACGGGCCGAGCCGCGGATCAGGCGGATGTGAGCGGCGTCTGCCGCGCGTCCCTCCCCCCCTTTGCGGGGGAGGGTTGTTCCCCGTCGAGGACATTCCCATGCCGAACCTCTTCACCCGCCTCGCGCGGGCCGCCTTTCCCGTGCCCGAGACCAAGGCGGCCCCCGTCTCGGGGCTCGGCATCGCCTTCTATGGCGAGGGTCGGGCGGTCTGGACCGCGCGGGATTACGGGGCGCTGGCGCGGGAGGGCTTCCAGCGCAACGCCATCGTTCACCGCGCAGTGCGGCTGGTGGCGGAGGCCGCGGCCTCCCTGCCGCTGGTGCTGACGGACCGGCCGGAGCCGCATCCGCTCACCGCGCTCCTCGCCCGGCCGAATGCCCGCGAGGGCGGAGCGCGCCTCCTTGAAACGCTCTACGGCCATCTGATGGTCTCCGGGAACGCCTATCTGGAGGCGGTGAGCCTCGACGGCGCCCCGCGCGAACTCCACGCCCTGCGCCCGGACCGGATGCGAGTGGTGGAAGGCCCGGACGGATGGCCGATCGCCTATGATTACGCGGTCGGCGGCCGGACCCTGCGCCACGACCAGCTCCGCGAGGGCGTGCCGCCGATCCTGCACCTCACCCTGTTCCACCCGGCCGACGACCATTACGGGCTCTCGCCGATGGAGGCGGCGGCGGTCGCCCTCGACATCCACAACGCCGCCGGGGCCTGGAACAAGGCGCTCCTCGACAATGCCGCCAGACCCTCCGGCGCGCTGGTCTATGCCACCTCCAACGGCGCCAGCTTGAGCGACGCGCAGTTCACCCGCCTGAAAGGCGAGCTGGAGGCCAATTATCAGGGCGCGGCCAATGCCGGCCGGCCGCTGCTGCTGGAGGGCGGCCTCGACTGGAAGCCGCTCTCGCTCTCGCCGAAGGACATGGATTTCGTCGAGGCGAAGGCCGCCGCCGCCCGCGAGATCGCCCTCGCCTTCGGCGTGCCGCCGCTGCTGCTGGGCCTCTCCGGCGACAACACCCATGCCAATTACGCCGAGGCCAACCGCGCCTTCTATCGCCAGACCGTGATCCCGCTGGCGCGCCGCACCGCCGAGAGCCTCGCCCAATGGCTGGAACCCGCCTTCGGCCCCGCCCGGCTGGAGCCCGATCTCGACGCGATCGAGGCCCTGGCGCCGGAGCGGGAATCACTCTGGCGCCGGGTCCAGGCAGCCGATTTCCTCACCGAGGAGGAGAAGCGCGAGGCCGTGGGTTATGGGTCGACGCGAATGTCCCTCCCGGATTCCTGATCGGCTCCGGATCTTCGGTCAGTTCCGGATCTTCGGTCAGTTCCAAGTGTGGAGCACCGTGCGCCACTCGTTGCCCTTCCGCTCGAACACGTTGACCCAGTTGCCCTCGAACGCCTTCTTCGCACCGCCCTCGCCGGGGCCGGACATGGCCCAGCGCCCGGTGACGACGAGCAGGTCGCCCTTCATCTGCGCCGTCTGGACCTTGGTCTTGTGGTCGTCGAAGCCCTTGGCTTTCAAACCCGCGAAGAACGTGCCGATGCCGTCGGCGCCGGACACGGCCGCGCCCTTCGGGACCACCATGGCATCGGCGACGTAGAGGCCCTTGAGGCCGTCCATGTCACCCGCATTGTAGGTCTGGTCCCACCGCGTCGCCGCGCCCTGGGCTTCGGCGGTGGGATCGGCCGCGAATGCGACGATGGGCGCGATCAGGCACAGCAGGACGGATACGCCGCACAGCTTGCGATTCACTCTCATGATGAACTCCGATTCGCGATTCACAGACAATCGACGAGCAAGTGTGCCACGGTTATTTGAATACGGAAGCAATTTATTGACCGCCAAGCCACGGTAACTGCCGGTACCGACTTTCGACTGCGACGATTATTCGCTGCCCTGCCTTGCCGAGATCCGCATCTTTCGCAGCGACCAGCCCACCACCCCGGAGACTTCCATGGACGGCCATTTCACCGGCTATGCCAGCCTGTTCGGCGTGCCCGATCTCGGCAACGACATCGTGTCGGCGGGCGCCTTCGCGACGAGCCTCGGGCAGCGCGGAGCGGCCGGCGTGCGGATGCTGTTCCAGCACGATCCGGCCGAGCCGATCGGGCGCTGGCTCTCCCTGCGGGAGGATGCGCGCGGCCTGCGCGTCGAGGGGCTCATCAACCTCGCCGTCCAGCGCGGACGCGAGGTCGACGCGCTGATGCGCGAGGGCGGCCTCGACGGGCTCTCCATCGGCTTTCGCACCCTGCGATCGAGTCCGCAGCGCGGCGGCCTGCGCCGCCTCATGGCGGTCGATCTCTGGGAGATTTCCCTCGTCACCTTTCCGCTCCTGCCCGGCGCCCGTGCCGCCGTGCCGGACGGGACGGCGACGCCCCTCGCCATCGAGCTGCGCGCCCTGGCGCGCCGGCTCGCCCCGCGCGGATCGCCCTCCACCCGGCCGGTGGCCGCTCTTCCCTCCTTCACCCAGCACACGAGGTTCGCATGACCGTCCACGTTTCGCCGAACACCGCGACCGCAGCCCCGGAGACGAAGGCCGATCCGAACTTCCCCCTTGAGAACAAGGCGGCGCGCGCCGCCTCCGACGCCGAGGTCGGCGCGGTCATGGGCGAGCTCTCGCGCGCCTTCGAGGCCTTCAAGGAGACCAATGACGGGCGGCTCGCCGAGCTCGAAGGCCGCCGCTCGGGCGACGTCCTCACCGAGGAGAAGCTCGCGCGTATCGATGCGGCCCTCGACACGGCGCGGACCCGCCTCGACCGCCTGACCCTCGACGGTCGCCGTCCGCCCCTGGGCGGTGACCGTCCCAGCCGTCCGGATCCCGTCTCCGTCGAGCACAAGGCCGCCTTCGACCTCTATGTCCGGGCGGGCGAGAGCGGCGGCCTCAAGCGGCTGGAGGAGAAGGCGCTCTCGGCCGGCTCCGGTCCCGATGGCGGCTATCTCGTGCCGCAGACGATTGAACGGGACGTGCTGCGGCGCCTCGCCAACCTCTCGCCGATCCGGGCGCTCGCCACAGTGCGGACCATCTCCGGCGGGCTCTACAAGCGCGCGGTCTCGGCGAGCGATGCCGTCTCCGGCTGGGTCGCCGAGACCGCGGCGCGGCCCCAGACCGACGCACCGACCCTGACGGAGCTGAGCTTCCCGGCCATGGAACTCTACGCAATGCCGGCGGCGACCCAGACGCTCCTCGACGACGCCATCGTCGATATCGACGCCTGGCTCGCCGACGAGGTCGAGACCGCCTTCGCCGAACAGGAGAGCGTCGCCTTCGTCACCGGCAACGGCGTCAGCCGACCGCGCGGCTTCCTCACCGTCGACACTGTGGCGAACGCGGCCTGGGTCCCCGGCAAGCTCGGCTTCGTCGCCACCGGCACGGCCGGAGCCTTCCCCGCCGCCAGCCCGTCCGACGTGCTGTTCGACCTCGTCTATGCTTTGCGCGCCGGCTACCGCCAGAACGCCAGCTTCGTCATGAACCGCAAGGTCCAGAGCACGATCCGCAAGATGAAGGATGCCGACGGCAACTACCTGTGGCAGCCGCCGCTCTCGGCCGACCGCGTCGCGACCCTGCTCGGCTTCCCCGTGGCGGAAGCCGAGGCGATGCCCGACGCGGCAGCGAACAGCCTGTCGATCGCCTTCGGCGATTTCAAGCGCGGATACCTGATCGTGGACCGTGCCGGACTCCGCGTCCTGCGCGATCCCTATTCCGCCAAGCCCTACGTGCTGTTCTACACCACCAAGCGCGTCGGCGGCGGCGTGCAGGATTTCGACGCGATCAAGCTGCTGAAGTTCGCCTGAAGACCGTCGTCCCCGGCCTGGAGAGTCCGGGGGCGGCCTTCCTGCCTGACGCTACCGCCGTGCCGGCCGCGCCATCCAGTCGGAGCGGTTGGAGCGGCGGAAGCCGCCGGTGGCGTCGCCCGACTGGAGTTGGGCCATCTCGGCGGCACGCGATGTAATCCAACTCGCATGCTCGCCGGTGGGCGTCACCGCCGTGAAGCCGCCGCAGGCGGTGCGGGCGCGCTTGTCCTGGCGCATGGCGCCGCTCGACCAGCTGACCACGCCGACGATCTGATAGCCGCCCGGGCCTCCGCGCAGGATCGGCCCGCCGGAATCGCCGAGGCAGGCGCCGGCTCCCGCCGTCTCGGCGAGTTTGCGGCGGTCGGTCACCACGGTGACCGTGTTGGCGACCTGGAGCGAGCCGATGGAGACGAGATGCGCCTGGCGCAGGGTGCGGGCGGTGTTGCGGCGGTTCTCGGCCACCACGCCGAAACCGGCGATGTCCACCGTCTCGCCGGTGCTGATGGCGCCGCCGCCGCGCGGGTCGAGGGGCTGGAAGTCGGCACCCAGCGGTTCGGACAGCTTGATCAGGGCGAGGTCGATCCCCGGCTGGTCCTCGGGTGTGGTGCCGGGCACGAAATCGGGGTGCATCGACGCGGCGATGGCGAGGATGCGGCGCTGGCGGAACGCGCGGTCGACGGCGACCACGCTGTAGCCGGCCTGATGCATGACGCAATGAGCGGCGGTGAGGACGAGATCGGGAGCGATGAGCGTGCCGGAGCAGATTTCGCCCTGGGTGCTCTCGATGCGCACCACGGACGCGCGCAGGCCATTGGGATCGCGCGAGACTTCGCCGTTGATCACGGCGAGCGCCGGAGCCGGAATCAGCCCGACCAGCGCCGTGACGACGGCCCTGCGGAGCGCGGTCGCGAACATCGTGTCTCTCCCGCGCCGGGCTTCAGTCCCGGACGTACATGAAATCGAGGCAACAAGTGGAAATCGAGCCTAGCGTAAGGCAATCACTCGGCCAAGCTCTGGGTTCCGTCGCGTCGGCGCCGCGTCCTCACGGCGTCTGCCAGCGGGCGGACGCCCCCCATCCCGCGAGCGTCCGGTCGATCCAGTCGCGCTGCGGCCCGAGCAGGACGCCCTGCGAGACGCCGCCGCAGGCTCCGCCCCCGACCCAGGCGGAGACCGCGAGCGGCGCGGCGCCGGCCTCGGCCGCGATCGGCCCGCCGGAATCGCCCTGGCAGGCTCCTGATGCCGCGCCGGACGGCTTCATCCAGACCAGGATCCGGCTCTGCCCATAGGGCTCGACCACGGGAAGGACGGCGTTGCGGAAGGTGCCGGTGGTGCGCGCCTCGCCGGGCTTCGACACACCGTAGCCGGCTAACACGAGGATCTCGCCGGCGCGCGGCATCGCCTCGCTCAACGCGGTCGGCCGGAAGCGGCCGGGCAGCGGCGTGGCGGTGCGGACGAGCGCCAGATCGATCGACCGCCGACGCCCGGCGATGGCCCCGGCATCGTAGCCGGGATGGACCGCGCGGGCCGCGAGATCGACCAGCACCGGCTGGCCCGCCTCGTCGCGAAAATGCACCCGGTGCTCAGCGCCGCCCTTTCGGGAGCCCGCCGCCACGCAATGGCCCGCCGTCAGCACCGCATCCTGCGCGATGACGATCCCGGTGCAGACGCCGCCCAGGGACGACAGCACCATCACGGCCGAGCCGGCCGATTCCGGCGCCTCGCGGCCGCCGACGACGGCATCGGCCGGCGCTCCGGCGAGCACCAGCATCAGCGCAATGCCGATCGAACGCGTGTCGAGACCCATTCCGCCCGCTCCCCTCCACCTCCCCACCCGGAGACGACGATGATTCCGATACGCGTCGATGCCGCCATCGTCGAGCCGGTCACCCTGGCCGAGATGCGCCGTCACCTGCGCCTCGACCCCGACATGACCGCCGAGGATGCGCTGGTGGAGAGCCTGATCGCCTCGGCCCGCGCCATGGTCGAACTCGCGACGCGGCGCGTCCTGGCACCGGGCCGCTACCGGATGATGCTCACGGCCTGGCCGGCGGATGGCTTCGTGCCCCTGCCCCTGAGCCCGCTCGTCGCCCTGGCGAGCGCCGGATCGGTGGATGCGACGGGCACCGTCACGGCCTTCGCCTCCGGCCTCGTTCGTCTTGGCGCCGACACGGTCGAGGCGCCGGGGTTGGTCGTCTCGCCCGCCATTCCTTCCCTGGCCCAGGCCGCCGCCCTCATCGAGGTCGATGCCGGCCATGGCGGAGCGGGGCCGCCCGTGCCCCCGGGACTCACCCAGGCGATCCGGCTCATCGCGGCACACGGGTTCGAGCATCGGGGCGACCTGCCCGTCACCCTTCCGCCGATGGTCGAGGCGCTGATCGCGCCGCACCGCCGGATGCGCCTCTAGACCCACGATCCCCGGAGCTTTGCCATGACGCATCCGCCCATCGGCGCGCGGCGGCGCCGCTACGTGCTCGAACGCTTCGTCGACGACCCGGACGGGTTCGGCGGGCAGCTTCGCCGCTACGTCGCCGGCCCGCTTCTATGGGGCACGCTGGACCCGACCGGCTATGCCGAGCGCGCGCGCGGAGGCCGCTCGGATGCGGTGGCGACACACCGCATCCGCATCGCCTACCGGGCGGACATCACACCCGCGATGCGGCTCGCCTCCGGCCCGCGCCGCTTCGTGATCCGCGCGGCGGGCGATCCAGACGGGCGCGGCCGCGACCTCGTCTGCGAGGTCGAGGAGCTGATCGACGCGGCGGCGATGGGGGAAATCCAGCCATGAGCGAGGCCCTGTCCCTCCCGGCCAACCCCCTGCTCGCCCTACGGGCCGCGATCCTGACCGCCCTCGCACCCGATGCCGAACTCGGCCGGCTCATGGGCGGCAACGTCCGTATTCACGACGAGCCGCCGCGCGGCGCCGCACCGGTCTACGCGCTGTTCGGGCCGGCGGAGATGCGCGACGATTCCGTGGACGGCGCCCTCCGTCACACCCATCGGCTCGGGCTGATCCTGTTCGCCAGGCCCGGTTCCAGCCGCGGTGCCATCGAGGCCGCCGGCCGCGCCGCCACTCTCCTGCACGAGGCCATCCTCGCCCCGGCCGGCCACGCCCTGTCGATCCTGCGGGTCGAATCCCTGGCCTGCGCACGCGACGAGCGCAGCGGCGAGACCCGCGCCACCATCACCCTCCAGGCCGTCACCGAGCGGCTGCCGACCTCGAACGGAGCGACCCCATGAGTGCCCAGAAAGGCAAGGACCTCCTCATCCGGATCAGCGAGGGAGCGGGTTTCGTCGCGGTGGCCGGCCTGCGCGCCCGGCAACTCGCCTTCAATGCCGAGACCGTGGACGTGACCTCGGCCGAATCCGTCGGGCGCTGGCGCGAACTCCTCGCCGGGGCGGGGGTGCGCCGCGCGGCGGTCTCGGGCTCGGGCGTCTTTCGCGACGAGGCGTCGGATGCGCGCCTGCGGCAGATGTTCTTCGACGGCACCGTCGACACGCTGCAGATCGTGGTGCCGGCCTTCGGCACGATCCAGGGCGCGTTCCAGATCACCAGCCTCGAATATCGCGGCGACCATGCCGGCGAGGTGACCTTCGACATGGCCCTCGACTCGGCCGGCCCCCTCACCTTCGCGAGCCTGTGATGGCGAACCGCAGGCGCGGAGAGGTCTCCGTCGAGATCGGCGACCGGCGCTACATCCTGTGCCTCACCCTGGGAGCCCTGGCCGAGCTGGAGGACGCGCTCGGCGCCTCCGATCTCACCGGCCTCGCGGCGCGGTTCGCCGAAGGCCGGCTCGCCAGCCGCGACCTCATCGCCCTGCTCGGCGCGACCCTGCGCGGCGGCGGCCACGACCTCGACGACGACGCGGTGGCGCGGCTGCCGCTGTCGGGCGGGATCGAGCCGATCGCGACGGCGCTCGGCGAGGCCCTCGCCGCCGCCTTCGGGGCGGACATGCCGGACCCTTGAGCCCTGCGGGAGGGACGGCGCCGGAGGCTCCCTCCGCCTTCCCGTGGGACGAGGCGATGGCGTTGGGCTTGAATGCCCTCGGCTGGAGCCCGCGCGACTTCTGGGCGGCGACGCCCCGCGAACTGACGGCCGCGCTCGGCCTCGACGGCCGCCGCGACGCCGCCACCGCCGCCGACCTGCGGCGGCTGATCATGGCCTTTCCCGATTCCTGAACGGAGGCTCGCATGGCCGAGACCGAGATCGACCGCGCCAACGCGGAGCGGGCCAAGCAGCTGACCATGCTGGACCGCCTCGCGCAGAAGTTCGGCGACAGCTTGAGCAAGGCGTTCACCAGCAATGTCGGCGCGGCCAAGCAGCTCGAAGGGGCGCTGGGCTCCCTCGTCTCCAAGCTCGCCGGCATGGCCGGCAAGGCACTGCTCGACCCGGTGAAGGGTGGCATCGAATCCCTGGTGCGGAGCCTCATCGGTTCCAGCGCATCGAGCGCGGCCTTCGCCAAGGGCGGGGTGTTCTCAGGCGGCCGGGTGCGGCCCTTCGCCAGCGGCGGCGTGGTGGCGGCCCCCACCTACTTCCCCATGCGCGACGGGATGGGCCTGATGGGCGAGGCCGGGCCGGAGGCGATCCTGCCGCTCACGCGCGGCAGCGACGGCAGGCTCGGGGTCGCGGGCGGCGCCTCGGGGCGGCCGGTCTCCGTCTCCGTCACCATCGCGACGCCGGATGTGGAGAGCTTCCGCCGCTCCGAGGCGCAGGTCGCCGCCGCCCTCGCCCGCGCCGTGGCCCGCGGCCGCCGCGCGTCCTGACCCCCCTTTCAAGGAGGCCCGCGATGGCCGGCGATTTCCACGACATCCGCTTTCCCCTCGACGTGGCCCTGCGCGGCAGCGGCGGGCCGAGCCGTCTCACCGAGATCGTCACGCTGGCCTCGGGGCGCGAGCACCGCAACAGCCGCTGGGCCGATTCGCGCCGGCGCTACGATGCGGGGTTCGGCATTCGCACCCTCGACGCGCTGCATGCGGTCCTCGCCTTCTTCGAGGAACGGCGCGGACGCCTCTACGGCTTCCGCTACCGCGACAGGATCGACCATCGCTCGGGACCTCCGAGCCAGGCGGTCGGTCCGGGCGACCAACCGCTCGGCCTCGGCGACGGCGCGACGCGGGTGTTTCCCCTCGCCAAGACCTACGGCACCGGGCCGTTGCCCTATCGCCGGCTCATCGCCAAGCCGGTGGCCGAGACAGTGCGGGTGGCGGTGGCCGGCGTGGAGCGCCCCTCCTCGGCCTTCACCTGCGACGCCACGACGGGGCTCGTCACCCTCGCGACGGCGCCCGTCGCGGGCGCGGCGGTGACGGCGGGGTTCTGGTTCGACGTACCCGTCCGCTTCGACACAGACGACCTCAGCGTGGACCTCTCGGCCTTCACCGCCGGCGAGATCCCGACCGTGCCGCTGATCGAGATCGTGCCCTGACCGGAGCGGCCGTTCGATCGAAGGACCGATCTCGAAGGAGCCCGCCATGCGCGACATCCCGCCCGCCCTCGCCGCGCATCTCGCCGGCGGGTCGACGACCCTGTGCCATTGCTGGTCGCTGACCCGGCGCGACGGACTGACCTTCGGATTCACCGACCACGACCGCGACCTCACCTTCTCCGGCATCACCTTCGCCGCGCGCTCAGGACTGGAGGCGGCCGAGGCGAGCGCTGAGCTCGGCTTCGCGGTCGGCGGCGGCGAGGTAGCCGGGGCACTGACTTCGCTCGGCATCGCCAATGACGACGTGGCGGGCGGGCTTTACGACGCGGCCAGCGTCGAGACCTGGCTCGTCGACTGGAGCGACCCGCAGACCCGCCTCCTCCTCGATCTCGGCACGATCGGCGAGGTGCGCCGGGCCGGAACCGCCTTCGTCGCGGAGCTGCGCGGCCTGATGCACCGCCTCGACGAGGAGCGCGGCCGGACCTATCGCGCCACCTGCGGCGCCGATCTCGGCGATGCGCGCTGCCGCGTCGATCTCGCCGATCCGCGCTTCCGCACCACCGGGACCGTTCTGGCGCGCGCCGCGCCGGGCGAGATGCTGGCGGAACTGGCGGGGTCCTTCGCGGAGGGCAGCTTCACCGGCGGGCGGCTCACCTGGATATCGGGACCGAATGCCGGGCTCGCCAACGACATCCGGGCCGAGCGGCCGGCCGATGGCGGCACCCGGATCGAGTTCTGGCAGGAGCCGCCCCACGCCGTCGCGGCGGGGGACGGCTTCACCCTGAAGGCGGGTTGCGACAAACGCTTCTCCACCTGCTCCGGCCGCTTCGCCAACGCGGCGAACTTCCAGGGCTTCCCGCACATGCCCGGCAACGACTTCGTCATCCGCACCGTCGCCGGGTCCGGCGCCGGCCTCGATGGCGGCAGCCTGTTCCGTTGAGCCGGCAAAGGAGAGCGGGATGCACGGCTCTGACCGGATCGTCGCGGAGGCACGTGGCTGGATCGGCACGCCCTACCGTCATCAGGCCTCGCTCAAGGGCGTCGGCTGCGATTGCCTCGGCCTCGTGCGCGGGGTCTGGCGCCACCTCCTCGGACCCGAGCCCGAGACGGCTCCGCCCTATTCCGCGTCCTGGGCGGAATCCGCTACCCATGGCACCGACCCGATGGCGGAGGCGGCCCGGCGCCACCTCATCGCCGTGCCAGACCGGTTGGTCGGATACCAGCCGCTGGCGGGCGACGTCCTGCTCTTCGCCTTCCGCGCGTATTTGCCGGCAAAGCATTGCGCCATCGCCTGCGGCGGCGGGACGATGATCCACGCCCATGACGGCGCGGCCGTGACGGAAGTGGCCCTGACGCGGTGGTGGCGCCGGCACTTGGCGCATGTGTTCCGGTTTCCGGGTGCCGTCACTCCGGCGAAACCTCACGCTGCCTTGCTGATGTGCATCTCCACATGAAGGCCGGCCGCACCGAGCATGTTGACCAGGGTATCGATCGCGAACAGGTCGATCTTGCCGCGCATCAGATCCGATACGCGTGGCTGCGTCACGCCGAGAATTTTTGCAGCTTCGGTCTGGCTTAAGCCTTCGCCCGTGATGTGGTTCTGCAAGGCAATCATGAGCGACGAGCGAATCTTCATGTTCTCGGCCTCGGCCGAACTGTCCTCGATCGCGTCCCAGACGCTCGTAAACGGCTGTGCACTCATCGTGTCATGTCCCTGATTAGACTGTCGTACCGGGTCTTTGCGATTGCGATGTCCCTTGGACTTGTCTTCTGCGTCGTCTTCTTGAAACAATGCAGGATGAAGACTGCATCCGCCAACTTCGCGATGTAGATCACCCGGTAGGCGCCGGTTGCCTCGTGCAGGCGAATCTCTCGGACACCGCCCCCAATCGAAGCCATCGGCTTCCAATCATTGGGGTCGTAGCCGGCCTGCACCCTGTCGATCTGGTGTCCGGCCTCGCGCCGCGCAGAAAGCGGAAACGCTCGAAGCTGATCGAGCGAATTTCCCACGAACACAACGTCTTTGGATCGCTCTGCCACGCCTTGTCATACAAGATTTTGTATGGCCGGCCAAGGCGGACGACAGACCGCACATCCCCTCCCGCCCGGAGCCCCGACCCATGGCCACGCTGATCCTGCAGACGGCCGGGGCGGCCTTGGGCACCGCGCTCGGCGGTCCGATCGGCGGGGCCGTGCTCAGCACCCTCGGCGCCGTGGCCGGGGGGGCGATCGACAACGCCCTGTTCGGGTCGCGCGCCGGCCCGCGCTTCGTGGAAGGGCCGCGCCTCGGCGACGTCGCCGGGCTCGCCTCCACCGAGGGCGAGCCGATCAAGCGGGTCTACGGCCGCGCCAAGGTCGGCGGGACGCTGATCTGGGCGACGCGGCCGCTGGAGGTCGCCAATACCAGCGTCCAGCGCGCCGCCTCCGGCGGCAAGGGCGGTTCCGGCCAGAAGACGGTGACGACGACCTATGCCTATTCCGTCGATCTCGCGGTGGGCCTGTGCGAGGGCGAGATCGCCCATGTCCGCCGGGTCTGGGCCGATGGGCGCGAGATCGACCTGACGACGCTCGACTATCGCCTGCACCGCGGCGGCGCGGACCAGGAACCCGACCCGCTGATCGTCGCCAAGGAGGGCGCCGACAGGGCACCGGCCTATCGCGGCCTCGCCTACATCGTGTTCGAGCGGCTGGCGCTCGCCGATTTCGGCAACCGGGTACCACAACTGGCCTTCGAGGTGATCCGCCCCGTCGAGGGGCTCGCCGGCATGGTCCGCGCCGTCTGCCTCATCCCCGGCTCGACCGAGTTCGGCCTCGATCCCGGCCTGGTCACCGAGGATGCGGGGTTCGGGACCACGCGGGCGGCCAACCGGTTCCAGTTCCAAGAGGCGACGGACGTCACCGCCTCCCTCGATGCGCTCCAGGCCCTATGCCCGCGTCTCTCGCGGGTCTCGGTGGTGACGAGCTGGTTCGGCAGCGATCTGCGCGCGGGCCATTGCACGGTCACGCCGAAGGTCGACCGGCCGAAGAAGGCGACCATCGGCGATACGTGGAGCGTCGCCGGCCTGACCCGCGATCAGGTCGAGACCGTCTCGACCGCGCCCGCCGGGGGGCCGGCCTATGGCGGCACGCCCTCCGATGCCGGGCTCGGCCGCCTCGTCGCCGAGTTGCGCCGCCGCGGTCTCGAGGTCGTGCTCTACCCGTTCGTGATGATGGACGTGCCTGCCGGCAACACCCTGCCCGATCCGCGCGACGCGGGCGCCGGCCATCAGCCGCCCTATCCCTGGCGCGGCCGCATCACCTGCACGCCGGCGCCCGACCATCCGGGCAGCCCGGACGGAACCGCCGCCGCCGGCGCGCAGGTCGCGGCCTTCTTCCACAACGCCGCCGGATACCGCCGCTTCCTCCTGCATTATGCCGATCTCGCCGCCGGGTGGGCGGCCGATGGCGTTCACCTGTCCGGCTTCCTCATCGGCAGCGAGTTTCCGAGCCTCACCCGCGTGCGGGCCGAGGCCGGCCGCTATCCGGCGGTGGAGGCGTTCAAGGCCCTGGCGCAGGAGGTGCTCGCCCGCCTCGGAGCCGGCGTCGCCCTGGTCTACGCGGCCGACTGGACCGAGTACGGCGCCCATGTCCGCGACGGCGGGGCCACGGTGCGGTTTCCCCTCGACGCGCTGTTCGCCGACCCCGCCATCGCGGCCGTCGGCATCGATTACTATCCGCCGATCAGCGACTGGCGCGACGGCGCGAGCCATGCCGACCTCGCCGAGACCGACAGCCTCTACGATCCGGCCTATCTGAAGCGCCGCCTCGGCGCGGGAGAGGCGTTCGACTGGTACTATGCCGGCGAGGCCGACCGGCGCGCGCAAATGCGCACTCCGATCACCGACGGTGCCGCCGGCAAGCCCTGGATCTACCGGGCCAAGGACCTCGTCTCCTGGTGGTCGAACCCGCATCGTGAGCGCGACGGAGGCGTCGAGACCGGTCAGACGGCCTGGATCCCGCAATCGAAGCCGATCTGGCTCACCGAGATCGGGGTCCCGGCGGTGGACAGGGGCACCAACGGCCCGAACGTCTTCCCCGACGCGAAATCCTCCGAGAACGCGGCACCGCCCTTCTCGACGGGTCTGCGCGACGACCTGATCCAGGCGCGCGGCCTCACCGCCATCCTGACCCGTTTCGACGCCGCCCTGCCCGGCTTCGAGCCGGCTCACAACCCGGTCTCGGCGGTTTATGGCGGCCCGATGGTGGCGCCCGGTTCGGTCTTCGTCTGGTGCTGGGACGCGCGGCCGTTCCCGGCATTCCCGGATTTCGACACGGTCTGGACCGATGCGGAGAACTGGTCCCTGGGTCACTGGATCACAGGACGGATCGAGGGTCTGGAACTCGACCGCCTGATCCGCACGATCCTCACCGATCTCGGCATCACCGCGCCGGCCCGGATCACCGCCGATGCCTGGCTCGACGGCTACGTCATCGACCGTCCCATGTCCGCGCGTGGTGCCTTGGAGCCCCTCGCCCAGATCTACGGGCTCGACGTCTCTGCGGTGGGCGGTAGGCTCGACATCCTCGGCCCGCGCCGCGAGAGCCCCGTCGTGCTCGCGGCCGGAGATCTCGTGCTCTCCGACCGGGAGCGGGCGCCGCTGAGTGTCGTCCGTGCCGAGGAATCCGAACTGCCCCGCGCCCTCACCCTCGCCTTCTGCGACGGCGAGAGCGCCGATTACAGAACCGCCAGCGCCTCGGCGATCCGCCCCACCGGGATGAGGCGGCGCGAGAGCAATGCCGAGGCGCCCATCGTCACCCGCCGGGAGAGCGCGGAGGCGCTCGCCGAAGCGCTCCTCGACACCGCCATCGCCGGGCGCGACAGCGCCACTTTCGGGGTGAGCCCGCGCCGGATCGAACTGGTGCCGGGCGACCTCCTGTCCCTGCCCGGCGCCCGCCAGCCCCATCGCATCGTGCGGATCGCCGACAGCGCCGGCGCGCGGCGGGTGGAGACGCGCGCCGTCGCGGTTCACGGCTTCCGGCCCGGCGCCTATCGCAACCCGGACGAGAAGATCCACAGGCCGCCGCCCTCCATAGCCGGGCCGCCCTTCGCCCGCGTGCTCGACCTGCCGGTGGACCGGGGCAATCCGACGATCCTGCAATACCTCGCCGTCTCCGCCGATCCCTGGCCCGGCGAGGTGGCGGTCTGGCGCTCCACCGGCACGGACGGGCCGCTCGGCCTGCATCGCATCGTCGATTATCCCGCCTGCCTCGGCGAGACGCTCACCGCCTTGCCGGCCGGGCCGCTCTGGCGCTTCGACCGGGGAGCCCGGCTCGACCTGCGCCTGCGCCATGCCGGCGCCCTGTCTTCGATCGAGGAGGTCGACGTGCTGGCCGGCGGCAACCTGTTCGCCCTGATCGGCACGGATGGCAGGGCCGAGATCATCGCCGCGGCTGGCGCCGAGCTGATCGGCCCCGGCACCTATCGCCTCAGCCGCCTGCTGCGCGGCCTGATGGGCAGTGAGGATCTCGCCACGCGCGAGAATCCGGCCGGCTGCCTCGTCGTGCGCCTCGACGACGGGGCGGTCGTGCCACTGGTGGAACGCCTCGACGAGGCCGGCCGGCCGTTCCGCTACAGGATCGGCTCTGCCAGCCGCGACCCGGCCGATCCGGGCTTCGTCGAATTGCAGGCGAGCGCGAACCTGATGCCGCTTCTGCCGCTCGCGCCGGTGCACGTGACCGCACGGCGCGAGGCCGGTGGGATCAGGCTCGCCTGGCTTCGCCGCGCAAGACGGGACGCGGATGGCTGGGAGCCGGTCGACATCCCGCATGACGAGGCGAGCGAGACCTACCTCGTCGCCATCCATGCGGCGGGCGGCTCCGTTCTGCGGACCGTCAGAACCGACGAGCCGGCGCTTCTCTACGCCGCCGCCGACGAGGCCGCCGATTTCGGCGCGCAGCAGATCCTGCTCGACGTGAGCGTCGCCCAGGTCGGGGCTCTCGCCGGACCCGGTCCGAGCCGCCGCGCCATCCTGCCCGTGCGCTCCGCCTGAGCGACCCACCGATCCGGAGCCCCACCATGTCGCAAACGACAGCCAACCTCGCTTTGCCGCTGATCGCGGCGGCGCAGGCGGGAAAGCACGTCACCTATAACGAGGCCCTGGCCGCCCTCGACACGCTCGTGCAGCTCGCCTGCCTCGACAAGGACCTGACGGCACCGCCGCCCTCACCGGTCGAGGGAGCCCGCTACCTGATCGCCGCCGCCGCGCCCACCGGCGCCTGGACCGGCCTGTCCGGCCGCATCGTCCACTTCCGTGACGGGGTCTGGGAGGGGTTCGCACCCAGGGCCGGGTGGCTCGCCTACGTGGCGGACGAGGACGCGTTCTACCATTTCGACGGCACGGGCTGGACCGGCCTCGCCCGGACGATCTCCGCGTTGCAGAATCTCGGACTCCTCGGACTGGGGACGAGTGCCGATGCGGACAATCCGTTCTCGGCCAAGCTCAACAAGGCTCTGTGGACCGCGCGCGGCAGCGGCGAGGGCGGCAGCGGCGATCTGCGGACCGTCCTGAACAAGGCGAGCGCGGCCAACGTCCTCTCGCTGCTGATGCAGAGCGGGTTCTCGGGCCGCGCCGAGATCGGCCTCGTCGCGGACGACAGCCTGACCGCGAAGGTCTCGGCCGACGGCACGAACTGGACCCATGCCTGGAGGGTCCAGCCGGGCAACGGCTATGTCGGCTTCGGTTCGGCCGCCGCGCCGGGCGGCCCGGTGGCGAGCGCACCGCTCTTCGTCTCGGGTTCGTCGAACGCCGCCTTGTTCCAGCTCGAATGCTACAGCGGCACGGGCTCGCCGGTGGTCAACATCACCACGCGCATCGCCCGCGGCACTCCGGCAGCCCCCACCGGCATCCTCGCCGGAGACCGGTTCTTCGGATTCTTCGGTCGCGGCTACCAGGCGACCGGCGGTTTCTCCAGCAACATGGTGACCTTCAACGGCGTCGCCGAGGAGGATTTCACCGCCACGGCACAGGGCACGCTCGTCGACTTCCAGACGACGGATATCGGCACGACGACGCGGCGATCGGTGGTCAAGTTCAGGGGAACCGGCGCCCTCGAACTCGTCAGCCGCGCCGGTACGCCCACCCTGGGGCTCGCGCCCGGCCAGATCGTGTTCGACGGCACGGCCGGCGCCTTCAAGGGCTATAACGGGACGCGCTGGTCGCGCCTCACGAACCTGCCGCGCTTCTCCGCCTCCATGAGCGCGGACGCGACGATCCCCGCCGCCACCTGGACCAAGGTGGCGTTCAACAATGCCGACGTGAACGACCAGAACGCCTTCGTGCCCGCGACGAACCGGTTCGTCGCGCCGGAACCGGGCACCTACACGTTCGGCGCGGGCCTCGCCTTCCGCAAGATCGGAAGCGCTTCCCCCAGTGCCCTCCAGGCCCGGTTCTACCGCAACGGCGCAGTGGCACCGCGCCATCGCGCCGGCGTGACCGGCCTCGTCGACGGCATCTCGACACTGGCCCTCACGGCGACGCTCGCCCTCAATGCCGGCGACACGGTGGAGGTGTTCGCCCATTTCACCGGCGCCGAGGGCGGAATCCTCGCCGCCGACAGCGCGTTCTGGGGCCTCGCCGTGCCCTGAATCGCCGGGGAGGCCTGCCTCCTCCCCGGTCTCACACCTCGCATCTCGCGGCGCCGGCCGGCGCGCATCCCCGTCTCAGCCCCGGAGTGAACCATGGACCTCAGCGCCATTGGCAGTGCCGTGCTCGTCGCCCGAGAGGGGCGGCGGTTGGAGGCCTATCGCGATGCCGTCGGCATCTGGACCATCGGCGTCGGCCATACCAGTGCCGCGGGGCCGCCCGCCGTGACGCCGACCTTGCGCCTGACGGCGGAGGAATGCGACGCCGTATTCGCCCGCGACGTAAGCCGCTTCGTCCGCATCGTCGGCGCCGTGGCGCCCCTCGACCTGCCCGAGCATGCCGTCGATGCCCTGGTCTCGCTCTGCTTCAATATCGGCGAGGGCGCCTTCCGCCGCTCGACGGTGGTGCGGCGCCTGAAGGCGGGCGACCGGGACGGGGCCGCCGAAGCGTTCCTGATGTGGAACCGGCCCGCCTCCCTGATCCCGCGCCGGCGGGCCGAATACGACCAGTTCCGCACACCCTATGCCCTCTCCCTGCCGCGCGCCCGCTCCACCGATCCCACGCCGATCCCGCGTCCGGCCGCAACGCCCCGATCTCCATCTGTGCGGATCGAAGGCCCTGCGGGGATCGTTCCGGGCCCCACCGCCGGTTCCGATCGCCGCCCGCTTCCCCGCGCGCCTTCGCTGCGGACCGGATCGCCCCAGCGGATCGGAGCGCCCGCTCCCGCCGGGACCTGGGCGCGCCTCAAGGCGTCGCTTCAGGCGCTTCTCGGCCTCGGCGCCTGACCGGACCGGCCAACTTCCCCCTGCCTCGTCTTGAAGTTTCCCGTGAAAATCCCGGAGACAACCATGAAACGCCGGTTCTTCATCCTCGGCGGCCTTGCCGCGATCCTCTCTTCCTGCGCCGCCTCGCCCTGCATGGCGTCGCCCGCCGAACCCGTCATCCTCCTGCCCTGGGGTGACGCGTTGATCGCGGTGGCGCAGGGCATCACCGCCATCCTGGTGCCCCTGGCGATCACCGCGGCGACGGCCGCCACCGCGCGGATCGCCGGTCCCCTGCGCATCCTGATCACCACCGCCCTCGTCGAACGCCTCGTGCGCAATGTCGGCGATTACGCGATCAATGCGGTGGCCGGGGCGGTGCGCGGGCGGGTTCTGTCCGTGCCGGTGGGGTCGGTGGTGATTGCCCGCGCGGTTCAGCGGGCGCTCGACCAGGCACCGGCCTGGTTGGTGACGGCTGCGGGCGGGGTCGACGGGCTCGCGGAAAAGGTCTTCCGCAGCCTGCCCCTCGATGAGGATGCCACCACCGCCAACACCCTGGCTCGCGCGCTCGACGCCGTGCGAGCGCGCGGCGACCAGACATCGCCCGCGTGAACTGCCCTCAGGGAGCAGCGAGAGGGAGGTCGGTCCCATGGACAGAATCGCTGTTGAAGGCATCCGCCTCCTGTTCTCGGAGGAAGGCGCGGGCTGGATCGTGGCCGCGTTGCTCGGCTTTTCCTGCCTGCACCTCTACCGGGAAACCGTGCGGTCGCAGGAAGCCCGGATCGGTGACGCCGGCGCCACCGCGACGGCTCTCGAACGAGCGTCCCAGGCGAACTCGGCCGTGGCCCTCGCCATCGAGAGCCGCACGCGGGTGCTCGAAGACCTCTCGCGCCTGGCGAGCGAGATCTCCCGCGGGGTCGACCGCAGCGACGAGCGGGCGCGGGAGAAGTTCGACGAGATCCTGCGCCGCCTGTCCGAGCCGCGCCACGAGGGGCGGTGAAGAGTGGCGGTGACGCCCCGTGCCACAGCATTCGGAGTTCCTGCCGATGACGCGCCTCGCCTGCCTGTTCCCGCCCTCGTCCCGGATGCTCGCCGCCTCCGGCCGCCTCCAGGCCGCCGAGACCGGGTTCGAGCGCTCGATGACCGCCCTACGCAAGGCGGCCCTTGACCATATCGACTGCCAGCACCTCCTCTGCATCGCCCTGCAGGCGACCTTGCGGCGTCTGGTTTCGCACGGTGCGGACAGCCCTTGATGCCGGATGGCGGGAACCGGACGGTCCGCCGCCGGCTTGCTCGCTGACGGCGTTTCACTCTGCCATCCGATCATCCCGGACCAACGTCCGGTCGAGCCCGCATTCAGGGCGCATTCAGTGCTCGAAGACCATTGACGTTATCCATGCGCATCCTCCTCGCCCTGCTGTTCATCGGTTTGACCGTCGCGGCCTTCGCGACGGGGCCGATTCGCACACTGGCGGAAGAGAAGGCGACGACCGGCACGGCCGAGGTCGCGGCACCGCTTCATCCGGTTCCGCCAAGCGAGAGTTGCCTCAGCCCGGCGGATCTGCGCGAGGCTGTGGCGGACAAGCGGGTGATCGAGCCGGTGGCCGCGATCCGGGCTGCACGGACGGTGATTCTCCGGGCCGAGATTCAGCGCGCCAGGCTGTGCCGGCACGAGGACGGCCTCGCCTATCTACTGACGGCCTTGCGCAGGGACGGGCAGTTCGTCCACGTGATGGTGGATGCCACCACCGGTCGGGTCATCGGCCAGTGACGACGGCGGACGTCACGGGTCTCCGTACCCGGTGCCTGACAGCCGCCTCATCTTGGGAGTGAATCGCAGTGCGTCTGCTCGTCGTCGAGGATGACCGGGATATCAACCGGCAAGTGGTGAACGCGCTCGAGGAGGCCGGCTACGTCGCCGACAAGGCCTTCGACGGCGAGGAGGGCGGCTATCTCGGCGAGAGCGAGCCCTACGACGCGATCATCCTCGACATGGGCCTGCCGAAGGCGGACGGCGTCAGCGTGCTGCAGAAATGGCGCCGCGCGGGGATCAAGACGCCGGTCATCATCCTCACCGCCCGCGACCGCTGGTCGGACAAGGTCGACGGCTTCGATGCCGGGGCCGACGACTACGTGACCAAGCCCTTCCACATGGAGGAGCTGATGGCCCGCGTGCGCGCGCTCCTGCGCCGCGCCACCGGCCATGCCACCAGCCAGATCTCCTGCGGGCCGGTCGTGCTCGATACCCGCTCGGGCCGCGTCTATGTCGACGGCAACCCGATCAAGCTGACCAGCCACGAATACCGCCTGCTCGCCTACCTGATGCACCATACCGGCCGCGTCGTCTCACGGGCCGAGTTGACCGAGCATCTCTACGACCAGGATTTCGACAGGGATTCCAACACGATCGAGGTCTTTGTCGGCCGTCTCAGGAAGAAGCTCGCGGTGGACCTGATCCAGACCGTGCGCGGCCTCGGCTACCTCGTCGACCCGAACCAGCCGCCGTCGCGGGTGTAGCGTCGGCGCGGTTCAGGCCAGAGCCTGGGCGATGTCGGTGTGGACGAAGTCCCGGCCATTGAAGAGGAGCGGGACGCCGTGGAGATCAGCCATGGCGTAAGAGAAGCAATCTCCCATGTTCAGCTGAGCGGGATGGCCAGTTCCTTTGCCAAATTGTTCAAAGGCGCTCAGGGCCCGATCCGCCGCCGAGCCAGGAACCGAAACCACCCGTGTATCCGTCGCGTCCAAGAACATCGCGATGTCGGCCTGGATCGTCACCATCGGCCGAAGCCGCTTGCGACGGATGGCGAGTGCGGCTTCGTATATGGCGAGCGCCGACGTGATGCGGTGAGTTGCTGCTTCGAGATGCTCTGATAGTCTCCGACCTTCCGGTTCGTCGGTCATCATCGCGACGATCGCAGAGGAATCGACGTACATCAGATGTCGCCACTGAGTTCGTCGTAGAACGCTTTGTCCGCCTCCAGACCCGTCGAGGGGGATTGGGCGATGCGCTCACGAATCGGGCGAATACGCTCCCACAGCGAGAGCTTCTCGTCCTCGCGCTTGAGCTCGTTGCCCACGCCGAGCTTGATGGCGTCCGTCAGCGAAATGTGCTTGCGCTCGGCGAGAAGCCGCACGAGGCGATCCGCTTCCTCGTCGCGAATATGAAGAGCCATGGTCCGTTCCCCTTCCGCGAGATGTGTACATAATATGGACAGGCCGTCTACACCAGCGCCGTGCTTCGCGCAGAGCGCGTTGCCGGCCTCTCTCACGCACCAGGGCACGGCCCCCATGACCGACACGCCGAGATGACCGCCTTTCCGTCCTGGCTGCCGTTCCGGCGCCGCTCCATCGCCGTGCGCCTGGCGGGCTCCGCGCTGCTCGCGAGTTCGGCGATCCTGCTGATCGCGGCCTGGATCCTCACCACGCTCTATCGCGAGAACACCGAGCGCTCCTTCGACAGCCGGCTTCTGGTCTATGCCAACAACCTCGCCACCGATCTCGTCTCGCCCAACGACCCGGAGAGCCGGTCCTTCAACCTGAGCGATCCGCGCTTCGACCTGCCGCTCTCGGGCTGGTACTGGCAGGTGGGACGGCCGGAAGCGCGCCCGCGCGACCTGCGCACCTCGCGCTCCCTCGTCGGCGTGCCGCTGAAGCCGGCGGGGACGCCGGACACCAATGCCGGGATCGGCCAGATTCGCCAGGGCTACGGCAAGGCCCAGGACGACCGCCCCCTGCGCATCATCGAGCGCGATGTCGATCTCGGCGAGGAGGGGCGCTACACCGTGCGCGTCGCCGGCCCGGCCGACGAGATCGAGAACGATGTCGGCCGCTTCCGCTTCTCGCTGATGGTGACCTTCGGCCTGCTCGGCCTGTTCCTGGCGCTGACGACGCTGCTGCAGATCCGCTTCGGTCTGGCCCCCCTGGCGAAGCTGCGCACGGCCCTCGGCGCGATCCGCCGGGGTGAGGCCGACCGCATCGGCGGGGAATACCCGCGCGACATCGCCCCCCTCGCCGGCGAGGTGAACCTTCTGATCGAGACCAACCGCGAAATCCTGGAGCGCGCGCGGACGCAGGTCGGCAACCTCGCCCATGCCCTGAAGACACCGCTCTCGATCATCGTCAACGAGGTCGGCGCCAGCGATGCGCAGGAAGACCTCGCCTTCAAGATCCGCGAGCAGGCGGCGGTGATGCGCGACCAGGTGAACTACCACCTCGACCGGGCGCGGGCGGCGGCGCTGGCCGGCACGCTCGGCACCTCCACCGAAGTCGAGCCGGCCCTCGCCGGCCTGGTGCGCACCTTCGGCAAGATCTACCGCGACAAAGACATCGCCTACGAGGTCCACGTGCCCGCCGGCCTGCGCTTTCGCGGCGAGCGCCAGGATTTCGAGGAGATGATCGGCAACCTCGTCGACAACGCCTCGAAATGGGCCCGCAGCCGCGTGTCGATCCGGGCGGAGACGGTGAGCGAGCACCATTATCCCCATCTCCTCGTTTCCATCGAGGATGACGGACCGGGGCTGCAACCCGAGGATCGCGCGGCGGTCCTCGGTCGCGGGCGGCGGCTCGACGAGACCAAGCCGGGCTCGGGCCTCGGCCTCTCCATCGTCGCCGATCTGGCGACCCTCTATCGCGGCCGCTTCCGCCTGGAGGACGCGACCCTCGGAGGCGTCAGGGCCGTGATCGAGGTGCCGGGCGACGCGCCGAATGCCAGCGTCGGATGATGCTTGCGACGGGCGGTACCCCTCCCCGCACTTCCCGAAACGCCGCGAATGGTGTTTCAAACGAGGGCGCCGCCGATGTCGGGGTCGGTCTTCGCCGTCTGAAACCGCACGGACTCGCGTGACACCGTGTCGCCGGACCGATCCCTGCGCTCAGGCCCGTCCGGCGTTTACATGCTGTGTTGTGATTCTGGGGTACGATGACGGCGATCTGGTTCATTCTGGCGGCGATGACGGGCGGCACCGTATTGGCCCTGCTCTGGCCGATGTCACTGTGGTCTAAGGCACGGCGGGCGAAGTCCGTCGCACAACCTCAGGCTGAGGCGCTCTCCACCGAGACCAGCTTCTACGAGGATCAGGTCCGCGAGATCGAGCGTGACCTCGCGCGCGGGCTGATCGCCCCAGGAGAGGCCGAGGCCGCCCGGACCGAAGCCGGCCGCCGCCTCCTGCGCGCCAGCCGCGAGAGCCCCGAGGCCGCCTCCGACGGCATGGCCGAACCCGCCTTGCGCCAGCGTCGCGCGGCATCGGCCTTCGCGCTCTCGACGATCCCTCTCGTCGCGCTCATCGCCTACGGCCTCTACGGCTCACCGCACATGCCGTCCCAGACGGCGGCGGACCGGCAGTCGGCGCAGGCCGGCGGCCAGGACATGCTGAAGGCCATCGGTCAGATCGAAGCGCGTCTCGCCAGCGACCCGAGCGACGGTCGCGGCTGGTCGGTTCTGGCACCGGTCTATGTCCGTCTCGGGCGTTTCGACGATGCGGCGCATGCCTACGAGGCGGCGACCCGCGTGCTCGGCGAGACGCCGCAGCGGCTCTCCGACTGGGGCGAGGCGCTGGTGGCCGGCGCCAACGGAACCGTTACGCCCCGCGCGAAGGAGATCTTCGAGCGCGCGGCGGAGCTCGATGCGAGTGCGGCCAAGCCGCGCTTCTATCTCGCGCGCGCCGCCGAACTCGACGGCGACATTCCCGGCGCGATCCAGCGCCTCTCGACCCTGTTGGACAGCGCTCCGGCCGATGCGCCCTGGCTGCCGCTGGTGCGCGAGACCCTGACCCGGCTCAAGGGCGAGCCGGCTCCGACGGAGAAGCCCGGCGCGCAGGGCCCCGACATCCCGCGCGCCAAGACTGCCGAATCCGGCCCCGCCGCCGCCGAGCCCGGCCCCGCCGCCGCGTTGCAGGCGATGCCGCCGGCCAGCCGTGACGCGGCGATCCGCGGCATGGTCGAAGGCCTCGACCGGCGCCTGTCGGAGAAGGGCGGCACGGCCGACGAGTGGGTGCGCCTCGTCCGTTCCTACGGCGTGCTCGGGGATCGCGAAAAGATGAAGGCGGTGCTCGACCGGGCTCGGACGGCGCTCGGCAGCGACGCGGACGCCACCGGCCGGCTCGACGAACTCGCCCGCGAGTTCGGCCTCGCCTCGGCGCCCGCGCCGACGACACCGCCGATCACCGCGGCGGACGCGGCCGAGCGCGCCGGGACGGATGCGGCCGTGGCCGCCGTGAAGGCGATGCCGGCGCCGGAACGCGACGCCGCCATCCGCAGCATGGTCGCCGGCCTCGACCGGCGCCTCGCCTCGAAGGGCGGCACGGTGGATGATTGGCTGCGTCTCGTGCGTTCCTACTCTGTGCTCGGTGAGCGCCAGCAGGCGAGCCATGCCCTCGATCGCGGGCGCATGGCCTTGAGCCCCGATCCCCGAGCCATGGAAAAGCTCGACATCCTGGCCCAGGAGCTCGGCCTGCGCGGAGGCAACGGCACGCCCTGATTCAAGCCGCGAGGAACGGCGCCCCTGACAATCCGCCCCGGCCGCGGCCCTTGACCCGGACTGCCATGGGGCCGAAACCCGAGACACGCCAGACGACGGGACAACCGGAACGAGACTTCCGCACGGCCTGAGCGCCCGATCATGAGGCGCGGACATAGAAACGGGACGAAACTCGTGACTCGCAAGAGCCGCCGCCTGATCCTGATCGCCGCCTGCGGCGCCGTGCTCGCTCTGGCGCTCGGCCTGATCCTCTCCGCCATGAGCGGATCGATCGTGTTCTTCCGGTCGCCGACCGAGGTGACCGCGCAGGGCGTGGCACCGGGCACGCGCTTCCGCCTCGGCGGCCTCGTGAAGGAGGGCTCACTCCAGCGCGGCCCCGACCAGAATATCGACTTCGCCGTGACCGACACCAATGCCACCGTGCAGGTGCAGTATCGCGGATTGCTCCCCGACCTCTTCCGCGAGGGACAGGGCATCGTCGCCGAGGGCCGGCTCGAACCGGGCGGCATCTTCCGCGCCGACACCGTGCTCGCCAAGCACGACGAATCCTACATGCCCCGCGAGGTCGCCGACGCGCTCAAGGCGCAGGGGCGCTGGCAGGAAGGCGGCTCCAAGGGCGCCGCTGCCGGCAAGCCGGGCGCCCCCGGCAAGGAGAGTCCGGCCGGCGTGACGACCGCCGACGGCGAGACCGGTCTCGGACGACGCAGCGAACGATGAGCCAAGTGGCTGCCAGGCAAGTCGCCATAGGGAAGGACAATCCGACGTGCTGATCGAGGTCGGACATTTCGCGCTGGCGCTGGCGCTGGCGCTCTCCCTCGTCCAGGCGGTGATGCCGGTCTGGGCCGCCCGCTCGGGCGACGCGGCCTTGCGCGCCGTGGCGACGCCGGCGGCGCTGGGCGCCTTCGGCTGCATCCTGTTCTCGTTCGCGGCGCTCACCTACGCGCACGCCACCTCGGACTTCTCGGTCCAGAACGTGGTCGAGAACTCGCATACGGCCAAGCCCTTCCTCTACAAGCTCTCGGGCGTGTGGGGGAACCACGAGGGCTCGATGCTGCTCTGGGTCCTCATCCTCGCCCTGTTCGGCGCGCTGGTCGCCGTGTCGAGGAATTCGGTACCGCCGGTGCTGCGGGCCAACACCCTGGCGGTCCAGGGCCTCATCACCTTCGTCTTCGTGCTGTTCATCATCACCACCTCGAACCCGTTCACGCGGATGAGTCCGGCGCCGGTGGAGGGCAACGACCTCAACCCGCTGCTGCAGGATTTCGGCCTCGCGATCCATCCGCCGCTGCTCTACGTCGGCTATGTCGGCTTCTCGATCACCTTCGCCTTCGCCATCGCCGCGCTCATCGACGGGCGGATCGACGCGGTCTGGGCGCGCGCGGTGCGGCCCTGGACGCTGACCGCCTGGAGCTTCCTGACGCTGGGCATCGCGATGGGCTCGTACTGGGCCTATTACGAGCTCGGCTGGGGCGGCTGGTGGTTCTGGGATCCGGTGGAGAACGCTTCGCTGATGCCCTGGCTCGCGGGTACGGCGCTGCTGCATTCCACCGTGGTCATGGAGAAGCGCGACGCGCTCAAGGTCTGGACGGTGCTGCTCGCCATCCTCACCTTCTCGCTGTCGCTGCTCGGCACCTTCATCGTGCGCTCCGGCGTCCTCACCTCGGTGCATTCCTTCGCGACCGACCCGACGCGCGGCGTCTTCATCCTCGCCATCCTGATCCTGTTCATCGGCGGCTCGCTCAGCCTCTTCGCCTGGCGCGCGCCGATGCTGCGGCAGGGCGGCCTGTTCGCGCCGATCTCGCGCGAGGGCGCGCTGGTGATGAACAACCTGTTCCTCGCCGCCGCCTGCGCCACCGTCTTCGTCGGCACGCTCTACCCGCTGCTGCTCGAATCCCTGACGGCGGAGAAGATCTCGGTAGGCCCGCCCTTCTTCAACTACACCTTCATCCCCCTGGCGATCCCGCTCCTCCTGATCGTGCCCTTCGGCCAGACCCTGGCCTGGAAGCGCGGCGACGTGCACGCCGCCTCCCAGCGCCTGTTCGCCGCCATGGGGGTCGCGCTCGTCGTCGGCCTCGCCGTTCTGGCCTGGACCTGGGGCGGCCCGATGATGGCGCCCATCGGCATCGGCCTCGGCGCCTACCTGATCATCGGCTCGGTGATGGAGATCGTCTCGCGCGCCCGCGGCTATGGCAACAGCCGCGCCCGGACCGCCAGCGCCGTGTTCCGCCGTGCCATCGGCCTGCCGCGCTCGTCCTGGGGTACGGCCCTGGCCCATGCCGGCGTCGGCGTCGTGGTCCTGGGCATCGCCGCGCAGGGCTGGGCCACGGAAGGATTGAGCACGGTGAAGCCGGGCGAGTCCCTCGCCTCCGGCCCCTATGTCGCCACCCTCGACCGGGTCGGCCCGCGCGCGGGCGAGAATTACGAGGAGACGACGGCCTTCCTGACCATCCGCAACGCCGCCGGCGACTTCGTCGGCACGGTGGAGACGGGCAAGCGCTTCTATCCCAGCCGCAAGATGACTGTCACGGAATCGGGCCTCCTGACCCTCGGCGTGAGCCAGGTCTATGCCAGCCTCGGCGAAGTCGTTCCCGGCGGCGCCATCGGGCTGCGGCTCTACTACAAGCCCTTGGTGCTGCTGATCTGGCTCGGCGCCGTGGTGATGGCGCTCGGCGGAGCGGTGTCGCTCACCGACCGCAGGATGCGTGTCGGGGCACCGGCGCGGGCGAAGGAGAAGGCCAAGGCCTTGCCGGGCAACATGGCACCGGCCGAATGAGCGCCGGGGCTCTTCCTCGGGCGTGGCTCGCCTTGGCGCTCCTCGTCACCTCTTCGGGTCACGTCCTCGCGGTCCAGCCGGACGAGGTGCTGCCGGATGCCAGGCTCGAAGCCCGGGCGCGCGACATCTCCTCCGGCCTGCGCTGCCTCGTCTGCCAGAACCAGTCGATCGACGATTCCGACGCCCCCCTGGCGCGCGATCTGCGGCTGATCGTGCGGGAACGGCTCAAGGCCGGAGATGACGACAAGCAGGTCCAGGCTTACGTCGTCGGTCGCTACGGCGAGTATGTCCTGCTGCGCCCGGTCCTCGCCTTGCACACGCTGCTGCTCTGGCTGACACCTCTGGCGGCGCTCGGCCTCGGCGTCTTCGGGATCTGGCGGCTGTCGCGTCGTCGGGCCGATGGCGAGGCCGCGCTGACCGCGAGGGAAGAGGCCGAGATCGCGGCGCTGACCCGTCGCGACTGACGCGACCTTTTATATTGCACCGCAACATGACGGCGACGTGGCGTCGCGGCGCTGGCCGAAACGCGCCTGTGCCCGTCGAGGTCTGACGATCAGGCGGGCTTGAGGGTCGTAAACTCACCGCCTTCATGATCTGTCGGCATATCTAACCGGATAAATCCCACAGACATGCATTCAGCGCATTTATGCGTTGCAATATTTCCATCTTCGCAGCGCAGCATGAAATCCGCATATGTCGGTCTCCCGGTGCAACCGGCTCTCCGAACGGGCACTCCCGGCGGACAGTAACCGCACAGGTTCTCCTCATCATGCGCATCTCGTCCAAAACTCCCCTCGCCACCGCCCTCATCGCTACCGCCCTCACGCTCGCTTCCGCCACCGCCTCGATGGCGACGGAGCTTCAGCCGGCGAGCGCCCGCAGCGTCGATCTCGGCGCGTATCGCGGCTCGGCCTATTACACGGTCGAGAACGGCCGCTACCGCGTCGTCGCGACCCTGGCCAGCGTCAATTCCGGCAGCGATCAGCCGCAGGTGATCCGTCTCGTGACCACCCTCAACCCCGAGCAGACGGTGCATCTCTCGGTGCCCGGCACCCTCGGTTCCGATGGGCGCGAGACCACCATCGCCTTCTCGCGCAATGGCGACCGTGTCGACGTCGCCTCGGCCGACGCGACGGCCTACTGAGCTGACGATCGGGCGGCTCCCGGTTCCTCCGGGAGCCGCCACTGCTTTTTAGACTGCCTCCGGAGTGCGGCTCCGAGCAATCTTCGTTAGACATTTCAATCTGTTAGCCGCCTCGATTTAAGCTCCCCGCAAGGTTCGGAACGTCATCAGCATCGCAAAAGCGACAGATGACGGACCGGATCGATGCGGCTCTCCCTCGGTAACAAGCTCGCGGCGGTGATGGGGCTTCTCGCCCTCGGCGCCTGCGCTCTGTCCCTGCTCCACGACCGGGTCGTGCTGCATCGGCAGACACGGGCGACGGAGATGGATGCGGTCTGGGAACGGGCCCTGTCGGCGCAGGGCCTCGCCCTCGCGATCGAACGCACGGTCGTCGCGGCCAATTCTGTCTACACCGCCGAGAATACCGAGGATGCCAAAGGCAGGTTCGGCGCTCTGAAAGGCGCTCTCGCCGCTGTCGGCCGGCAGAGAGAGGCCTTCCTGGCTCAAATCCAGGGGCATGTCCCCGACACGGAACGCCTCACGCTCGATCTCATGCTGAAGGAGTTCCTGGCCTATCAGACCGATACGGCGGAACTCGGCCTCACCATTTCCCCCAAAGCCGCCCTCATCCAGGGCACGGACGAAGCGACCGTGGCGAGCCGCATCGGGATGGTATCGGCGATCACGCGCATCGGCGAGAACACCTTGGCTCGCCTGGCCGACGAACGGACCGAGGTCACGGCGGAAATCCGGCGGACACGCATCGTCAGCCTCGCCGCCTCCGCCGTCGTGATCCTGTCGACCCTCGCTTTGGCCCTCTGGCTGGTCCGGAAGGAAATCCGCCAGCCGCTGGCTCGTCTGGGTTCCGCGATCGACGCCCTCGCCGCCATGGATCTGGCGCGTCCCATTCCGCTGACGGACCGCCGCGACGAGATCGGGACCATGGCCCGCTCCATCGCCGTGCTTCGGACCGTCCTCGTCGAGAAGGTCGACGGAGACGCGACGGCACTCGCCCGGTCCGCCTTGGACACGGAGCGGGCCACCCGCCTCGAAGCGGCGGCCCAGGCCTTCGAGGAAGACGCGCGCCTCGTAGCGCAGGATCTGTCGAGCGCCGCGGACGCCATGGCGGGGGCCGCCGAGGCGGTCTCGGACGCCGTGCGCCTCACGCGGGATCAGACCACCATCGTCTCGCACGGGGCCGCCGGCGCGGGTCGGCAGGTGCGCAGGGCCGCGGCGGCCAGTGCGGAGGTCGCCGAGGGTGGCGAGGCGATCGACCGGCAATCGCGCATCCGCGACGGTCTCGGCGATCTGGCGCAACGCGACGTCACGGCCACGCGCCGGGCTGCCGTATCGCTCACCGAGGCAGGACGCGAGATCGGCACGGTGGTGGAAACCATCGCCACCGTGGCCGCGCAGACCAACCTCCTCGCCCTCAACGCCACCATCGAGGCGGCCCGCGCCGGCGAGGCTGGACGGGGTTTCGCGGTGGTCGCCGGCGAGGTGAAGGCGCTCGCCGCCCAGACCGCTGGTGCCACGGAGGCGATCAAGAGGCAGATCGAGGCCATCCGTGCCGCTGCGGACGACACCCTTCGGGCGGTCGAGGCGATCGGCGGGACGATGGAGCAGATGGCGGGCGCGGATGCCGCCGTCGCCCTCGCCCTCGACGCCCAGCGGATCGCGGGCGGCCGCGTCTCGGAGAGCGTCGCCGATGCCGAGGCCAGCGCGGATGCGGTGTCCGGGGGCATCGCCACCGTCGAGGAGGCGGCCGCTTCGAGCGCCAGGGCAGCCGAATCGGTGAGGATCATCGCGGGACGCGTGGCAGCGGCGAGCCTCGCCCTCGATGCACGGATCGCCGGGTTCCTCGCCAGCGTCCGGGCCGCGTGATGCGGGGACGCGCCTCGCTTTCGCCCCAGTGACATCGGAGGAGATCGAAGCGGTGGGCGGTGTTTCCGTCGGCAACGCACCACGTGTTGAGATTTTCTTTACCTTGAATCGCGAGCGTCCAGCATGGCTTCGCCGATCGCTCGTTCCCTCGCATCCCCCTGTGCAGCGGCTCTCGCTCTCAGCCTGGGTCTGGCCGCTCCGGCGCAGGCCCATCCCCATGTCTGGGTGACCTCGAAGGCGGAGATCGATTACGGCGAGGGTGGCAAGGTCACCGGCATCCGCCACGCCTGGACCTTCGATGCGAACTATTCCGCCTTCGTCACGCAGGGCCTCGATGCCAATGGCGACGGCAAGCTGTCCCCGGACGAACTCGCCGGGCTGGCGGCCGAGAACACCACGAATCTCGCCGAATTCGCCTATTTCACCAAGCTCAAGGTCGGCGGCAAGGAGCAGAGCTTCGGTGACCCGACCGAGCCGCGCATGGCGATGAATGGCGACACCCTGACACTCAGCTTCCTGCTTCCGCTGAAGTCGCCAGTGGCGCAAGGCCGGGGCGTCGCGGCGCTGGAAGTGTACGATCCGAGCTATTTCGTCTCGTTCAGCCTCTCCGAGGATGCGGATACCGCCCGCCTCGTCGGCGCGCCGGCCGGCTGCGCCGCCACGGTGACCCGGCCCAAGGCCGAGCAGCCGAAGACGGCGGACGCCAAGCCCGGCATGTCGGAGGCCTTCTTCGAGGCTCTCACCAGCGCTTCGAATTACGGCGTCCAGTTCGCCAACCGGATCATCGTCGCATGTCCGTAGGCACAGCCATCGCCGGCCCCGACGGCACGCGCGCCCGGCTCGCATGGCAGGTGGCGCTCGCAGTCGCGGCGGTCGGCATCGTCGCCCTGGTACTCACCGGGCTGATGCTGTGGCTCGGCTCCGGTGCGGTTCCGCCGCCGTCGCGCTCGCCCTTCGGCATCGGCTTTCGCGAGGCCGCGCCCTCGGCCAATGGACTCGGCGGCTGGCTGCTCGCCATGCAGTCGAGCTTCTCGCGCAGCCTGCAGGCCACCGTCGCCGCGATCAAGGATGGCGGAAGCTGGGGGCCGATGATCCTCATCGGCTTCAGCTACGGCGTGTTCCACGCAGCAGGGCCGGGCCACGGCAAGGCGGTGATCGCCGGCTACATCGTCGCCGGGGAACGGGCGCTCGTCCGTGGCTTCTCCCTCAGCGCCGCCGCCGCGCTGCTTCAGGCCATCGTCGCCATCGCCATCGTCGGGATCGGCAGCCTGCTCCTCAACGCCACGGCCGCCGGCATGACGCGCGCGGGCACGCTGATTGAGACGGTGAGCTTCGCCCTCGTAGCCCTCCTCGGCCTCTCGGTGACGTGGAGAAAGGCCGGCCGCCTCGCCGCCCTGGCACTGGCCGGCGAGCCCGCCACCTGCGCCCCCGGCTGCGGACATGTCCACCTCACCGACGCCACCGTCATCGGCCGGCTCGAATCTTGGCGGGAGCGGGCCGGCGTCGTGATCGCCGCCGGGTCCCGCCCCTGCGCCGGGGCGGTGCTCATCCTCGTCTTCTCCGCCTCGCAGGGCATCCTCGCGGCCGGCATCGCGGCGACCTTCGCGATGGCGCTCGGGACCGCCCTCACCACGGGCGCGCTCGCGAGTTTAGCGGTCTTTGCAAAGGCGATGGCCCTGAAGCTCGCCGGCGGACGCGGCTCTGCGGGAGCCCTCGCGGTGGGTGGACTCGAACTCCTTGCCGGCGCGTTCGTCCTCGTGCTCGGCCTCGCCATGCTGTCGGGCCTCGCTGTCGGGGTCGGCGGATAAGATTTCCCTCGTCAGGCCTCGCCGTCTCGTGGCAGATTTCCCAGGCCTACTGGTTTCGGTGCGAACGCCGCCGGGGGCCGCAGGGTGGGTTTTCCCGTGAAACCGGAGGGGGCCGTCAGGCATGGCAGCGGGTTTCGAGCATATCCTCAACTGGCGCCTGCTCGCCGGTTCTCACCCTTTCCCGGGGCCCGATGGCGGGACCTGCATCAACGAGGCGGCGATCGTCGCCGCGGGATTGCCCTACCGGACGATCCGCTCGTCCGCCGATTGTCCGCCCTGTTTCTCGACGCCGCTCGCGGCCTACGCGCTCGGCCTCAACGACGCGATGCCGGATGACGAACGCCCCCGCCTGATGGCCTTCGTCCTGCGCCTGTCCGGCTCGGCCGACAGGGCCGAGATCGAGGAGCGACGCACCCGGTTTCTGGCACTGGAGAGTATCCGCCGCATCCTGCCGCCCCTGCTCGACCGCGCGGGCTTCGCGGACCTCGCCGCCCGCTGCGACGAAGCGAGCGATCTCGATGAGGGCGTCTCGGCCGCGCGAGCCGCCGCATGGCGTGGAGGCGCCGCTGCGCAGCAGGCGTCGCAGCGGAGCGACTGGACGCGCGGTGCCCTGGCCTCGTCCGTGGCCCGCAGCGCCGCCGCAGCAGTAAAGGCGGCGAAAGATGCCCGCTGCGCGGCCGAAGTCGCGGAGGGTGCGGCGCTCTTCACCGAGGGCATCTGGGGCAGCGCCGTCACGATCCTCGAGGACGCGCTCGCCATCGGAAGGCAGGCACCCGACATCGACCTCCTTCAGGCGCGCGAACGCCTGGACGCGGCGAGGGCCGGCGCCGCTTGAGGAAGCGGTGACCCGGATCGATCGGCGAACGGGGCGATCAGCCTGTGACGGGTCCCGAGGCGAGATCGAGTTCGGTGGTCTCGCAGTTGTCGAGCCAGATGCCGGTGAGGTGGAAGAAGAAGGTGCCGTGGCCGACGACGGCGATGGTGCGCTCATGCCGCTCCGCCAGCCAGTCACGGAAGCTCGCGACCCGCCGGTCGAACAGCCGGCGCGGCTCGACATGGACCCCCTCGGCGATCGGCTCGCCTTCGGCATGCCACCAGATCTCCGGCAGGTGGTCGACATCGAGATGCGGGAACTCGGCCTTGAGCACGGAGGCCGCGCGACCGACGTCGCAGCTGCTCTCCTGGCACTCGCGATGGAGCACCTCCACCAGGATCTCGGGCTTTGCCGGATGATCGGCGAAGATGCCGGCGGTGGTCTGGATGGCGCGGGTGAGCGGCGAGGTCACCACGAGATCGAAGGGAATGTCCAGCAATCCCTCCCGCGCCGCCGCGACCTGGGCGAGGCCCCTCTCCGTCAGGCGGGCATCGATATGGCCGGGATCTCGCCCGGTGAGGCGGTGGGCTGCGTTGAAGGTCGATTCGCCGTGGCGGATGCAGACGATACGTGTCTCGGGCATGCAGGCTCGGATCGGGAGGATGGGAAGCGGGACGGAAGCGGCGTTGGACAAGCGCTTAGCCGCCGCGCCGTTCCTCGGAAAGGTTGGCCATCGTCGCGGTGACGTCGACCGACCGGCAACGCTCCGTCAACTTCGATGGCGTTGAGTGGGCTTTTCGCCCCTGGATCGCCGCGCGATGCTCCATGTCCTGCCGCCTCCCCCCCATGGGCCTCCGCCAGCCGCTCCGGCTTGCGCGCCCGCCTATCCCGGCGACGACGCGCTTCGAGCCCTCGCCCTGGCCTGGGAGGACAGCCTCCTGCGCGAAAGGCGGATGGCCGCGAACACGGTGGAGGCCTATTCCCGCGACCTGAGGCAGTTCCTCGCCCATCTGCAGAGCCGCAACGGCACCGTGCGGATCGCCGGTCTCGTCGCCCTCAAGCCGCGCGACATCCGCGGGTTCATGGCCGCGCGACGGGCGGAGAACGTGAACGGGCGATCGCTGATGCGGGCGCTTGCCGGCCTGCGCTCCTTCGCGCGGCATCTCGAGCGCGAGGGCCATGGCAGCGTCTCCGCCCTCGGGGCGATCCGCTCGCCCAAGGTCGAGCGGCGCCTGCCGCGACCGATCCCGATCGCCGCCGCGCGCGCCCTCACCGAGGTGGATTCCCGCGCCGGAGAAGCGCGGGAGCCCTGGGTTCTGGCGCGGGACGCGGCCGTCCTTGCCCTGCTCTACGGGTCCGGCCTGCGTATCTCCGAAGCGCTCGGCCTCGCCTGCCGCGATGCGCCGGTGCCGGGACGGGATTCGGTCACGGTGACGGGCAAGGGCGGCAAGGACCGGATGGTGCCGATCCTTCCCGTCGTGGCCGAGGCGGTGGCGGCCTATCTCGCGGCCTGCCCCTACGCTCTCGATCCCGAAGGGCCTCTCTTCGTGGGCGTGAAGGGCGCCAAGCTCTCTCCGCGCATCATCCAATATGCGGTGGCGTCCCTGCGCGGTGCCCTCGGCCTGCCCGACAGCGCCACGCCCCATGCCCTGCGGCACTCCTTCGCCACTCATCTCCTGGCCCGCCAGGGAGAGATGCGCGCGATCCAGGAACTGCTCGGCCACGCCTCCCTCTCGACGACGCAGCTCTACACCAAGGTCGATGCCGCCCGGCTGCTGGATGCGTTCGACCAGGCGCATCCCCGCGCGGGCGCGAGAGCTACAGGTCGAGTTCGGGATAGCGCCGAAAGATCCCCTGCTCGTTGAAGGGGATGCGGCGCGGGCTCGCGAGATAGGCGGCGATCCTCGGCCGTCGCCGCACGGCATCGTGCAGGGCGGCGACCTTGGGATTGTCGGCGAGCACCCGTCGCGTCGACCCCGGAAAGGCATGGAGCAGCCCCTCGACGAGCTGGAACAGCGAGAGATCGGCATAGGTCACGGCATCGCCGACGAGGTGGCGGCCGCCGTTGCGGCTGAGCACATGGTCGAACCAGGCGAGATATTCCGGGATCCGGTTCGCCTGGAAATCCCTGGCGCGGCGAGCGGCCTCGGGCTTCTGCTCCTCGTAGGTGAGGCTCACCGCGATGGGATGATGGGTATCGTGCGCCTCGGCCACGACATCGGCGACGGTCAGCTGGATCTGGTGGGTCCAGATGCGATCGGCCTCATGGGTGGGCGCGAGGCCGAGCCGGGGACCGAGATACAGCAGGATGGCCGCGCTCTGGCCGATGGTGACGTCGCCGTCGCGAAGAAAGGGCGGCGCGTAGGAAGGCCGGGCGATCGCGGGATCTTCGAGAAGCGCGGTCATGGCGCCCAGGCCCTGCCCGTCCTGCTCCCGTCCGCGGGCGATATCGACATAATCGGCGCCGGCATCCTCCAGGGCGAGACGGACGAACTCGCCCCGCCCCTGGATCGTCGGCCAGTAATAGAGCTCGTAGGTCATCCGTCCGCTCCGGTTTTCAGGCCGGGACGATAGCGACTCCGGCCGCATCGATCACCTCGTCCCGAGGCGAGCGATGCGGCGATGAGGGGTCCGTCAGATGTGGATGGCCCGCTTGCCGACCGCGAGAGCGGCTTCCTTCACCGCCTCGGTCAGCGTCGGGTGGGCGTGGCAGGTCCGGGCCACGTCCTCGGCGCTGGCGCCGAATTCCATGGCGACCGCGACTTCGGCGATGAGGTTGCCCGCATCCGCGCCGACGATGTGGACGCCGAGAACCCGGTCGGTCTTGGCATCGGCCAGGATCTTCACGAAGCCGTCCGTGGTGTGGTTGACCTTGGCGCGGCCATTGGCGGTGAAGGGGAATTTGCCGGAATTGTAGGCGATGCCGTCCTTCTTGAGCTCTTCTTCGGTCTTCCCGACCGAAGCGACCTCCGGATAGGTGTAGACCACGTTCGGGATCACCCCGTAATTCACGTGGCCGGATTGCCCGGCCATCAGCTCGGCCACGGCGACGCCCTCGTCCTCCGCCTTGTGGGCCAGCATCGGCCCAGCGATCACGTCGCCGATGGCATAGATGCCGGTGACGTTGGTGGCGTAGTGGCTGTCGGTCTGGATGCGGCCTTTGTTGTCGAGCTGGACGCCGACCGACTCGAGGCCGAGTTTCTCGGTATAGGGCACGCGGCCGATGGCCACGAGCACCACGTCGGCCTCGATCTTCTCGGCCTCGCCGCCGGCGGCCGGCTCCACCGAGACGGTGGCGGCACCGTCCTTCACCTCGACGCCGGTGACCTTCGAGGACAGCTTGAAGACGATGCCCTGCTTGCCGAGGATGCGCTGGAACTGCTTACCGACCTCGCCGTCCATGCCAGGGAGGACGCGGTCGAGATACTCGACCACGGTGACCTCGGAGCCAAGGCGACGCCAGACCGAGCCGAGTTCGAGACCGATCACGCCCGCACCGATGATGAGGAGCTTCTTCGGCACGGCCTTGAGTTCGAGGGCGCCGGTGGAGGAAACGACGATCGTCTCGTCGATCGTCACGCCGGGCAGCTTCGTCACGTCCGAGCCGGTGGCGATGACGATGTTCTTCGTCTCGAGCATCTGGTTGCCGCCATCCTCGGACAGCACCTCGACGCGGCCCGCGCCGGCGACGCGGCCGAGGCCGTGATAGGCGTCGATACCGTTCTTCTTCAGCAGGAACTCGACGCCCTTGGTGTTGCCGTCGACGCCGTCCTGCTTGAACGTCATCATCTTGGCCAGATCGAGTTCGGGCGCGCTGACGATCACGCCCATATCGGCGAAGTGCTTGGACGCGTCCTCGAAGGCCTCGGAGGCGTGCAGCAGCGCCTTCGACGGGATGCAGCCGACATTGAGGCAGGTGCCGCCATGGGTCGCCCGCTTCTCGACCACGGCGGTCTTGAGGCCGAGCTGGGCGGCGCGGATGGCGCAGACATAGCCGCCGGGGCCGGTGCCGATGACGACGAGATCGTAGGACATAGGCGTGTGACTCGCTTGTAGGTTCGGCGGGTCAGGCCCCACCATCTGGATTTACGCACGCGGAAGCGTCCGGCCACCCTGCGGCGGCCGGCTGACGGCAGCTGCCGGGTGTCTCAGAGGTCGAGCACGAGACGTGCCGGATCCTCCAGGGCCTCCTTCACGCGCACCAGGAAGGTCACGGCTTCCTTCCCGTCGACGATGCGGTGGTCGTAGGAGAGCGCGAGATACATCATCGGCCGCGCCTCGATCTTGCCGTTGCGGACCACCGGGCGCTCCTCGATGCGGTGCATGCCGAGGATGCCGGATTGCGGCGCGTTGAGGATCGGGGTCGACATCAGCGAGCCGTAGATGCCGCCATTGGTGATGGTGAAGGTGCCGCCCTGCATCTCCTCGATGGAGAGCTTGCCGTCCCGCGCCTTCTTGCCGAAGCCCGAGATCGTCTTCTCGATGCCGGCGATGGAGAGGTCGTCGGCATTGCGCACCACCGGCACGACGAGGCCCTTATCGGTGCCGACGGCGATGCCGATATGGTAATAGTTCTTGTAGACGAGCTCGGTGCCGTCGATCTCGGCATTGACCGCCGGCACATCCTTGAGCGCGCCGATCACCGCCTTGGTGAAGAAGCCCATGAAGCCGAGCTTGGTGCCGTGCTTCTTCTCGAAAATCTCCTTGTACTGGCTGCGCATGGCCATGACGGCCGACATGTCGACGTCGTTGAACGTCGTCAGCATCGCCGCCGTGTCCTGGGCGTCCTTGAGGCGGCGCGCGATGGTCTGGCGCAGCTTCGTCATCTTCACGCGCTCTTCGCGCGCGGCATCGTCGGGCTTGGAGGCCGGGCGCGGCGGAGACGGCGCCTTGGCCTGCCGGGCCGGCTCCTGGGCCGGGGCGGACGAGCCCTTCGAGGTCGCCTCGATCATGTCGCCCTTGGTGACGCGGCCATCCTTGCCGGAGCCGTTCACCGTCGAGGGATCGATGCCGGATTCCCGCGCCATCTTCGCGACGGCCGGGCCGTTATCGCCGGCGGGACGATCGGATTTCGGAGCGGCGGCATCGCCGTGATTGCCGTAGGCGGCCGAGGACCCTTCGGCGGGCGCCGTCTCGGCCCCTTCGGATGTCGGCTTCGCCGGCTCTTCGCTCCGGCTTTCGGCTTTGGTCTCGGCCTTCTTGGCGGCGGCCGGCTTGGCGCCGCCACCGGCCCCGGCCTCGACGATGGAGCCGAGCAGCGCACCGGGCTCCACGGTCTCGCCGTCCTTCACCAGGATCTCGCCGAGTTCGCCGGCGGCGGGAGCGTTGACTTCGAGGGTGACCTTGTCGGTTTCCAGCTCGACCAGGGGCTCGTCCGCTGCCACCGCGTCGCCCGGCTTCTTGAACCAGCGGCCTATGGTGGCCTCGCTCACGGATTCGCCCAGCGTGGGAACGAGGATATCGGTTGCCATGGTGTTCTGTCCGCCCGAATGGATTGGTCGCGTCGGATGAGGGGGAGTGCCGGGGCCGTCAGACCGCCAGCGCTTCGTTGAGGAAGGCCTGGAGCTGGGCCTGATGCTTGGAGAGGAGGCCCACCGCCGTCGAGGCCGAGGCCGGGCGGCCGACATAGCGGGCGCGCTTCACCTGAGACTGGGCCTGGCCGAGCACCCATTCGAGGTAGGGATCGACGAAGGACCAGGCGCCCATGTTCTTGGGCTCTTCCTGGCACCACACCACCTCGGCGTTGCGGAACCGCGACATCTCGTTGGCCAGGGCCTTGAGCGGGAACGGATAGAGCTGCTCCACGCGCATCAGGTAGACGTCGTTGACCCCGCGCTTCTCGCGCTCGTCGAAGAGGTCGTAATAGACCTTGCCCGAGCAGAGGACGACGCGACGGATCTTGTCGTCCTTCACGAGCTTGACGCCGTCATCCTCGTGCTCGGCATCGTCCCAGAGCACGCGGTGGAAGGTCGAGCCTTCGGCCAGCATGTCGAGGCTCGACACCGCCCGCTTGTGGCGCAGCAGCGACTTCGGGGTCATCAGCACCAGCGGCTTGCGGAACTCGCGGTTCAGCTGCCGGCGCAGGATGTGGAAGTAATTCGAGGGCGTGGTGCAGTTGGCGATCTGCATGTTGTCCTCGGCGCACATCTGCAGGAAGCGCTCCAGGCGCGCGGACGAGTGTTCCGGCCCCTGGCCCTCGTAGCCGTGCGGCAGCAGCAGCGTCAGGCCGGACATGCGCAGCCACTTGCGCTCGCCCGACGAGATGAACTGGTCGATCACCACCTGCGCCCCGTTGGCGAAGTCGCCGAACTGCGCCTCCCACAGCACCAGCGCGTTGGGCTCGGCCAGCGAGTAGCCGTATTCGAAGCCGAGCACGGCCTCCTCGGAGAGCATCGAGTTGATGACCTCCAGATTCGCCTGCCCGTCGCGGATCGAATTCAGCGAGGTGAAGCGCTGCTCGTTCTCCTGATCAATCACCACGGCGTGGCGCTGCGAGAACGTCCCGCGCTCCACGTCCTGGCCGGAGAGGCGGACCCTGTGGCCGTCGATGAGGAGCGAGCCGATCGCCAGCGCCTCGGCGGTGGCCCAGTCGATCCCCTTGCCGGTCTCGACCGCCTTGGCGCGGTTGTCGAAGAAGCGCTGGATGGTGCGGTGGAGATGGAAGCCGGGCGGCGGCGTGGTGATGCGCTTGGCGATCTCGCGCAGGGTATCGGCCGGCACGCCGGTCTTGCCGCGGCGCGGATCGTCCACGTCCTCGCGCACCGCCTTGAAGCCGGACCAGCGCCCGTCGAGCCAATCGGCCTTGTTGGCCTTGTAGGTGCCGGCGACTTCGAGCTCGCCGTCGAGCATGGCGCGGAACTCGGCCTTGCGCGCGTCGAACTGCTCCTGCGTCAGCACGCCCTCGGCGACGAGCTTCTTGCCGTAGGTCTCCAGCGCCGTCGGGTGCTTGCGGATGCGCTGATACATCTTCGGCTGGGTGAAGGCCGGCTCGTCGCCCTCGTTATGGCCGAAGCGGCGGTAGCACAGCATGTCGATGACGACGGGCTTGCCGAATTTCTGGCGGTACTCGATCGCGATCTTGGCGGCGAAAGTCACGGCTTCCGGGTCGTCGCCGTTGCAGTGGAAGATCGGCGCCTCCACCATCTTGGCGACATCGGACGGATAGGGCGACGAGCGCGAGAAGCGCGGATCGGTGGTGAAGCCGATCTGGTTGTTGATGATGAAGTGGATCGAACCGCCGGTGCGGTGGCCCTTCAGCCCCGAGAGGCCGAGGCACTCGGCCACGACGCCCTGGCCGGCGAAGGCGGCATCGCCGTGGATGAGGAGCGGCACGACGCTGGTGCGCTGGACGTTCGGCTTGGCGCGCTGGTCCTGCTTGGCGCGCACCTTACCCAGCACCACCGGATCGACGATCTCGAGGTGGGACGGGTTGGCCGTGAGCGAGAGGTGGACGTTGTTGTCGTCGAAGGCGCGATCCGACGAGGCGCCGAGGTGATACTTCACGTCGCCCGAGCCTTCGACCTCAGCGGGAGATGCCGAACCGCCCTTGAACTCGTTGAAGATTGCCCGGAACGGCTTGGCCATCACGTTGGAGAGCACGTTGAGCCGGCCGCGATGGGCCATGCCCATGACGATCTCCTTGGCCCCGAGCGCTCCGCCGCGCTTGATGATCTGCTCCAGCGCCGGGATCATCGATTCCGAGCCGTCGAGGCCGAAACGCTTGGTGCCGGTATATTTGAGGTCGAGGAACTTCTCGAAGCCTTCGGCCTCCACCAGCTTGTTCAGGATCGCGCGGCGGCCTTCGGGCGTGAACGAGATTTCCTTGCCCTTGCCTTCGATGCGCTCCTGGATCCACGCCTTCTCCTCGGGATTGGAGATGTGCATGAACTCGACGCCGAGCGTCTGGCAGTAGGTGCGCTCCAGAATCTCGACGATCTCGCGGATCGTCGAGGATTGGAGGCCGAGCACGTTGTCGAGGAAGATCGGACGGTCCCAGTCCTTCTCCTCGAAGCCGTAATGCTGGGGATGCAGTTCCTCGTGGTCGCCCCGGGGCGCGAGCCCGAGCGGATCGAGCTTGGCGTGGAGATGGCCGCGCATGCGGTAGGCGCGGATCAGCATGATCGCGCGGACCGAATCCTTGGTCGCCTGCTCGACGGAGACGCCGCTGGCCGCGACGACGGCGGCGCCGTTGGCGACCTTGGCGCCATCGCCCTTGGCCGTGTCCGACTTCGCGCGGATCTTCTCGCCGACCGCCTTCTCGACGGTCGCCCAGTTGCCGTCCAGCGCCGAGACCATCTCGCCATTGGCATGAACCGGCCAGTTCGGCTTCTGCCAGGAGGCCCCGGCGGCGTTCTTCTCGGCCAGTCCGCTCTCGTCACCGAGGGACTTGAAGAAATCCTGCCACTGCTGATCGACCGAGTGCGGATCGCGGGCATAGGCCGCCTGCAATTCCTCGAGATAGGCGGCGTTGCCGCCGGTGAGGAACGAGGTTTCGAGGAGCGCGTCCTGGCGTGCCATCGTCGATCATCCTGCCGCTTGGCGGGGAAGCCGCCCCTGCGGCGGGCCCCTGCTCCCCCCGTCACGCCGATAAGCGCTTCGATGGGGATGTTCGTCTCGACGCGACAATCGGGCCGCGTCGTGTCTCAGATAAGTGTTGCGGGGCGATTTTGCACCGCAACACGAGTGACAGATTTCCGCCGGCCTCAACCCTTGAGGACGTCGACCAGCGTGCTGCCGAGGCGCGCCGGCGACGGCGAGACCCGGATTCCGGCGGCTTCCATCGCCGCGATCTTGTCCTCGGCGCCGCCCTTGCCGCCCGAGATGATGGCACCGGCATGGCCCATGCGGCGCCCCGGAGGCGCCGTGCGCCCGGCGATGAAGCCGACCATCGGCTTGCGTCGGCCGCGCTTGGCCTCGTCGGCGATGAACTGCGCCGCCTCTTCCTCGGCCGAACCGCCGATCTCGCCGATCATCACGATCGACTCGGTGCGGTCGTCGGCGAGGAACAGTTCGAGCATCGAGATGAACTCGGTGCCCTTCACCGGATCGCCGCCGATGCCCACCGCCGTGGTCTGGCCGAGGCCCGCATTCGTGGTCTGGAACACGGCCTCGTAGGTCAGGGTGCCGGAGCGCGAGACGATGCCCACCGAGCCGCGCTTGAAGATGTTGGCCGGCATGATGCCGATCTTGCACTCGCCGGCGGTGACGACGCCCGGGCAGTTCGGGCCGATGAGGCGCGACTTCGAACCTTCGAGCGAGCGCTTCACCCGCACCATGTCGAGGACCGGAATCCCCTCGGTGATGCAGACGATGAGGGGGATCTCGGCGGCGATCGCCTCGCAGATGGCGTCGGCGGCGCCCGGCGGCGGCACGTAGACCACGGATGCGTCGGCGCCGGTCGCCTCGCGGGCCTCCGCCACGGTGTCGAAGACCGGCAGGCCGAGATGGCTCGCGCCTCCCTTACCCGGAGAGGTGCCGCCGACCATCTTGGTGCCGTAGGCGATGGCCTGCTCGGAATGGAAGGTCCCGTTCTTGCCGGTGAAGCCCTGGCAGATGACCTTGGTGTTCGCGTCGATCAGGATGGACATGGGGGTTACTCTCAGCCCTTCTTCACGGCGGCGACGATCTTCTGCGCGGCATCGTCGAGATCGTCGGCGGGGATCACGTTGAGACCGGAATTCCGGATAATCTCCTTGCCCTTCTCGACGTTGGTGCCCTCGAGCCGCACCACCAGGGGTACCTGCAGGCCGACCGCCTTCACCGCCGCGATCACGCCGTTGGCGATCACGTCGCACTTCATGATCCCGCCGAAGATGTTGACGAGGATGCCCTTCACCTGCGGATCGGCGGTGATGATCTTGAACGCCGCCGTCACCTTCTCCTCGCTCGCGCCGCCGCCGACATCGAGGAAGTTCGCCGGCTCCTCGCCGTAGAGCTTGATGATGTCGAGCGTCGCCATGGCGAGGCCGGCGCCGTTGACCATGCAACCGATGGTGCCGTCGAGGGCGATGTAGGCGAGGTCGAATTTCGAGGCCTCGATCTCCTTGGCGTCCTCCTCGGTCTCGTCGCGGAGCGCGACGATGTCGGGATGGCGGTAGAGGGCGTTGGAATCGAAGGAGATCTTGGCGTCCAGGCACTTGAGATGGCCGTCGCCGGTGAGCACCAGCGGGTTGATCTCCAGCATGCTCATGTCCTTGGCGGTGAACGCCGCGTAGAGCTTGTTGGTGACGTCGGCCGCCTCCTTGGCCTCGCTGCCGGTGAGGCCCAGAGCCTTGGCGACCGCGCGGCCGTGATGGGGCATGATCCCGGTGGCCGGATCGACCGAGAAGGTGACGATCTTCTCGGGCGTGTCGTGCGCCACGGTCTCGATATCCATGCCGCCTTCCGTCGAGACGACGAAGGCGACCTGTCCGGTCTCGCGGTCCACCAGCATCGACAGGTAGAACTCGGCCGCGATCTGGGCGCCCTCCTCGATATAGAGGCGGTTGACCTGCTTGCCGGCCTCGCCGGTCTGGATCGTGACCAGCGTCTGACCGAGCATCTCGCCGGCGAATTGCTTGACCTCGTCGATGGACTTGGTGACGCGCACGCCGCCCTTGGCGCCGGCCGGCGCGCCCTTGAAGGTGCCCTTGCCGCGACCGCCCGCATGGATCTGCGACTTCACCACCCAGACCGGGCCGCCGAGTTCCTTGGCGGCCGCCTCGGCCTCCTCCGGCTTGAAGATCGGCACGCCGCGCGAGACGGGCAGCCCGAATTCCTTGAGGACCGCCTTGGCCTGATATTCATGGATGTTCATGGGAATTTCCTCGCTTCGTCCCGACGCCGGGCGCGGGGTTGGAAGACACGACACCGGCATCGTTCGCGCCGGCCACGAGACGGCCGGCGCGCGACGCTTCTCGTCAGGGTCAGGCCAGGGCCGGGTTCACGCTCTTGCAGGCTTCGATCAGCGTCTTCACGGCGCCGACCGACTTGTCGAACATGACCTTCTCATCGGCGTTGAATTCCACCTCGAGGACGCGCTCGACGCCACCTGCGCCGATCACGATCGGCACGCCGACATACATGCCGTCGATGCCGTACTCGCCGCTGAGATAGGCGGCGCAGGGCAGAACGCGGCGCTTGTCGCGCAGATAGCTCTCGGCCATGGCGATAGCGGAGGCGGCCGGCGCATAGAAGGCCGAGCCGGTCTTGAGCAGGTTCACGATCTCGCCACCCCCCTTGCGGGTGCGCTCGACCATGGCGTCGAGCTTCTCCTGGGTGGTCCAGCCGAGCTTGACCAGATCGGGGAGCGGCACGCCGGCCACGGTGGAGTAGCGCACCAGCGGCACCATGTCGTCGCCGTGGCCGCCGAGCACGAAGGCGGTGACGTCCTCCACCGAGACCTTGAACTCATCGGCGAGGAAGTGGCGGAAGCGGGCCGAATCGAGCACGCCGGCCATGCCGACGACCTTGTTGGTGGGCAGGCCCGAGAATTTCTGCAGGGCCCAGACCATGGCATCGAGCGGATTGGTGATGCAGATCACGAACGCGTCCGGAGCATGCTCCTTGATGCCGGTGCCGACGGCTTCCATGACCTTCAGGTTGATGCCGATCAGGTCGTCGCGGCTCATGCCGGGCTTGCGCGGCACGCCGGCGGTGACGATCACCACATCCGCTCCGGCAATCGCCGAATAGTCGCTGGCGCCGCTGAAGCTCGCGTCGAACCCATCGACCGGAGCCGATTCCGCGATATCGAGGGATTTGCCCTGCGGCACGCCATCGACGATGTCGAACAGGACGACGTCGCCGAGTTCCTTCAGCCCGGCCAGATGCGCGAGGGTTCCGCCGATCTGCCCGGCGCCGATGAGCGCGATCTTGCTACGTGCCATGGAAAACGAACCTCCAGTATCTGTGCCGACCAGCGATTGCCCCGCCCGCGTCGGAACGGGCGTAGGGCCGGGGTCGCGATCGCACGTTGATTTCGCCGCGACGGTGTGGCGGAAAAGTCTCCATGCTTCAACCCGACGCCATCGACGCCAAGCAGAGTTCGGGCCAGAGGAGGAGCGAGCCGCAAGACTGCGCCTCGGAGAAAATCTTTTGCCACGAACGATTTAGGCGGCGGATCGAGCGGCCCGTTCGACGGCAAAGCTTTGGTGACAGGTTTCGATAATTGTCACTTCACCTAAAGCGCCCCCATTCGCAGCACTTTCTGGATGGCCTGGATCACCGCTCCGAAGCGGGCCTGGATCAGATCGACGGGCAGATCGGAATCGTGCTGCATCGCGAGCGGATGGGTGAAGCGGTAGCTCGCATCGAAGATGTAGGCGATCGCCCGCTCACGGTCGCGGGCGATGAAGGCGCCGGCCGCGATCCCCTCTTCGACGACGCGTTCGACCAGGCTGCGCAGGCGAACCCGGTGGCGCCGGGCGATCGGTCGGGCGGCCACGGTGGCGTCGAGATGCACGGCGAACAGGTGGGGTTCCCGCAGGAGCACCTCGCGCTGGGCGCTAGCCAGGGCCATTAGCAGGCGCTCGATCTTGTCGTCGGCGGGGTCCGGCGCATCGGCGATGCGGGCGAGTTCCGCTTCCACGTCCCTGAGCCAGCGCCCTGCGACGGCGTCGAGGAGGGCGTCCTTGGAGGGAAAATAGCGATAGACGTTGGCGTGGGTCATGCCGGCTTCGGCGGCCACGGCCACGACCGTCACACGTTTGTGTCCGAGGCGCGCGAGGTGCTCTGTCGCAATGGCGAGGAGGCGTGCATCCACCGAGAGTGGTGCCGGACTGGACCGGCCGATTCGGACCTTGGACCTATCGGGGGGGCGAATACCCATCATGGGTGTGGCATCATCGCTGCCGGCAGATTCAAAGCCGGCCACAAAGAACGTACCTGCCGTCTCCATCGATACTCCCGCCGGCGCTGATAAGGAGAGCGGGCCGTATCCGGAGTCGGCGTCGCTCCCGCATGTCCCGCCGAGGCCGAGACAGCCAGAGGCCCATAGCCGGTCAGAAGCTGTTCTTCCAGGCCCTTAATGCAATAAAGACCACCCCTGATGGTGAATTGGGTGGAAGATGCACTGCTTTAGCGAGCGCAGGCTCGGTGGAACGCAGAAAAGGATTGGTCGCGCGCTCATGTCCCATTGTCGTGGGCACGAGAAAGTGCCCCGCGCGCCCGGCCTCTTCGGCCTCGACCATGCGATTCTGCAGCGCTCGGTTGTCAGGATCCGCGGCGAGGGCGAAGCGGGCGTTGGAGAGTACGTAATCGTGGCCGCTGAAAACCCGGGTATCGTCCGGCAGCGGTAGAAACCGCTCCAACGACCGCCACAGCGTCTCGGGCTGCCCCTCGACCACCCGGCCGCAACCGAGGGTGAATAGGGTATCGCCCGCGAACACGATCTCGGCATCGGCGAACCAGTAGGTGACGTGGTCGTTGCAATGGCCCGGCGTCTCCCAGACCTGCGCCTCCAGGCCGCCGACCCGGACACGGTCGCCCTCGACGACGGTGACGTCGACCTCGGGCACCTCGGCGCCGGCCTTGCGCGGTGCTGTCACCCGCGCGCCCGTGCGGCGCTTCACCTCCGGAATGCCCTCGACATGGTCGAGATGGCGGTGGGTGACGAGGATGTCGGTGAGGGTCCAGCCCGTTTCATCGAGCGCCTTCAGCACGGGAGCGGCCTCGGGAACGTCGATGGCGGCGCAGGCGCCCGTGGCGGGATCGCGGATCAGCACGCCGATATTGTCGCTGCGGCAGAGGAAGGTGCGGATTTCCGGGCGGGAAATCGCGGGACGGGAGTTCTCGGAGGGGGAAGCGGTCACGAGGCATTCCTGTCGATGACGCGCCTGTCGATGACGCGGGTCGCGTGAGGCAGAACCGGATGCGGCGCCGGGGGTTCCCGCTTGTGGGCGAGCCGTCTCGTCCCCATTGATCCGATCCGAGCCCTGCGTCAAAGAAACCTGCCTGCGCCGCAGAATTCTGCAACCTCGAAAACGTCCGGCCGCGCCGGAGCCAGCCGCCCCATGCGCCTCGACGTGACCGACCTGCGCGCCTTCTATGCCAGCCCCCTCGGCGGCGTGACGCACCGTATCGTGGCCCGTGCGATCCACGGGCTCCTCGGTTCGGTCTCGGGCCTGAGGGTTCTCGGCCTCGGTTACGCGACGCCCTATCTCGGGCCGGTCCACGTGATCGCCGAGCGCACCTTCGCCTTCATGCCGGCCACGCAAGGGGTAGTGAACTGGCCCGGCAGCGGGCGCTCCTGCTCGGCGCTCGCCGACCCGACGATGATGCCCCTGCCGGAAGCGGCGGTGGACAGGGTGATCCTGGTCCACGCCCTCGAATCGGTGGAGAGCCCGACCGAATTGCTGCAGGATGTCTGGCGCGTGCTGACGCCGGGTGGCCGGATGATCCTCGTCGTGCCCAACCGGCGCGGCGTCTGGGCCCGGCGTGATGCGACGCCGTTCGGCCACGGGCAGCCCTATAGCCGCTCCCAGCTCGCCCGCCTGATGCGAACCACCCAGTTCTCGCCGGAAGGATGGGCCGAGGCGCTCTACATGCCGCCCGTCGAGAGCCGGCTCTGGCTGAAGACGGCCGGTGCCTGGGAACGTTTCGGCACCGGGCTGTCGCTTCCCTTCGCCGGCCTCCACGTGATCGATGCCACGAAGCAGCTCTATCGTCCGGTCGCGGTACGGCCTGTGCAGCGGGCTGCCCGCCTCGCGCCGACGCGGGTGCTAGTTCCCGCCCCCTCCCCGGGTTGAACCGGAACCCGCGCTTCGAGACCCCGGACAAGGCATCCGCATCCATGCTCAGCCTCATCGACCCGGAAGCCGCGCTCCGCAGCTTCGTCTTTGCGTTCTCGAGCCTCTTCTCGATCGTCAATCCGATCGGCTCGGCGCTGATCTTCTCGCAGATCACCGCGCGGAACTCCCATTCCGAGCGGGTGGAGATCGCCAAGCGCATCGGCTTCTACTCCGCCCTGATCATGCTCGCCGCCCTGTGGGCGGGCGCGCCGATCCTCAACTTCTTCGGCGTCTCGCTGGGGGCCTTGCGGATCGCCGGCGGACTCGTGGTCGCGGCCTCCGCCTGGACCCTCCTCAGCGCCCCCGAGGCCCGCGAAGCCCGCAAGCATGCCGAGGCGACCCAGGAGACTCCCGACAGCGTCTCCGACATCGCGTTCTTCCCCCTGACCCTGCCCTTCACCACCGGCCCCGGCACGATCGCGGTGGCGATCGCGCTGGGCTCGAACCGGCCCGCCCCCGGACCCGACCGGATCGGGTTCTACCTCGGCATGTCGCTGGCGGCCCTCGCCCTCGCGATCATGGTCCGTTTCACCTACGGCTCGGCCGACAGGGTGGTGACGGCGATCGGCCCGGTCGGCGCGCGGGTTCTGGGGCGGCTCTTCGCCTTCCTTCTGCTGTGCATCGGCACGCAGATCACCGTGAACGGCATCGGCGACGTGCTCGGGCCGATCCTCGCCTCGGCCAAGCACTGAGTTCAGCGGATATCCACGCCCCGACGACCCCGTCGTCGACACCCTCGCCTTGGCATGGCAGGGCCGAGGCTGTACCGCAGGCTCGACTTTCGCGGAAGGACGACAGGGATGCGGCTCGCAGTGGTCGGCGCCGAGGGGCGCATGGGGCGGATGCTCATCCGGGCGGTCACGGAGACCGAGGGATGCACCCTGAGCGGTGCCGTTGAGCGCGAAGGCTCCGCGGCTCTCGGCCAGGATGCGGGTAGCCTCGCCGGCCTGCCGCCCCTCGGCGTCCCCGTCACCGACGATCCGCTGACGGTCTTTGCCGCCACCGACGGCGTCCTCGATTTCACCGCCCCCGTGGCCACGACGTTCTTCGCCGAACTCGCGGCCCAGGCCCGGATCGTCCACGTGATCGGCACGACCGGCCTCGTCGAGGCCGATCTGCGCAAGCTCGCCGCCGCAGCGCACCATGCCCGCATCGTGCGCTCGGGCAACATGTCGCTGGGCGTCAACCTGCTCGCGGGTCTGGTGCGCAAGGTCGCCGCCGCCCTCGGCGAGGATTTCGACATCGAGATCGTCGAGATGCATCACCGCATGAAGGTGGATGCGCCCTCCGGCACGGCGCTCCTCCTCGGCGAGGCCGCGGCGGAAGGTCGGGGCGTCAGCCTCGCCGAGACCCGCGTCTCCACCCGCGACGGCCATACCGGCGCGCGGCGGCCCGGCGATATCGGCTTCGCCACCCTGCGCGGCGGCACGGTGGTCGGCGACCACAGCGTGACCTTCGCCGGCCCCGGTGAGCGCATCACCATCGGCCACCACGCGGAAGATCGCGCGATCTTCGCCCGCGGCGCCGTGAGAGCGGCCACTTGGGCCTACGCGAAACCTCCCGGCCTGTATGGCATGGCCGACGTCCTCGGTCTCTGATACGAGCGCCCGGTCATCGATCATTCAGGTTGGCGCGTACAACAGCCCCGCAGGCGCGGATCTTATTGCGCCGCACCATTCACCGAGAAATAGGATGGACGTCTGATGGAGCGCCTGCTTGTCCTCGCTCGCCACGGCCAGAGCGAGTGGAACCTCAAGAAGCTTTTCACCGGCTGGCGCGATCCGGAACTCACCGAACTCGGCGTCACCGAGGCCAGGACCGCCGGCCGCTGGCTCAAGCAGCAGGGCTACGCGTTCGACGTCGCCTTCACCTCCAACCTGCAGCGCGCGCAGCGTACCTGTTCCTTGATCCTCGACGAGATGGGCCAGGGCGGCATCGAGACGCTCCGTTCCGAGGCGCTCAACGAGCGCGATTACGGAGACCTGTCGGGCCTCAACAAGGACGACGCCCGCGAGCGCTGGGGCGATGCCCAGGTCCATCAGTGGCGCCGCTCCTACGACATCCCGCCTCCCGGCGGCGAGAGCCTGAAGGACACCGCCGCGCGCGTGCTGCCCTATTACATCCAGACCATCCTGCCGCGGGTCATGGCCGGTGAGCGCGTTCTGGTGGCCGCCCACGGCAATTCGCTGCGGGCCCTGGTGATGGTGCTCGACGGCATGACCACGAAGACGATCGCGAGCCTCGAGATCGCCACCGGCATCCCGCTGGTCTACCAGCTCAAGGCCGACACCACGGTGGAGAGCAAGGCCGTGCTCGAGCGGGACATCGACCACGACGCCTGACGGCGGGTCGCGTCACCGCGGCGCAACCGGCATCGTCGCGCATACGGCATTCGGAAAGACGTTTCAGGTCGTTGTTCCACAACGACTTTACCGGCCAGTCGGCGGCGCTGCGGCTCCAGGGCCTCGCCGCCGAACTGCCGGGACGCTTGACAGCGGGAGGGCCTGGGCCGACCCATCGTCGGCGAGCTTTCGGTCCGGAGGCCGCGCGCGAGGCCTTCGCCCCATCCGGAGATCTCTCGCATCCGAACACCTGAACCGGCGCCACGATGTTTGGCTCCGTCGCGGAGAACCGATCCGATGCGTCTGCGTAACCTCGTCCGTCCGGTCGCGGCACTGGCCCTGATCGCCGGGCTCTCGTCAGGCGCCATCTCCACGGCCATGGCGGCCGATCCGATCTTCCCGCCGAGTTCCCGCTTCGGGTTCACCCCGCCCTCGGACATGACGCTGTCGAAGCGCTTCTCGGGCTTCGAGCGGCTGGAGGGCGGTGCGACGGTCTCCGTCGTCGAGTTGCCGTCCACGGCCTTCGTCGATCTGGAGAAGAGCTTCACCGACGAGAACCTTCGCACGCAGGGGTTCGTCGTCACCACCCGCGAGGCCATCAAGGTCGCGGGCGACGTGGACGCGGTGCTGTTCACGGGGGATCAGCCGGCCCCCGAAGGAGCCGGCACGCCCACCATCAAGAAGTGGCTTCTGCTGATCGGCGACACCTCGGTCACGGGCATCATCATCGCCCAGACCGTGCCCGATGCCGAGACGCCGGAATCCATGCGCGACATGCTGACCAGCGTGAAGATCCGGCCGGAGCTGACGCTCGACCAGCAGGTCGCGGCCCTGCCCTTCCGCATCCGCGAGACCGCCGGGTTCCGTCCGGTCCGGGTGCTCGCCGGCAATTCGGTGCTGATGACGCAGGGGCCGAAGGACCAGATGCTCAACCTCGAACAGCCCATCCTGGTCCTGGCTCAGGCGGTTCAGCAGCCGCCGCAGCCGGAACAGCGCGACGCCTTCGCCCGCGCCGCGCTCTACTCGAACCAGACGATGAAGGATTTCGCGGTCGAGCGCTCGCAGACCTACCGCCAGAACGGCGTCGATTGGCACGAGATCGTCGCGCGCGCCGTCGACGGGCCGTCGAACACGCCGGTGGTGGTATCCCAGACCATCCGGTTCGCGCCGGACGGCTACCTTCGGGCGCTCGGCGTGGTGCGCGCCGATCAGCGCAGCGCGATGCTCTCGAAGTTTCGCGAGGTCATCGACAGCGTCGAGGTGAAGTAGCCGGCGCAGCACATCGTCCCGGATGCGATATCCGGGACGATGCTATGAAGTCCCGTAACACGCCGCCCCTGAAGGACGACGCCGGCTCGGCCGGCCGATGGCGTCAGGCCGCATCCGCCGGATTGGCCGCGGACGCCTTGGGTCCGCCCTTGGCGACACCGACGAGGGCCGGACGCAGGACGCGGTCGCCGATGACGTAGCCGGACTGCATCACCTGAACCACGGTCCCGTTCGGGACCTCGGCATTGGGCACCTCGAACATCGCCTGGTGGCGATTGGGGTCGAAGCGCTGGCCCTGCGGCTCGATGAGCTTCACCCCGTGACGCTCCAGGGTCTTGGCGAGATCGCGCTCGGTCAATTCGATGCCGTCGATCAGCGCCTTCAACGGCCCTTCCGCCGACGCGACGGCATCGGCCGGTACGCTCTCGAGCGCCCGGCGGATGTTGTCGGCCGCGTTCAGCATGTCGCGCGCGAAGTTCGTCACCGCATAGGTCCGCGCATCGGCGACTTCGCGCTCGGTCCGCCGACGCAGGTTCTCCATCTCGGCCAGGGTGCGCAGGACGCGGTCCTTGAGCTCGTCACGCTCGGTGATCAGGCTCGCCAGAGCCTCGCCCGTCTCCGTTGCGTGCGCTTCGGATTTCACGTCGGTCTCGGCCGCCGCTTCGGCCCGCTGCCCGTCATGCTCCATGTCGTTCGCCATCATCGTTCTTCGTCGATCGCAGGTTGCTCGCTCCGCGCCTGTCGCCGGTCGCATGCGCCGGAGACCGTCAGCACGCGGCCGATCGGAATGGGGTCGGGCCACGACGCCGAGACCCGCGCGAGGGGGTTCAGGATCATGCTCCGGGGTCGGGCCTGATATCAGACGCTCGCGGGACGAAATCAAGCCGAGGGCCGCCCTGCCCTCCTCTCCACCTCAGCCCCCCGCGAGATTTATGCCTGCAGGGGGCTCAGGCTTCCCGTGGAGGCGGCGACTCCACGAGCGCTTCCAATCCCTCCGCCCTCAGGGCGGCGACGTCGCCGGCGAAGATCTCCATGACCGCGTTACGGATCGCAGCCTGCCGGTCTGGCTGGGTGACCCGGGTCCCGGTGAGATCGGTGACGTAGAAGACGTCCACCGCCCGCTCGCCGAAGGTCGCCACATGAGCCGAGGTGATGTTGAGGCTGAGGCGCCCGAGCGCGGTCGTGAGCTCGTAGAGCAGGCCGGGCCGGTCGAGGCCGGTCACCTCGACCACGGTCTCCCGGCTCGACAGGGCGTTGTCGATCGCCATGTCCGGGGGGATCAGGAAGGTGTTGGAGCGGTTGCTCGGCGGGTGGCGGTCCGCCACGAGATCGGCGATGCGGATCTCGCCCCGGAGCGCGCGCTCGATCGCGGTAGTGATGCGCTTGGCCCGGCGCAACTCGTCGTCGTCCCGGTCGAAGGCGCGCGAGATGAAGATCGAGTCGAGTGCGAACCCGTCGGTGGTGGTGAAGATCTGCGCATCGACTATGTTGCCGCCGAGGGCCGCGCAGGCGCCGGTGACGATGGCGAGCAGACGCGGGTGGTCGGGCGAGTAGACCGTGATCTCCGTCACGCCCCGCGTCGGGTCGGTCTCGTAGACGGTGGCGACGGTGCGACCGTCTTCCATGAGTCCCTTGACGAAACCCGCATTCTTGAATTGCCGGATGGCATCGACCTTGAGCCAATAGGCCTGGTTGTGGCGGGCGGCATAGGAGTCGAAGAAGGCCGGATCCCAGTCGGTGAGCTGCTCGCGCAGGCCCATCTGGATGAGGCGGACCCTGTCGGTCCGGGCGATCTCGGAATGGCCGCCGGACAGGAGCACCTCGGTCTCGTCGTAGAGGGTGCGCAGCAGCGTTCCCTTCCAGGCGGTCCACACCCCCGGTCCCACCGCCTTGATGTCCGCGACGGTGAGGATCATCAGGAGCTTCAGCCGCTCCATGGTCTGCACCACGGAGGCGAATTTCTGGATCGTCTTCGGGTCGGAGAGATCGCGGCTCTGCGCGGTCATCGACATCAGCAGGTGGTGTTCCACGAGCCAGGCCACGATCTCGGTCTCGGCCTGGGTCAGGCCGAAGCGCGGGCCGATCTTCTCCGCGATGGCCGCCCCGGCGATGGAATGGTCCTCGGGGCGCCCCTTGGCGATGTCGTGCAGGAGCACCGCGACGTAGAGCGCGCGCCGGTGGCTGATCGTATCGAGGAGCCGGGTGGCGATGGGATGGTCTTCGGCGACCTGGCCGGAATCGATCGCTGCCAGGACGCCGATGGAGCGCAGCAGGTGCTCGTCCACCGTGTAGTGGTGGTACATGTTGAACTGCATCAGCGCGACGATGCGGCCGAAATCCGGGATGAACCGGCCGAGCACGCCGGCCTCGTTCATCAGCCGCAGGATCGTCTCCGGCGAGTTCTTCGAGGTCAGCACGTCGAGGAACAGGGCGTTGGCGTCCGGGTCCGAGCGCAGCGAATGTCCGATGAGCCGGAGCGAGCGGGTGGCGACCCGGGTGGCATCCGGGTGGATCGGCAGGTTGTGGCGGTCGGCGAGCCAGAACAGGCGGATCAGGTTCACCGGATCGCGCGAGAACGCGTCGCCGGTGCGCAGGTTGATCCGGCCGTGATCGTCGGTGAAATCCTCCGCCTCGATGGCGGTGGCGCGGAAGCGGTCGCGGAAGCGGCCGATCCAGCGGTCGAGGACGGGCGTGCGCTTGGCGTGCCGCGCTTCGAGGGCGGCGCAGACGATGGCGGTGAGATCGCCCACTTCCTTCGCGATCAGGAAATAGGCCTTCATGAACCGCTCGACGCCGGACAGGCCGCCGCGCGGCTCGTAGCCGAACCGCTCCGCGATCTTCGGCTGCAGACCGAACGACAGGCGCTCCTCGGACCGGCCGGTGACGAAGTGCATGTGGCAGCGGACCCGCCAGAGCAGTTCCTCGCAGCGCTCGAACACCCGGTATTCCTCCGGCGTGAACAGGCCGGCGGGGACGAGCTCGCTCTGGTTGCGGACACGGTAGGTGTATTTCGCGATCCAGAACAACGTGTTGAGGTCGCGCAGGCCGCCCTTCCCGTCCTTGACGTTGGGCTCGACGAGGTAGCGCGAGGCACCCGATTTGGAGACGCGGGTATCGCGCTCGCGCAGCTTGGCCTCGACGAATTCCGGCGCCGTCCACATGACGAGTTCGGTATCGAACCGCGTGACCAGCTCCTCGAACAGCGCCCTCGCGCCGAAGAGGTAGCGCGCCTCGAGGAGGGAGGTGCGGATGGTCATGTCCGCCCGCCCCTCGCGCAGGCATTCCTCCACCGAGCGCGTGGCGTGGCCGACCTTCAGCTTGAGGTCCCACAACACGTAGAGCATCGCCTCGACGACGCTCTCGGACCAGGCGGTCTGCTTGTAGGGAAGCAGGAACAGGAGATCGATGTCCGAACCCGGTGCCATCGTACCGCGACCGTAGCCGCCGGTCGCCACCACCGCGAGCTGCTCGCCGGTGGAGGGGTTGTCGTTCGGATAGAGCCGCCACACCACCGCGTCGTGGATCGTGCGGATCACCGCGTCGGTGAGGTTGCTGATCCGTTGCGCGCAGGCGGTGCCGTTGCGCTCCTCCATCAGCCGGGCTTCGGCATCGGCATGGCCGAGCTCGATGATGCGACGCAGCTCCGGCACCAGGAGCGCGCGCAGCTGCGTCGCCTCGCGCACGTCGCGGTCGAGATTGGTGAGGACCGTTTTAAGGGCGGCGCCAGCGTCGAACATGCGCAAACCCGTTATCATGTTCCCGTAGGGACGCCAGAGACAACGCTAGGCAGCGGCGCAGATGTGATGGGCAAACGCCGAGACATCGTTCTCTGTGCCGGAAAAATCGTTTGACGAAACGAACGAGGTTGGCTAGCTCGAATGCCCCGCGTTGCCGCGAAGACCTTGGAGACCGTTAGATCATGCCTCTGTCTCGTCGTGCCATCCTGAGTGCAGTCTGCGGCGTCGCGTCGCTCCTGCTCATGCCTCGGCAGGGCGAAGCGGCGGACGTCAAGGAGGTCCGGCTCGACTGGGCGACCTACAACCCGGTGAGCCTGATCCTGAAGGAGAAGGGGTTCCTGGAGGAGGCCCTGAAGGACAAGGGCATCAAGGTGCGCTGGACCCAGTCGCTGGGTTCCAACAAGGCGCTCGAATTCCTCAATGGCGGCGCCATCGATTTCGGTTCCTCGGCCGGCGCCGCGGCCCTGCTCGCGCGCATCAACGGCAACCCGATCAAGGCGGTCTACGTCTTCTCGCGGCCGGAATGGACCGCTCTCGTCACCCGCAAGGACAGCGGCATCGCCAAGCCCGCCGACCTCAAGGGCAAGCGCATCGCGGTGACCCGCGGCACCGACCCGCACATCTTCCTCATCCGCGCGCTCCAGGGCGCCGGGCTGACCGAGAAGGACGCCAAGCTCGTCCTGCTCCAGCATGCCGACGGCCGCACCGCCCTCGACCGCGGCGACGTCGATGCCTGGGCCGGCCTCGACCCGATGATGGCGGCCTCCGAGATCGAGAACGACGACGTGCTGTTCTACCGCGATGCCGCCGCCAATACCTGGGGCGTCCTCGACGTGCGCGAGGATTTCGCCGCCGCGAACCCGGACCTCGTGCGCACCGTCATCGCCGCCTATGAAACCGCGCGCGACTACGCGATCAAGAACCCGGACGCCCTCAAGAGCGCCCTCGTCGCTGTGACGAAACTGCCGGAGCCGGTGATCGCCCGCCAGATCGAACGGACCGACCTCACCCAGCCCGCCATCGGCAAGGCCCAGGCCGAGTCGATCGCCGCCGCAGGCATCGCCCTGCAGCAGGCGGGGGTCATTCCCGCCGGCACCGACGTGAAGGCGGCGGTGGACGGGCTGATCGATCCGCAATTCGCGCCTGCCGCCCGCTGATCCGTGGACGAGGCCAATTCGACCGCAAGACACGCCGCGATCGGAAGACCCGCCGTGACCGAGCCGACGGCATCGGCCGCGCCCGGCGCGGATGACGTGAAGGCGTCACTGAGGCCTCGGGGAGACTCGGTCTGGCATCGGGGCGGCCGCTTGGCGCTCGGCCTGATCCTGCCCCTGGTCTTGGTGGTGGGCTGGGAGTTCGCCGTCCGCACCGGCCTCGCCCAGGGGCGGTTGATGCCGCCGCCGAGCCGGATCGCGGCGACCCTCTACGACCTTTCCGCCTCCGGCGACCTGTGGCTCCACGTTCAGGCGACGCTGGTGCGGGTCGCCCTCGGCTTCGCCTTCGGCGCGGTGGCCGGCATCGTGGCGGGCGCCCTCACCGGGGCGCTTCCCACCGCCCGCCACATCCTCGATCCGTCGCTTCAGGCGTTGCGCGCCGTGCCGTCCCTCGCCTGGGTTCCGCTCTTCATCCTCTGGCTCGGCATCCTCGAGACGCCGAAAGTGGCGCTGATCGCGGTGGGCGTGTTCTTCCCGGTCTATATCGGGGTGGCGGGGGCCATCGCCTCCGTCGACCGCAAGCTCATCGAGGTCGGCCGCATCTTCCGGCTGTCGAAGCTGCAGCTCGCCCGGCGCATCCTGCTCCCCGCCGTCCTGCCCGCGACCCTGACCGCCCTGCGCACCGGCCTCGGCCTCGGCTTCCTGTTCGTGGTCGCGGCCGAGCTGATGGGCGCCTCGGAAGGCCTCGGCTACCTCCTCATCGACGGCCAGCAATTCAGCAAGGCCGACCAGATCCTCGCGGCGATCATCGCCTTCGCCATCCTCGGCAAGCTCGCCGATACCGTCCTCGTCGCCGTGACCCGGCCGCTCACGCGCTGGCAGGACACGGCGCGGGAGACGTTGTAGGATCGGAAATGCATCGCTTCTGCCTGGATCGGACACCCGCGTGACCCGCGCCGACGTCATCGCCCGCCTGTCGTCCCTCGAGCCGCGGCTTCGTTCCAGCGGCGTGGACGCCCTGTACCTGTTCGGGTCTCATGCTCGCGACGAGGCGGGTGCCGGGTCCGATGTCGACGTGTTCGTCGACCCCATCGACGAGAACGCCTTCTCGCTGACCGAGTACAGCGCGACCTACGACGTCATCGAGGACGCCCTTCCCGGCGTGGAGATCGGTTACTCGACACGTGACGGCCTCGTGCCCGTCTACCGGGCGCATATCGAGCGCGACGCGATCCGCATCTTCTGATGACCTCCGCGAAGGCCCCCGACATCCGCCTGCGGCACATCCTCGACCAGATCGACGGGATCGTCGCCGCGACACACGGCAAGGATTTTGCCGAGGTCCAGGGCAACTTTCTCTATGAGCGCGCGGTCGAGCGGGCGGTCCAGATCATCTCCGAGGCCGCCAAGGAATTGCCTGCCGATCTGCGCGGCCGCTACCCGGATGTTCACTGGGATCCGATCATCCGAATCGGGAACCTGCTTCGAGACGAATACTACCGCATTCGCTCGCGCGACATGTGGGACATCGCGACCGTGCACCTGCCCTTACTGCACCCGGTGATCGTCCGGATGCTGGAAGACCTCGATGCTCACCCTCGATAGCCTGTCCAAAACCTATTCCGACGGCACGCGGGCGCTGGAGCGGATCGACCTCTCGGTGCCGCAGGGCGAGATCGTCGCGCTCATCGGCGGGTCCGGCTGCGGCAAGACCACGCTGCTGCGGCTCGTCGCCGGGCTCGACCGGGCGAGCGAGGGCCGCATCGTCCTCGACGGCGAGGCGATCGTCGAGCCGCATCCGGGCGTCGGGTTGGTCTTCCAGGAACCGCGGCTGCTGCCCTGGCTCGGTGTGGCGGAGAATGTGGGCTTCGGCCTCGACCACCTGCCCCGGTCGGAGCGCCGGGCGCGCGTCGGCCATGCCCTGGAGATGGTGGGGCTCGCCGAACATGCCGGCCGCTGGCCGCGCGAGCTCTCGGGCGGCCAGCAGCAGCGCGTCTCCATCGCCCGCGCCTTCGTGGCGAACCCGCGCGTGCTCCTCCTCGACGAGCCGTTCTCGGCGCTGGACGCCTTCACCCGCAAAGACCTGCACGCGCATCTCCTCGCCCTGTGGCAGGAGACGAAGCCGACGATCCTCATCGTCACCCACGATGTCGGCGAGGCGGTGGCGCTCGCCGACCGGGCGGTGGTGATGCGCCCCAAGCCCGGCCGCCTCGACGATGCGATCCCGCTTGCGCTGGCCCGTCCGCGCGATCCGGCCTCGCCCCATAGCGAGGCGGCGACCCGGCGCATCCTCGCCGCCCTCGACCGATCGCTGAAGCCGGCCCAGGCGGCCGCGCCCACCGAGGCGGCGCAATGGTGGTGAGGCCGTCGCTGGCGTCCGCGCCCGTCCCGCGTTAGACGCCCGGGAGAATTGCACCGAGACGGCAATCGCCCCCAGACGATCGAGGAAGCCCCCGATGGACGCCACCACCCTGCGCTCGCTCCAGGCCCCGCTGAAGGACCAGTACCGCACTACGCCCGATTCCGCGGTCATCACCCTGAAGGCCAGGGGCACCCTCGACGACACCTCCATCGCCTGCAAGGTGGAGACCGGCCGGGCGCTCGCCGTCGCCGGCCTCCACCCCGCCACCGGCGGCTCCGGCCTCGAACTCTGCTCGGGCGACATGCTGCTCGAAGCGCTGGTCGCCTGCGCCGGCGTGACGATCAAGGCCGTGTCGACCGCCCTCGAGATCGAGCTGCGCGCCGGCACCGTGAGCGCCGAGGGCGACCTCGACTTCCGCGGCACCCTCGGCGTCGACAAGGAAGCCCCCGTCGGCTTCCGCGCCATCCGCCTGAACTTCGCCCTCGACACCGACGCGCCGCAGGAGAAGCTCGACCAGCTCCTCAAGCTGACGGAGCGCTATTGCGTCGTGTTCCAGACCCTGAACCACAAGCCGGAACTGGCAGTGAGCGCATCGAAGGGCTGACGGTCGAGCCGGCGACGCGACAGGACATCCGCCGGTGAGCGGTTCGCCCGCCGCGTCGCTCCACGCATGCGGGAACGACGATCGTCGCTGGTTCCACGGCATCCTCCCGAGAACCGGTTCCCGCGTTTCGGGAGGATGCTCCGACCCTCACGGCGCTGTCGTCACCCGGTCTGCATCGTAATAGACCGCCGCGACCTCGTCCTGGTGGAGGAGGCGCCAGCCTTCGAGGCGGCGCAGGTGGTCGGCGCTCGGGCCGTCCTTCCGCACGAGCGCCCAGGTGACGCCGTGGCGCGCCAGAAGGGCGGCGAATCTCTCGGTCCCGGGCGCATCGAGCGCCTGGTTGAGGCCGTGGATGAAGCCGCCGAGGAAGAGCTGATCGCTGCGCCCGTCGATGAAGGTCGGCACGCCGGAGCGGATCAGGAAGCCGCCGAAATCATAGTCGTTATAGACCGGGCCGGAGAGGCCCTTCACGCGCGCGGCATCGAGGGCGGCGCGCGGGGTCATCGCGGCGCTCAGGCGCGGGGAGACCAGCGCCACCGTGGTCATCGCGGTCAGCGCGAAGGCCAGGATGACGAAGCTCGAGCGGCGCGAAACGGCGATGGCCGGCTCGGGCCGCAGCCTCGGGAACCGTGCCATCGCAGGCCCCGCCACCAGGATCGGCGCCGCCAGGACGAACAGGTCCGCGAACCGCGAATGGCGGATCATCATCACGCCGAGGAGAACGACGACACCGAGCCGGAACAGGTTCTTTCGGGGGGCGGTCAGCAGCACCACGACGCTGCCGACCAGCATCGCACCGGCGATCACCCCCGCTCCATCGAGGCCGAGCGGCCGCCATTCCATGATGTAGGGCAGCGATTCGCCGCTGTTGAAGAGGCCGAGATTCACCAGGAACGGCGCATAGCCGTAGGGCGTCAGGCAGGACGCCGCGGTCGCCAGCGCCAGGAACCTCGCCCACCGCAATCCCCTGCCGATCCATTCGGACCGGGGGCCGGAGAACACGCCTTCGCCCGCGAGCACGCCGGCGATGACGAGGCCGATCGGGTAGCTGCCGTGCAGGTTGGCCCAGGCCGTCATCACCAAGGCGAGCCAGGGCGACGGCGCCCTCCCCCGCTCCAGCGCCGCCACGAGGCCCGACATCCAGACGAGGAGGATCGGCAGGGTGAAGACGTGCGGCCGTGCGAGCAGATGCGGGGCGAGGACGACGAAGGCAGCCGTCACGACCATGATGGCCGCCGTGCCGGACACGCGGCGCACGAGCCACAGGTGCAGGCCGGCGAGCGAGCCGGCGATGACGAGGACGGTGAGCATGCAGACGCCCCACCAGCCGGCGCCGGCATGGGCGCAATAGAGCAGCACCTGCGAGGCCCATTCCTTGGCGATCCAGGGAGAACCGGCGAAGGTGTGCGAGAACAGGTCCGTCCACGGCACCGCCCGATGGGCGACGATCCAGCGGCCGACCGCCATGTGCCACTGGCTGTCGGGATCGTTGAGGAGCTGCCCGGCCTGGGTCGCGAGCACGACGACCAGCCCCAGGAAGACCAGGATCGAGGACGCCGCCTTCGAGCGGAGCGCGAAAGGCCGAAACGGCGGTGTGCGCGCCGCCTGCTCAGCCGGGATGAATGCCAGGTCGGAGGTCATCCGGGCTGCCCCTCTCCCGGCGGCAGTGCCGGCGCGATGAAAATGTGCCGGCTCAATATCACGTAGTTCACGGCCGGAACCGCGACGCAGACGGTGAGGATCGAGTGCCAGGGAGGTCCGCCGAACATCCCGCCGACAATGGCGGGAAGGATCGCTGCCGCGCCGTAGCCGGCGATCGTCAATGCGGAGAATCGCAAGGCCGCCCGGCGTGCCGGCTGCCTGTCGCCGAAGGTCAGCCAGCGGTGACCCGCATAGGACCAGATCGACGCGAGCCCGTAGGACAGGGGCGAGGCCAGGGTGAGGGGAAGGCCGAGCGCCGTGGTTCCCGCCAGACTCAACCCGGCATAGAGCACGGTCGCGATCCCGCCCACGACGATCATCCGCGCGAGCCGCATCGGCAGGGTGAGCGTGCTCACCGGCAGAGGCCGCACGTCCGACCGGAATGCGGATTCGGGTTCATGGATGGGACGGACCGGGCTGGCGGCAGGGAAAACCTGCCCCGATCGTTAGGCACCCGCGCTTAAAGGCGGCTTAATCGCATCGGGCCGAATTCGATCAGGCCGAATCTGATCAGGCCAAAGCGGCGATCCGCCCCTCGATCGCATCCCAGACCGAGACCGCGAGGTCGGGCCCCCCGAGCCGCTTGATCGCGCGGATGCCCGTGGGAGAGGTGACGTTGATCTCGGTGAGGTTCCCGTCGATCACGTCGATGCCGACGAGGATCAGGCCGCGACGCTTCAATTCCGGGCCGATCGTGGCGCAGATCTCGCGCTCGCGCTTGGTGAGGTCGGACGGCGAGGCGGCGCCGCCGCGAACCATGTTGGAGCGGATGTCGTTCAGCGCCGGGACGCGGTTGATGGCGCCCATCGGCTCGCCGTCGACGAGGATGATGCGCTTGTCGCCCTCGGTGATCTTGGGAAGGAAGCGCTGGACCACCCAGGGCTCGCGGAACGTCACCGAGAACAGGTCGAACATCGAGCCGAAATTCGCGTCCTCCGGCAGCACCCGGAACACCGCCGCGCCGCCATGGCCGTGGAGCGGCTTCATGACGATGGCGCCGTGCTCGGCCCGGAACGCCTCGATCTCCGCCTTGTCGCGGGTGATCAGGGTCGGCGGCATCAGCTGCGGGAAATCGAGGACGAACAGCTTCTCCGGCGCGTTGCGAACCTCGGCCGGGTTGTTCACCACGAGGGTGCGCGGATGGATCCGCTCCAGCATGTGGGTGGCGGTGATGTAGGCCATGTCGAAGGGCGGGTCCTGGCGCATCAGCACCACGTCGACATCGGCGAGATCGACCCGCTCCACGGCGCCGAGAGTCGCGTGTGCGCCCTCCACGTCCTGAACCCGGAGGGGCTCGACCCGCGCCGTCACCACCTGTCCCTGCATCGAGAGCCGGTCCGGCGTGTAGAACAACAGATCGTGTCCCCGCGCCTGCGCCTCGAGGAGAAGGGCGAAGGTGGTGTCACCGGCGATCCTGATCGCCTGGATCGGGTCCATCTGAACCGCGACGGTCAGGGCCATGGCGCACGAGCCTCGTTCATCGTCCGGGTCGGAGATCGGCCCATCGCTGCGGGAGCATGGGCCTATAGCATCGATCCGAAGATCTGATCCGGCTCGAAACCAACATCACACATTCATTCCCGACGAACCGGCGACCAGCCCGTCGGGACGCGTCTCAGTTCTCGGAGGACCCGCGCTTCTGCGACTTGCCGCCGCTGCGGCGGTCGTAATCGCCGATGGCGTTGCGGCATTCGGCGGAGAGACGGGGACGGTTGCGCTCCATGCACTTCTCGGCATCGGGGCTGTTGGGATCGACGCCGGCGCAGAGCCGGAAATAATCGTTGGCGCAGCCGAGTTGCAGGCCCTGGTCTTCACGCTGGGCTTGAGCGGGGCCGGCTGCAAGGAGGAGAAGGGCGAAGGGTACCGCTTTCAGGGCCACGGACAGGCCCTTCGAGGGGCTGGAGGATCGTGTCGTCGCCACGCGCATTCTGCGTTGTCCTTCGCTCGGATCGGATTGAGGCGGCATATCGGGCGCACCCATGGGTTAGCAAGCGCGCGGGATGCCGCCGAGGTTCCGGCCAGGCATCGTCGGACGTATGCACGGACACATGAGCGTGTCGCGTCGGTCACACCCTTGCCACTGCCTTCGGCGGGAGCGGCCGCAAAAAAAGCCCCGCTCGAACGGTGAGCGGGGCCGAGTGCAAGGGAGGAAACGCCCGCCATGGGCGGTGAAATACCAAGCAAGTTGCAAGCCAGGGCCCGTATCCCGCCCCGAATCCGATGGGCGTCGCGGTTGCGGCGGATTTGTCACGTGGGCCGGTTCTCCGACCGAAAGCCCCTCCGCTTTCCCTCGAATCGCGGGACCTCGGAAACATTCCGTTAACCACCCCGTGATGATCTCCCCCTGCATCACGATGGATTGAGAGACCGAAGGGGCCGGGCCCCGACGGGATTCAGGCGGACGATTCCGGCCGGATCGGGTGATGCAGACCGAGGATCCATGGGATCGCCAGCGATGACGCCTGACCGTAAGTCCCATAGTGCCACGACGCATCTCGGAGAGCCGCTGGTCGGACAGGGCGACCGTTCGATGTCGCGCCCGACGGCGAGCATCGTGGCGTTCCAGCAGCCCGCCGCCCGCCGCTTCCGGCGCGACGACGAGGATGGCGGAGCAGCCCGCGGCGCGATCCTGCTGTTCACGGGCGTTCGCTACGAGCGCATGCCGGAGCCTGCGGCGCCCGCTCCCCGCCAGCGCCGCCGGTCCTGACGCCTCGGACATCCGTGAGACCGAACAGGCTCTCGCAGATCGAACAGGCTCTTGCAGACTTAAGGAAGCGTGATGCCGGCGTCCCATACCGTCAGCCCGACCGGGCGCGTGGTCCGGACCGCGTCGACCGCCGCCTCGCTCCTGCTCCTGCTGGGTGCGTGCGCTCAGGAAGGCGATTTCGGGCGACCGGCCCCGAGTGCCTGGAACAGCCTCGTCGCGACCACCGGCACCGTGGCCGCGCGCTATCGCAATGCGCCGGCCTCCTATTTTCCCTTCACCGATGACGAACGCACCCTGCGCGACCGGTCCTGGCGGTTCCTGATGCCGGCCGCCGAGCGCGAGGCCTTCACCGACGCGCTGGCCAACCTCACCCGCACCCGCGTGCTGCCGCCGAATTGGCGCGACGACGACGTCACCACCTACCACGCAGCGCTGATTGCAGAGCCCTTCCGCTCGCCGGTCTCGCGCTATCGCCGTCTCTCGGACGACATCACCGTGGATGCGCGCCTGATCCCGCTCTTCGTCGCGACGGCGGCGCGGGTGGCGGAGGCCGATAGCCTGCGCCTGCGCAGCCTGCCCTTCGTGAAGACCCTCGACGACGAGAACATCCGCCAGGCCGCCATGCGCGTGGCCGAGAACCGCTGCCTCGTCGCTTGGGTCCGGCTGGAAACGGGCGTGCGCTCGGAACGCTACCGCTACGCGCTGCAGCACCTGCTCATCGAGGTTCCCTCCACGGAGGCCGTGTCGGCCGAGCGCAGCCTCGCGGCGCTGGATGGCCGCCGGGCGATGCTCGATCCGCTGCTCCCGCTGGAAGCCGAAGCCCGCTGCGGCCTGGTGGAAGCACCGGCTCCCCAGGCCGCGCTGCCCATCGTCGCGAAATACTGACGGGCGCGTCTCGGCCGCCCTACCGGACCTCGATGAGCCTGAACCATGGCTCAGTCTCGGTGGAGACCCGGTATCAGCCGCCGGATTTCGCAGCGTCCTCGGTCGGGCTGTCGATGGTGCAGGAGACGGCCTGGACCGCCTCGTTCGCCGCCTGCCGCTGGCTCGGCAGGGCCGCGACCACGCGGGCCACGACGAAACCCTCCCGCTCGGTGGCGACGATGCGCACGTCGCGACTCACGTCGTTCTCGTCCTCGTTGGCCAGCGCCTCGTCATATTGAGCGCGGGTGAGGATCACGAGATCGAGGGCGCCGCGCACCGCCGCCTGATCGGTGACGGCATAGAAGGCTCCGCGTCGTCCGTGGACCGCCAGCGACAGCATGAGCGCCCCGGTCCGGGCCGAGACCCGCATCGGGCCGTCGGCCAGATTGTAGGCACAGATGCCCACCGCCACGGAGGGGTCGGGGATCGGGAGCCACGCCTCGGCGGGGGCCGGATTGATCCCGGTGGACAGGGTGTAGACCGGCATCGCGTGGTCGAGGGTCTCGCTGGTCCGGGCCTTGGTCAGGGCATCGGATTCCGACAGGCTCGGGATCGCCAGCACCACGGCGATATGGACCAGTCCCGCCAGGACCAGACCGAAGAGGGTCGCGAAGAGGAGGCGGCCGCGCGGGTTCATTCCGCACATCCCGTGCGGGCGATCGTGGGGACCGCGGATCGCTCCACCGTGCCGGCACTGGCCGCCACCGGCGTATCGTAGAGGCGAAGCGCCAGACGCACCGGCCCGTCGGCGCGGGGCATGGGGAGCCAGTTTCCGGGTTGGACGTCCGGGGCCAGCAGGATGGAGAAGCGCCCATCCGCCTCGCGCAGCACTTCTGTCGAGGTGAAGCCCTCGCGCAGCACAGGCCGCTCGGGATCGCGCTTGCCGCGCCCGGCGACGGTGAGGGTCCAGGCCCTTGCCGGAGGCGTCGCCCCCGCGATCCGATAGGTGCAGCCGGCCTCGAGGGCACGGCCCTGGTCGTCCTGCGACGCGGTGAGAAGGAGTCCCTCCCCGACGGCGAGGGGAATCTCGCCCCGCCGCGCATTGACCGCGCGGGCGTAGGGGTCGGCGCCGAGCGAACCGGTGCGCGGCCACGCGGTCCAGCTCCCCACCGATACGCCGCCGAACGGATACCCGCCCCGCGTCGCGTAATCGGCCGTCGCCAGCCCGAGGCCCGCTCCGAGGGCGAGCGTGTAGATCACGAGCCCGACATCGGAGGTGCGGCGCAGGACGGCGCGGAGGGCGCGGCTTCCCCGGCCGGCAGCGGCCACGACGTCCAGCGACGCGCCCGGCCGGGCAGGATTGGCGGTGGTGCTCATGCGGCGACTTGGATCCTGGGGCCGTGTGGACACCGTCGTTACGGAATGCCGATCCGGCCGCCGACCGAGCGGGCGCCATCGGCGACATCGCCGGTGACCTCGCCCGACGCGGCACGGGAGCCGGCCGGTCCACCCGTCTCGACCGAACGGAACAGGCCGTTCATGCTGCCGATGACCTCGAAGGAGCGCCGCGAGAGCTTGCCGGCCGCACTGGCGGCGGCGTTGACCGGCGCCGAGGCGGCCCCGGCCTGCGCCACCGGACGGGTGTTCTCCTTCAGGCCGGGCATCGGCTTCAGCTCGATGCCCTGATGCGCGGTTTCCATCACGTCGTGCCAGGTCATGGCGGGCAGCGAACCGCCGGTCATCTTGTTGGTGGAGGTGGAATCGTCGTTGCCGAACCAGACGGCGCCGACGTAATTGCCGGTATAAGCCACGAACCACGCGTCCTTATAGGCGTTCGTGGTGCCGGACTTGCCCGCGACCTTGATTCCTTCGAGCTGCGCGCGACGGCCGGTCCCCTCCTCCACCACCTTATTCAGCATGAAGTTCATGTCGGCCACGACCTGGGGGGAGAGGATCTGCTCGGGCTTCTCGTCGGCGTGGCGGTAGATCACCTCGCCCGAGGAGTTCTTCACCTCCATGGCCGCATAGGGCTTGGCCTTGCGGCCGCCATTGGCGAACACGGCATAGGCCGCAGCCTGATCGATGACGTTCACCTCCGCCGAGCCGATCGGCAGCGAGACGGAATCGGTGAGCGGGGTGGTGATGCCCATGCGATGCGCCATGTCGATGATCTTGGCGCGCCCGGCCTTGGCGGCGGGAAAGTCGCCCTTGATGCCGATGGCCTTGCCCAGGGCGATCGAGATCTGGATCGGGATCGTGTTGATGGATTTGGCCACCGCCACCGTGAGGTTGGTGGCGCCGGAGAACGAGCGTCCGTAATTCTGCGGGCACCAGTTGCCGAGGCAGACCGGCCTGTCCACGACCTTGGTGTCCGGCCGGTAGAGGCCGGAGGCGAGACCCGCCGCGTAGACGTAGGGCTTGAACGAGGAGCCGGGCTGACGCAGGGAATCGGTGGCCCGGTTGAACTGGCTCTCGCCGTAATCGGCGCCGCCGACCATCGCGCGCAGGGCGCCGTCCGGATCGAGGATGACCATCGCGGCCTCGTCCACGTCGTACTGGTCGCCGTACTGGCGCAGCGTGTTCTCAACCGCCTGGTCGGCGCGCTTCTGGATCGCGATGTCGAGCGGGGTCTTCACGATCAGCACGCGGTCGTTGCGCAGGCGGCCGGCATCGGCCATCCCCTTGATCTCGCCGAAGGCCCAGTCGAGGTAGTAATCGGCGGTGATGTCGCGGGTGCGGGTCACCGGCGTCGCCGGGTTGCGCAAGGCCGTCTGGATCTGACCTTCGGTGACGAAGCCGGCCTCCACCATGTTGTGCAGCACGTCCACCGCGCGGGCACGCGCCGCGGGCAGGTTCACGTGCGGCGCGTATTTGGTCGGCGCCTTGAACAGGCCCGCGAGCATCGCGGCCTCGGCGAGGCTCACATCCTTCAGCGGCTTGCCGAAATAGTAATCGGCCGCGGCCACCGCGCCGAATGTGCCGCCGCCCATATAGGCGCGGTCGAGATAGAGCTTGAGGATCTCGTTCTTGCTGAGGTGGCTCTCGAGCCAGAGCGCCAGGAACGCCTCGTTGATCTTGCGCTCCAGCGAGCGCTCGTTGGTGAGGAACAGGTTCTTGGCGAGCTGCTGGGTGATCGAGGAACCACCCTGCGTATTGCCGCCGCCGCGCGAGTTCGAGACGAGGGCGCGGGCCGTGCCGATCGGGTCGATACCCCAATGCTCGTAGAAGCGCCGATCCTCGGTCGAGACCAGCGCCTTGATCATGCTGTCGGGAAAATCGTCGAGCTTGAGCGAATCGTCGTGCTTGATGCCACGGCGCCCGACCTCGACGCCGTAGCGGTCGAGGAAGGTGACGGCGAGATCCTGCTTCTTCAGCCAATTGTCGCTGGTGAGGTTGAAGGCGGGCTGGGCGAGCGCCAGCATCACCACGGCGCCGCCGGTGCCCAGCGTCACCGCCTCGCTGGTGAGGTCGAGGGCGGCGCGCTTCCAGCCGCGCACCGAGAAGACCTGCATCCGTTCCTGGAAGCGCTCGTAGAGCTCGGCGGTGGAGCGGCCGCCATCGTACAGGCCCGCATTCACCCAGGCATCGAAGCCGAGGGCGGCGCGCTTCACACGCGTCAGGAGCGAGGCGGCTTTGGGCAGGCGCACGACGTGATCTCTGTCCCTCAACGCATCGCCGGCACCGCTCGCCGATGCCGCGGGTTCAGCACTACCAAGCTCCGCGCCCGTCCGCGAGGCCCTGCAATCCACACCGCCCGCACTTCCGGAACCGGAACGAGAACGGCCGGGAGCGTGGATCGATTCCCCACCATATTGCGCTTGGCGGAGGAGAAGTCGCGGCGTCGGTGAAAATAACTCTCCGTTAACCTTGATGGCCGAATGGGGCGTGGAGGTGGCGCGGCTTGCCGATCACGCCCACATGCGGCAAGGAGCCCACACGCTCCCCCCATGATGTTCCGAACCCCGAAGGTGCTCCCGATGAGGGACCGCACATCCCCCCACCTCGCCCTGGACCGACCGCCCCGTGAGGCCGTCGCACCGTTCTGGCGCGAGAAGACCCTCGACGAGATGTCGTCGGCCGAATGGGAGAGCCTGTGCGACGGCTGCGGCCGCTGCTGCCTGCTCAAGCTCGAGGACGACGATACCGGCGAGGTCTACCACACCGATGTCGGCTGCACCCTCCTCGACGGGCTGGCCTGTAAGTGCCGCGATTACGTCAATCGCCAGAGGCGGGTGCCCGATTGCGTCCGCCTGACGCCGGAAGCGGTGCGGACGATCCCGTGGCTGCCGCCGACCTGCGCCTATCGCCTCGTGCGCGACGGGCACGACCTCTACCCCTGGCATCCCCTCGTCTCGGGCCGTCAGGCCAGCGTTCACGAGGCCGGGATCTCGGTGCGCGGCCGCGTCTCGGGCAACGAGGAGGAATTCACCACCGACGATCTCCTCGAACAGATCGTCACCTGGCCCGGCCGCACGCCGGAGACCGAGGACGAGGATTAGGCGCCGCGACGGGCGGCTCACCGGTCGAGGCGGAAGCGATCCACGTCGCGCAGGAGCGCGAGGAAGGCACGAGCGCCGTGGTCGAGGGCCGCGAGGCCGGCCTCGGATGTGCCGAGGGTCGCGTTGCCGATGGCGCCGGAGGGGTGGAGGTCCTGCGCCTTCCAGGCGAAGGCGGCCGGACGACCGGCGCGCAGCTGTGCGAAGTCGCGCTCCATCGCCACCGAGCGGGGCTCGAAATCGGCGATTCCCTCCCGCCGCACGGCGTCGGGTTTCAGCGCCAGCATCAACGCCGTCTCGACGGCGCCGGCATGGATGCCGTGCCTGATCTCGTCCTCGGGAAACAACCCCGGCGGATAGCCGAAACGGCTCCAGGCCGTGGTCACGGCGAGCATGCCGAGGCTGCGAAGGTCGCTCGCCACGAGGTCGATCAGGCCGCTATTGCCGCCATGCGAGGTGACGATGACGAGCTTCCCGCATCCGGAGCGATGGATGCTGCGCCCGATCTCGACCCAGGCGCGCAGCGCCGTCTCGGCCGTGAGCGTGAGCGTGCCGGGGAAAGCGTCGTGCTCGTCCGATTTGCCGATGCTCTGGACCGGCAGGACGAGGATGTCGAGATCGCCCGGATCCAGCTCTGCCAGACGGGCGAGATAGCCTTCCGCGATGGTGACGTCGGTGGAGAGCGGCAGATGAGGACCGTGCTGCTCCACCGCCGCCACGGGGAGAACCGCGATGGACCGACCGATGGTGGATGCGATCTCGCCGGTCGTGAGATCGAACCAGTTCCGCACCGCCATGGCTGCCTTGCCTCGCGCGGCCCCGTGCCGCGAGCGCGAGCTTTAAGCCGGATGCGCCGTCACAAGAAGACGCATCCGAGGGTGCCGTCAGCGCGAGCGGCGCATGAGCCAACCGAGGCCGAAAGCGGCGGCGGCCACGAGTGCGAGGGTCACTGCCTTGTTCTCGTCGGCGCGTGACGCCACGGCCCGGCCATGGCGCGCGGCCTCACCCCGATAATGACGGCCGCGGCGCTGGGCCTCGTCCGCGAGGGCATAGCCGCGATCGGCGATGGCGTGGCCGCGCTGCTGTGCCTCGTCGGCCAGGGCGTGGGCGCGGGCGCTCGCCTCGTCGATGAAGCGCTCGCCGTCCCGGCGCAGGTCGTTCACCGTATCGCGGGCCTCGCCATAGGCGTATTGCGCCGCGCCGGCCGCCTGATCGTAGGCGCCTTCCACCTGCTGGCGCGCACGGCCCGTCACGGCGCCGATGGCCGACTTGCCCCGCCCCTGCAGGTTGCGGACGCCGCCGTCGAAATGATCTCTGTTCATGGATGCATCTCCTTCTCGTGAGCGGAAGACGGGGTCGCCCCTCGATCCACTCCGGCCGGGCACCGCCGCGAGGAGCAATCCCGGGCGGTACTCCGTTCCGTTGTTCGGTATGAGGTTTTTCGGGCCTCAGATCTTCTTGACGGCGTCGGCGGCGCTCTGAGCCGCGCCCTTGATCCCGTCCTTGGCATCGCCCACCGTCTTCTGGGCCTCGCCCTTCAACTCCTGAGCCTTGCCTTCGGCCTGCAGCTTCTCGTTGCCGGTGACCGAGCCGATACCCTGCTTGACGTTGCCGACGGCTTCGTTGGCGAGGCCCTTGATCTTGTCCGTCGTGCTGCTCATCGAAATCGTCCCTTTCCTGGTTCGGGTCCGCCCGGACGCTGGATGCGTCGGGCACCGCGAAGTCGAAAGCTGAACGGTATCGAATGCTGAATGTTCCGCGCCGGGCGCGGCCGAGTGTATCCTTTCCGACAAAGCCGGACGCGGCCCCTGTTCAGGAAAGCCACAGCGCCAAGCATTTGAATTTTTTATACACGTGATCCAAATTTTTTGTTTCGGACCGAACCGGTCTTGCCAGCAATGTTTCTTGAATTCAAAATATTCCCGGCTAGAACTCGGCAAACAACCAACAAGACACCGAGGAAGACGGTCATGACCGTTCGCGCCGCTGCCCCTGGTTCGGGCGGGACCACCGTGCCGGCCCCGGGAGCGGCCGTCGCACCGCCGTTCGGGCGCTGGGGTCAGCTGGTGATCGGCGTGATCTGCATGGTGATGATCGCCAACCTGCAATACGGCTGGACGTTCTTCGTCCCCGACATCCAGAAGAAGTTCGGCTTCGACCGCGCCGCGATCCAGTGGGCCTTCACCCTGTTCGTGCTGTTCGAGACCTGGCTCGTCCCGATCGAGGGCTGGTTCGTCGACAAGTACGGCCCGAAGGTCGTCGTCCTGTTCGGTGGCCTGCTCTGCGGCATCGGCTGGGTCATCAACTCCTACGCCACCTCGCTCAACATGTTCTATCTCGGCCAGGTCATCGCCGGCATCGGCGCCGGCGCCGTCTACGGCACCTGCGTCGGCTCGGCCCTGAAATGGTTCCCCGACAAGCGCGGTCTGGCCGCCGGCATCATCGCCGCCGGCTTCGGCGCCGGCTCGGCGCTCACCGTCGCCCCGATCCAGTGGATGATCGCCGATCACGGCTTCCAGGCCGCCTTCTTCAACTTCGGTATCGGCCAGGGCCTCGTCGTCTGCATCCTCGCCTTCTTCTTCGCCTCGCCGAAGAAGGGCCAGGTGCCCGAGGTCGTCGCCAACGCCAACATCATCCAGACCCGGCGCAACTACACCCCCGGCGAAGTCGCCCGCCAGCCGATCTTCTGGCTGATGTACTTCATGTTCGTCATCGTCGGCGCCGGCGGCCTGATGATCACCGCCAACCTCAAGCCCATCGCCGCCGATATCGGCGTCGACAAGGTGCCCGTCACCATCATGGGCATCACCATGGTCGCGATCACCTTCGCCGCCACCATCGACCGCGTCCTCAACGGCATGACCCGCCCGTTCTTCGGCTGGGTCTCGGACAAGATCGGCCGCGAGAACACCATGTTCGTCGCCTTCGCCATGGAAGGCTTCGGCATCTACATGCTCTACCTCTGGGGCCATGACCCGCTGTGGTTCGTGCTGCTCTCGGGCTTCGTCTTCTTCGCCTGGGGCGAGATCTACTCCCTCTTCCCCTCGACCTGCACCGACACGTTCGGCACCAAGTTCGCCGCCACCAATGCCGGACTGCTCTACACCGCCAAGGGCACCGCCGCCCTCCTCGTCCCCGTCGCCAACTACCTCCAGCAGAGCACCGGAAGCTGGGACGGCGTCTTCCTCGTCGCAGCAGGCGCCAACATCCTCGCATCCCTCCTCGCCATCGCCGTCCTCAAGCCGTGGCGGGCTCGCGTCGTCGCCCGGAGCGTCTGAACCATGGCCCGCTGGATCGGATATCGTCACAACGGAATCGGCGGCTTCGGCCGCCTCGATGGCGACGAGGTCGTCGTGCACGAGGGCGACCTGTTCGACGCGCCTCGGCCGACCGGGGAAACCCTCCCCCTCGGCGCCGTCGTCCTCGATCTGCCGTGCCGGCCGAGCAAGGTCATCGCCTTGTGGAACAACTTCTCCGCCATGGCCGAGAAACAGGGCCTGACCCCTCCGGTCGCCCCGCTGTTCCTGCTCAAGCCGGCCAACACCTACCGCCCCAGTGGAGCGGAGATCGCCGTGCCGGATTGCGCCGGGCGCATCCTGTTCGAGGGCGAACTCGGCATCGTCATCGGCAAACGGGGCCGCGACCTCGATCCGGACCGGGCCCGCGACCACATCTTCGGCTACACCTGCGTGAACGACGTGACCGCGCTCGAAATCCTGAAGGCCGATCCGAGCTTCGCGCAATGGACGCGCTCCAAGGGTCTCGACGGGTTCGGTCCATTCGGCCCCGCCATCGCCACCGACATCGATCCCGAGACGCTCTCGGTGAAGGTCCGGGTGAACGGGCGCGAGCGCCAGACCTATCCCCTCTCCGACATGATCTTCCGTCCCCACGAGATCGTCGCCATGGTGTCGCGGGGCATGACACTGGAGCCCGGCGACGTCATCGCCTGCGGCACCTCCAACGGCTCCGGCCCGATCCCGAAGGGCGCTACCGTCGAGGTGGAGATCGAAGGGATCGGAATCCTGTCGAACCGCTTCTCATGAACCGCACGAACCAGACCGACACGGCATCCGGACAATTAGGAAGACCAGCATGAGCATCGCGATCGTCGGCGCAGGCGCCATCGGCGGATTTCTGGGGGTTCGGCTCGCGAATATCGGCGAGGACGTCACCTTCATCGCGCGCGGCCCCAACCTCGACGCCATCCGCTCCAACGGCATGCGGCTGATCGAGGAGAACGGCTCCGAGATCCACGTGACCAACCTCAAGGCCACGAAATCCATGGAGGAGGCCGGCGTCCATGACGTCGTGCTGCTCACCGTGAAGGCGCATCAGGTCGGGCCGATCGCGGCCGACCTCCACCACCTCATCGGCCCCGACACCATCGTCGTGACCATGCAGAACGGCATCCCGTGGTGGTACTTCTCGGGCGGCCATGGCGGCGAGCTCACCGGCACGCATCTCGAAACCGCCGATCCGGGCCGCCAGATCGCCGAGTATCTCGACCCGAAGCGCGTCATCGGCTCGGTGGTCTACCCGGCGGCCGTGCTCACCGAGCCCGGCGTCGTCCAGGTGATCGAGGGCCACCGCTTCGGTCTCGGCGAACTCGACGGTTCCATGAGCCCACGGGTGCAGGCGCTCGCCCAGCTCCTGATCAAGGCCGGCTTCCGCGCGCCGGTGACGAGCGACATCCGCGCCGAGATCTGGCTAAAGCTCTGGGGCAATCTCAGCTTCAACCCGATCTCCGCCCTCGCCCACGCCACCCTCGTGGATATCTGCCAGTTCCCGGAGACGCGGGCGCTCGCCGCCGACATGATGCGCGAGGCCGAGATCATCGCGAACAAGCTCGGCGTGACCTTCAAGCTCGGAATCGAACGGCGCATCGCCGGGGCCGAGAAGGTCGGCGCGCACAAGACCTCGATGCTGCAGGACGTGGAGGCAGGCCGTCCGATCGAGCTCGAAGCCCTCGTCGGCTCGATCATCGAACTCGGCCGCCTCACCGACACCCCGACCCCGCATATCGGCACCGTCTATGCCCTGATGCGGCTGCTCTCCCAGAGCCTGGACCGTGCGCGGGGGCGCCTCTCCATCGCAAGCGACTGACCACCGATTCCCCGGCGATTCCCGATCGCCGACACGCGTGAACATGTGCCGCTCCCCACGCGGCGGACCGCCTTCGAGACCGCGAAGGCAAACGACGATGAGGAGATTTTCGCCATGGCCGAGCCCGCCACCACCCTCCACGCCCTGATCCAGGCCGGCGCCGACGACGCCACCGCCCTGTCGAGCCCCGGTGGCGTGCCGCTGACCTTCGGCGCCCTGCGGGCCTTGACGGAGCAGACCATCGCGGCCCTCAACGCGCAGGGCATCGGCCGGGGCGACCGGGTCGCCATCGTCCTCGATAACGGGCCGGAAATGGCCGCCGCCTTCATGGCGATCGCGGCCGGGACCACCTCGGCGCCGCTCAACCCGGCCTACAAGGCGGACGAGTTCGAATTCTACCTGACCGATCTCAACGCCAAGCTGCTGGTGGCAGCGGACGGCTCGCAGAGCCCGGCGGTCGCGGTGGCCGAGAAGCTCGGCGTGCCGGTGGTGCGACTGACGCCGACGCCGGAACAGGGCGCGGGCAGCTTCACCCTCGCCTTTCCCGACCGCGCTGCGACGCCGGCGGCACGGGGCGGCCCGGCCGAGCCGGACGATATCGGCCTCGTGCTCCACACCTCGGGCACCACGTCGCGCCCGAAGATCGTGCCGCTGAAACAGTCGAATGTCTGCGCCTCGGCGCGCAACATCCGCACCACCGTCGCCTTCACCGCCGAGGATCGCGGCCTCAACATCATGCCGCTGTTCCACATCCACGGCCTGATCGCCGGCATCCTGGCGCCGCTCTCGGCAGGGGGACAGGTGTGCTGCACGCCGGGCTTCAACGCCCTGAAATTCTTCGGCTGGATGGGTGAGGTCCGCCCGACCTGGTACACGGCGGTGCCGACCATGCATCAGGCCATCCTCGGTCGCGCGGCCCGCAACAAGGACGTGATCGAGGCCAACCCGCTGCGCTTCATCCGCTCTTCCTCCTCCTCGATGCCGCCGCAGGTGATGAAGGAGATCGAGGATGTGTTCGGCGCGCCGCTGCTGGAGGCCTACGGCATGACCGAGGCCGCTCACCAGATGGCCTCGAACCCGCTGCCGCCCCGGCCGCATTACGCCGGCTCGGTGGGCATCGCCGCCGGCCCCGAGATCGCCATCGTCGACCATGACGGCGAGCCGCTTCCCGCCGGCGAGACCGGTGAGATCGTGATCCGCGGCGACAACGTGATGGCGGGCTACGAGAACAACGAGAAGGCCAATGCCGACGCCTTCACCCCCCAGGGCTGGTTCCGCACCGGCGACCAGGGCACCCTCTCGCCCGAGGGCTACCTCTCGATCACCGGGCGCCTGAAGGAGATCATCAATCGCGGCGGCGAGAAGATCTCCCCCCGCGAGGTCGACGAGATCTTGATGGACCACCCCGCCGTGTCGCAATGCATCACCTTCGCGATGCCGCACGACAAGCTCGGCGAGGACGTGGTCGCGGCCATCGTCCTGCGCGAGGGCCACGACGCCCTGTCGGAAAAGGAACTGCGCAGCTTCGCCTCGGAGCGCCTCGCCCCGTTCAAGGTGCCGGCCAAGATCATCTTCCTCGAGGAGATCCCGAAGGGCGCCACCGGCAAGCTCCAGCGCATCGGCCTCGCCCAGAAGCTCGGGCTGGTCTGATCCGACCGACGACACCCATCGCGCGCTTCGCTTCCGCCATCCGGAGGCGGGCGCCTCGCGCCGGCCGCCAAGCGATGTCCCCTACGACGGCAGCGCCATCCTCAGGGTGAAATGCGCGCCCTTCACGTCGGGCGCGACGGTGAGCGGACCACCGAGCTGGCGGCCGAGATTGTTGATGATGCGCATGCCGAGGCTCGCGCTGCGGGCCTCGGTGGGGTCGAACCCGTCCGGCAGGCCGGCGCCGTCATCGGCGACGCCGATGATCAGGCCCCCCTCGGGATGCGGGCGGGCGGTGACCCGGATCTCGCCTTCGCCGTCGGGATAGGCGTATTTGATCGCGTTGGTGACGAGCTCGTTGACGAAGAGACCCAGCGGAATCGCGAGATCGGCCGGGATGTCGAGGCGGACCGCGTCGCAGCGAATCAAGTGACGCTGGGCGTTCTCCTGCAGCTTGCCGCTGAGCGCTTCGAGGAAGCCGGCGACGTCGATGGCGCCGAGCGTCGGCTGACGCCAGAGCTGGTCGTGGACCGCGGCCACGGCCTCGACGCGGGTGCGCGCATCGACGAGAGCCTCCTTCACCTTCTCGTCGTCCGAGCCACGGGCCTGGAGGGCCAGGAACCCGGCGACCACGGCGAGGCTGTTCTTCACCCGGTGGCTCATCTCGCGGGACAGGAGATCCTGGCGTTCCAGGGCGGCCTTGAGCCTCGCCTCGCCACGCTGCCGCTCGATGGCGCCGCCGAGGAGGTTGGCGAAGCCCTGCATGAAGGCGATGTCCGCCTCCTCGAACTTGCCTTCGCGGGTGTCATCCACTTCGAGCACGCCGTAATGCCCGTCGCGGTTGGCGATGAGCACGTTGATCGCCCGCCTGATGCCGTGGTCGGCCATGATCTGGGGCGTGTGGAACCGGGTCTCCGCCTGCAGGTGGTTCGAGATCACGGGCTTGCCGGTCTTCAGGGCGTAGCCGGCCGGGGAGGCGAGGTCGGCTCCCACCGTGGCCTTGCCGACGACGTCCGCGTCCCAGCCCACACCGGCACAGACCAGCAGGCAATCCTGCTCCTTGCGATATTCCAGGGCCTTGCAGAATTCCGCCTTCATGCCTTCCGCACAGAGCTCGACGGCGCGATGCAGCAGCGGCAGGAGCTCGGTCGCCCGCAGGGCCTCGACGCCGAAATCTGAGAGGAGCGCTTGCTGACGCAGCCGCAAGGCCAAGGCGGGGGAGGGATCGGTCATGGAAAACGGTCCTGCGACCGGCTGGACATGGGAGGGTGGGGCCAACCGGTCTTTGGGACGCTGGGACGCCGGACGCAAGGGTAGCCGGTCGATCGGTGGCACGATCGTCGATGCGAGGGCGGAACGATGCCGGGCTGCATCAGGCTCCTACTCTCGCTACTCTCGCGCGCGAAAGCGGCGGGAGCCCGATATCGCAACGCCGGACGGTCAGATCTCGATCTCGGTGCCGACTTCCACGAGCTGGCGGGTGGGGATGCAGAACTGGGCGCCGGTGGTTTCCGCGTTGCGCAGGAGGAAGGCGAAGATGGTCTCGCGCCACGTCGCCATGCCCCGGTCGTCGCTCTTCGGGATGATGGTCTCGTGGCCGATGAAGATCGTCAGATCGTCGAGAAAATCCTTCGGCAGCGTGCCGCTTTCCACGGCGCAGCGCAGGCCGTCGGGAATCGAGGCATCCTCCATGAAGCCGTAATGCAGGACGAGGCGGAAGATGTCGGGCGTGATCTGCGTGACCTCGGCCCGCTTGTCGCGCGGAATGCTCGGCGCTTCCTCGTAGAGCGCGGTGACGATCAGGATGCGCTTGTGCAGGGCATGGCTGCGCTCGACGAAGCGCGACAGGTGAAGCGGAATGCCGCTCGTCGCCGAGGACAGGAAGGCGGCGTTGCCCGGCAGGGTGATCGGAGGCTCGCGGCGCAATTGCTCGATGAACTGCGCCTCGGGCTGCCGCAGCGTCACGCGGGCATCCTCCACCAGGAGGTTCCCCTTGCGCCAGGTCAGCATCAGGAAGGCGACGAAGCCGGCGAGGACCAGCGGAAACCAGCCGCCCTCGAACAGCTTCACGCTGTTGGCGCCGAGGAAGACGAGATCGATGACGAGGAAGAAGCCGTTGACGGCGACGACCGCGATGGGGTTGTAGCCCCATTTCAGCGCCACCAGGGCGGCGAGCAGGGTGGTGATCGCCATGAGCGAGGACACGGCGATGCCGTAGGCGCCCGCCAGCTTGTCGGACGATCCGAAGGTGAGGACGGCGGTCAGCGTCGCCGCCGCCATCAGCCAATTGATCACCGGCACGTAGATCTGGCCGCGCTCGTCGCGCGCGGTGTGGACCACCCGCATGGGCGGCAGGAAGCCGAGCTGGATCGATTGTTGGGTGAGCGAGAACACGCCCGAGACGATGGCCTGCGAGGCGATGACGGTGGCGAGCGTCGCCAGCGCGATCAGCGGGTAATAGGCCCAGTCCGGGCTCAGGCGGTAGAACGGGTTCTCGATGGCGCCGGGCTCCACCAGCAACAGGCCGCCCTGGCCGAAGTAATGGATGACGAGGGCCGGCAGGACGAGGCCGAACCAGGCGACGCGGATCGGCTTGGCGCCGAAATGGCCGAGATCGGCATACATCGCCTCGCCGCCGGTGACGGCGAGGAAGGCCGCGCCCAACATGGCGAAGCTCACGTGCCAGCCCGCATGGACGAGGAAATCCACCGCGCGCCAGGGGTTGAGGGCGCCGAGGATCTGAGGCGCGTGCCAGATGCCGCCCAGGCCGAGGAGGGCGAGGACGATGAACCACACCACCATCACCGGGCCGAAGATGCGACCGATGAAGGCCACGCCTTTGCTCTGCACCAGAAACAGCCCGACCAGGATCGCGATGGTGATCGGCAGGACGAGATGGTCGAGTCCCGGAGCCGCCACCTTGAGGCCTTCCACCGCGCTCAGCACCGAGATCGCCGGGGTGATGGCGCCGTCGCCGTAGAGCAGGGCGGCGCCGACGAGGCCGACCACGAGGAGTGCCGCCTGGCGCGTGCCGGGCTTGGCGTGGCGGGCGCCCAGCAACGCCAGCATGGCGACGATGCCGCCCTCGCCCTTGTTGTCGGCCCGCAGGATCAGCACGGCGTATTTCAGCGAGACGATGAGGATCAGCGCCCAGAAGATCAGCGACACCGCGCCGATGACGGCGATGGGCGCGGGCGGTGCTCCGCCGCTCGCCGCCCGCACCGCTTCCTTGAAGGCATAGAGCGGACTGGTGCCGATATCGCCGTAGACGATGCCGAGCGCCCCGAGCAGCATGGGCAGGTTGGCGCGCGGCGCCCCCCTGCTCTCTGCAGGCGCCTCATGGGCCAAATCCCGATGGGCCAATGGGCGATCCTTCCGCGAAGAGCTTGGACGCATTCGGTGTCCGCAGAACGAACTTAGCGGTGGCGCGCCCGCCGTCCAGGGATGGATGTCACGGCGGCGGACAGTTGGAGGGAACCGTGCACACCCCTCACGGTGAGGACGCCAGCCCGCTCGTCACCGACATCGGCGGCCGGAATCGGCAAAGTTGAGATGGATATCGGTGTAACGTACTGTCAAAAATCAGCTTCTTCGAACGCGACGACCGGCAGGAATGACGGACCTTCTGGAAACGCCCTCGCGGATCGAGCCGTGCTATTTCGAATCCGACATCCCGCGCATCCTCGCGGATCTGGCGACTGACATTCATGCCGCTTCCGTCGACCTCGGCAGCGCGCTTCATCCCGGTTCCGGGAAGGAGCTCGCCGAGTTCGTCCGGATGATGAACTGCTACTATTCCAACCTGATCGAGGGTCATAACACCCGACCGAAGGACATCGAGCTCGGCCCTGGCCGGAGCCGAGATCGAGGAGGCACGGCGGCCTCTCGCATTGGAGGCGAAGGCCCATTTGGCCGTTCACCGCGAGATCGAAACACCCTCCTTGTCCTTCAGGCAGTGAACCGAGCGGTAGAGCTGAGGGCATCCTCCCGAAAAGGAGGAACCGGTTTTCGGACGAGATGGTGCGTCGTCGAGAGTCTACGGCATCGTCCCGGATACGGTTTCCGGGACGATGCCGTAGACCAGCCGCGCCAACGCGTCCGGGCATTCGCCGTCGCGGGCGATGCAAAGGACCGGGGCCGGCACGTGGCGGGCGATGGCATCGGCCACCGTCTCGGGGGATGTCGGTGCGCCGAGGCTTTCGCAGACGACGATGCCGAGCAGCGTCTGGCCGTGCAGGCGCAGGGTCTCGGCCGCCGTCAGGGCGTGGCTGATCGCCCCGAGATAGCTGCCGGAGACGAGGAGGGTCGGCAGGGCGAGGGCCTTGAGCCAGTCGAGCCCGGTCGCGTCCGGCGTGATCGGGCTCATCAGCCCGCCGACGCCCTCGATGATGACGATGGGGTCGGACGTCGCCCCGGTTTTTGCGGACGCCTCCCGGAGCCGGGCCTCGCACCAGCCGACGAGGTCGGAGAGATGCAGGCTCCGCCCCTCGCGCGCGGCGGCGAGGTCGGGGCTGAGCGGCGCGGTGAAGCGCCAGGGCGAGCAGGCTTCGACGTTCGCGAGGGTCACGGCGAGCCCCTGCGCGTCCAGCAGGATCGCCGTATCGCTGAACCGGAAATCCGGATCGCCGAGGGACGGAACGCCGCTCGCCAGGGGCTTCAGGGTCGACACGCTGCGTCCCTGGCGGCGCAGGGCGCGCGTCAGGGCAGCGGTCGCGTAGGTCTTACCGATCTCGGTCCCGGCGCCGGCGACGAAGACCGCGCGGGCTCGCGCGCTCACTTCTCGACGAAGGCCTTCTCGATGACGTAGTGGCCGGCCTCGCCGTGGTTGCCCTCGACATAGCCGCCGCTGGTCAGCATCTCGCGAGTGTCGCGGATCATGTCCGGCGAGCCGCAGAGCATGAACCGGTCGTTCTCGACCGACATCGGCGGCAGGCCGATATCCTCGAACAGCTTGCCCGAGGTCATCAGGTCAGTGATCCGGCCGCGGTTACGGAATGGCTCGCGGGTGACGGTGGGATAGTAGATCAGCCCGGCGGAGATGACCTCGCCGAGGAATTCGTGATTCGGCAGATCCTGCGTGATCGTCTCGCCATAGGCGAGTTCCGAGACCTGACGGCAACCGTGGACGAGGACGACCTTTTCGAACCGCTCGTAGGTCTCCGGGTCCTTGATGATCGACATGAACGGGGCGAGCCCGGTGCCGGTGCCGAGGAGATAGAGGTTCTTGCCCGGCATCAGGTTGTCGAGCACCAGCGTGCCGGTGGGCTTCTTGCCGACCATGATCGGGTCGCCGACCTTGAGGTGCTGCAGCCGGGAGGTGAGCGGGCCGTTCTCGACCTTGATCGAGAAGAATTCCAGCTCCTCCTCGTAATTGGCCGAGACCACGCTGTAGGCGCGAAGGAGCGGACGACCCTCGACCTCGATGCCCATCATCACGAACTCGCCGTTGCGGAAGCGGAACGCGGGGTCACGGGTCGTGCGGAAAGAGAACAGCGTGTCCGTCCAGTGGTGGACGCTCAGCACACGCTCCTCGTTGAACTTGCTCATCGACGGGTCCGTCTCAAACTTCGCTGGCGAATCTCGGCCTTCAGCCGGGTCTTCTCGCACCTGCGGCATGCCCGTCAAGGCATAGCAGGGGCGCAGGTGGCGAAACCGCCAACTGTCTGGAATTGCTCTTAATACGTGAAGACGGAGTTCACAGCGGCTTCAGCCCCGCTTCGATCTCCGCGCGGCGGCCTTCGAGGAAGGGGGGAAGAGACAGGCGCTCGCCCAGAGTCTCCAAGGCCTCGTCGGCGGTGAAGCCAGGCCCATCCGTCGCGATCTCGAACAGGATGCCGTTGGGCTCGCGAAAGTAGAGGCTGCGGAAATAATAGCGGTCCACCGGCCCGCTCGAGGGCATGCGACGCTGCTTCAGCCTGTCGGCCCAGGCTGAGTAATCCGCATCGGGGATATGGAAGGCGACGTGGTGCACGGCGCCGGCACCCTGGCGCGCGGCCGGCGAGCCGGGTTCGGCGACGAGGTGGAGTTCGGCCCCGGCGCCGCCCTCTCCCATCTGCCAGACGCGAACCTCGCCTTCCGGCAGCTCATAGGTGCGAACATGGCTCATCCCGAGGACCTCGGCGAGCACGGCCTCGGTCGCCTCGATCCGCGAGAGGCTGAGGCGAATCGGCCCCAGCCCGCGGATCTGGCGCTCGGCCGGCACCGGGCTGCCGGACCAGGGATGGGCGTCGCCGAGGCCGCCATCATCCACCAGCATCAGGCGTTGGCCCTCGGCATCCTCGAAATCCAGGGTGAGCCGACCGTCGCGAACGATGGGCTCCCCATGCGCCACGCCCTGGCGCGCGAGATGCTCCCGCCACCACGCGATCGTGCCCTCGCCCGAGACGCGGAAGGCGGTCCGGACGATGCTGTCGGTGCCGCGACGCTCGGGCGGTGCCGGCCAGTCGAAGAACGTCATGTCGGTGCCGGGGGCCGCGATGCCGTCGGCGTAGAACAGGTGATAGGCCGAGACGTCGTCCTGGTTCACCGTCTTCTTCACGAGTCGCAGCCCAAGAACCCGCGTATAGAACGCCGCGTTGTCGGCGGCACGCGCGGTGATGGCGGTGAGATGATGAAGTCCGGTGAGCTGCATCGGCCTGTCCTGCGGATGGAAACCTGAGGTCTACGGCATCGTCTTTTTTCGACAACCGGTTCCCACTTTTCGGGATGATTCTCTAGATGGGTCGTCCGGCGGTGGAATGCGATGGGCACGGCCCGCGCGGGAGGTTCGACGTCGCTCGGTCGCCGCCCCTGGGCCTTGGCGCGCAGTGCGATACATTCCCGTACTTGCTCACCCCGTGTGAAGGTCTCGCGCATGCCCCATCTGCTCTATGTCGAAGCGTCGCCGCGCAAGGAGCGCTCCGCCTCGATCGAGGTGGCCCATGCCTTCCTGGATGCCTGGGGCGCCAAGCATGACGATGGGACCGTGGACGTCCTCGACGTCTGGAACACGCCGCTTCCCGAATTCGACGGCGAGGCCCTGGCCGGCAAATACGCGGCGCTGGCGGGCGAGGCCCTGAGCCCGGCACAGGAGGAGGCCTGGGTCGCGATCCGCGCCCTGGCCGAGAGGTTTCGCGCCGCAGATCTGATCCTGTTCGCGGTGCCGATGTGGAACTACACGATCCCCTACAAGCTCAAGCACCTGTTCGATCTGGTCTCCCAGAAGGACCTGCTCTTCACCTTCGACGAGCGCGGCCAGAACGGGATGCTCGATGCGACGGCGGTGGTCGTCAACGCGCGCGGCGTCGCCATCGGCGAGGATTTCCCGGCCGAGATCTACGATCACCAGTCGACCTACATGGCGACTTGGCTGCGCATGGTCGGCATCACCGACATCCACCAGATCGCCGTCGAGAAGGGATTGATGGGGGCCGACCTCGACCGGCAATCCCGCGAGCGGGGCCGTGCCGAGGCCGAAGCCCTGGCGCAGAATCTCTAGGGCGTGGCTCTCACAGCGCGCCGGCGAGGAGGCCGAGACCGGCAGCGGTGAAGGCGGCGCCGGCGATGCGCAGGGCCGGACGACCGGTCGCTCCGTCGAGACGACCCATGACGCGGCCGAGACCGAGACCTACGACATGGAGAAGAGCGGTGGCCGCAACGAAGCCGGCGCCGTAGGCGAGACCGGAGGCCGCCTCCGGCATCTCGGCGCCGTGGGCATGGCCGTGGAACACCGCGAAGACGCCCACCAGCGCCATGCAAACGGCGACCGGCATCGCCAGATGAAGGGCGACGGCGGCGCCGAGCACGGCTACCGACAGGGCGATGGCGATCTCCACTTGCGGCAATGCCACGCCGGATGCGCCGAGCGCGCCGCCGACGATCATCATGCCGAGGAACGAGAGCGGGACGAGCAGGATCGCCCGGCCGCCGACCTGAGCGGCGAGGAGGCCGACCGCCACCATGGCGAGCATGTGGTCGAGGCCGGTCAGCGGATGCAGGAACCCATGGGCGAGACCGGATGCATCACCCTGCCCGGTATGGGCGAGAGCAGGGCCGGCCATCAGGCCGAACGCCAGCCCCGGCAGATATCGAACGAAACGCGTCATCCCTGCTCTCCCGGCACCTGTTCCAGGCCGCCATCGGCCCTGAATGCAGGATGAGGCGATCCCTGGCAACGGTCGTGCCGGAAGCCTGAGAGCGGGAGGGACGCGAACGGCCTCCCGACCGGGAGGCCGCCGGGTTCCGTGTCCGGGCCGGAGGGTCAGACGAAGTCGGTGGGACGGCCCGCGGCCACGACCAGCATCTTGCCGTCGGCGAAGGTGCGGGCGCCGGCACGGCGGATATCGGCCTGGGTTACGTTCGCCACCATGTCGTTGCGGCGGCCGAAATAGTCCATGCCGAGTCCCTCGAAGGCGATCTGCACGAGCTGGTGAGCGATCTTGGTCGAGGTGTCGAAGCCGAGCGCATAGGAGCCGGTGAGATAGTCCTTGGCCTTCTGGAGTTCCTCGTCGGACGGTCCCTCGGTGATGAGCCGGCCGATCTCGTCGCCGATCACGGAGAGGGCTTCGCCGACGCGCTCGTTCTTGGTGGCGGTATAGCCCCAGGTCATGGCGCTGGCCCGGTGACTGACGAGGGAGGTGCCGACGGAATAGGCCAGCCCGCGCTTCTCCCGCACTTCCTGGAACAGGCGCGAGGTGAAGGAGCCGCCACCGAGGATATGGTTGAGCACGTAGGCCGGGATGAAGTCCGGGTCGTTCCACGGCACACCGCCCATGCCGAAGCGCAGGACGGATTGCGGAACGTCGATGTCGACGACGACGCGACGGCCGAGCTGGCCGACCTTCGTCTGCGGTATGGCGGTCAGCGGGCCGGCCTCGTCGAGGACGCCGAAGGCGCGGTTGAGGGCATCGGCCAGACGGTCGGCGTCGATGGCGCCCACGGCGGCCACTTTCAGGCCGCCGCGGCCGATGAGCCGGCGATGCATCGCCACGAGGTCGTCGCGGGTGATGGCGGCGATGCTCTCCGGCGTGCCGGACGAGGGCCGCGCATAGGGATGGCCGGCATAGGCCTCGGCGAAGAAGCGGCGCGAGGCCATCACGCCCGGATCGTTCTGCTGGTAGCGCAGGCCGGCCAGGGTCTGTGCCCGCACCCGCTCGATGGCGTCGGGGTCGAAACGGGGCTTGGCGAGCGCCAGGGCGAGGAGGTCGATGGCCTCGTCCGCGTGTTTGACCAGCATCTTGAGCGAGCCGCCGATCGCATCCGCGCCGGCATGGAACGACAATTCGATGGCCCGCGCCGCCAGGCGCTCCTGGAACGCGTCGGAGGAGAGATCGCCCGCGCCCTCGTCGAGGAGGCGCGCCAGCATCTGCGCGACGCCGCCCTTGCCCTCCGGGTCCTGCGCGGCTCCGCCCTCGAAGGTGAAGGCCAGGGCGATCATCGGCACCACGGGCGATTCCACGTGCCACGCCTCGATGCCGGCGGCAGTGGCCACCGGGAGGGCGAGCGTCGGGGCGTTCGCGCTGCGGGCGGTGGTATCGACCAGATTGGCTTCGACCGAGTTCATGAGAACCTCATTCTTCTTCTGGGCGCCCGGGCCGGGATCGTCGGATCGTGCGTGGGCTTGCCTCACGCAGCGGCGGCGTCGGGATCGCGCGTCTTGGTCAGGTATCCGGTGACGGAGCGGGCGGGGATCAGGTAGCGCTCGGCGACGGCGGCGAGCCGGGCCTGCGTCACGCCCTCGATGTCGGAGGGCCAGCGGCGGACCTCTTCGATGCTCTCGCCGATGGCCAGCGCCGACCCGTAGATGCGGGCGAGCGACGATTGGCTGTCGGAGGAATAGACCGTCTCGGCGACGAGCCGGGTCTTGGCCCGTTCGATCGCCTCCGAGCCCAGGGCCTCCGAGGGAACCCGGCGCAGGACGCGGTCGACCTCTTCCTCCAGGCGCTCCAGGCTGACGCCCTCGGCGGGGATGGCGTAGACCGAGAAGCGGGTATCGTCGATGGCCGAGCCCATGTACCAGGCGCCGGCATTCACGGCGACGCCGAGCTCCATCACCAGCTTGCGATAGAGGAACGAGGTCGAGCCGCCGCCCATCACCTCGGCGAGGAGCTCCAAGGCGTGGCACTCGCCGTCACGGGCGGTCATGCAGGAGGGGGTGAGGTAGAGCCGCTGCAGGGTCGGCTGCTCCACCTTCGGATCGGCGACGCTGAGCCGGCGGAGCGCGCGCGGCTCCGGCTCCTTGGCGCGCACCCGCACCGGCCGCGCGCCGCGCGGCGTCACGAGGCCGTAGGTGTCGTCGGCGAGGCGGCGGACCTCGTCGGGGGTCACGTCGCCGGCGACCACCAGGATGGCGTTCTCGGGCGTATAGAAGCGGTTGTAATAATCGAGGGCGTGGGTGCGGTTGAGATCCTCGATCTCGTGCATCCAGCCGATGATCGGCGTGCCGTAGGGGTGATGCACGAACAGCGAGGCGGCCATGGCCTCCGAGAGCTGGGCCGAAGGATCGGTCTCGACCCGCATGCGGCGCTCTTCCAGCACCACGTCGCGCTCGGGCGCCACCACGGCATCCTCGAGGACGAGCCCGGTCATGCGGTCGGCCTCGAACTCCATCATGGTCTTCAGGTGGTCGCGGGCGACGCGCTGGAAATAGGCGGTGTAGTCGTAGGAGGTGAAGGCGTTCTCCTGGCCGCCGAGACCGGACACGGCCTGCGAGAAGGCGCCGACGGGATGCTTCTCCGTGCCCTTGAACATCAGATGCTCGAGGAAATGCGCGATGCCGGACTGTCCGATCGGATCATCGGCCGAACCGTTGCGGTACCACACCATGTGCGTCACCACCGGGGCGCGATGATCCGGCACCACAACCACGTCGAGGCCGTTGTCGAGGGCGAAGGCGGAGACTTCGGGCCCGCCCGCCTCGGACCGGCCGAACGGCGCGGCCTCGGCCCGGCCGGCATGGCCGTAGCGGCGGTTGAGCGAGAACCCGGGCGTATCCTTCCGCAGCAGATGCATCGTCTTTTCCTTGATACGTCGGCCAATCGTGACCGCCCGTCATGAGCGCAATGCCCTTTGCGCACTCTTCGGATGCCAACCTCGGATGCCGAGACCTCAATCAGCAAGATCTCGGACGGCGAGATCAGGGCAAATCCCGTACCGGCGCCTGTCTCGCGTCGATCACTGCGCCGAACCCGACGGCGCGAGCTTCGGTCTCACGGTGTCGCCGCGAGGAAACCGGCGCGACCGTCGAAATCATGGGTCCCTTCGAACGAAACGGACCCTAGCGTCCCCGGAGGTAGGTACCCGGGTCGGCTTCCTCACGCTCGCGCGAAGGGTTGTTGATCGGATCGCTGTTGTTCCTGGCCACCGCCTTCGGAGCCTTGCGATATCCGTTGGGCGGATCGGTGAGCGTGTCGCGATCGGGCTCGGCGAGGATGGGCTCGGCCTTGGTGTCGCGCTTGCCGAAGATGTCGAAGGCGCTCCAGATCGACGACGAGGCGCCGTCGCTCTCGGGCCGGCCCGGCTCGGTGCGCACGCCCGCATCGGCACGGCGCCCGCCGCGCATCTCGTCGACGGACAGCGTCATGTTGTTGTCGTTCATGCGACCCTGCGTCCCGCGCGCGATCGGCTTCTTCGCGTCGGCGATCTCGCGGTCGCGCTGAACGATCTCGGGGTCCTTGGGCCATTGCGGAGTGGCGGTGGCGGTACGCGGCGGCGGAAGCGCCTTGCCGTCGAGCTTGGGCGGCATCACCAGGGGAGCCCGCTCGCGATAGGTGATGGTCGGCTTTTCGGGCTCGATCAGACCGATGCTGCTCAGCGTGTCGCGCATGAACACGCCCTGCTGCGCCTGTGCGCCGCTGGCCGCCAGGAGCCCGGTAAGGCCGAGGATGAACCCACGATGGCCGATCATGCTGCCCCCAAATGATGCCGGCCCGAATTCGCGCCGACCCGGAACGTTCCGGCCCTTATTGGTCGATACCGATCCTGCCCTTCTGGCCTGACGGCGGTTTCAGGCGATCGTATGGCGCCTTGGCCGCAGCGCACCAGCCTCGCGGCCACAACGATCCCCACTGTGGTTTACGGATCACAACCGAGCGGTTCTTCAGACGCCGGCCGGCGGCGCCTCGTCACGGGGCCGTCGGACGGGAATCAGGCTGTCGAGGAGCAGGCCGATCACGCCGGCGACGATGGCCGCATCGGCCACATTGAACACGTACCAGGACCAGGCACCCGCATGCAGGTGCACGAAATCGAACACCGCACCGTAGGCCGCGCGGTCGATGGCGTTGCCGATCGCCCCGCCGGCGATGAGGCCGAGGGCGGCGGCCAGGAGCCGCGAGGCGGCGCGGCGCATCCACACGATCATCCCGACGGAGGCCGCGACCGACACCGCGACCAGGATCCAGCGGCCGAGACCGCCATCCTGCTGGAACAGTCCGTAGGAGATGCCGCGATTCCAGACCACGACGAAATCGGCGAACGAGGTCAGGTGCCAGGGCTGGGTCAGCACCAGATCGGTGCCGAAATACAGCCCGAGCTTGGACGCCTGATCGAGGACGAGGGTGGTCAGCAGGACGGTGAGGCCGAGGCGGAAGGGCATCATGCGCTCGCTGTTCCCGTCTCCCACACGCTGCGGAAGCACCCTCCCCCGTTCAGGGGGAAGGGCAGAGGGAAGGGCGGGGGATCGACTCGGCTCACGCAGCGCTCGCCGTGCCGTGGAGGGCATCCCATTCGCGCAAGGCCCGGGCGTCGCGGGGGGTCACGTCCGGATAATCGGGGTCGGACCCGACCGTCTCGGAGACCCGCCAGGACCGGGCGCATTTGCGGCCCTTGGCCGGCCCCGACACGACCGCCACGCCGCGCACGTCGTCGAGACTGAAGGCCTCGGCCGGTCCCTCGCCCTCGGTGATCGTGATGCCGGAGGTGATGCAGACTTCCGAGAAATCGACCCCTTCGAGCGCCGCCAACAGGTCGGGATCGGCGACGAAGACGGTCGGCGCCGCCTCCAGGCTCGCCCCGATCCGCTTGGCCGCGCGCTCGATCTCCAGGGCGCCGGTGACCACCCGGCGGACACGGCGGATCTTCTGCCAGCGCTCGGCGAGGGCCGCATTCCGCCAGGAAGCCGGAGTCTCGGGCAGGGTCTCGAGATGGACCGAGCCGACCTCGGACGGGTAGCGGTCGAGCCAGGCCTCCTCGGCCGTGAAGGCGAGGACGGGGGCGAGCCAGATCGTGACCCGACGGAAGGTCTCGTCGATCACCTGCAGCGAGGCACGGCGGACCCGCGACGAGATCGGATCGCAATAGAGCGCGTCCTTTCTCACGTCGAAATAGAAGGCCGAGAGGTCGCCGGTCATGAAGCCGTTGAGGAGCGCCACCACCCGCTTGGTGTCGAAGGTGGCGTAGGCCTCGCGGATCTCGCCGTCGAGTTCGCACAGCCGGTGCAGGATGAGACGCTCCAGTTCCGGCAATGCGGCGAAGTCCGGCGATCCGGCATCAGGCACGACCTGACCCGCCTCGAAATGCGCCAGCGAGCCGAGCATCCAGCGAACCGAGTTGCGCAGCTTGCGATAGGTCTCGGCGAAGGTCTTGATGATCTCCGGGCCGATGCGCAGGTCGTCGGCATAATCCGAGGCCGCCACCCAGAGACGCAGGATGTCGGCGCCGGAATCCTTGATGACGCTCTGCGGCGCCACGACGTTGCCCTTCGACTTCGACATCTTCAATCCCTTGGGATCGAGCACGAACCCGTGGGTGAGGACGATGTCGTAGGGCGCGCGTCCCCGCGTCCCGCTCGATTCCAGCAGAGACGATTGGAACCAGCCGCGATGCTGGTCGGAGCCTTCGAGATACATCACCGTATCGCGGCCGCCGTCGCGCTTGCGCACCACGCCGGACAGGCCCGGGAACATCTCGGGATCGTCGAGAACGAAGGCGTGGGTCGAGCCGGAATCGAACCAGACGTCGAGGACGTCCGTCACCTTCTCGTAATCGGCCGGATCGTAGTCGGGGGCGAGGAAGCGCGCGCCGTCGGCATCGGTGAACCAGGCGTCGGCCCCCTCCGCCTTGAAGGCCGCCGCGATGCGCGCATTCACCGCCTCGTCGCGCAGGACCTCGCTGGTGCCGCGCTTGACGAAGACGGTGATCGGCACGCCCCAGGCCCGCTGGCGCGACACCACCCAGTCGGGCCGGTTGGCGACCATGCCGTTGATCCGGTTCTTGCCTTGCGTCGGCACCCACTGGGTCTCGTCGATGGCCTTCAACGCCACTTCGCGCAGGGTGCGCCCGTCGAGGGATTCCACCGGCCTGTCCAGCGCGATGAACCATTGCGGCGTATTGCGGAAGATGACCGGCTTCTTCGAGCGCCAGGAATGCGGGTAGCTGTGCTTGAGCGTGCCGCGCGCCACCAGAGTCCCGGCCCCGGTCAGGGCGGCGATGACCGCCTTGTTGGCGTCGCCCTTCTCGCCTTTCGGCGTCAGCACGAGTTTTCCCGTGAAACCGGGCGCCTCTTCCGTGAGCGCGCCGTCCGCATCGACGGTGTAGGGGATGCGAGTGTCGATGCCGCGCCCCTGAAGCGCCCGGCCATTGGCCATCCAGACCTCGAAATCCTCGCGGCCATGGCCCGGCGCCGTATGGACGAAGCCGGTTCCGGCCTCGTCGGTGACGTGGTCGCCGTCGAGAAGCGGAACCTGGAAGTCGTAGCCCGGCGTATGGCCCGCCAGCGGATGCGCCAGCGTGAGACCGGCCAGTTCGGCGGCGCTCACGTCGCGGACGCGCTCGAACGCCTCCACGCGAGCGGAGGCGAAGAGCCCGGCGGCCAGGGTATCGGCGAGGAGGTAGCTGTCGCCGACCTTCGCCCAATTCTCCTCGGCCGCCTGCGTCACCCGGTATAGCCCGTAGGCCACGCGCTTCGAATAGGCGACGGCGCGGTTGCCCGGCATCGTCCAGGGCGTCGTGGTCCAGATCACGATTCGCGCCGCGGCCAGATCGGCAGCGGCTCCGGCGGTCAGCCGGAAGGCCGCGAAGATGGTGTCGCTGACGTGGTCCTCGTACTCGACCTCGGCCTCGGCGAGCGCCGTCTTCTCCACCACCGACCACATCACCGGCTTCGAGCCGCGATAGAGCTGGCCGGTCATGGCGAAGGTCATGAGTTCGCGCGCGATCGCGGCCTCGGCCGGGAAGGCCATGGTCGCGTAGGGGTGCTCCCAATCGCCGGTGACGCCGAGGCGCTTGAACTCGGCGCGCTGCACGTCGAGCCAATGCGCGGCGAAGGTCCGGCATTCCTGGCGGAACTCGATGACCGGCACGTCGTCCTTGTTGCGGCCCTTGGCGCGGTACTGCTCCTCGATCTTCCACTCGATCGGCAGGCCATGGCAGTCCCAGCCCGGCACGTAATTGGCGTCGTAGCCGAGCGCGCCCTGGCTGCGGACGATGACGTCCTTCAGGATCTTGTTGAGCGCCGTGCCGATATGGATGTTGCCGTTGGCGTAGGGCGGTCCGTCGTGGAGCACGAATTTCGGCCGGCCGGCGGCCTTCACCCTGATCTGTCCGTAGAGGTCGGTGGCGGCCCAGCGCTCCAGAAGGTGGGGCTCGCGCACCGGCAGGCCGGCCCGCATGGGGAACTCGGTCTTCGGCAGGAACAGGGTCTGCGAATAGTCGCGGGCGGGCAGGCCGGCGTCGGGGGCTGTCGAATCGGTCATGGGGTCTTCTGCGAAACGGTGCGCTGATCTTCAAGACGGTCGGCGTCGGGCCGATGTCGGCGAACGGAGGCGGTGCGGCCGCCCTCCCGGCTCCCGCTCGGGCCGCCTCGGCGGCCTTCAGGCGGAGGCCGGGCTCGTAATTCGGAGGCGGCCGGGACCGCGCGGGACGTCATGAACGCGCATGCCCGGCTTCTAGCAGCGCCGAGCGGCGGAGACCAGCAGCCGCTCGGCCTTCGTCACCCCCGCATCGGCGGACCCTTCACTTTAATCCGAATCGCCGGCCCCGATCGATGCCACCTTTTCGAAGCTCGGCCGTTATCAGCCCACGCGTGATGGCGCGCCCCCCAAATCGGGGACGGTGCCGGCCCGAGCGCTCAGGGTCGATCCAGCCGCGAGACCGCGTCCGGTACCCGAAGAAAAGAAGAGGAAAGCCCGTCATGAAGAAGGCATTGCTTGCTGCCACCCTCGTCCTGTCCGCCTTCGCGCTGTCCGGCGCGGCCGAGGCCCAGGGCCTTCCCGGCGGCGTCCGTCGCGGTGCGGCCGAGGGTGACCGGGTCGGCGGACCGATCGGTGGCATCGTCGGCGGCGCGGTCGGCGGAGCAGTCGGAACGGTCAACGGCGCCCTCGGCATCGATCCGGGTCGTCGCGCCTACCGCACGCGGATGAACTCGCGTCGCCACTACCGTCATCGCCACCACCGCTAAGGCAGCGCCGGCCCGGCTTTCCCGCCAGTGGGAAGGCCGGCGCCATCGCATGCAACGCGACGGAATAGCTTAAGGTTGTCTTCAAGCCATTCCGGTAGTGTGAGCCCGTTCCTCCTGATCGGGCCGGCCGCACAATGGCAAAATGGGTTCCCCTAACGGCTCTTTTCGGGCTGGTCTGCCTGATGGTCATCCCGACACCGGGGGTCATCGGAATTCTGATCGGGAGCGTCTGCGCGCTCGCCATCGTCGCCAGCGCCATCTTCATCGCCGTCGACCGTCTCGCGGGCCGGCTCGCCATGGTGTTCGCACGCGGCAGGACGCAGCGCCGCGCCCCCAAGCGCGCCGTTCACGCGAATTCGGGCATGAGCCGGAAAATCTGACGCGCGAAAACGTCTAGACGCGCGGAAAACAGGTTCGCCCGAACCGGATCAGTCGAGACGGTCACCCTGGATCGGGACGACCAGCGCATCCGGCTCGTCTTCGTCGATCTCGATATCGGCATCGCCCTCGACTTCATGGCCGGTCACGCCCGACACATCGGCGAGGTTGCGGGCGGCCTTGCGCAGCAGCTTGCGCAGGCGGCGGCGCTCCTTGCCGTCGAAACCGTCGAGCATCTCCGATTCGACCTCGTCCCAGATGCGCTCGATGGCCTCCGCCTTGGCGAGACCCGCATCGGTGAGGCGGACGCGGACGATGCGACCGTCCCCGGCCTCCGCCCGGCGCTCGACGAAGCCGAGGGCCGCGAGGCGCGAAATCGTCTTCGAGGCCGTGGGCGGACGAACCCGCAGGGTGGCGGCGAGATCGCCCATCGTCATGGTGCCGGCGACCGCCAGGGCCTGAACCACCTGTTCCTGTCCGGCGAACAGATCGAGGGCGGCGAGGCGATCGCCGACCCTGGAGCGGTGCAGCCGCGCGGCCTGAACCAGCGCCCAGCCGACGCTCTTCGAACCGGGAGGACGGATACGCTTGTCGGACTTGCCCATCGTCTGTTCGGTGTCCCTGTCGGCCTTGTCGGCCTTACCCGACAATGCGGCCTTGCCGGACGATACCGCCACTCGCTCTTCAGCCGAAACCATCGCTGCCCGACTCCACGCTCAGAGAAGGCCGAGTTCCTCCGCCGCCGGAAGTCCCGGGCGGAGGAAGACGGCCATTTGCGCGCATGTGGCGTCCGGCTCGTGAAGCTGGGATGACAGTCGGCCTGAATTCCCGACGAAATCGTCGGCCGGCAAAGGAATCTTCGCCGGCCGCCCGTCCCTGTCGAGCGGGTCGGTTCAGCAGGGCATCAGGCTCTGGATCTGGTGGAGGATGTCCTCACCGGTGCAGGGACGCGAAATGAAGCGGGCGCCGGCCGGAATTCGCTCCGGGTCGGGCGCGGCGCGGCCCGATACGATGACGATCGGCAGGGTCGGCCTCGCCTCCGACACCGCGTTGGCAAGATCGAACCCGTTGACCTTGCCGGATAATTCCACGTCCGTAATCAACCCGCAGATATCGGGGCGGGCCTGGAGTATGCCGAGGGCCCGTTCGGCGGATGCGCATTGCACCGTCTCGTAACCACCATCCTCGAGGACGTCCCCGAGATCCATGATCGTCAGGGCCTCATCTTCGACGAGGAGGATCACCGGCCTGTCGTCGTCCGAGCGCGTCGTCTCATTCACCACGATGCCCACCCTTCACCGTTTGACCCAACTTGATCCAACGATAAACATCCGTTCAGGTTGCAGGGTCCATGCGGCCAGTTTTCACGCCGCGGCATCGACCTCCAAGGTTTCGCGAACGGCATCGGCGACGGCATCGCACAAGCGGTCGAGATCGTCGGGCGGTATGGTCAGGGCCGGTGTCAGGTAGACGATGTCGCCGAAGGGGCGGACCCAGACGCCCTTCTCGACGAGGCGGCCCTTGAACGCCGCGAGATCGGGCGCGCGTTCGAACTGAACCACGCCGATGGCACCGAGAACACGAATGTCGGCGAGACCGGCGAGACCGTGCAGGGCCGCGAGCCCGTCCCGCAGGCGGCGCTCGATCGCCCGCGCCTGTTCGAGGCGCGGCTCCGTCTCGAACAGGTCCAGGCTGGCATTGGCGGCGGCGCAGGCGAGGGGATTGGCCATGAAGGTCGGCCCGTGCATCAGGGCCGCCGACGGGTCGTCGGACAGGAACGCCTCGAACACCGAGCGCCGTGCGATCGTCGCGGCCAAGGCCATGGTGCCGCCGGTGAGCGCCTTCGACAGGCACAGGATGTCGGGGACGATGCCGGCCTGCTCGCACGCGAACAGGGTGCCGGTGCGGCCGAACCCGGTGAAGATCTCGTCGGCGATGAGAGGAAGTCCATGCCGCGCGGCGGCCTCCGCCACCCGCGCCAGAACCTCCGGTGCATGCATCACCATGCCACCCGCCCCCTGGACCAGCGGCTCGACGATCACCGCCGCGAGCGTGTCGCGATGGCCGGCGAGCGTCCGCTCGAGCGCGGCGGCGCTGGCCTCGTCCCTCGGCAGATCGCAGAAAACCTGCGCCGGCAGATAAGCGCCGAAGCGTCGATGCATGCCCTCCTCGGGGTCGCAAACCGACATCGCCCCCATCGTGTCGCCATGGTAGCCGTTACGGAAGGCGAGGAACCGGCTGCGTCCGGCAATGCCGCGGTTGAGCCACATCTGCGCGGCCATCTTCAGGGCCACCTCCACCGCCACCGATCCGGAATCGGTGAAGAAGACATGGTCGAGGTCACCCGGCGTCAGGGCGGCGAGGCGGGCGGCCAGGCGCTCGGCCGGCGCATGGGTGAGCCCGCCGAACATCACGTGCGGCATGGATTCGAGCTGCGCCGCCATGGACGCGCGGATGTGAGGATGATTGTAGCCATGGACCGCGGTCCACCACGAGGCGATGCCGTCGATGAGGTCGCGCCCGTCGGCGAGCGTGATGCGCGAGCCCGAGGTGCGCACGGCCTCGAGCGGAGGCGCCGCATTCTTCATCTGCGTATAGGGCCGCCAGAGGGAATTTTTCGCGTGCGCGGGGAGCGGCGGGGCAGGCATTGAGGAGGCGGGCATCGAGGGGGGATGAGCGCGCGGAGTGGAACGGTCAAGGGACCGGGCCTCTAACCCGATCTTAAAGGCGCCGGCTGCATCGTCGGCCACCTCACCCTTCAGGCGATCGAGCCGCCTTCCTCGGGGGGCTTACTTCCGGGCCTTCCTTCGGGGGGATGTCCGGGTCCGGGAACGTCCAGTGCCTGCCGAGCGCGTGTTGCCAGCCGAGAGATCCAGCATCGCCGCAGGCCGGATGTGGGGCACGTCCCCGCTGGCCGTCGCTGTCTTCGCCGTCCTGTTCGCCGTCGCCCTGTTGCCGGTGCTGGCGACGCCGATCCCGGCCATGGTGGATTATCCCAACCACTTGGCCCGCATGCACATCCTGGTGCGCGACGGGACGCCGGCGGCCCACCCGTTCTACCGGGTGACCTGGGCATTCTATCCGAACCTCGCCATGGACCTCGTCGTGCCGCGAATCGCGCGATGGACCAGCGTCGAGTTCGCGACCCGCCTGTTCCTGCTGGCGAGCCAGATCCTCACGGTCACCGGCGCCTGCGCCATCGAGCTCGCGGTGAAGCGCCGCTTTCAGGTGAGCGGCTTCCTGGCGCTGATGGTCCTCTACAGCGTTCCCTTCGCCTGGGGCTTCGTGAATTTCCAGTTCGCCCTCGGCATCGCGCTCTGGGGCATCGCCGGCTGGATCGTCCTGCAGGACCGCGCCTGGGCGCTCCGGCTCGGGGTTCACACGGGCTTCGTGGCCCTGCTGTTCGGGGCTCACCTGTTCGCCCTCGGCCTCTACGGCTTCACCCTCGGCATGCACGAACTCTGGCGCGCCCTGACCCGGCATCCGCCCTTGCGCGAGACGCTTTCGCGCTTCCTCGTCCTGGCGCTGCCGGCGCTCGTCGCCTTCGCGATCATGCGGATGTCCGGTGGCGCCGTCGGCCAGGAGGGAACCTCCTGGAACGGCCAGACCAAGCTCATGATGCTGTTCGCGACCCTGAACGGCTACGATCTGTGGCTGTCGACCGGCGGCACGGTGATCCTCGTCGGCTTCACCGCGCTCGCCGCCATGCGAGGCGCATTCCGCCCGGTTCAGTCCGGCTCCTGGCTGGCCGCCGGCCTCGCGGCCCTGTTCGTCGCGCTGCCCACGCGCCTGTTCGACACCGCCTTCGTCGATCTGCGGGTGACGGTGGCCGCCCTCCTCATCGTTCCCGGCTTCATCGTGGTATCGCCGCCGAGCCGGGCCTGGGGGCGTCTCGCCGGAACGGTGGTTCTCGGCCTGACCCTGGTGAACGTGGCGAGCGCCCTCACCGTCGCCGCGACCTATCGGGGGGAATACGCGGCGCTCATCACCTCGTTCGGGCAGGTGAAGCCCGGTGCCCGCGTGCTCGTCGGCCATAGCGGCAGCGGCCAGGATCCGCCCCTCGGCGACCTCGCCGATTATCCGATCTACAACGCGGCCACCCTCGCCGTCGCCTACGCGGATGCGTTCGTGCCGACGCTGTTCACCTCCCTCGGCAAGCAGCCGGTCACCGTCATCGACGGGCTTCGCCACCTCGCCGTCCCCTATGGTGCCCCGACGCCGATCGCGGCGCTCCGGGACGTGGCCGAGGGCCGGCCCGGCGATGGCGTGCCGGACTATGCCCGCGCCTGGACGAAGGATTTCGACTACCTCTACGTGGTCGGCCCCTCGATCCCGAACCCGATGCCGGGCCTGCTCGTGCCGCTGGCCGCATCCTCGCGCTTCGCCCTCTATCGGATCGGGACGCCCGAACCGCGGCAGTGAGCGTCGCGTTCGCTTGACTTCGCGAAGGGGCCGGCCTCCTTCCAGTCCCATGTCCAGCACCGACAGCACGACCAGCCTGGAGACGTTCGCGCGCGATCATCTCGCCCGCCTCGACGAGACCTCCCTGCGCCGGCATCTCGTCCCCACCACGCGCGGCCCGCAAGCCGCGGCGGCGCGGCACGGGCGCAGCCTCGTCTCCTTCTCCTGCAACGATTATCTCGGCCTGTCGCAGGATCCCCGGGTCATCGCGGCGGCCCGCGCCGCGACCGCCCGCTACGGCACCGGCGCCGGCGCCTCCCGCCTCGTCACCGGCAGCCACCCGGTCCTGGGCGCCCTGGAAGAACGCCTCGCCGCCCACAAGGGCGCGGAGGCGGCCCTCGTCTTCGGCAGCGGATACCTCGCCAATCTCGGCATCGTCTCGGGGCTCGCCGGCCCGCGCGACCTGATCCTCGTGGACGCGCTCGGCCATTCCTGCCTCTGGGCGGGAGCGCGGCTCTCGGGCGCGAAGGTGATGCGCTTCGCCCATAACGACGTCGGCGATCTGGAAGGTTTGCTGGCTAAGCACCGTTCCCGTCATCAGCACGCGCTGATCCTGACCGAGCGCGTCTTCAGCATGGACGGCGACCAGGGGCCGATCTCAGAGATCCTGCGTCTCGCAGAAATCCACGATGCCTGGACGCTGGTGGACGACGCCCATGGCCTCGGCGTGATCGAGGCGGATGCCCGCGCGCCCCTCGAAATGGGCACCCTATCGAAGACGCTCGGATCCTATGGCGGCTATCTCTGCGCCTCTCGCGCCGTGGTCGACCTGATGACGAGCCGGGCGCGCAGCTTCGTCTACACGACCGGCCTGCCACCGGCTTCGGCCGCCGCCGCTCTGGCCGCCCTGGAGATCGTCGAGGCCGAGCCGGATTTCGCCGCCCGCCCCCTCGCCCTCGCCCGCCGCTTCACCGCCCGGCTCGGCCTGCCCGAGGCACAGAGCCCCATCGTTCCGATCCTGGTCGGCGAGGCGGAGGCGGCGCTCGGCGTTTCCGCGGCCCTGGAGGAGCACGGCTACCTCGTCGTCGCCATCCGCCCGCCGACCGTGCCGGCCGGGACGGCGCGCCTGCGGGTGGCGTTCTCCGCCGCGCATACGGAAGCGCAGGTGGATGGGTTGGCGGAGGCGGTGGCGGGGCACATGCCGGGGTGAGGGCTCGCCCCCTTCCCCCGGCCAGCTCGCGGAAGAGAGCGGACGGTCTTGCCTAAGACCGTCGCTCCCCGGCCCTACGCCGCCGCGTTCGCTTCGCCCGATGCCCGTTCGCGCGCCAGCTTGACCACGCCGACCTGATCGATCTTGCCGGTCCCCAGCATCGGGAGCTTGTCGAGCACCACTACCTCGGCGGGGATGGCGATCTCGGTCGCGCCCTTGGCCTTGGCGAAGGCCTGGTAGGCGGGTCGGGTGGCGCCCTTGGCTTCCGTGAACAGGATCAGCCGCTCGCCCTTGCGCGCGTCCGGCACCGCGGCCACCGCGCTGGCCGTGTCGGGCCAGAGTTCGGCGGCGATCGCCTCGATCCCGGCGAGGGACACCATCTCGCCGGCGATCTTGGCGAAGCGCTTGGCGCGCCCCTTGATGGTGACGAAGCCCTCCGCGTCGATGGCGACGATATCGCCGGTGTCGTGCCAGCCCTCCGGCGGCGGCTCCAGCACGCCCGGATTCTCGGCCCGGAGGTAGCCGAGCATCACGTTCGGTCCCTTCACCGACAGGCGACCGCCGGTCTCGATGCCGGGTACCGGTTCGAGGCGGGATTCGATGCCCGGCAGGAGCCGGCCGACGGTGCCGAAGCGGTTGAACATCGGCGTGTTGAGGGCGACCACCGGCCCGCATTCGGTGACGCCGTAGCCTTCGAGGATACGCAGGCCGAACTTCTCGCCCCAGGTCTGACGCGTCGACGGCTTCACCGCCTCGGCGCCGGCCACGACGTAGCGGAGCGAGCGCAGATCGTAGGAATGGGCCGTCTTGGCATAGCCGGCCAGGAAGGTGTCGGTGCCGAACAGGACCGTGGCGTTCGACCCGTAGATGAGCTCCGGCACGATCCGGTAATGCAGCGGCGAGGGATAGAGGTAGACCGGCACGCCGGAGACCAGGGGCAGGATCAGGCCCGCCGTCAGCCCGAAGGCGTGGAACACGGGCAGGACGTTGAAGACCTTGTCCATCGGCCCGAAATCGATGCGGGCGGCCACCTGGGCGGTGTTGGCGAGCATGCAGCGATGGGCGAGCACCACGCCCTTTGGCGTTCCCTCGGAACCCGAGGTGAACAGGATCGCCGCCGGATCGTCGCCGCGCCGGGCCACCAGGGGCTTGCGCGGGGCGAGGAGACCCCGGATCTTGTCCGCGGTGGTGACGCTGGCGCGCACATCCTCCAGGTAGACGAGCTTCACCTTGCCCTGGATCGCCTCGACCAGGCTGCCGAGGCGCCCCTTCTCGATGAAGGCGCGGGAGGTGAGGATGGTGTCGACCTCGGCCGCATGGCAGGCCGAGAGGACGTTGGCGGGGCCGGCGGAGAAGTTGATCATCGCCGGTACGCGCCCTGCGCTGGCGAGAGCGAAGAAGGTCACGGCCGCGCCGTTGGCATTCGGCAGCATCAGCCCGATGGGCTTGCCCTCGCCGGCCAGCGGCATCAGCTTCCGGCCCAGGATGTTGGCGCCCATGACCAGGCGCGAATAGCTGAGCGTGCCCGTGACCGGGTCCTCCAGCGCCGTGCGGCGCCAGCCATGGTCGGTCCCTGCCTGGATCAGGGCACTCATCACGCTGCGGTCGATGAAGGCGGTGTCGAAGACGAGATCGGACATGATGTCGTAGAGCGCCGCTCCAGCCGCGCGCCGCCGGTTCTTGCCCTTGAGCGCAGGATCGACCGTAAGCGCCACCGGCGACATCACCGTGACGATCACCTTCGGCCACCAGCGGCGGCGGACCTGTTTGCGCGACAGCCGCGAGAACGCGGTCTTTTCCAAACCCTCGATCTTCACCGGCACGACCATCGCGCCGGACTTGTCGGCGATAAGGCCGGCGCCGTCATAGACCTTCATCAGGCTGCCCGTGACGGTGAGGCGCCCCTCGGGGAAGATGATCAGCGTCTCGCCGTTCTTCACGGCGTTGATGAGCGTGCGGGTGGCGAGCGGCCGGGTCGGGTCCAGCGGCATCGCCTTCGTGACCCGGAGGAAGGGCTTCACCCACCAGCGCTGCGCGATGCCGTGGTCGATGGCGAAGACCGGCTCCTTCTCCAGCAGCGAGAGGGCGAGAGGCGCGTCGAGGAACGAGACATGGTTGAGGGCGATGATGGCGTTGGGGCCGGCCTTCTCGACATTTTCCAGGCCGCGCACTTCGAGCCGGTAGAAGGCGCGGAACAGGATCGAGAGGAAGTCGCGGAAGGCGCTCGTCGGCATCACCGCGAGCACGATCACGCCGGCCGCGAGGTTGGCGACACCGATGAGGGTGAGCAGCGCGGCCATGGACCAGCCCGCCCCCTGCAGGGCGGCGAGGCCCAGCGCTCCCGTGACCATGAAGGCGGCGGTAAGCACGTTGACGGCGCCGATCACGCGGGCGCGCTTGTCCTTGTCGGTCCAGGCCTGCACGGCGGCAAAGCAGGGAACGATGTAGAGGCCGCCGGCGATGGCGAGGCCGGCAAATGCGCCCGAGACCCGCAGTCCCGTCCCGGTGGAGAGGAAGGCCGCCGCGCCGATCGCCTCGCCGGAGATGGGCGGGAGGTGCGAGACGGTCCAGGCGAGGTCGAGGCCGAACAGGCCCATGAACAGCGCGCCGATCGGCGTCGGCAGCAGGACGATGCGTCCGCTGGCGAGCCAGGAGGCCAGGGCCGAGCCGACGGCGATGCCCACCGAGAAGATCGCCAGAAGCAGGGTGACCACGGTCTCCGAGCCGTTCAGGCTCTCGCGCACCAGGACCGGCAGCAGGGCCAGCACCACCGCGCCCACCAGCCAGAACCAGCTGACGATGAGCGAGCCGCGCCACAGCCGCGTATCGGCGTAGAGATCGCGCAGCAGCGCCACGGTCGAACGAGCGACGTTGGGGTCGATCCTGAGGGTCGGCGCCGCCTCGCCGGTGGAGGGGATCTGCCTCGCCGAGAGCCAGCACAGGATCGCGAACACCATGATCAGGGCGCTGAAGGCCAGGGCATCGCCGCCGAGCGCACTGGCGAAGCCCGCCACGATGGTGCCGAGCAGGATCGCGAGGAAGGTCGCCGCCTCGACCAGCGCGTTGCCCGCCGTCAGCTCGTTGCGTTTCAGGTGGTCGGGCAGGATGCCGTACTTGATCGGGCCGAACAGGGCCGCGACCGTTCCGAACAGGCCAAGCGCCACGAACAGCACCGGAACCGAATGCAGGAAGAACCCGATCGCGGCGGCGCCGGCGGCGAAGATCTCCGCGAATTTCAGCCGCTTGGCGATGAGCGCCTTGTCGTAGCGGTCGGCGAGCTCGCCCCCGAGACCCGACAGGATGAAGAACGGGCCGATGAAGACCGCCCCGGCCAGGGTCACGAGGATGCCGGAATGGGCGGCCTCGCCGCCGGCGCCGGACACCTTGAACAGGATCAGGAAGACGAGGGCGTTCTTCAGAAAATTGTCGTTGAACGCCGAGAAGAACTGGCACCAGAACAAGGGCGCGAACCGGCGCGTGGTCATCAATGTACGGAACATCGGGGTCTCCTCGGGGCGGACCATGACTGCCCACCCTGTAACGAACCGTCAAATCCGGCGGGTCGCCGCTTTTGAACGTCGTGCAAAAATTAGCGCGCCTCTCGGAGCGCGACAACATTGATTTTGCACGCCGTGCAATCTATGCGGCGATGACGTGCCGGGCGGCACGCGAACGAGGGGACGGGGTGGCGAAGGCGACGAAACCGGCAAAGCGCGGCACCGGCCCGAGGGGCGAGCACAACCGCGAAGAATTCGCCGCCCTGGTGACCAAGGCGGCCGAGGGGCTGGTGCGGATGGAGGGCCTTCGCGGCCTCGGCATGCGCAGGCTCGCCTCGGTGATCGGCTATGCTCCGAACTCGATCTATAACGGTGTCGGCGATCTCGACGCGGTGGTGATGCGGGTCAATGCCCGCACCCTGGAGCGGCTGCATGCGGCGCTCACCGGCGCGATCCGCCCCGATGCCGCCCCGCGCGACAACGCCCTGGCGCTGGCCGATGGCTACCTCGCCTTCGTCGCCTCGGACCCTCAGGTCTGGAGCCTCGTCTTCGAGCATTCCGTCGCGCCCGACTCGGCCTTTCCCGAGTGGTACGCCGCCGCGCTCGCACGGGCGACCGATCTCGTGGACGGGGTGCTCGAGCCGCTGATCTCGGATGCGGGCGAGAGGCGGCAGGCGGTGGCGACCCTGTGGGCCGGTCTCCACGGGCTCGCCTCTCTGTCCACCTCGAACAAGCTCGCGGTGCTGACGCCCGAGCCGCCGCGCGACCTGGCGCGACTTCTGGTCGGGCGGTTCCTGCGCTAAGCAGGGTCGCGTTGGCACGCCAACGCTTCACCTCGCTGAGGCATTGGAAGTGTCGCAGGTTTCAGGACGCGAAACCGGTGACGACTTTTGCTGAACCTGCGTAGGATTCGAGGCCCGAACCCGCAGCACGGAAGCCGGCATGGCCAAGCAATTCCCGGCTCTCGACGAGCGCCATATCGATTTCATCGCCCGGCAACGGATCGTCTTCACCGCATCGGCGGCGGAGGGCACGCGGGTCAACCTGTCGCCGCGCGGCACCGACACGTTCCGGGTGATCGACGCGCGCACCGTCGTCTATCTCGATCGCACCGGCAGCGGCAACGAGACCGCCGCGCATCTGCGCGCGGACGGACGCCTGACGGTGATGTTCTGTGCGTTCGACGGGGCGCCGACAATCCTGCGGCTCTACGGGCGCGGAGAGGTACTGGCACGAGGCGGCGCGGCTTATGCCGGCCTCCTCGCCGATGCGTTCGACGGAGGGGAGCCGCCCGGCGCGCGTCAGATGGTGCGGCTCCACATCGATCTGGTGCAGACCTCCTGCGGCTTCGGCGTGCCCCTGTTCGACTACCGCGAGGACCGTCCGACCCTCGACCGCTGGGCCTCGTCGAAGACGCAAGCCGAACTCGACGATTATCGGCGCAGCAAGAACGCGCGCAGCATGGACGGATTGTCCACGGGGCTGTTCACGGCGGATGGGGCGGACTGACGCCCTACCGCGCGTTGGGCAGGTGCACCTTCACGGAGGTCCGACCCGAGGGCTCCGCCTTCGCTCCCCATTGCGTCGCCTCGATCCCCGCATTGCCCCAGCCCGTGGCCATCGAGATGGTCAGAGGCAACAGCAGCGCACCATTGGGAAGCGGCGCGAAGCGCACGCGGATCTCGTCGTTCTCGGCCATGCGGCGCACGCTGGTTCCATTGGCGCGATGTCCGGAGATCGGCACCCAGCGCACGCGGCAATCCAGCGCCGGTCCGCGATAGGGTCCTTCCTGGACGGTCACCAGCGTGCCGCGCGACAGGACGAGATCGGCGCGGGCGCTTCCGTTGAAGACGGGGATGCGCCGCTCGCACAGAGCCGGATCGAGGGCGGCGGCGCCGAGCGGGATCGCCAGCATGGTCAGGGGATCGACGACGCCGACCTTGTCCTGCGGCGCCACCGGAACGCGGTCGGGAGCCGGGGACGGGGGTGGTTCCACGCTCTCGTCGTGCGCGCGCCCGCCCGACAGGACCATCGAGACCTGGACGGGCTTGCCGCCATAGCGGCTCTCGGTCCGAAACGTGCCGGTGAGCGCACCGTTCCGCCCCCGCTCCCCCGACGCCGAGGCCGTTCCCGAGCCATCGAAGAACACACCGGCGAGGCCGCGCAGGCCCGCCTTCAGATCGTAGCCGTAGCGTCCGGCGGATTGGTCCACGGAGAGGCTCGCCTCACCGACGGGAAGGTTGAGGAAGAAGAGGCGGTAGGTGGCGGAAAATCGCTGCGGCACGGGGTCGGCCGTTGCGGGCCCGGTCGCCGCGAGGAGCAGCAGAACCGCGCAGACACGAGCAGCGGTCCGTCCCTCTGGAGCATTACCGGAACCGGCGGTCATGCACTGCCCTCTTGCCACCATCCCTCTCTGGCGGACGTCGAGACCCGTGGCGGTGCGAACCTGCACCCTCCGCGCGAGGAGGCAATCCACGAGATCGAGGATCGCCGCCTCAGAATCCTTCCGCCTCCATCTGGCGATACACCCGCCCGTGCTCGCAATAGCCGGCGACGATGCGGGTCATCATCGCTCGCTTGTCGGCATCGAGGGGGCCGAGTATGCGGGCGGGGCGGCCGCCCCAGAGCTGGCCGCTTTCGAGGAGCTGGCCCGGATCGGTGGTGGAGCCGCCGGCGAGCAGCACGTCGTCGGCCACCACCGTGCCGGGGGCGAGCACGCAGCCGATGCCGATGAGGCTGCGGGCGCCGATGCGGCAATCGGCCATGCGCACGTTGTGCGCGATCGTGGTGTCGCGGCCGATGACCACGCCCTCGGCCCGTGCGCGGATGACCGTATTGTCCTGGATGTTGGTATCGGCCCCGATCAGGATGGGGCCGATCTCGGCGTGCAGGTCGCAGGAGAACAGCACGCTCGACCCCGCTCCGAGGGCGATCCGACCGCGCAAGCGCGCCGTGCTGGCGACGTAGACGCTGGGATCCGCATCGACCTCGTCTCCGGCACCCGGCGACAGGGTATCCCCGGTGGCTTCGCGCACCCGCTCGGCCCGCTCGGCGATCTCGGCCAGGGTGACCGGCCGCTGGGGCTTTGCCGGACTGCCGGCATAGGCGAAGCCGGCGGCGAGGTGCGAGCGCGGGAAGATGGTGGCACCGGCCTCGATCAGCACCCCATCCTCCACCGTGGCACCGTCGAGGACGATCACGTCGTCCTCGATCACCACGTCGGATCCCACCGTACAGGCATGGACCACGGCGTTGCGGCCGACCGTGACCCGGTCGCCGACGAGGGTGGGCTGCGCATCGGTGGCGATGTGGACCGTGGAGCGGTGGCCGAGCCAGAAGCGTTCGCCGATCGTCACGGTCTCGCCGTCGGCGCGGATCACGCTGTCGTCGCCGAGCCAGGCCTGTGCGCCGATCGTCGCGGCGCCGATGACCGTGCTTCCGCGCCCGCACCAGACCGGACGGGCCGAGAAGACCGGCATGATGCCGTCATGGGGCAGGATCAGCTCAGGCGTCACGCGAGGGGGTGTCCTTCGAGGCCGGTGGCGTGGACCGGGTGTTTGAGGTGCCGGGCATCCGGAGGGACGGACGTCCGGAAGGCATGGACGTCCGGAGGAATGGAGCCCATGCCGATCGAGTGGTAAGGCCGGATGCCGGGGTGGCAATGGCGACAACGATGACGAACAGCGTGGAATCACCGCGCCCACATTGCAATCTCGCGCTTCCCTTAAGGGGGATCAAACCGGGTCGCGAGCGCTTTCGCGCCCGTGAGCCAAGGAAATCGCAAGGGAATCCACGGATGTCGGCAGGCGGAATCGCGGCAGGGGCGCAGAGTGCGTCCGACATCAGCATCCAGGGCGAGGCCTTCGACGCGGCCGCGGAGATCGCGCGGCTGACCGAACGTCTCCAGGGCCGTGCCGGTGCGATCGTCACCTTCACCGGCCTGTGCCGTGACGAGGGCGGTCGCCTGACCGGCCTCGAACTCGAGCATTACCCCGGCATGGCCGAGGCCGAGATCGGCCGGGTGGTGGTGACGGCGCGGGAGCGCTGGCCGCTCCAGGCGGTGCGGGTGATCCACCGGCACGGCCTCGTCGCCCCGGGCGACGGCATCGTCCTCGTGGTGACGGCGTCGAGCCACCGCGTGGCCGCCTTCGAGGCCGCGAGCTTCCTGATGGACTACCTCAAGACCACGGCCCCGTTCTGGAAGCGGGAGCACCTCGCCGATGGCACGACGGGGGGCTGGGTCGAGGCCACGGGCGCCGACGACGAGGCCGCCGCACGCTGGGCGTGACGACGGCCCGACCGGACTTCTCTCCGCAGCATCCACAGGCGAGAGCCGCCCGCCCGCCGGACGGGCCTTGCCTATGACAGGATCGGGGCGCCCGGTGGCGCCGCGCGACGCACAGCGCGCACGGGGGCAGACAGATGCAGCACGGCACGACCACGAAGGACGAACCGGGCCCTCGGCCGGCTCACTGGTCGCCGGCGGTGTCGGGAATCGCCGTGGTGGCGTTCATCGCCCTGCTGATCCTGGCCTGGACCGCGGCCTCGACCCTGCTCCTGATCTTTTCCGGCATCCTGCTCGGGGTCTTCCTCGACGGGCTCACGCGCCTGCTCGGCCAGGTGATCGGGCTCGGCCGCGGGCTCCGGCTCACCCTCGTCAGCCTGGTCCTCGGCGGGTTGACCCTCGGCTTCCTCACCTTCGGCAGCGCGACGGTGGTGCAGCAGGGTCGGGAACTCGGCCAGACCATCGCGACACAGGCGGGGTCGGTCCGCGACCGCCTGAAACAATACGGGATCGACCTGCCGGCTTTCTCGGCGGCGACCGATACGTCGGGCGGCCAGGACGCCGATGGCGACAAGGAGAAGAAGCCGGGCGGCCTCGGCGGCCTCGCCTCGGGAGCGATCAAGAGCCCCGGCTCGCTGCTCTCCGAGGCCGGCAGCATGCTGGGACCGGCGGCCGCCGTCATCACCGGGCTGTTCAGCGCCCTCGGCAACGTCCTGGTGATCGTGTTCCTCGGCCTCGCCTGCGCGGCCGATCCCGCCAGCTATCGCAACGGCGCCGTGCGGTTCGTGCCGCCGCATTACCGCCCGCGCGCCACCGCCCTCCTCGACGGGATGGGTGAGACCCTGCGCCATTGGCTGTTCGGACAGCTCATCACCATGGCGGTGATCTTCGCCTGCATCTGGGCGGGCCTGACCTTCCTCGGCATCGGCGGCGCGCTCATCCTCGGCCTGCAGGCCGGACTCCTCGCCTTCATCCCCACCATCGGGCCGCTGATCGCGGGCGTCATCATCGTGCTGGCGGGCCTCGCCTCCGGCACCAACGCGGCCCTGGGCGCCTTCGGCGTCTACCTCGTCGTGCAGTGCCTGGAGAGCTACGGGCTGACGCCGTTCATCCAGAAGCGGGCCCTGGACATCCCGCCGGCCACCATCTTCGCCGGCCAGCTCGTGTTGGGCGTCCTGTTCGGCCTGTGGGGCATCGCCCTGGCGCTGCCGCTGATGGCGGTGATCAAGGTCGTGCTGGAGCAGGTCTATATCGAGGATACGCTCGACGAGAACGCCGAGGTCTGAGCGCGCCGCCCATCGGCGAGCGTGACGACAGCCGCGACAACAGATCTGCGGGAGCGGAAAGGTCAGGCGACCCGCCGATGAGAGTGGGATGCACTTTCCGGGTAGTATGAAACGTCATCGGCTGCTGGCACTCGACATCGATGCGCAATCGCGAATGAATTCAAATGTGACGATCCGGGGAAATACGCAGATATCCGAGTTTTTGCCTCCGGATCCCATATCTGCGCAGAACATGTTGCATTTTATACAAAAATATGTACCGTTACTATACTGCTGTAATTGCAGCTCATAGTCCGAGCCTAGATGTAAGCGTCCCGTTCCTTTATGGCCTCATGATGTTGGGTGGAACTCTTCAAAACTCGCCTTACGACGTTCTAACCCTGATCGAAGACTTCGGGATCGTCGGTTACTGGGGATGGAATTTCGTCGACGACACCCATTATTGGTCGCCCGGCCTGTGCCGGATCGTGGGCATACCCGTCGAGCTCGTCAGACCCGACTATCGCCTGCTGTTCCAGCTGATCCATCCGGACGATTGCGCGATTTGGATGGATCCTCGCTACGTCAGGCATGGCGGAACGATCCCGCCCGTCACCTTCCGCATCCTGCGGCCCGACACGACGATCTGCACCGTGATGAGCCGCGTGGAGGTGAAGACCTCCCCCGGCGGAAAACGGCTCAGCGCCCGCGGCATCCTCATCGACGTCAGCGACCGCGAGACGCTGGCGCGAGCCGAGGCAGAGCAGCGGCGGCGCGACCGGGCGATCTTCGAGACGACCCGTGCGTTCACCTCGACGACGACCATCTACCCGTTCACGAAATTCTCCGACGAATGGCTCACCCTCGTCGGCATGCCTGAAGCGGAACTCCTGCACGAACCGACGCTGCCGGTTTTGAAGGACGAGCGGCGGTATTGGCGGGACCACGGGCGGGAATCGTATCTCGCCAAGCGTCTCGTCCATACGACGCCGAACATCCGACTGGCGAATGGCGAAACCGCAACCTACCGCCTGGTGATGATTCCCATGCTGGACGAAGCGGGAAGTGTCGAAAGCTGGACCAATTTCGTCAGCCCGATCCACCTGAACGTCAGGCCCACCGGCCGCCTCCTGGCCGGTCTCGAACAACGGATCGGGTGCGAGCATGTTCGCGCTGCGCGCGCGCTCCTCGACTGGTCCATGACGGACCTGAGCAAGGCTTCCGCCGTGTCTCTCTCGACGATCCGGCGCCTCGAAGGACGCACCGACGCGGTCACGGTCGCCAACCGCAATCAGGTCGTCGCCGCCCTTCGCCGGGCGGGCATCGTCTTCTCGCTCGACGAGGGGGCCAGGGTCACGGTCGGCAAGGGCAGCTGACATCGGAAGCTGACGGTTCCTTTGAAAACCGCCGCGCATCTGCGGCCCACCGCTTTGCGCCGAGCGGTCCTCTCAGCGGGACGCGGTCTCCGTTTCCGCCGGATCGTCCATGAGCGGATGGAGATCGCGGACCATGCTCTTCAGGCGTTCGTCGAGGATGTGCGTGTAGATCTGCGTCGTCGAGATGTCGGCATGGCCGAGGAGCTCCTGCACGACTCGGAGATCGGCGCCGTTCTGCAGCAGGTGACTGGCGAAGGCATGGCGCAGCACGTGCGGGCTCACGCGATCCGCGCGGATGCCCGCCGCCGAGGCCGCCGCCTTGAGGTCGCGGGCGAAGGCCTGCCGGGTCAGGTATCCGCTCTCGCTGTCGGCCGGGAACAGGAACGGGCCGTCGCCCGTGAGATGGGTCAGGTGTTCGCGCATGGCGGCGCGCGCGAGGTCGGTGAGCGGCACCAGTCGCTCCCTTCCGCCCTTGCCCTTCACCACCAGGTAGCGCTGCTTCGTGGTGGCGGCCGAGCGCGGCAGGGCGACGAGTTCCGATACGCGCAGGCCCGTGGCGTAGAGCGTTTCCAGCAGGCACAGCATCCGCACGGCGCGCCGCCGCTCGCCCGGCCCTGCCGGGTCCTCGGCATCCGCCTCCGCCGCCACGGCCCGCTCGCGGGCGGTGCGCAGAAGGTCGTCGACCTCGGCCACGGACAGCACCTTGGGCAGAACCCGCCCACGGCGCGGTCCGCCCACGGGCGCGCTCGGGTCTGTCTCGGCGAGACCTTCCGCGTAGAGGAACTTGTGGAAGCCACGGATGCAGGAGAGGCGGCGTGCGGCGGAGGAGGCCTTCAGGCCCAGCGTCTCGAGATCCGCCAGATAGGCCCGCACTTCGCCGGCATCGGTGTCGAGCGGATCGCGCCCCGAGGCGGACAACGCGGCGAGGTAATGGTCGAGATCGCGCCGATAGGCAGCGAGCGTGTTGGCCGCGGCCCCACGCTCGGCGGCGAGCATGTCGAGATAGGCGACGATGAGGTCCGGGCCTTCGGCCCCATCCACGTCCGGTCGACTTTGCCCGTCCTCCACCGCGCCCCCGCCCGTCACCGGCTCGGCGGCTGGAGTTTCGCGGCGGGAATGATGACGCTCATTTCCCGGGGCGTGGGCTGAACGAAGGTGGCGAGCGCGAACATGCCGGCGAAGACCAGGCCCCCGAGGATGGCGAGCGTGGCGAGGAAGCGAAACAGGGTCGGCACTCGGACGAACCTCGGTCGGAGGAAACTCGGCGGGACAGCGCGGCGTCGGCGGGTGGATCTGGCGGGCGAGGGTTGCACTGCCAAGCCAAGGGTTTGCATCACGCCGGGCGCGCGATGGCAAGGACTTCGGGGTCACAGTTTGCGCCGCAGGAGTTCGTGGCCGGCGAGCGGCAGGCGGCTTCGCCGGGCATGAAGCACCGGCGCCGCTTAAGAATCGTGCCGCGCCTTACAGCCTCGCTTCGCCCGGACGGTGAAACGCGCTAGGATCGGATGAAAGGGCATATCAAGATTCCAACGATGACCGAGACCGAGCCAGCGGGAGGCGACATCGCCGGCGATCCCATCGAAGTCAGGCTCCGCCGCGCGCTCGGCGCGCGCTCGATCGTGCTCGTCGGTCTCATGGGCGCGGGAAAGAGCACGGTGGGTCGGCGTCTGGCGACCCGGCTCGGGCTGATGTTCAAGGATGCCGACAACGAGATCGAGGCCGCGGCCAAGCTCACCATCCCCGATATCTTCGCCATCTACGGCGAGCCGAGTTTCCGCGAAGGCGAGGAGCGTGTCATCGCCCGTCTCATCCGTGAGGGCCCCCTGGTGCTGGCCACCGGCGGCGGCGCCTTCATGCGCGAGGCGACGCGGGCCCGCATCGCCCAGGGCGGGGTCTCGGTCTGGCTGAAGGCGGAACTCGACGTGCTGATGCGCCGCGTGCGCAAGCGCGGCAACCGCCCCCTGCTCCAGACCGAAGACCCGGAAGAGACGATGCGGCAGTTGATGGAGATCCGGCACCCCGTCTATGGCAGTGCCGACGTGATGATCCCCTCGCGCGACGTCTCCCATGATCGCGTGGTGGAGGACGTGATGGAGGCCCTCGATGCCTATCTCAACGGCCCCTCGAACCAAGGCGTCGCCGCGCAGTGAGTGACGGACAGACGGTCCACGTCCCCCTCGACCAGGGCCGTGACTACGACATCCATATCGGTCGCGGCCTCCTCGCCGAAGCCGGCGTACGCGTGGCCGCCCTCGGGGCCCGAGCCGCCGCCATCGTCACCGACGAGACCGTGTCGGCGCTCTATGGCGAGCGCCTGCGCGAGAGCCTGGAGGCGGCAGGCCTGCGCTCCGGCCTCGTCGTCGTCGCGCCCGGCGAGGCCTCGAAGAGCTACGCCACCTATGCGCAGGTCTGCGACGGCCTCCTCGCCCACAGGATCGAGCGCAACGACCTCGTCGTGGCCCTCGGCGGCGGTGTCGTCGGCGATCTCGCGGGTTTCGCGGCGGCGACCCTGAGGCGCGGCGTGCGCTTCGTCCAGGCGCCGACGACCCTGCTGTCCCAGGTCGATTCCTCGGTGGGCGGCAAGACCGGCATCAACTCGCCCCTGGGCAAGAACCTGATCGGCGCCTTCCATCAGCCGCGCCTGGTCCTCGCCGATACCAGCACCCTCGACACCCTGTCCGAGCGCGAGATGCGCGCCGGCTATGCCGAAGTGGCGAAATACGGGCTCATCGCCGATGCCGGCTTCTTCGACTGGTGCGAGGCCAACTGGTCCGGCATCTTCTCCGGCGGCCCGGAGCGCGACGAGGCGGTGGCGATCTGCTGCCGGGCCAAGGCCGGCGTGGTGGTGCGCGACGAGCGCGAGGATGGCGAGCGCGCTCTGCTCAACCTCGGGCACACGTTCGGCCACGCCCTGGAACGTCTCACGGGCTACGAATCCGCCCGCCTCGTCCATGGCGAGGGCGTGGCGATCGGCCTGGCGCTGGCGTTCCGCTTCTCGGCCCGGCTCGGACTCTGCCCGGGCCAGGATGCCGGCCGCGTCGCCAACCATCTGGCGCTGGCCGGCCTGCCCACCCGGCTCCAGGCCGTCCCCGGCGGATGCGGCAACGCCGATTCCCTCCTCGAGGCCATGGCCCAGGACAAGAAGGTCCGCGACGGAGCGCTGACCTTCATCCTCGCCCGCGGGATCGGCCGGAGCTTCATCGCACCGGGCATCGACCGAGCCGAGGTGCGGGCCTTCCTCGAAGACGAATTCCGGGCGGATTGAGCCGCGTCCGCCGTTCCCTCGCCCAGCATGACACCCGAAAGCGGGCGGCCTCGTCGCGCCGCGCGCCGAAGCAGTGCCTCCCGCGAGCAGCGGATCCGCGATCCGAACCGCAGGATCGATTCGGCCGCTCATTGGTATAAGAGAAGGCCTTCCCAAAACCGGCACCGTGCCGGGATGGCGCGGCTTGGTGCGACGACCTCCTGATGGACACGCATACCGACCTCTGGCTCGCCGCGAGCATCGTGGTGATGTCGCTGCTGCTCTCGGCCTTCTTCGCCGGGGCCGAGACCGCCTTCACCGCCGCCTCGCGGGCACGGATGCTCTCTCTGGAGAATGGCGGCGACCTGCGGGCGCGCCTCGTGAACCGCATTCTCGCCTCGCGCGAGCGGTTCATCGGCGCCATGCTCATCGGCTACAACATCGTCGCCATCGGGGCCTCCGCCTTCACCACCAGCGTGCTGACCACGATCTTCGGCAAGAGCGGCGTGCTCTACGCCACTGGGGTGATGTCGGTGCTGGTCATCGTCTTCGCCGAAGTGCTGCCGAAGACCCTCGCCATCAACAAGCCGGATCAGGCCGCCCTGGTCATGGCGCGTCCGGTCGCCTTCGCGGTGGCGCTCCTCGGGCCGGCGGCCATCGCGATCGAGAATCTGGTGCGGCTGATGCTGCGCCCCTTCGGCATCACCATCGGCGATCATCAATCGATCCTGTCGCCGACCGAGGAGATCCGTGGACAGGTCGCCCTGCTTCATCGTGAAGGCGGCGTCGCCAAAGCCGAGCGCGACATGCTCGGCGGGCTTCTCGACCTGCACGAACTGACCGTTTCCGAAGTGATGGTGCACCGCACAAAAATGCGCACCATCAACGCCGATCTTCCCTCCGAGGAGATCGTGCGGGAGGTGCTGGCCTCCCCCTACACCCGCATGCCGCTCTGGCGCGGCACGTCGGAGAACATCGTCGGGGTGCTGCACGCCAAGGATCTGCTGCGCGCGCTGGACGCCGCCGGGGGCGACGCGTCGGGTCTCAAGGTCGAGGCCTTGGCTCTGGAGACCTGGTTCGTGCCCGACACGACGTCGCTCCGCGACCAGTTGAAGGCCTTCCTCACCAAGAAGACGCATTTCGCCCTCGTCGTCGACGAGTACGGCGAGGTGATGGGCCTCGTGACCCTGGAGGACATCCTGGAAGAGATCGTCGGCGACATCGCCGACGAGCACGACGTCGCGGTCTCGGGCGTGCGGCCCCAGGGCGATGGCTCGGTGAATGCCGACGGCTCCGTCGCCATCCGCGACCTCAACCGCGCCATGGACTGGAACCTGCCCGACGAGGAGGCCACGACCATCGCCGGCCTCGTCATCCACGAGGCGCGGGCCATCCCGGATACCGGCACCGCGTTCAACTTCCACGGCTTCCGGTTCCAGGTTCTGCGCAAGGCCAAGAACCGCATCACCTCGCTGCGCATCACGCCGCTCGTGCCGATGATCACGAAAAAGGATGAGGAAGAGGGGTAGGAGGCCGGATCGCGAGGGATCGTCCCCGCGCGCGCCCTACCCCCGTGGCATCGGCCGCCAGCCGGGAGGCGCCATCTCGAAGCCTTCGAACCGGAAGGCCGGGGACACGGTACAGCTCACCAGCGTCCATGCGCCCAGGCTCGTGGCGGTCTGCCAATGGCCCGCCGGCACCACGATCTGCGGCTGCTGCCCATGGCTGAGGTCGGGGCCGAGATAGGTGGCGGCGGCGTCGTGCCCGTTCGGGCTCGTGGTGATCACCATCGGCGCGCCGGCATGCCAGAACCAGATCTCGGCGGCATCGACCCGGTGCCATTCGGAGGTCTCGCCGAGATCGAGCAGGTAGTAGATCGCGCTTCCCACCGAGCGACCGTCGATCTCCATCGGATCGCGAAAGGTCTCGCGGTAATGGCCGCCCTCCGGGTGGGGCTGCAGCCCCAGTCTGGCGATCACCTCGGCAGCGTTCATGTCGGTCCCCTCGTCGCGTCGATCACGGTTGCGGCGCCGGAATGGCGCCCTGCGGCACCTGCAGACCGCGCGGGGCGGCCCCCTCCCCTCGTCCCGCCCCCTCGGCGGCGGGGGCCTTGGGCGGACGCGGCGACTTCGCGACGGGCTTGGCCTTCACCTTGGCGACCGGGGCCACCTTCACCTCCGGCGCATCGCCGCAGCGGCGGTAATCGAGCCGCGCCAGAACCTCGCCGGCCTCGGAGACGATGTTGAGAAATTCGGGCAGCACCGTGAGCTGCTCGTCCCAGCGCACCGGGCCGCCCGTTGTCGCCTCGAGAGCGGCCGGGCTTCCGCCCCTGCGCAGGGCCAGGAGGTCGGGGCCGAAGGCTGTGGCGGCCTTGTTGCCGATGACGACCTGGAGCACGCGCGTCGTCTCCGGTGTCAGGGGGCGCAGCGGGTTGTCGACGGTGATGGCGCCACTGCGCGTCACCCATAGCGAGACGGCGCCCTCGCCCTCGTAGAAGGCGGCCTGGCCGTTGTCGCAGACCACGATCAGTTCCGGCAGCTTCACGGGGGCGAGTTTGGCCGCCGGCATCGCGAAGGGCGTGGCAGGGACGGCCTCCGCCGGATCGACGGGCTTCGCGACGGGTTTCGGCTTCGGCTTGGGTTTTGGCTTCGGTTTCGGTTTCGCGGCCGGAGTCTCGACTTCGCCCGTCGGCGCGGCCGCATCCTCCTGGGCGAGGGCGGAAGCGCCTCCCAGCGTCACGCACAGGAGAGCGGCGCAGGAGGCGAGAACGAGGCGGCTCGCGGGCCGCACCGTCCCCGGCCGAAGCGTGGAGGGAGGATTGCCGGGGGGGAAAGGCGGCATCGACGGGATCTGCATGGTCCCGAGGGTTACCCCAGGCGGAGCGCGGTTGCATCCACTCGTCGCGCATCGCGAAGCACTTGCCGCGCCTCCCGGGCCATTCGGCGCGTATGCGACGAGCGCTTTCGCACAAGAGCGGAAGGCCGACGCCCGAGGCGCGCATGCCGGAACGGTCCTTGCGTCGTGTCCAACCCCTTGCGTCGATGGGATGCGGAGCCGAAACCATGCGGACGGATTGGACTTGCACCGCGAAGACGCTGGCCGACAAGGCCATCCGGCGGTGGATGGCGGATCGTCATGCGCCCATTGTCGCCAGACCGACGCTCAACCTGATCTAAGACGGTTCGACTTCACGACCACCCAGCTCTTCTTCTGCCCAGACAAGGTCGATCGATGCGCATGCTTGACCGCAGCCCAGCCCATGCGGTTCCCGATTCCGGTGAGCTGGAACAGGACCTGATCGCCCTGATCGAGGAATCTCGTGAGCGGGCGAGCGAGGATCCGTTCCGCAATCCCGTCCTCGCGGTGACGCTCGCGATCACCCGCCGCTTCGACCGCGAGGAGATCGGCGAGGATGATCTCGACAGTCTGTTCGCCCGGCTGCGGCTGCAATCCCTGGTCGCTCGGGCCGAACGCCTGCGCGGCTATGTCGGGCTGGATCACGACGCTCACGCATCGGCGGACGCCACGATGCCCGCGCGCCTGGTGGCCGCGATCCCGAAAGGGACGGGCGATTTCGAGACCTTTCGCGATCTCGTCGGGCGCACCGGCTTTGCCGTGGTCTTCACCGCCCACCCGACCTTCGGCATGCCGAAGGCCGTCGCCGCGCTGATCGCGGAGGCCGCGTCCCAGGACAAGGCGGTCGCGCGCCTGCCCCTGATGGAGAAGGCCGCCGCCCTCTCGACGCGGCCGGATGCCAAGATCAGCCTCGACGACGAGTTCGAACAGGCCTGCCTCGCCGCCAATCACGGCCGCACGGCCCTGGACAGCTTCAACGCCGCCCTCCTCGACGCCGCCCGTGCGCGCTGGCCCGACCGCTGGACCGAACTGGTGCCCAAGCCCTTCGCCATTGCATCCTGGGTCGGCTGCGACACCGACGGGCGCACCGATATCGGCTGGTGGGACACCGTGCGCTACCGCCTGGAATCGAAGCGCATGCAGCTCGACCGGGTGATGCGCCACCTGCCCGACGTGCCGGCCACCAAGGTGGTGCGCGACCTGACGCAGGGCGCGCTGGCGGCCGTGAACCGGCAGCTCGCCGTCGCACCGCGCCTCGGCACCAAACCCTCGCTTGAGGCGGTCCACCGCTTCGCCCTGGCGCTCATCATCGAGCGCGAGCGGGCGCAGACCGATTCCGGTCCGATCCTGGCAGGCCTCGCCGGCGCGCTCGGAGGCGTCGAGAGCGACGAGGACAAGCGTGCCATCGCGCTCCTGCGCTCCGGCATCGCCACCCATGGCCTGTCGAACGCCCTACCGCATTTCCGGCTCAACGCCAGCCAGATCCACAATGCCGTCCGCCGGGTCATCGACCTCGAAGGCGAGCCGACGGATGCGGCCCAGCGCCGCTCGCACCTCTCCACCATCCACGCGCTGCTCAACGACGTGCATCCGGTGGCCGTCGATTTCGGAGCGCTGGCCGCCGAACGCGCCTCGGCCGCGCGGCTGATGATGACGATCGCGCAGATCCTCAAGCATGTGGACGGCAGCCATCCGGTGCGCTTCCTCATCGCCGAGACGGAGACCGGCTATACGTTGCTCGCCGCACTCTGGCTGGCCCGGCATTACGGCATCGCCGACAAGGTCGAGATCACGCCGCTCTTCGAGACGGCGAGTGCCCTGGAACAGGGCATCCGCGTGCTCGACGACGCTCTGCGCAACCCGCATTGGCGTGCCTACCTCAAGCGCATCGGCCGGCTGACCGTGCAGTTCGGCTATTCGGATTCGGGCCGCTACGTCGGTCAGCTCGCCGCGAGCTTCTGGATCGAGCGGCTGCGTCTGCGCATCACCGACCTGATGGCGCAGAACGACCTCACCGGCGTCGAGCTCGCGATCTTCGACACGCATGGCGAATCGATCGGGCGCGGCGCGCATCCGACCTCCCTGCGTGACCGCCTCGCCTATCTCGCGCCGGAGGATTCGCGCCACAAGAACCGCAAGGCCGGGATCAAGGTCCGCCTCGAATCGAGTTTCCAGGGTTCGGACGGCTACCTGATGTTCGGGACGCAGGCGCTCGCGCGCTCGACGGTGGAGCGGATCGCCGAGCACGTCTTCGCCTTCGATGTCGCCGACGACGATTCCTTCGCCGACTATGTCCTGTCCGACGCGCCGGGTGCCGACGAGACCGACGACCCGATCTATGGCGAGGCCGATTTCGCCGCCGAATTCTTCACCGTCGCCCGCCAGGACATGGAGGCGCTGGTGGACGATCCCGGCTATGCGGCCCTTCTCGGCACGTTCGGCCCGAGCCTGCTCGATCGCACCGGCTCGCGTCCCGTGGCCCGCCAGACGGATGGCGGCGGCCCCAGCATGATCACGCATCCGCGCCAGATGCGGGCGATCCCCAACAACGCGATCCTGCACCAGCTCGGCTATCTCGCGAATTCGCTGCATGGCCTCGGCCGGGCGGCAAGCCGCGCGCCCGACCTGTTCCGCGACATGCGCCGCGATTCGGTCCGGTTCTCACGTGCCTTCCGGTTGGCCCAGCACGCCTCGGCGGTGGGCGACCTCGACGTGCTGCGCGCCTATATCGACACGCTCGATCCGGCGATGTGGCTGGAGCGGGCGAGACGGACCCAGCGGGACGACCGGCGCGACGAACTCCTCGTCATCGCGACTGCCCTCGATCGCCTGCGTCTCGCACCCGACCTTCGCCGCCTGTTCGGCCGCCTCACCAGCGACTGGCTGAGCCTGCAGGCGGCCGCGCCCGATCTCGGCAAGATGTCGGTGCGGCTGACCATGCTGCACGCCCTGCGCCTCGCCCTGATCCACAGGATCTGGTTCCTCGCCGTGCATATTCCGGGCTTCCGCCCGCAATCGGGCATCACCCGCGAGCAATTGATCGAGCGCTTCCTGCGCCTCGATATCGACGGCTGCCTCGCCATGCTCGACGAGATCTTCCCGATCACGCCGGACCCGACGCTCGGCCTCAATTTCGGCGAGCCGGCCGGCCCGCGCGACGTCGGCACCTACGAATCGGAACACACGACGATCTTCGGTCCGATCCGCCAGTCCTTCGCCCGCGTCCGCGAACTCTCCGGCATGATCCAGCATGAGGTCGGCGCGTTCGGGTAGCCGACCTCGCCGCTACGACCGAAGCGAGCGCCAGGGGGGTTCGGCGAAGCCGCCTCAGGCTCCCGCCGGGCGCGGCCTTTCACCGAAGATCGCGGTGCCGACGCGAATATGGGTCGCGCCCATCTGGATCGCGGCCGGATAATCGGCGCTCATGCCCATGGAGAGGATGGGCAGGTTGTGGCGCTCGGCGATCCGCGCCAGCAGGGCGAAATGCGCCGAGGGCGGCGCGTCGGCCGGCGGAATGCACATCAGCCCATTGATCGCGAGGCCATGGGTCTCGCGACATTCGCTGAGGAGAACGTCGACCTGCGAGGGCGACACCCCGGCCTTCTGCGGTTCATCCCCGGTATTGACCTGAACCAGCAACTTCGGCGTCCGACCCGTGCGCTCGATCTCCTTCGCCAGGGCCGCCGCCAGCGACAGCCGGTCGAGGGCGTGGATCACGTCGAACAATTCCACCGCCTCGCGGGCCTTGTTGGACTGGAGCGGCCCGACGAGATGAAGCTCGACATCGGGGAAGCGCTCGCGGAGCGCCGGCCATTTCGCCTTGGATTCCTGAACGTAGTTCTCTCCGAAGACACGATGCCCCGCCTCCAAGGCCGGCACGATCCCCTCCGCATCGATGAGCTTCGACACGGCGACCAGCGAGACCGTGGCCGGATCCCGCTCGGAATCATGGGACGCCTGGACGATCTTATCGCGCACGGCCTTCAGGCCGGCGACGACGTCGGCGGCGTTCGGATGAGCGTATCTCGGCGGGGAGGTGTCGGGCATGGTGTCTCGTCAGCGAAGGAGGAAGGGCGCTTTGCGCCTGACCTATCACCCGCAACGCACGCTGCAAGCGCGGGGCTCCGCCGATCATGGCTCTGTTGACCGGCAAACGTGCCGTGCTAGTCCGGCATCCAATCGATCCGGCGCTGCGTCAGGCGCCTCGCCAGCGTGGCATGGCCCATATTCCGGCCTGACCCACTTTTCAGAGTCCGCACCATGACCTCCTCTCCCACGCCCGCCCCCGAGCGCTACAACGCCAAGGATGCCGAGCCGCGCTGGCAGGAGGCCTGGGCCGCGCAAGGCATCTACGCCACGCGCAACGACGATCCGCGGCCGAAATACTATGTGCTGGAGATGTTCCCCTATCCGTCGGGGCGCATCCATATGGGGCATGTCCGCAACTACGCCATGGGCGACGTGGTGGCCCGCTACAAGCGCGCCAAGGGCTTCGCCGTGCTTCACCCGATGGGCTGGGACGCCTTCGGCCTGCCCGCCGAGAACGCGGCCATGGAGCGCAAGGTCAACCCGCGTGAATGGACCTACGCCAACATCGCCACCATGCGCGGCCAGTTGCAGAGCATGGGCCTGTCGCTCGACTGGAGCCGGGAGATCGCGACCTGCGACCCCGATTATTACAAACACCAGCAGCGGATGTTCCTCGACTTCCTCGACAAGGGCCTCGTCACCCGCCGCACGGCCAAGGTGAACTGGGACCCGGTGGACCACACCGTGCTGGCCAACGAGCAGGTCATCGACGGGCGCGGCTGGCGCTCGGGCGCGCTGGTGGAACAGCGCGAGCTGACCCAATGGTTCTTCAAGATCACCGACTTCGCCCAGGATCTCTATGACGCCCTGGACGGTCTGGAGCGCTGGCCCGAAAAAGTACGGGTCATGCAGAAGAACTGGATCGGCCGCTCGGAAGGGCTCGAGGTCCGGTTCGCTCTCGATGGCGGGAGCCGTGAGGCCTCCGAGATCAAGGTCTACACCACACGCCCCGACACCCTGTTCGGCGCCAAGTTCCTGGCGATCGCCGCGGATCACCCGGTCGCCGCGTCGGTCGCCGCGACACGCCCCGAGTTGCAGACCTTCATCGACGAGTGCCGCCGTACCGGCACGGCGCAGGCTGCGATCGATACCGCCGAGAAGCTCGGCTTCGACACGGGCCTGCGGGTGCGCCACCCGCTCGACCCGTCCTGGCTGCTGCCGGTCTACGTCGCGAATTTCGTGCTGATGGAGTACGGCACCGGCGCCGTGTTCGGCTGCCCGGCCCACGACCAGCGCGATCTCGATTTCTCCAACAAGTATGGCCTCGGCAATACGCCCGTGGTCTGCCCGGAGGGACAGGACGCGGCGAGCTTCATCATCACCGACACCGCCTATGACGGCGACGGGCGGATGGTGAATTCGAGTTTCCTCGACGACATGACGACGGACGAAGCCTTCCACGCCGTGGCCAACCGGCTGGAGGGCGAGATTCTGAACGGCGAGGCCGTGGCGCAGCGCAAGGTCCAGTTCCGCCTGCGTGACTGGGGTGTCTCGCGCCAGCGCTACTGGGGCTGCCCGATCCCGATCATCCATTGCGATGCCTGCGGCCCCGTCTCAGTGCCCGTCGCCGACCTGCCGGTGAAGCTGCCGGACGAGGTCTCTTTCGACACGCCCGGCAATCCGCTCGAGCGCGACCATGCCTGGCGCAACGTGCCCTGCCCGCAATGCGGCGGCGCGGCGCGGCGCGAGACCGATACGATGGACACGTTCGTCGATTCGTCCTGGTACTACGCGCGCTTTACCGCACCGTGGCTGCAGGACGCGCCGACCGACCGCGCGGCGGTCGATCATTGGTTAGCGGTGGATCAGTATATCGGCGGCATCGAGCACGCGATCCTCCACCTGCTCTACGCCCGCTTCTTCACCCGCGCGATGCAGGCGACCGGGTGGTCCGGCGTATCCGAGCCCTTCGCCGGATTGTTCACGCAGGGCATGGTCGTCCACGAGACCTACAAGGACGAAGCCGGAGCCTGGGTTCAGCCGGCCGATATCCGGATCACCGCCGATGGCGGCGAGCGTCAGGCGTTTCACGTGAAAACAGATGCTCCGGTGTCCATCGGCTCCATCGAGAAGATGTCGAAGTCAAAGAAGAACGTGGTCGACCCGGACGACATCATCGCGAGCTACGGCGCCGACACCGCCCGCTGGTTCATGCTCTCGGATTCACCACCGGAGCGCGACGTCATCTGGACCGAAGACGGCGTGCAGGGCGCGGCCCGCTTCGTCCAGCGCGTCTGGCGGCTGATTTCGCTCGCGACCGCGATCACCTCGGAAACCGGTGGCTCCGATGCCTCCCTGCGCAAGGCGGCTCACAAGGCCCTCGCGGCGGTGGAAGACGATGTGGAGCGTCTGCGCTTCAACCGTTGCGTCGCGCATATCTACACGCTGTCGAATGCCCTCGACGAAGCGATCCGGTCGGCCTCGGTGTCCCGTGCCGCGGTCACGGAAGCCGCCGGTATCCTCACGCAGCTCGTCGCACCGATGATGCCGCATCTGGCCGAGGAATGCTGGTCGGCCCTCGGACGCGATGGACTCGTCGCCCAGGCTCCGTGGCCCGTGGTCGACCGCGCGCTCCTCGTCGAGGACGAGATCACCCTCCCCGTCCAGCTCAACGGCAAGAAGCGCGCGGATGTCACGGTGCCCCGCACGGCCGATACGGCAACGGTGGAAGCCCTGGTCCTCGCCGACGAAGCCGTCCAGAAGGCTCTCGAAGGCCGCTCGCCGCGCAAGGTCATCGTGGTGCCGGGCCGGATCGTGAACCTCGTCGTATGAGCGCGGCATCATGCTTCCGATCCGACCATCGTCCTGCCGCAGAGGAATCGTAAAGCTTGACGCTTATACGGGTGACGTGAGGGGCGGGATCGCCGTAAACAGCGAGACCGGACGGAGAGCAGTGCTGCGATGATGATGCATGGGTTGAGACAGGCGGTGCGGTCCCGGGCGGCGAAAGTCGCGCTGGTCTCCCTGATGGCCGTCAACCTGTCGGCCTGCTTTCGACCGCTCTACGGACCGACCGCGTCGGGCGAGCCCATGGCCGCCCTCCTCGCCTCGGTGCAGGTCGACGACGTCTCGACCGCATCGGGCCAGGAGCGGCTCGGCCATTACCTGCGCAGCGAGTTGATCTTCGATCTCGACGGCTCGGGCCAGCCCTCTCCGAAGCGGTACCGGCTGAAGATGCAGGGCAGCGAATCGATCCAGACTCCGATCGTCTCCTCGCAGACGGGACGTGCCGAGGCCGGCACCCTGGTCGGGACCATTCGATTCTCCCTCGAGACCCTCGATGGTACGAAGATCATCAGTGAGGGTGTCGCCGTCGCCACCACCACCTATGATCGCTCGATCCAGCGCTTCGCCTCCCTGCGTGCGGCCCGCGATGCCGAGATTCGTCTGGCCAAGACCCTGGCAGATCAGATCAAGACGCGGATCGCCTCCGTGCTGGTGACCAAGCCCTGACCGCCGTCAAGGCCGGCGAGATCGAAGCCCTGCTGCGACGCGGACCCGCGTCGCAGATCGCGGTGATCCTCGTCTACGGGCCGGATACCGGCCTTGTGTTCGAGCGTGCCAAGCGCCTGGCGGAAAGCTTCGTCACCGATCCGTCCGACCCGTTCGCACTGGTCAAGATCGATGGCGATATCCTGGCCTCGGATACCGGCCGCCTCGTGGACGAGGCCGGTACGGTCGGCCTGTTCGGCGGCCAGCGCAGCATCTGGGTCCGGCCGGGAAGCCGCAATTATGCCCCCGCCGTGGATGCGGCTCTGAAGTCGGAGATCCCCGGCGCCCGCATCGTCGTGGAGGCGGGTGACCTCGCCAAGAGCGCGCCGTTGCGAACGCTCTGCGAGAAGTCGAGCCGGGCTCTCGCGCTGCCCTGCTACGCCGATGACGAGCGAACCCTCGCCGACCTCATCGACCGCACCCTTCAGGACCACGGCTTGCGCATCGCCCGCGAGGCACGGGACGTCCTCGCCATGAGCCTCGGTGGCGACCGCCGGGCCAGTTTATCCGAGATCGAGAAGCTCGCTCTCTATGCGAAGGGCCAGACCGAGATCAGCCTGGACGACGTCGAGGCGGTGGTGAGCGACGTCGCCGGTAGCGTCCTGAATACCTTGATCGATGCTGCCTTCGTCGGCCGTAGCGAGGAGGTCGAGCGTGATTATCGCCGGTTTCGCCACGAGGGTATGGATCCCTCGGTGATGCTCGGCTCGGCCTTGCGCCATGCCCTCACCCTTCTCTCGACGCGGATCGCTGGGGATGGGCAGAGCCCGAGCATGATGGTCGGCAATTGGCGCGGCTTGCACTTTCGCCGCAAATCCATCGTCGAGGCCCAGCTCGGGCGGTGGTCGCCCGTCGCCCTGCGCCATGCGGTGCAGCTTCTCCAGGAGGCCGTGCTAGCCTGTCGCCGCGCGCAACCCGACCTTGCCCATGCCCATGCGTCGGCGACGCTCCTGCGCATCGCCACCGAGGCTGCGCGTCGAAGAGCGTGACGATGCCTTCGGTCGTACATCGTCGATCGAGGGAAGGCCTGTCCCGTCACGCCCGGCGTTGACGACTCGCTCCCGCCGCGCCTAATCACCCCATGTCCCAGACGAGTCTCTCCTTCGACGTGGTCGTGGTCGGCGGCGGCCATGCCGGAGTGGAAGCCGCCAGCGCGGCCGCCCGCATCGGTGCCCGCACCGCTCTTGTCACCCATTCCGCCGCCACGATCGGCGCGATGTCATGCAACCCGGCCATTGGCGGGCTTGGCAAGGGCCACCTCGTCCGCGAGGTCGATGCGCTCGATGGCCTGATGGGCCGTGTCGCCGATGCGGCCGGAATCCAGTTCCGGTTGCTCAATCGGCGCAAGGGACCGGCCGTGCGCGGCCCTCGCACCCAGGCCGACCGCAAGCTCTATGCGCGGGCGATGCAGGAAGCCGTGGCCGAGACGGCCAACCTGACGGTCGTCGAGGGCGAAGTCGCCGATATCGAGATCGACAAGGCACGCATCGCCGGCGTGGTCCTGGCGGATGGCCGGGCGATACCCTGCGCAGCGGTCGTGCTCACCACCGGCACCTTCCTGCGCGGCCTCATCCATATGGGCGAGGTCCAGATTCCGGCCGGGCGCGTCGGCGAGGGCCCATCGGTCGGCCTTGCCCAGACCCTCGACCGTCTGGGCTTCGCCCTGGGACGCCTCAAGACCGGTACCCCTGCCCGCCTCGACGGCCGTACCATCGATTGGTCCGGCCTCGACATGCAATCGGCGGATGACGATCCGGTGCCGTTCTCGACCCTGACCGAGCGGATCACCACCCCACAGGTCCAGTGTGGCATCACTCGTACCACGCAGGCGGTACACGATCTCATCCGCGCCAATCTCCATCGCTCGCCGATGTATTCCGGTGGGATCAGCAGCCGCGGCCCGCGCTATTGCCCGTCGATCGAGGACAAGGTTGTGCGCTTCGGCGACCGGGAAGGACATCAGATCTTCCTCGAGCCTGAGGGTCTCGACGACCCGACCGTCTATCCCAACGGCATTTCCACCGCCCTCCCCGAGAGCGTGCAGCGCGACCTGATCGCCTTGATCCCCGGCCTCGAACACGCGGCCATCGTACGGCCCGGCTACGCGATCGAATACGATTACGTCGACCCGCGTGAACTCGACACCACGCTCCAGGCCAAGCGCCTGCCCGGCCTGTTCCTCGCCGGACAGATCAACGGCACCACCGGCTATGAAGAGGCGGCCGGCCAGGGTCTCGTGGCCGGCATCAACGCGGCGCGTCTCGCCGGCGGATCCGCTTTATCCGGCTTCGACCGGGCTGAGTCTTATCTCGGCGTGATGATCGACGACCTCGTGACTCATGGGGTGAGCGAGCCCTATCGCATGTTCACCTCGCGCTCGGAGTACCGGCTCTCGCTTCGCGTGGACAATGCCGACGAGCGGCTGACCCCGCGTGGTGCCGCGCTCGGCTGCGTCGGATCGGTGAGAGCCGAGCATTTCGCCCGCTCACAGACCGAACTCGAGGCAGCGCGCGCACGATTGGACGGCCTCTGCCTGACGCCGGCGGCAGCGGCCCGGCATGGCATCGCGCTCAATCAGGACGGCATCCGTCGCAGCGCGTTCCAGCTGCTGTCCTACCCTGAAATCGGCTGGGACCGCTTGGCCGATGTCTGGCCCGAGCTGAAGGAGGTGTCTCCGCGCGTCGCCGACCGGCTTCGAACGGACGCGACCTATGCGGTCTATCTCGACCGACAGAGCGCCGACATCGCCGCCTTCCGGCGCGATGAAGCCGTGACCCTTCCGATCAAGCTCGATTACGCCGCCATTCCGGGCCTCTCGAACGAGATGCAGGCCAAGCTGGAGGCCATTCGACCCGGCACGCTCGGTCAAGCCGCCCGGATCGAAGGCGTTACACCGGCTGCTCTGACATTGCTGGCGGCGCATGCCCGCCGGGCCGACCGCTCCGCCTCGGCTGCCAGCCATGGCCGGTAAGCCGGACGACCGGGCGCGCGTTCTCGCCCAGGCGAATGTTTCACGTGAAACAGCCGCCGCATTGGATCTCTATGTCGAGCAATTGCGGCGTTGGCAGAGCGTCAAGAACCTCGTGGGTCCGGCTACCCTCACCGAGGTCTGGACGCGTCACATTGCCGATGCCCTTCAACTTTTGGACCTCGCACCCGACGCCACCACCTGGCTCGATCTCGGCTCCGGAGCCGGCATCCCGGGGCTGATCCTTGCCATTGCCGGTCGGGACAGGCCTGGATTTCGTGTCGACCTGATCGAGAGCAACGCCCGCAAATGCGCCTTCCTCACCGAAGTCGCGCGCCTGACCAAAGCACCGGCACACGTGCGCAACGTACGGATCGAGGACGCGATCGGCAGTCTGTCCGGCGTTGCCGTGGTCTGCGCCCGCGCCCTCGCCCCTTTGGACCAGTTGCTCGCTTGGACCGAACCGCTGTTGACAACCGGCACCATCGGCCTGTTTCCGAAGGGGCGTGATGCACAGACGGAATTGACCGAGGCAGCGCAACGGTGGAGATTCGTTTACGATCTGGTGCCGAGCCGTACTGAGTCGGAAGCGCGGGTCGTCCGCGTCACGACACTCTCCCGCGTGGATTCATGACCATCGAACCCTCCTCCGCCTCCAGGGCGACGCCCGATCGGCCTTTGCGCGTGCTCGCGCTGGCCAACCAGAAGGGTGGCGTCGGCAAGACGACGACGGCCATCAATCTCGGCACTGCCCTCGCCGCCATCGGAGAGCGCGTGCTGGTGATCGACCTCGATCCGCAGGGTAACGCGTCGACCGGGCTCGGAATCGATCGGCGCTCGCGCAGGGTTTCGACCTACCATGTGCTCGCCGGCGACGCCTCGCTCGCCCAGGCGGTGGTACCGACCGCCGTGCCCCGTCTACTGGTCGCCCCCTCCACGATGGACCTTCTCGGCCTCGAATTGGAGATGGCGAGCTCCTCCGACCGAGCCCATCGCCTGCGCAACGCCATGGCCGATATCGGCAAGACCGGCGCGACGGAGGGCGTGACCTACGTACTGATCGATTGCCCGCCCTCGCTGAACCTGCTCACGATCAACGCGCTGGCGGCCGCGGATGCCGTTCTCGTTCCGATGCAATGCGAGTTCTTCGCCCTCGAAGGATTGAGCCAGTTGCTGCGGACGGTCGAGCAGGTGCGCGCCGCTCTGAACCCACGTCTGACGATCCAGGGCGTGGTGTTGACGATGGTGGACCCGCGCAACAACCTCTCGAACCAGGTCGCGGCCGATGTTCGCGGCTTTCTGGGGGACAAGGTCTACGAGACCACGATCCCGCGCAACGTTCGCGTTTCGGAGGCCCCGTCGCATGGCAAGCCGGTGCTGCTCTACGATCTGAAATGCGCCGGCTCGCAGGCCTATCTGCGCTTGGCCTCGGAAGTGATCCAGCGCGAGGGCCGGCTTCCGGTGGCGGCGTAGAATCCTCGTTTTTCTCGTGTTTGTGTAGCGTACCGGAGTTGAAGCAGGTGGCGATGGCGGATGAAGTGGCGCGGCCCCGGCTCGGGCGCGGGCTCGCGGCCCTGATCGGGGATGTGGGTGACGATAACGGCGATGCGGGCAAGCCGCAGGCACAGCGCAAGGTCGCCGTCGAATTCCTGCGTCCCAATCCGCGCAATCCTCGCCGTCGCTTCCATGAGGCCGAACTCGACGAGTTGGCGGCATCGATCAAGCTGCGCGGCATCATCCAGCCCATCGTCGTGCGCGCCCTCGCCGGCGTTCCGGATACGTACGAGATCGTCGCCGGTGAGCGTCGTTGGCGGGCTGCACAGCGTGCCGGCCTTCACGAAGCGCCGATCGTCGTCGTGGAGATCGACGACCGGACGTCGCTCGAATACGCCATCCTGGAAAACGTCCAGCGCAGCGACCTCAACGCCATCGAGGAAGCCGCCGGTTACGAGCGGCTGATGAGCGAGTTCCGCTACAGCCAGACCGAACTCGCAGAGATCATCGGCAAGAGCCGCTCTCACCTCGCCAACACTCTGCGCCTGCTGCAATTGTCCAGTTCGATCCAGGACCGTGTCGTCGCCGGCGAGATCACGGCGGGTCATGCCCGCGCCTTGCTGGCGGTGAGGGATCCTGAAGCCGTTGCGCGGCGTATCGTGGCCGAAGGCTTGTCCGTGCGCGAAGTCGAGGCTCTCGCCTCGGCCGAGGTGCCGGACGGGGATTCGCCGCGTCCCGGCCGTCCGCGCAAGCCCGAGCGTGACGGGCAGGTGCACAGCCTCGAACAGGCGATGGCGCGGGCGCTCGGTGTCTCCGTCTCGCTCAAGTCGAAGAACCAGGGCAGCGGCGAAATCCGCATTCGCTACGAGACGGCCGAGGAACTCGACGCCCTGTGCCGGCGGTTCAAAGTCTCAGACGGGGCGTGACGAGACCCTCATTCCGGACCTCGGTGGCTGCACCGCGCGGGCAGGCCTCGGCGAGGCAGGGTCATCGAGGTCGGCTGTAGGTGCATCTACTTGCCGATACAGAACCCCGAGAACAGGCGATCGAGCATGTCCTCGACGCCGACCCGGCCGGCGACTTCGCCCAAGGCCCTCACGGCTAGGCGCAGATCCTCGGCGAGGAGCTCGGGGAGGGCAGGTCCCGCTAACAGTCTGTCGAGATGATCGCGGCACCGGGTGAGCCCGTCGCGGTGGCGTTCGCGCGTAATGAGCGCATCGCCTCCGCCCAATGCGGATTCGGCTCGGGCCTCGATGAGCATGAGAAGCTGGTCGAGCCCCTGCCCGGTCACCGCCGAGATGGCGATCTCGCCATTCGCGATGCCTCCGAGATCGGCCTTCGTCCGCACCGTAACGGATCGATCGGAGAGGGGCTTTGCGTCATTCGCGGGCTCGTCTCCCGCATGAAGGGCGAGGACGAGATCGGCCTGATCCATCCGTTTGCGGGTGCGGCGGATGCCTTCGGCTTCCACGGGATCGACCGTCTCGCGCAAGCCCGCCGTATCGACGATAATGACCGGCAATCCGCCGAGATCGCAGCGAATCTCGATGAGGTCGCGGGTGGTGCCGGGTATGGCGGACACGATGGCCGCATCCCGTTCGCTCAAGGCGTTGAGCAAGGTCGATTTACCGGCATTGGGCGGGCCGGACAGCACCACAACGAAGCCCTCGCGGAGGCGCTCGCCGCGGCGGCCATCCGCGAGGATCGTAGCGATCTCATCGCGGATAATGCGAGCCTTGGCGTGAAGGAGCGCGTCGAGAGCGGTGTCGTCGACATCGCCCTCATCGGAGAAGTCGAGGGCCGCCTCCGCACCGGCCAGGAGGTCGATCAGGCGCTCGCGCCACTCGGCCACCTTGCGGCCGAGGACGCCGTCGAGTTGGCGCAGAGCCTGGCGTCGCTGGGCGTCGGTTTCCGCCTCGATGAGGTCGGCGGCTCCCTCGGCGGCGGTGAGGTCCATTCGCCCGTTCTCGACGGCCCGGCGGCTGAAGGCACCGGGTTCCGCGAGGCGGCAGCCGGGATGCGTGGCCAAGGCCGCCATCACGGCTGAGCGCACGGCGAGGCCACCGTGGAGGTGAAGTTCGGCCATGTCCTCGCCCGTGAACGTATCCGGTCCCGGCATCCAGGCGACGAGGGCGGAATCGAGCACGGTGCCGGTCCCGTGCTCACGAAGCGTTCGCAGGGACAGGCGGCGAGGTGGCGGCAGGCGCTTGGCCAGCCTCACGATGAGAGGTCCGGATTCCGGGCCGCTGATGCGGATGACGGCGACGGCAGCACGGCCGAAGCCGCTGGCGGGGGCGAAGATGGTGCTGCCGTCGCTCATCGCTCAAACCATGCCGGAAAATCGACCTGCGAGCAGGGCTATCGAAAGCCGGCGAACGAGATATTTTCTGAAAGAAAACATCGTTATATCGCAGCGACTTCCACGATGCCCCTCGCTCTTATCCCGACATGGGGAAGAGAACCGGAGGGTGAGGAAGCCTTCCGGATACCGTGCCCGCCGAGACTCGTCTTCGAGTGAGCCTCGGGAGAGGTTCGCAGTGAACGAGAGAGAGACCAGCGCCCCTCAGGTGTTCATCGAATCGAAGAAGTCGTTGTTGCTCTTGGTCTGGCGCAGCTTGTCCATGAGGAACTCGATCGCGTCGGTGACGCCCATCGGGTTGAGGATGCGGCGCAGCACGTAGGTCTTCTTGAGCGAATCCGGCGGCACCAGGAGCTCTTCCTTGCGGGTGCCCGAGCGGGTGATGTCGATCGCCGGGAAGATGCGCTTGTCCGAGACCTTGCGGTCGAGAATGATTTCGGAGTTACCCGTGCCCTTGAACTCCTCGAAGATCACCTCGTCCATGCGCGAACCGGTATCGATGAGCGCGGTGGCGATGATCGAGAGCGAGCCGCCTTCCTCGATGTTACGCGCGGCGCCGAAGAAGCGCTTCGGGCGCTGGAGTGCGTTGGCGTCGACACCGCCGGTCAGCACCTTGCCGGAAGACGGCACCACGGTGTTGTAGGCGCGGCCGAGTCGGGTGATCGAATCGAGCAGGATGACCACGTCCCGGCCATGCTCCACGAGGCGCTTGGCCTTCTCGATCACCATCTCGGCGACCTGGACGTGGCGGGTGGCCGGCTCGTCGAAGGTGGAGGCGATGACCTCGCCCTTCACCGAACGGATCATGTCGGTGACTTCCTCGGGGCGCTCGTCGATGAGCAGCACGATGAGGTAGCATTCCGGGTGATTGATGGTGATCGACTGCGCGATGTTCTGCATCAGCACGGTCTTGCCGGTGCGCGGCGGCGCCACGATCAGGGCACGCTGGCCCTTACCGATGGGCGCCACGATATCGATAATCCGCGGCGAGAAATCTTTCTTCGGCGGAGCGTCCAGTTCGAGCTTGAAGCGCTGCGTCGGGAAGAGCGGCGTCAGATTGTCGAAATGGACCTTATGCTTGATCTTCTCCGGGTTCTCGAAGTTGATCGTGTTGACCTTGAGCAGCGCGAAGTAGCGCTCGCCATCCTTCGGACCCCGGATCGGTCCCTCGACGGTGTCGCCGGTGCGCAGGCCGAAGCGGCGGATCTGGGTCGGCGAGATGTAGATGTCGTCAGGGCCGGGCAGGTAGTTCGATTCCGAGGAACGCAGGAATCCGAAGCCGTCCTGCAGCACTTCCACGGTGCCGGCACCGATGATCTCGACCTCCTTGGCAGCGAGCTGCTTCAGGATGGAGAACATCAGCTCCTGCTTGCGCATGGTGGAGGCGTTCTCGACCTCGACCTCCTCGGCGAAGGCGATCAGGTCGGTCGGGGTCTTGGACTTCAGATCCTGAAGCTTGACCTCGCGATGCTGGCCGAGATCGGCAGCGACCAGCCCGACATCTGCCGACGGATCCACGGGAAGGAGGGAGTCGTTCTGTGACGTCATGGGAGAATTGGAACCGACGATGGACGAGGGTTGATCGGGGAGGACAGTCGGAGGAGCGCCGGATGCCTTGTCGGCACCTGTGGTCGGAACGGCGGTGAAGGCCGGTTCCGCGCATCGTCTATGGGGAGCCAATGGCTCTCGGATGCAACACGGCGTAAAAGGAGGGACTTCCCCATATCGCGTTTCCGCATCCGGCTCAAGTCCACCCCGTCGCGATTCGTCGAAAACGAAACCGGGCTGCCTTCGGCGCGACCTCGCACAGGGTCGGTGCAGGCGAGGCGAGGATGATGATTGAGAAACGCGGATGTCGTCAAATCAGGCGGGACGACCGATCGGTGTTCGTCTCGCCGGAGACGCGTTTCGGTGGGTTGCGTCAGCGCCGCCTGAGCCGCACGTAGAGGGCACCGGCGCCGCCGTGATGGCGCGCGGCCTCCTCGAACCCGATGACGATGCTGCGCAGTTCCGGCGAGCGCAACCAATGGGGAACGCTGCGGCGCAGGACGCCACGCTCCGAGAACGCGTCGTCATAGCCCGCCCCGCCGCCCTTGCCGGTGACGACGAGGACATGGGCGTGGCCCGCCGAGCGGCAGCGCATCAGAAAGCCCACGAGGGCCCCGTGGGCTTCGGCCTGATACATCCCGTGGAGATCGATCCGCGCCTCCACCTTGAGAGACCCCCGTCGCAGGGCGAGGCGCGCCTTGCGTTCGAGACCGGGTAGGGCCGGAGCCGTGACGACCATGGCCGCCGCAACGGTCGACGGCGGAGGTGTCGGCTTCACGACGCGTTTTGGAGGTGCCTTGAGCGGCGCATGGGCGGGGACGGGCATCGGCAACGAGGTCTTGGCCGCGACCGGCTTGGTTGCCACGGCCTTGCCCGCGACGGCCTTGCCCGTGACCGCCTTGGCGTCGGGGGCCTGCGTCTCCGACGTCTTCCGTGGCGGGACTGGAGCGCCGCTCGGCAAGGCCTTGGCCTTCTGCACGGCGCGCCCGCGCAACGGGGTGATCAGCCGCGCGATCTCGCCCCAGAGGTAGGCATCCTCGCCCGAGAGGCCGCGGGGTCTGCGTGGCAGCCTCATGGAATGCCAGCCGGGGCGGCCGGGCCGGAGGAGGGCCCCGCACGCGGCTTCGGCAGCAGGACGATGAAACCGACCGCCTCGCGCAGATCGCCGGCGGCGATCCCCGCCGCTTCGCCGGTACCGAGATAGAGGTCTCCCCGTGCCGGGCCGACGATGGCCGAGCCGGTATCGGCGGCGATTACGAGACGCCCCGGTGCGCCGTCTCCGGCGATCCGTCCTTCGAGCCAGAACGGCGTTCCGTAGCGCCACAGGGTGGAATCGACGGCGATGCTGCGGCCGGGCGTCAGCGGAACGCCGGCCGCGCCCGGAGGCCCGAGGCTCGGATCCTCCACCTCGGCGAGGCGGAAGAAGATGTAGGAGGCATTGGCCCGCATCAGCGGCTTGGCGAGTTTCGGATGGGCGCGAAGCCAGCCGGTCCAGCGCGCGAGCGTCAGCCCTTCGAGGGGCAGGTGCCCGGCCTGAACGATGAGCTTGGCCACCGAGGTATAGGGCTGCCCGTTGCGCCCGTCATAGAGTACGCGCACCGCTCGCCCGTCCGGCAGGCGCACCCGTCCCGAGCCCTGGACCTGGAGCACGAACAGATCGACCGGGTCGCGCAGGTACAGCAACGGACGGGTACGGTCGCCGATCCCGCCATCCTCGATGGCGGCACGATCGGGATAGGGCTCGAATCCGGTCCCCGTCGCCCGTGCGGCCCGTAACGCCGGGTCCAACCCCGGCAACGTCTCGCCGGGGGCGAGGCTGACGAGGTCGTCGGGCCGGGCGAGGGCAGGGGTGGTGAAACCAGGTTCGGCGGAAAGCGCGCCGGTCAGCTCCGGCTCGAAATAGCCGGTGAGGAAGCCCGTCCTCCGCGGCGGGCCCCCCACCTCGCCCGGCCTGACGATGCGATAGGCTTCGAAACTCCCCGTGAGGAAGGCCACGGCCTCCTCGGGCCCGACCGTGGCCGCGCGGGCGCAGGCCGCGGCGAGGTCCTCCGCCAAGCCGGTAACGCTCGGAGCGATCACGACCGGGGGTGCCGAGCAGGTGCGCCGGAACGTCTCGAGGGAAGCGGCCGGATCGGAGCCGGGAAAACCCGGCAGGGTGGCGAGATCGACGGGTTCGAGAACCGCCTCACCGACGCGAAGCGGCCCGGCCGCGAAAGCGACCGGGCCGGGAAGGAATGCTCCGACAAGAGCCAGGACGGCGAAGGACGCGATCGTCCGATACGAAAACCCGGTCACGACAAACCCTGGATCCTCAGGCGCCGGCTTCCGTGGCGACGAGCTGCCAGTTTGGATCGCGGCTGCCCAGGGTGCGGGCGAAGGTCCACACGTCCGGCACCTCGGCCACCGCCTCGGCATTGCCGTCGATCACCTGGCCCTCGGCACTGCGGGTCGCGGTGATGAGGTGCGACAGGAACCGCACGGTCACCTGCGCCACGCGGTTGCGCACGTCCACGGCCACGATCTCCGCCTTGTCGAGGGAGACGAAGGTGGTCTCCACCGTCTCGCGGCGCGTCTCACGGGCCGTGATCTCACGCTCGAACCCCTCGCAGACTTCGCGCGAGAGCAGGCTGCGCAGGGTCTTGCGGTCTCCCTTGGCGAAGGCGATCACGATGGCCTCGTAGGCTCCCTTGGCGCCTTCGACGAAGGAGCGGGGGTCGAAATTCGGCTCGACCTGAACGACGGCTTCGAGCCCGTGCGCGACAGCCGAGCCCGGCTCGGCGATGCCGCGCCAATCACGGACTTCGGACACGGGGGCCGGCGCCGAATCGGATTGGGGCTGAGCCCGGTCGGCCCCCGGGAGCCGCACCACGTTGTCGCCCTCCGGCCGCGCCGGCGCTGCCGGATTGCGGCTCCTGTCGACCGGCTTGAACGGCGAGCGCTCGGTTCCGGTCTTCTGCCCCAGCACCGAGCGGAGCCGCCAGATGACGAACACCGCCAGCGCCAGAAAGATCAGGGTCGTCAAATCGAAAGAATCCTGCATCACCGATCCGATCGTGGCCGTCGCACGACTTGCTTGTTCGAGGAGGCTCCCGAAATCCCGCCGCTGCGCCCTTTATCGGAACGCCGCGCAAGGATCGAGCCGAAGAATCCAAGGATTCCGCCCTGGATATGAAGGCGCAACCCGCGAGGTCAGCCCGCATATGGGACTTCCCGCGCGCCGTATCCAGGCAGGGAGGAGCCATGCCGGAGGCCTCAGGGTCAAGTGCGGATCGCCATCCGCGGAGGCGGCTTCGCGTCTCGGGGCGGACTCGCCGCCCGGCCCCTTCGTCTTGTCGGAGATGGCCCATCGTGTTAGCGCGCTGTCGCTCGGACCCGGCCCTGCGACGATCGGACGATACGCCACGCAGTGGATCGCCGAGGTGCCCCGAAAGACCCCGCGAAAGAGGACGAGAACGCCATGGCCGACACCCCGGCACCGAACGGCAACGGCGCGGCTCCCGCCGAAGACCAGTCGCCCGCCATCAATGCGCTGGCCCAGTACGCCAAGGATCTCTCCTTCGAGAACCCGAACGCGCCGCGCTCGCTCCAGCCGCAGGAAAGCGGCCCGCAGATCAACATCCAGGTCAACGTCAATGCCAAGCAGTTGGCCGAGGCCGATTTCGAGGTCGAGCTGACCCTGGAAGGCGATGCCAAGATCAACAACGAGGTTCTGTTCGCGTTCGAGCTGAACTATGCCGGCATCTTCCGCATGCGCAACATCCCGCAGGACCAGCTCCACCCGGCGGTGATGATCGAGTGCCCGCGCCTGCTGTTCCCGTTCGCGCGCCAGATCATCGCAGAGGCCGTGCGCAACGGCGGCTTCCCGCCGCTCTACATCGATCCGATCGATTTCGTCGGTCTCTACCGCCAGAAGGCCTTCGAGGCGCAGAACCAGCAGGGCGATCAGACCGGCCCCCTCGCCTCCTGATTCGCCGACATCTCAGCGTCGATCTCAGACACGCCCCGGCCGCCTTCGGCGTGCCGGGGCGTTCTCGTTTCCGGATAGGGCGCAGGGCGGGCCTGCTGTTGCACGTGAAAACAGCCGCGCTTGGCGTGGATCGGAGAAGCCTTCCTGGGGTGGAGGAGGCTCCTGAACCGGCGGCGTGGGATGCGAGCCGAGCCGGAACCGTGTCCCGATGCGGGGGTTGCCCGGCGAGACGGATCGAGGAGCTTTTCGCGGATGAGGCCGGACGACAGACGCACGCTCACCGTCAGCGAACCCCGCGCGATCCCCTGGCTCAGCATCGTGTTCGGCTACGGACCGATGCTGCCCTTCGCCTTCGGCGCGGCCTTCGCCTGGTGGCGGCGCGACGATCTCGGAGATGCGATCCTCTACCTCACCATCCTGTGGGGCTGCGCCATCCTGCTGTTCCTGTCGGGTGTGCGTCGCGGCGTCAGCTTCCGCACCGAGGGCGGCCCGAGCTTCACCCAGATCGCCACCATGATCGGCCTGTTCAGTCTCGGCTTCGTGGCGCTCCTCGCCGCCTCCCTCGGCCAGACCGTGACGGCGCTCGCCCTCCTGATCGCCGGTTTCACCGCGGTGGCGATCCTCGATCCCGTCGCCGCCCGCAGCGGAGAGGCGCCGCTCTTCTTCGCGCGCCTGCGCCCGACTCAGATCCCCATCGCCATCCTCGGCCTGTGCGCGCTGCTGGCCCTGAAGCTCTGACGATCTTGCCCCTGGCCTTTCCTGGCCTGATACCCGGCGCGCTTGCCGCTCGGGGGCACCCGCGATAGAGCCCGCGTGACACCGACAGCCCGAACGCAAAGCGAAAACACCATGGCCAAGGCCGAATCCGAGAAGGCCGCCTCCACGAAGGCCGAGACATTGAAGGCGCGCCTGCCGCGCGGCTTCGTCGACCGCCGCACCGACGAGATCGCCGCGCAGCACCGGATGCTGGAGACGATCCGCCAGAGCTTCGAGCTCTACGGGTTCGAGGCGCTGGAGACCCCCTTCGTCGAGTACACCGAGTCGCTCGGCAAGTTCCTGCCCGACCTCGACCGCCCGAACGAGGGCGTGTTCTCGTTCCAGGACGACGACGAATCCTGGCTGTCGCTCCGCTACGACCTCACCGCGCCGCTCGCCCGCCACGTGGCCGAGCATTTCGACGCGATCCCGAAGCCTTACCGCAGCTTCCGCGCCGGCTACGTCTTCCGCAACGAGAAGCCGGGCCCGGGCCGCTTCCGCCAGTTCATGCAATGCGATGCCGACATCGTCGGTGCCGGCTCCGTCGCGGCCGATGCCGAGATCTGCATGCTGATGGCCGACACGCTGGAGAAGCTCGGCCTGTCCGGCCAGTACGTCGTCAAGGTCAACAACCGGAAGGTGCTCGACGGCGTCATGGAGGCGATCGGCCTGGCAGGCGAGGACAAGGCCGGCCAGCGTCTCACCGTGCTGCGCGCCATCGACAAGCTCGACCGGCTCGGCGTTGACGGCGTGCGCCAGCTCCTCGGCGAGGGCCGCAAGGACGAGAGCGGCGACGTCACCAAGGGAGCGGGCCTCGCCCCCGAGGCGATCGAGCGGATTCTCGCCTACGTCTCGTTCCAGGCAGCCCCCGATGCGCAGGGCGACCGGATGGCCTTCTGGGAGCAGTTCTTCGGCTCCTGGAGCGACGTCGTCGGCTCCTCCGAGACCGGCCGCGAGGGCATCGCCGAGCTGCACGCCATCATGCGGCTCTGCGCGGCGGCAGGCTACGGCCACGACCGCGTCAGGGCCGACCCCTCCGTGGTGCGCGGCCTCGAATACTATACCGGCCCGGTCTACGAGGCCGAACTGACCTTCCCCGTCACCAACGAGGACGGCCAGACCGTGCGCTTCGGATCGGTGGCGGGCGGCGGCCGCTATGACGGCCTCGTCGGCCGCTTCCGCGCCGAGCCCGTGCCCGCGACCGGCTTCTCCATCGGCGTCTCGCGCCTGATGTCGGCCCTGCAGCTGATCAAGAGCCCGCTTCTCGAGGGCACCGCGAAGCCCGGCCCGGTGGTGGTGCTGGTCCTCGACCGCGACAACATCGCCGATTACCAGCGCCTCGTGTCGCGCCTGCGCGAAGCCGGCATCCGCGCCGAGCTCTATCTCGGCAGCTCCGGCATGAAGGCGCAGATGAAATACGCCGACCGCCGCAGCTCACCCTGTGCCATCATCCAGGGCTCGAACGAGCGGGAGGCCGGCGAGGTCCAGGTCAAGGATCTGATCGAGGGCGCCAAGGCAGCGGGCGCCATCGCCAGCAACGCGGAGTGGAAGGCGGCTCGCCCGGCGCAGTTCTCGGTCAAGGAAGACGAGATGGTCGAGCGCGTCCGCGAGGTGCTGGCCCGGCATTTCTGAAACGATCGCGCGCCTGTCCCGGACACCCGGTGGGTGATCCGGGAGGCGTTGCGATCAGAGGCTGCGATCTCGCCACGACCCGGAGCGCGCCGGTCGCCTCCGCCCTCACCCGGCCAAGGACAGGTCGGACCTCGCCACGCGGGCAACCGCCCGGTGCAGGTCGCTTGCCGGTGCAGTCCCGTAACTCTCCTCGAACGATCGCTGCGCCCGCTCCCAGAGGGGCAGCGCCTCCTCCATCCGCGCCCATCCCGCTGTGGTGACGGTCAGGGACCGGGTGCGGCCGTCCGGCCCCGGACCGACGGCGACGAGACCGTCCCGGGTCAGGGGCCGCAGGGCGCGGCCCATCGTGGTCCGGTCCATCACCATGATCTCGGCGAAGGCGTTGATGGAAATCGGCGCGACGCGGCTCAGACCGCGCAACACGCCGTATTGGCTGGCGCGCAGGCCGCTGGGGGCAAGGTGGTGGTCGTAATGCTGCGTCAGTCGCCGCGACGCCTGCCGAAGGGTGATGCAGTGGCACGGCGAGGTCGGCGCCGGTTGGTCCATCGCGACAGGTCCTCGATCCACGATCACGGCGTTAAGAGCTGAGCGCTTGTCTAAAGGGTGCATATGCGCCTAAGCAAGGGCCTCACCACCGCGCGATGCCGGGCTGCCGTCTTGCCCGATCGTCGCGCCGGAACATCATGCGGGACCCTGAAGAGGCCGTATGTCCAACGCCACCCCATTCGGCTCGTTGTCGAACGCCGTTGCCGCCCCCCTCGCCCGGCGGAACGTCCATTACGGCTGGGTCGTCGCCGGCGTCACCTTCCTCACCATGCTGGTGACGGCGGGAGCCGTCGGCGCACCGGGCGTGCTGATCCTGCCGCTTCAGAAGGAGTTCGGCTGGGACACGGCGACGATCTCCTCGGCGCTCGCCGTCCGCTTCGTCCTGTTCGGCCTGATGGGGCCCTTCGCCGCCCAGCTGATGAACCGCTACGGCCCGCGCCGCATCGTGCTCCTGGCGCTGCTCCTCATCGTCGGCGGCCTGCTCGCGTCCCTGTTCATGAGCGAGGTCTGGCAGCTCGTCCTGCTCTGGGGGGTCGTGGTCGGAATCGGCACCGGCCTGACCGCCCTGGTCCTCGGCGCCACCATCGCGACCCGTTGGTTCTCCCGCTCGCGCGGCCTCGTCGTCGGCCTCCTCACCGCGAGTTCCGCCACGGGCCAGCTCGTCGTGCTTCCGCTGCTCGCCGCCCTCACCGAGGCGCTCGGCTGGCGCGCGGCGCTCCTCGTGATCTGCGGCCTCCTGCTGACGGCAGGGCTCGCCGTGACGGCCCTGATGCGCGACCGGCCGGAGGAGATGGGTCTGGCGCCCTATGGCGACACCGCCGCCGCCGGGTCGAGGCAGGCACCGGTCGCCATGGCCGGCTCCGCCCTCGGTGTCCTGCGGGAGGCGTCGCGCACGAGCGTGTTCTGGGTGCTGTTCGCCACGTTCTTCATCTGCGGAGCCAGCACGAACGGGCTGATCCAGACCCATTTCATCCCGCTCTGTGCCGATTACGGCATCGGCCCGGTGCAGGGGGCGAGTGTGCTCGCGGCGATGGGCGTGTTCGATTTCGTCGGCACCGTCGCCTCGGGATGGCTCTCCGACCGCTACGACAACCGTTGGCTCCTGTTCTGGTATTACGGCCTGCGCGGCCTCTCGCTGATGTTCCTGCCGTTCTCGGATTTCTCCTTCGTCGGCCTGTCCGTCTTCGCCGCCTTCTACGGGCTCGACTGGATCGCCACGGTACCGCCCACGGTCAGGCTCACCGCCACCCGGTTCGGCCGCGAGAAGGCCAACCTCGTCTTCGGCTGGGTGTTCGCGGGTCACCAATTGGGTGCGGCGACCATCGCTTACGGCGCCGGCCTCTCGCGCACCGCCCTGTCGAGCTACCTGCCGGCCTTCTTCGCCGCGGGCGCCCTGTGCTGCCTCGCGGCCATCCTGGTCATGACCCTGTCGCGTCCGGGCGAGCGCCGGGACGGGGCCGCCGCCGCCGTTCCAGCGAAGGGGTAGCGCATGCGGTCATCACAGGATGTCCAGATGCGTGCGCGCTCCGACGCGCCGCAGAAGCCGGACGAGATCGGTGCGCTTCACCGCGACGCAGCCCTCCGTCGGCAGGTATCCCGCCCGCGCCACATGGAGAAAGATCGCCGAGCCGCGGCCCGGCCGGATCGGCTGGCGATTGTAGTCGAGATCGACCACGAGATCGTAGAGACCGTCCTCCCGCCACATCCGCTCGGCGCTCACATGGGGCGTGGGCAGGGTGATCGGGCGGTTGTAGCGCCGGTCGCGCGGGTCGTCGCACCAGCCGTCGCTCCGTCGCGTCGGGCGCAAGCCCAGCGTGGTGCGTGGACGCGCTCCGAAATGGTCCGGGCGATAGGCACCGGCCCGGAGGCGAAATCGCCCCCTCGGAGACTTGCCGTCCCCTTCCCGCTTCACCTGACCGATGCCCGAGCGGCCGAGCGCGCAGGGGATGATCGCGCCACCGGCGAGGATCTGCCCGCGGGTCGGATCACCGACGAGCCGGCGGACACGGATGTGAGTGAGCGTCGTACGGATCGGACGTTTGGAGATCATGCGTTCGGAGATCGTGCGTTCGGGGATGATGGCCGCTTTATCGACCGGACGGACACAGCGGGGCCAGCCCTGCCCCGGCGACGATGCCCGAAGGTCGAGCCCGGGCGAAACTTTTTCGGTCCTTGGCCCGTCCGGTATGTGCGAAGGCGGCCTTCGCCTCGAAGTCGTTCAAGGTTCTGACATAATAGACTCATCACTCTGGACTGTACGCTAGCGGCCGAGAACTCGGCCGTCTCTCAAGTTCTCGGGATCGACCCATTCGGGGTGCATCCCAGTTGCGTGTGAAAGTATCCCGGCCGATGTCGACCACCCATCGCCTGCTCATCTGCGACGACGACGCGTCCTTGCGCGAAACGCTGATCGAGCAGCTCGATCTCTACGAGGAATTCATCGTTCTCGGCGCGGAGGATGCGAAGACCGCCCTCGCCCGCGTGACCGAGGAGCGGATCGATCTCGCGATCATGGATGTCGGCCTCCCGGACATGGACGGGCGCGAGGCGGTGCGGATCATGCGCCGCAACGGCTATCGCGGCCCGGTCATCATGCTGAGCGCCCAGGATTCGGAACAGGATACGGTCGAAGGCCTGGAAGCCGGCGCCAACGATTATGTCGGCAAGCCGTTCAAGTTCGCCGTGCTGCTCGCCCGCATCCGCGCGCATCTGCGCAGCCACGAGGCGAGCGAGGACGCCGTCTTCCAGATCGGCCCCTACACGTTCCGCCCCGGCGCCAAGCTTCTCGTCTGCGAACGCGGTTCGAAGCTGAAACTCACGGAGAAGGAGACCGCGATCCTGCGGTTCCTCTACCGTGCCGGCCGCGAGGTGGTGGGACGCGACACGCTGCTCGCCGAGGTCTGGGGCTACAACGCGCAGGTCACCACGCACACGCTGGAGACCCACATCTATCGCCTGCGCCAGAAGATCGAGCCGAACCCGGCCGTCACCGCAATCCTCGTCACCGAAGGCGGCGGCTACAAGCTGTTGCCCTGAGGCGCGGATCCGGGCGTCAGGCGATCGCGATCGGCGACTCACCACCGGGCCTGTAGAAGGCGGCGATCTCCCGAATGAGATCGCGCTGCTGTTCGTCGACGAGATCGGCCAGGATCTCGTCCGCGTTGCCGTCGATGACCGACAGCAGACGGATATTGGGATATCTGCCTTCGAAGAAAACCAGGACTTCGGTCTGGGCATAGGGATCGTTGGGATCCAGGCAGATGTGATTGGCCACCGCTTTGTCCGTCTTCGTCTCGATCGGGAGAGACCTGTATCCCTCGGCTTCGTGACAGCTGTTTGTTGGCGACCACGACCTCCACGCGTCCCGTAAAGTCAGCACGGCCGGATTTCCCCCCTCGCCCGCCTTCGGCTAAGGCTGGTTCCTCTGGAGGGTCGCCTCCGTTTCGAGGGAGCGGGTGGCCTTGGGGCTCGACGACGACATCGCGATCCTGGCGGCCGCCCCCCTGTTCGGCTTCATGGGGCGAGACGCCCTGAGGCTCCTCTCCTTCGCAGCCGAGCGCCGCGGCCTGATGCCGGGAGACGTCCTGTTCGCCCGTGACGAACGCACCGATGGCGGCTTCGTGGTGATGTCGGGGACGATCGAGCTGGCGCCGCGCGTCGCCGACGCCGAGCCCATCAGCGTCGGCCGTTCCGCGCTGATCGGACGGATGGCGCTGTTCCTGCGCGGCGACCGCCCCACCGATGCCCGCGCCGTCACGGCGGCGGAGGTCATGCGCATCACCCCGACCCTGATGCGCCGCGTGCTCGAGGAATTCCCGGATGCGGCCGACGCCATCCATGGCGCCCTCGCCGACGACCTCAGCGAGCTGGCGCAAGGGCTCGATCGCGTTCGCGCCAGGATCGATGCCACCTGACGGAGCCTCACCGGAGTCGCGGCCGGATCCGGCGCACCTTGCGAAGACGGGCGAAACGCCTGCACTCTCTCACGCCCTCCCAGGAAATGCCGATGCGCCCTCTCGTGATTCTCTGCCTCGCCTTGCTGCCGGCCTCCCCGGCATTGGCGGCATTCCCCTGCGACGAACTCTGGGGCGAGCGGAACGCGGTCTATGCGGAGGCGGGATACTGCTTCAAGACCCCGCGCGGGATCGCGGCCTTCGGCAACGAGAAATGCCGCTTCTCCGACATCCGCGACGTCCCGCTCTCCGCCCGCGATCGCGCGAAGGTCGCCGAGATCGTGCGGGACGAAGCCCGCAGCGGCTGCCGCGATTGAGACCGACCCACGCCTGTTCCGTGAGGTGACAGGCCGGGCCGCCTTTTGTAAGCACGGCCCTTCCCCAACCGACCGGAACGCCGCCATGTCCCACGCCGACCTCGCCACCACCATCGAGACCGCCTGGGAGGAGCGCGCCGGAATCGACACCTCCACCAAGGGCGCCGTGCGCGACGCCGTGGACGAGGCCCTCGACCTGCTCGATTCCGGCAAGGTCCGCGTGGCCGAGAAGGCCGGCGAGGAGTGGCAGGTCAATCAGTGGCTCAAGAAGGCGGTGCTGCTGTCCTTCCGCCTCAACGACATGGAGATCATCCATGGCGGTCCCGATGGCGCCAATTGGTGGGACAAGGTGCCGTCGAAGTTCGAGGGCTGGAAGAAGAAGCACTTCCGCGAGGCGGGCTTCCGCGCGGTGCCGGGCTGCATCGTGCGCCGCGGCTCCTACATCGCGCCCGGCGCCGTGCTGATGCCGTCCTTCGTCAACCTCGGCGCCCATGTGGGCGAGGGTACGATGGTCGACACCTGGGTGACGATCGGCTCCTGCGCACAGGTCGGAAAGAACTGCCACATCTCCGGCGGCGCCGGCATCGCCGGCGTGCTCGAGCCGCTCCAGGCCAATCCGGTCATCATCGAGGACGATTGCTTCATCGGCGCCCGCGCCGAGGTGGCCGAGGGCGTGATCGTCGGCCAGGGCAGCGTGCTGTCCATGGGCGTCTATATCGGCGCCTCCACCAAGATCATCGACCGCGCGACGGGCGAGGTCATGTATGGCCGCGTGCCGCCCTACTCGGTGGTGGTCTCGGGCACCACGCCCGGCAAGGACCTGCCGGACGGCAGCCCCGGCCCCGGCCTCTACTGCGCCGTCATCGTCAAGCGCGTCGATGCCGGCACCCGCTCCAAGACCGCCATCAACGAGCTTCTGCGCACCTGAGCGCATGACGCGGATCCCCTTCTCCCCCTCCGGCGGGGGAGGGGACGAGCGTGCTCGATCCCATGGCTATCGATTCTCATGGCTACCGATTCTCATGGCCCACCGATCTCATGACCCACGGAGTGACGGCGGGTCGCCCTGGGCAGGGGGCCGACGCCGGCATAGATCTCACATCCGAGACAGCGGCGAACCGGCGGCGAAGCGTATGAGGGCGTGCGAGCGATGATCGAGCCTGCCCACTCCACCCGTGGCTTTCAGCTCGACGTGCTGGAGCGGAAGGTGCCGACGCCCTGCGACATCGTCGGGGGCGGACCGGCCGCTCTGTTGCTGCCGGCCCTGTCGTCGATCTCGGCGCGTGCCGAAATGCGACCGCTCGCCAAGAACCTCGGCCATGATTATCGCTGCCTCATCCCCGATTGGCCGGGCTTCGGCAATCACCCGCGCTCGCGGATCGCGATGGAGCCGGAGACCTTCCACGCGTTCCTGGATTCCCTGATCGCGGCGGTACCGGGACCCTATGCGATCGGCATCGCGGCGGGTCATGCCGCACCTTATCTCGTGGCCGCCGCGCAGCGACATCCCGGCTTGTTCGACCAGCTCGTTCTCGTGGCCCCGACCTGGCGGGGGCCGCTGCCCACCGCCATGGGCCAATCGCGCCGTGGCCTGTTCTCGGGCATCCGCAAGGCACTCGAACTGCCGTTCTTCGGCGAGGCGCTCTACCGCATCAACATCAGCCCGCCGGTGATCGGCCGGATGATGCGCGCGCATGTCTATGCCGATCCCGACCACGTCACGCCCGGCATCATCGCCGACAAGCACGCCGTCACGCTCCAGCCGAGTGGCCGCTTCGGCACCGCCGCCTTCGTCACCGGCGGGCTCGACCCGTTCAAGACCCGCAAGGACTTCCTCGCCCTGTTCGAGGCGGACGGCCTTCCGCCGATCCTGGTCCTTCGCCCGGAGCGCGCGCCACGCCGCTCCGGCGCCGAGATGGATGCCCTCATCGCCTCAGGCAACGTCGCCAAGGCATCGGTGCCGGGGGCCTTGAGCCCGCACGAGGAATATCCGGGCGAAGTCGCCGCCGCGATCCGCGCCGGCATCGGGTAGGGCGCCAAGAGACGCCAAGAGACGCCGAGAACGGCGATTCCTGACCGATCTCGTTACGGATTGGCGAAATGTCATGCGCTCCGGGCGCCATACGAGTGTCGTTCAGGAACCCTATGGCTCTCCTGTCGCTTGCCAATCCCGACGCCTTTCATCCAGAGCCGCCGCCATGTCTCCCCTGCTTCCCGCTCTCGCGTCGCTCGCCTTCACGTCGGCAGCCTTGACCTCGACAGCCTTGACCTCGGTAGCCCTGACGACGTCCCCTGCCTGGGCGCAGGCTCCCGCCCCGAACGCCGTCGAGAAGAAGGCCGCCGATCAGAAGCCCCGTTCCGCGCCGGCCGTGGCGACGACATCGTTGACGCCGGGGGTCGCGGCACGCGCGCCCTACCTGTCCGATGCCACGGCACCGGATACCGTCGCGATCCTGCCGCCGCCGCCTCGTGGACAATCGGCCGCCGAGACCGCGGACAAGACCGCCTTCTCGGCGACCCGCGCCCTCAAGGGCAGCCCACGCTGGGAACTCGCGACTGCCGATGTCGCCGACGGACCGTCGGCCATCCTCGACGATTTCGCCTGCGTGCTCGGCCGCAAGATCGACCAGTCGCGCTCGCCGGCCCTGATGACGCTGCTGGAACGGACCCGCCTCGACATCAGCCGCGCCACCCGCTCGCTCAAGGAGCATTATCGCCGCCTGCGTCCCTTCGTCGGCAACGAGGCCGAGATCTGCGTGGCGCGCACGCGCGAACTCGGGGACGCCTACAGCTTCCCCTCGAGCCACGCGACCCAAGGCTGGGCCTACGCCTCCATCCTCGCGGCCCTGGTGCCCGAGAAGGCGACGCAGTTCTTCGTGCGCGGTAAGGCTTACGGCGAGAACCGGATCGTCTGCGGCGTGCATTGGGCGAGCGATGTCGAGGCTGGACGCACGACCGCCAGCGTCGTCGTCAGCTCGCTCCAGGGCGATGCAGGCTACCGTGCGGATTTCGATCGCGCGCGCGTCGAACTCGCAAAGAACCTCTCCCAGGAAGGCTCGCCACCCGACCAGGCCATCTGCGCCCGCGAGACATCTGCTCTGCGTGAGCCGATTCTGTAGCACGAGCCATTCTAAGTCATTACACAATAACAATTTTTACTTGATAACCGTGGGGAGCGGCGTCAAAAAAACGAGCGTCGCTTCTCTCAGCGACGCGACGGGTGTCCCCGCGAACGTGTTCGGCTTCGATCCGCGCTACCACTCGGTCTAGGTCCGCGGGTTCGATCGCTCTGGCGGCATCTTCTGGCACGGCCTCCGTCAGGTCGGGCCGAGCCGACCCCGCGTGCCCGAGACCTCTCCGGATTAGAAGCAGTCGGCGTCGAGGCGGCCCCCTTCCTAGGCGGTCCGGCCGACGCCTACCGGCTCGGCTCTCGTGGCAGCAGCCTCGACGTGACCGTCGACCCCACCGATCTCACGCCCTTCGGCGAAGTTCGGCAATGACGACAGCGACCAGGGCCATGTCGAGATCGGCGGTCCGGTCGAGGGCAGTGACGGCACGTTGGCCCTTCGCCCTCAACCGGCATCCGCCGGAACCGATGCGGTCCTAGCCGGGCTCCCCCGCCTTCTTGCCCCGCTTCCGGCGTCTGGCGAGAAGGTTGAGCCCCTCCACGCCGGCCGAGAAGGCCATGGCGGTGTAGATGTAGCCCTTGGGCACGTGGGCGCCGAAGCCCTCGGCGATCAGCGTCATGCCGATCATGATGAGGAAGCCGAGCGCCAGCATCACCACGGTCGGGTTGGCGGCGATGAAGCGTGCCAGCGGGTCGGCCGCCAGAAGCATGACGGTGACGGCGGTGATGACGGCGATCACCATGATCGGCACATGGTCGGTCATGCCGACCGCCGTGATGATGCTGTCGATGGAGAAGACGAGATCGAGGACCAGGATCTGGCCGACCGCGGCGGCGAAACTCATCACCACCGGCGACGTCGACGCGTCCTCGTGGCCGTCATCGGGGTCGACGCTCTCGTGGATCTCCTTCGTGGCCTTCCACAGCAGGAACAGGCCGCCGCCGATCAGGATCATGTCCCGCCAGGAGAAGGCCTTCCCGAAGATCTCGAAGACCGGCTGGGTCAGGTGGACGATGTAGGCGACGGTGCCGAGCAGGCCGAGGCGCAGGATCAGGGCGAGGCCGATGCCGATGCGGCGCGCCTTGGTCTGCTGATGGGCCGGCAGCTTGTTGGTGAGGATCGAGATGAAGATCAGGTTGTCGATGCCGAGCACCACCTCCATCACGATGAGGGTGGCGAGCGCCACCCACGCGGTGGGGTCTGCGGCGAGTTGAAATAGGGAATCCACGGGAAGAGAACCTCGAACGTCGTCAGGTCGGGAAGCAGCGGGATATCAGGACGCTGTGGGGATGATGCCGGGGCGCTCGGAGGGCTCGGGCGCATAGATCCGGATGGCCTTGGGCACGACCTTGAAATGGGCCGGCGTGTAGGTGGACAATTCCCCGTCCGTGTTCACCGGCCTCGGCTTCTTGGTCTTCACCACGATCTCGGTGGTGTTGAAGGCCCGCACATCGGCGGCCTTGCCCTGAGTGCCTCGGCGAAGGGCCGGCAGGAGCGCGAGAAGCCGCCACCAATGCGTGACTTCGAGGCTGTAGAAATCGAGCTTTCCGTCATCGACGGTCGCCGTCTCCTCCACCGTCATCCCGCCGCCATAGTGGCGGCCGTTGCCGACCGAGACCTGGATCGTGGTGATGGTCTCGGTCTGCCCGTCATGTTCGAGATAGACCGTGAACGGGCGCACCCGTCGCAGGACCCGCATGGCGGCGATGGCGTAGCCGAGGGTGCCCCACTTCTTCTTCGATTCGGCAGTGAGGTCGCCGGCCAGTTCGGCCGAAAAGCCGATGCTCGCCACGTTGAAGTAATAGCGGCCGTTGACCCAGCCGAGATCGACCGGCTGCGGCTGCGCCGTGCCGATGAGGCGCGCCGCCTCCACCGGATCGGTGGGCAGGCCGAGGGAGCGGGCAAGATCGTTGGCGGTGCCGAGCGGCAGGATGCCCAGGGGCAGGCCGGTCTCGACCAGAGCGGGGGCGGCCGAATTCATGGTGCCGTCGCCGCCGCCGAGGATGACGAGATCGCAGCCTTTCGCATGGCGCTTGATGACCGCCGTGCAATCGGGATCGCCCGGCGGTTCGAACGGCTCGATGCCGGCGTCGCGCAAGGCATCGCGGACGGTATCGAGGGAGAACGTGCCATTGCGCGCGTTCGGATTGACGAGGAGGAGCGCCCGGCGCGGGGAGGCGGCGCTCACGCGGCGGCCTCGACCGATGGGCATCCCGAGATGCCGCGCGAAATCATTGCAACAACCACCTGTGTCAGAACCCCCCGGTGCGTTCGCGCCGCGTGAGCGCAAAGGCAAAGAAGGGGTCCGACATCGCGGCCGACGCCTCGGCCGCCAGAGGGGCCCGGACCCGTCAAGCTCTTCAGAGGTGGGCCCTTGCGCGGCGATGGCAAGGGGTCTTCGTCAGAAGGGAGCTTCGGCCGAAGAGGCTTTACCGGAGATGGGGGCAGGCCGGCTCGGCGGGCATCGGTCGCCGATGGGCTGGGAACAGCGGGCATAGCGCGGGGAATGACGCCTTTGGCGGCCGGTCGGCGACCCGGCGTGCTAGTCCTCGCCGCAGGGCGCGTCTGCGTCGCGAGTGGACCCACTCACGAGAGCAACCGAAAGCCCCACCTTGACGTTTCCCCCAGGCCGGGCGCTCCGATGCGGTCGTGCCCACCCTCCACGTCGTTCGCGACAGCGGTGAGATGCCATGCGCCACGGTCTTGTCTCCACCTGCTCGGCCGCCCTCCTCGGCGCCCTGCTCTCCACCGGCAGCGCCGGAGCTCAGACTCGCCCGGCCTGGGTCGATCCTCCAGCCAAGGCGGACCAGAAGCCCGAGCCGAAAGCCGAGGCCAAGCCCGCCTCGCCGCCGGCTGCCAAAGAGAACCTGCAGGGCAGCGCATCTCAGGCGACGAAGCCCGACACCATGACGGCCGATTCAGGCGCCTCCGCCGTCGACGAGAAACGTGCCGAGGCGCCGCTGCGCGCCCGTCGCAGCATCCGTCAGGCGGATTCGGGTGTCCGGCGCTCCCATCGCCGGCTTTCGCAGGTCCCGCCGAACGCATTGCCGCTCACCGTCGCCCCCGGCATGGCCATGGCCTCCGACGACCGCTTCCCGGAATGGGCCGGCAAGGCCCAGAGGCTGAACGAGGATTATCTCGACGCCGTCTCGGCTCCTGGTGACGGCATGGTCGCGGCCGCACCTCGCTTCTATGCCGAGCGCGTCCGATTCCACGGCCGCACCCTGTCGCTCGCCGCTCTCATGGCGGAGAAGCGGCGCTTCGTCCGTCGCTGGCCCGAACGCCGCTATGTGGCGCAGGGCGGTTCCGCACGCACGGCCTGCAGCGTCGCGACATCGAGCTGCATCGTGCGCTCGACCTTCGATTTCCGGGCCGACAACCCCAGGAAGGGCGCCCGCTCGCAGGGCGTCTCGGAGCTGACTCTCGAAATCTCCTTTGCCGGACCGCGCCCGGTGATCGTGTCCGAGTCGAGCCGTGTCCTCAGCCGTTACGCCCCCGGCCCGCTGAGTGCCATCACACCGACACGGCATGGCGCCTGAGACACACCCGAACCGATGACATCGACCGCAGCCAAGAACCGCGCCGCAGGCAAAAACCTCTCCGCCGGCAAAAACCCTGCAGCAGGCGGGCCGTCCGACGAGGTCGAGGCGCCGGCCCTCCTCGCTGCACGACAGGGACGGGAATCGGTGAGAGCGCTGATCGAGGCGGAAATTCGCCGCCAGGACGCGTTTCCCGTGGCTCGGCGGACGCTGCAACTGCTTGCCGAGGCCGTGGTCGAACCGACCGCCGCCCCGCCTTTCCACAGGATCGTCGACCGTCATGGGGCCCCGCGCCAGGGCGAGAACGGGCCCCTGACCCTGGACGAGCTGTTCGCGGAATTGCGTGAGCGCCACGGTGCGCTCTTCCTGCCGGTCCCACAAAAACCCGTCATCGAACAACCGCCCGAGCCGACCGCGTCGGAGGAGATCAAGGCGGCCACGGCGCGGTTCGTCGAGACGCAGTCGGAGCTGGCGCGCTCGGTGATGTCCCGCTCGGCCGCGAGGGGGAGGGCTGCCGCCGCCACGGTCTCCGCCACCTGGGCGGAAACCCTGAGCGGCGTCCGGGCTCAATTCGCCGATCGGCCGGTCTCCGAGCGGAGCGCGAGCCCCGGGCCGACCCTGCGCGAGCGTGGCCTGCGCATCGGTGCCTCCTTCGGCGACAAGGCGCGGGAGACGATCGGCATCGCCCGCGAGAGACTCTCCACCGTGGGCAGCAAGGACGCTGTTCCGCCTTCGTCCGGGCCTCACGCCCCGTCGTCGGCTGGCGAGCCGCGTCTGGCCGGCATGATCACGCGTGCCGGAGAGGGTTTGCGTCGCCTGCGCCCGGATGATCACGGCGTCCTGACCCGGCCGAGCACGCTCGCCGCTGCCGGCCTGCTCGGCGGGCTCGTCATCGTTCTTGTCCTCGCCAATAGCGGCGGGGACGACAGGCCGGCCGTCGCACCGGATGCCGAGACTTCTCGGCAAGCGGCGAAGGTGCCCGATCCGGTCCAGGCGGCCCCCTCGTCCCAGCAAGCCGCGAACCCGCAGGCCCCGAATCCGCAGGCTCAGGGCCAGCCATCCACACCGGCCAATCCGCGCGAGACCGTATCCCCCGCGACGCCGCCCGGCATCCCCGCGGAGGAGCCGAGTCCGCCCTCGGCCGAGGAGAGCCCCGCCAAGGCACCGGAGCCGTCCAACGCCATCACCGGCAAGTCCGAGGTGATCGACACCGCGACCCTCCGTGTCGGCGGCAAGCTCGTGCGCCTGTTCGGAGTGGAGTGGGTCCGAGGCGGTCAGCCGGAGGAGCTGACGCGCTACCTCGCGGGGCGCCCGGTGACCTGCCAGCCGGTCGCCGGAAGCGCGGCCTATCTCTGCGCGGTGGAAGGCCGCGACCTCTCGGAGGTCGTGCTGTTCAACGGCGGGGGCCGCGCCTCCTCGGAAGCGACACCCGACCTCGTCGCCGCCGAGGACCGCGCCCGCACGGAGCGCCTGGGAGTGTGGGCGCGATAAGGCATCGCCCGGAAGCACCGGCAAGAACGGTTACAAAACGCCCCCTCGGAGTGGGACCGAGCTTGCGCGGAGAGCGCAGCGCGGTGTCAATGTCGCGAAACGGCGGCAGGGGGCATGGATGGATCTCTCGATCGGGTTGAGCGTGGTGGCGGTGGCGATCGTCGTCCTCGTGGTCGTCACCCTCGCCATCGGCATCAACATCATCCCGCAGGGCCACGTCTACACGGTGGAGCGGTTCGGGCGGTATTCGCGCACCCTCGAATCCGGGCTCGGCCTGATCGCACCGTATGTCGAGCGCATCGGCCGCCGCGTGAACGTCATGGAGCAGGTGATCGAGGTGCCGAGCCAGGAGGCCTTCACCCGCGACAATGCGGGGGTGAAGATCGACGCGGTGGTGTTCTACCAGGTGCTCGACGCGGCCAAGGCGTCCTATGAGATCTCGAATCTCGAGACCGCGATGATGACGCTGACGATGACCAACATCCGCACGGTCGTCGGCTCGATGGATCTCGATCAGCTGCTGTCCCACCGCGACGAGATCAACGAGCGGCTGCTCCATGTGATGGACGCGGCCTCTTCGCCCTGGGGGGTCAAGATGACCCGGATCGAGATCAAGGACATCCTGCCGCCTGCCGACCTCGCCGGCGCCATGGCGCGCCAGATGAAGGCCGAGCGCGAGAAGCGCGCCTCGGTGCTGGAGGCCGAAGGACATCGCCAGGCCGATATCCTGCGCGCCGAGGGCCGCAAGCAATCCGCCATCCTCGAAGCCGAGGGTCGGCGCGAGGCCGCCTTCCGGGATGCGGAAGGCCGCGAGCGCAGCGCCGAGGCCGAGGCCCGCGCGACGGGCCTCATCAGCGAGGCCATCTCGAAAGGCGATCTCGCGGCGGCGAACTTCCTGGTGGCCGAGAAATACGTGGACGCGATCAAGGCGCTCGCCACGGCACCCAACCAACGGGTGGTGATCGTGCCGATCGAAGCGGCCTCCCTCGCCGGCACCCTGGGCGGCATCGCCGAGATCACCCGCAGCGTGTTCGGCGAGAACGCCGCGCAGCCACGAAAGAGTTCGGGCCTGCCACCGAGGGTCGGACCGGGCGGAGGAACCTCCGCGTGATCCTCGACATCGTGACGGCCTTGGGGCCGGTCTGGACCTGGATCCTGATCGGACTGATCCTGATAGGGGCGGAGCTCGCCATCTCCGGCGTATTCCTGGTCTGGCTCGGCACCGCCGCCATGGTCACGGGGCTCGAAATCGCCATCGTCCCGATGCCCTGGCAGGCTCAGATCCTGTTCTTCGCGGGCCTCTCGGTCGGCCTCGTCATCGTGGCGCAGAAGCGGATGACCGGGCATCCGAACAGCCTCAACCGTGGCGCGCACGGATTGATCGGCCAGGAATTTCACCTCGACGCCGCGATCGCGAACGGGTCCGGGCGGATCAGGGTGAACGACACGCTCTGGCGTGTCACCGGCCCCGATGCTCCATCGGGCGCCCGCGTCCGGGTGACCGGGATCGAGGGAACGACGCTCATCGTGACCGCAGCCTGACCTCGGAGCATCGGCTCGGCCGGGCGGTTGCGGCACGCACAGCAGGAGCCGGAGAGGTATCGCCCCCTCCGGCTTTCGCGCGCGATCTACGCGACGCTGATATCGACCTGGATGTTGCCGCGGGTGGCGTGCGAATAGGGGCACACCACGTCGGCGCGCTTCACCAGATCCTCGGCCTTGTCCCGCTCGATGCCGGGCAGCGTGGCCTTCAGGGTGACGACGAGACCGAAGCCCTCGCCATCGTCGCGCGGGCCGATGCCGACGGTGGATTCGACCTTGGCGTCCTCCGGGATCTTCACCTTGTCCTTGCCGGCGACGAATTTGATCGCACCGAGGAAGCAGGCGGCATAGCCGGTGGCGAAAAGCTGCTCGGGGTTGGTGCCGTCGCCGCCGCCACCGCCGAGTTCCTTCGGCGTCACGAGGGTGACGTTGACTGCGTTGTCGTCAGTGGAGGCAGAACCTTCACGGCCTCCCGTAGCGTGGGCGTGGGCGGTATAGAGAGCTTTCATGGTCGTCTTTCTGCTGGGAGGGGAGGGGCGGCTCGACGTCGGATGGTCCGTACGAACCGAGACGGTTGTCCGTCCGCCGCCTGATGAATGCTATCGATCGACCGGTCCGTCCGAGGATCAGAGATAAATTGCGCGCAACCGATGTCTCATATGGCATCGAATTAGATTGCGCGCAACCATCATGCGGAAAAGCCACGAATGCTGGTGACCATTCCGCATAATCAACTAGATAGGGTAGTCGGGTCGGGCTCGACACCGTATCCGACCGACATGAAGGAGGCCGCAACGATGGCGGGCCGGCGCAACACGCAGACCAAGGCAGTCGACGACGTTCCGGCATCGGGCCAAGGTGTCGACGGGCAGCTTTGCTTTGCGGTCTATTCTGCGGCTCACGCCTTCGGGCGTGCCTACCGCGCGCTTCTGGCGGCCCATGATCTCACTTATCCCCAGTATTTGGTCCTCCTCGTCCTATGGGATCATGAGGGGCTTACGGTGAAGGAGATCGGGACCAGGCTGTTCCTCGATTCCGGAACGCTCACGCCCCTGCTGAAGCGCCTGGAAACGTCAGGTCATGTCCGTCGCGCCCGCGACCGGGCCGACGAACGTCAGGTCAGCATCTTCCTGACGCCCAAGGGGCGCGAGCTCGAGGGCCGTATGGATTGCGTCCCCGGCCTCGCCGGAGCTCTGACCGGCATGTCGGACGATGCACGCCAGGCCCTCCTCGATTCCCTGGTGATGCTGCGCGGGGCACTCCACGACAACGTGGCCAGCACCACGGCGGATGCCGCGGCCTCCAGATAACGATGTCCCGATAGGGACGGTATCCCGACGATCAGTCCCTTGGAGAGGGGCCGGCACTTCGGATCGAACCCGGCTGTGGTTCGGCGCGACGAGAAAAGGCCGCCCCTGAGCGAACAGGGACGGCCTCGATGGAAATCGCTGGACGACGAAGGCTCGAAACCGCAACCGATTCTATCGGCTGCGGTCCCGGCTCGTCAGGACTTCGACTTGAGGTAGGCGATGACGTCCGCGATCTTCTTGTCGTCCTTGAGACCCGGATAGACCATCTTGGTGCCGGGCACCTTGGCCTTGGGATCCTTCAGCCACTCTTTCAGATTCGCCTCGTCCCAGGTGATTCCGGAATTCTTCAGCGCGGCAGAGAAGCTGTAGCCGTCATGGCCTTCGCCGGCCTTTTCGCCGTACACGCCCTTGAGGCTCGGGCCGACGCCGTTCTTCTCGAAATTGTGGCACGCCTTGCAGGCGGAGAAGACTTTCTCGCCGGCAGCGGCGTCGCCGGCTTCCTGGGCCTGCGCGGACATCGGGAGCATCAGCGCGAGCGCGGCGCCGAGGATGAGGTGACGCATCGTTTTATTTCCTCCATTGGTCGGCATGAGCCGACCGAGCTTATGGCAGAGCTTTTGGTTTTAGAACAGATCGAGACTGGGAACGTTCCAAACTCTCTCAGGGTCCCTTCGGCGAAAAAAAGCGCAACGCGGCGATCTTTCTCCTGGGCGAGCGTATTGTCTCCTGGGAAAAGGTCAAAACATCACGAACGGATGCGCCGAAACGGGTTTTCGTTTAGACGTCTTCCCACCTCGCAATTCCAAACTCTTGAACGGCTCACCGCTTAGTTTTAGTCCTGCCAAGCTGAGCGGCAGCTGAAGACGTATCGATACACCGAGGAGCGCCCGCCCCATGTCGATCGCCTTTCCCATCCCCGATCCCGATATCCTCGCCCGTCGCGACTCCATCATCGCCGGCCTGCGCCCGCTGGTGGCGGCGGAGGCGCTGATCGTCACCGAGGACGAGCGCCGCGCCTTCGAGACGGACGGGCTCACCGCCTATCGCAAGATGCCGCTCGCCGTGGTCCTGCCCTCGACCACGGCCGAGGTCTCCGCCGTCATGGCCTATTGCCACGCCAATGGCGTGCGCGTGGTGGCGCGCGGGGCCGGCACCTCGCTCGCCGGCGGGGCGATCGCCCAGGAAGACGCGATCATCCTCGGCGTCGCCAAGATGACCCGCGTCATCGACATGGATTTCGAGAACCGCGTCGCCCGCGTCGAATCCGGCCTGACCAACCTCGCCATCTCGGGCGCCGTCAGCCACGAGGGGTTCTTCTACGCACCGGACCCGTCGAGCCAGCTCGCCTGCACCATCGCCGGCAATATCGCGATGAATTCCGGCGGCGCGCATTGCCTGAAATACGGGGTGACCACCAACAACCTGCTCGGCGTCACCCTGGTGATGAACGACGGCACCGTGGCCGAGATCGGCGGCGCTCACCTCGACAGCGCAGGCTACGACCTCCTCGGCCTGATCTGCGGATCGGAGGGCCAGCTCGGCATCGTCACCGAGGCGACGGTGCGCATCCTGCGCGCGGCCGAGGGAGCACGCCCGGCCCTGGTCGGGTTCTCCTCGGTGGAGGATGCCGGCGCCTGCACCGCCGCCATCATCGCCGCCGGCATCATCCCCGTGGCCATGGAATACATGGACCGGGAGGCGATCCTGATCACCGAGGATTTCGCCCAGGCCGGTTACCCGCGCGACGCCGAGGCGATGCTGATCATCGAGGTCGAGGGGTCTGACGCGGAATGCACGGCGATGCTGGCCCGGATCGAGGCCATCGCCCGCGATTACCGGCCCACCAGCATCCGGGTCTCGACCTCCGAGGCCGAGAGCGCCGCGATCTGGAAGGGCCGCAAATCCGCCTTCGGCGCCACGGGCCGCATCTCCGACTACATCTGCATGGACGGCACCATCCCCACCGGGCAGTTGCCGCTGGTGCTGGAGCGCATCGGCGCGATCTGCGCGGAGAAGGGGCTTCGCGTCGCCAACGTCTTCCATGCCGGCGACGGCAACCTGCATCCCCTCATCCTGTTCGACATCAACAAGCCGGGCGAGTTGCAGAAGGCGGAGGCCGCCGGCGACGAGATCCTGAAGCTCTGCGTCGAAGTCGGCGGCTGCCTCACCGGTGAGCACGGCGTCGGCATCGAGAAGCGCGAGCTCATGCGCTTCCAGTACGCGCAGGCCGATCTCGAGCAGCAGATGCGGGTCCGCAACGTGTTCGACCCGAAATGGCTGATGAACCCCGCCAAGGTGTTCCCGCTGGAGGGCCGGGTCGCGGCCTGAGCGAAGGCGGCTTTTGCGACGCCGCTGGAACGCCACGCTCCAGGGCGGTGTTTCCTCCCCGCTCAATCGTGGAGGACACCATGCGGATCGTTGCGACACTCTCGGCCCTGGCACTGCTGACGCTGGCGAGCACGGGAGCGGCCGAGGCCAAGGGCTGCATCAAGGGCGCGATCATCGGCGGTCTCGCCGGGCATTACCTCGCGGAGCGCGGTGTCGTCGGCGCAGTCGCCGGCTGTATCGGTGGCCGTTACCTCGCCAACCGCCGCGCCAAGCAGCAGCGCGAGATCGAGTACGGCTCCCGTGTCCAGCAACGCGGAGCCGGCTATGCACCCAATCAGGCCTATCCGCGTCGGAGCTACAATTACTGAAACCGGCGTGTCTCAGCCCGGGATGTCGGTGCGCACCGCGATCCAGAGGACGTGGCGGCGGCCGCCGGGATGGGCGGGATAGCGCAGTTCCTCGACATCGAAGCCGAACCGCCGGAGCCGTGCCTTGAACCTGCGGTCCGGCCCTCCCGACCACACGGCGAGAATGCCGCCCGGCCGCAGGGCGTAATGGGCCCGCTTCAAGCCCCAGGTATCGTAGAGACGGTCGTTCTCACGCCGCGTCAGGCCCTTGGGGCCGTTGTCGACGTCGAGCAGGATGGCGTCGAACTGAGCCGACCCGGACTGGATGAGGCGGTTCACATCCGCTTCGACCAGGGTCACGCGCGGATCGTCGAGGCTTCCGTCGAAGAGGTGGGTGAGGGGCCCGCGCGCCCAGGCGATCACCGCCGGCATCAGTTCCGCCACGACCACCCGCGCCTGCGGCCCGAGGGCGTCGAGGGCCGCACGCAGGGTGAACCCCATGCCGAGGCCACCGATGAGGAGGGTCGGCGTCGTGTTTTCCTCGAGCCGCGCGCAGGTGACCGTGGCCAGGGCACGCTCCGAATCGCGGTGCCGGTCGTTCATCAACTCGGCCGTGCCGACCAGGATCGAATAGGCGTCGTCGTAGCGGACGAGATGCATCGTCTCGACGCTGCCGGGAATGGCGGCGCTGGCGACAGGGGTCGCGGAGCTCACGGGATAGGCGGCCTTCACGACGGGTTCTACGCCTCGACGCCGAACGCGTCGCAGCGGAACGCGCCGTAATCGCCGCGCGCCAGCCGCTCCGCCAGGGCGGGGAGGAACAGGGCCGCCTCGTCGGCGAGGCGCCAGGGCGGGTTGATGACGATGAGGCCGTTGCCGTTGAGGCGGGTCGGATACGGCTCCGAGATCATCAGGTCGATGCGCAGGGCAGGGCGGGACAGGGACTTGTCGAGCTCCGCCACCATGCGGTCGATGAGGTCCACGTCCTTGATCGGATACCAGCCGAGATAGATTCCCGTCGGCCATTTCGCCACGGCCTTCGCCAGGGCCTCGCCGAGCCGGTCGATCTCGCCGAGTTCCTCATAGGGCGGGTCGATCAGGACGACGCCGCGCCGCTCCGGCGGAGGGATCAGCGAATTGAGCGCGGTCCACCCGTCGAGATGCATCACCTTCGTGCGGGGATCCTGGTTGTAGCGCTCGCGCAGGATGTCGGCATCGGCCGGGTGAAGCTCGACGAAGACGCCCTGATCGGTGGGCCGCAAAAACTCGCGGATGATCGCGGGCGAACCGGGATAGATGTCCGCACCATGCCGCGCCTTGGTGGCGGCGACAGCTTCGCGGTAGGGCGCGAACAGCGCCTCCACCTCGTCGGGGAAGGGAGTGTCGAGACGGCCCCAGCCATCCAGCCATTCGCCGGTCCGACCCGCCTCGTCGCCGGTCAGGTCGTAGAATCCGAGGCCCGCATGGGTGTCGATGGCGCGAAAGCCCGTGGGCTTGGCCTGGAGATGATGGAGCACGCGGGTCAGCACGAGGTGCTTGAGCACGTCGGCGAAATTGCCGGCGTGGAAAGCGTGCCTGTAGTTCATGGGGTCACCGGCTCGCGTCGACGGCGATCTCGCCCGCGCGGCAATTCTGCCGCGCTACTTCGGGACAAGGCGTAAAGCCGCGCAGGTCCTTGGTGAAGCAGATTCGCACCTCCTGCAACTCTCCCCTGATACAGGTGACGGACATCATATCGGGGCGCAGGCCCCTGTTCGAGGCCACGAACTGGCGGGCGATGTCGATCGGCGCGATGCGCGTATCGGAATCGGGCTTGGCGAAGGCGGCCGGGATGGTCACCGCCTCGCGCGCCTGGGCGGCCGCCTTGAAATACGCCATCGGGTCGAGGCCGGAACAGGTGCCGTGCTTGCGCCACTCGTAGCGGGCGAGCCCCTCGCTCGGGTAGACTTCGCCGGCCGCATCGATGGCCTGCCGTGTGGGAGACCGCTCGACGGAAGAGCAGTCGGACGGGTAGCCCCGCGTATATTGCGGCCACAGCCCATGGACGACGAAGCCGAGGCCGCGCCCCGGCCGGCACTGGCCGTCGGCGTCGCGGCGTCCCGCCGTCTCGCAATAGGTCGGCGACCAGGACAGGGCCAGCACGTAGAAATCGAACTCGCCGGGCGTGCCGCCGCGGCCGTAGCCTTGCGCCTGAGCCGTTCCCGAAAGCGCGGTCAGCGCCAGTGCGGCGAGCGCCGACGCCCGTCTCACGGACGGGCTTCGCGGCAGGCCGTGGCGTAGGCATAGGCGAGGTTGCGGTCGAGGCCGTGGACGCAGAACTCGACGCCCCAGGTCACGCCGATGATGCCGAGACCCTCGCGCACCGAATAGTCGACCTTGCGCTTGATGCCGTCCGACGTGGTCGCCACCGCGCTGCAGAAGCGGCGGGGATAGGTGTCGAGGCCCCAGGGGCGCCAGGCCGTGCGCTCGATCCGGTCATAGGCGACGATGGTGAGGCTCGAGTTCCAGAACTTCGCCTCCTTCTCGGCGAACTGGCTCGACATCTGCTCCAGCACCGAGGAATCCTGGCATCCCGGAATGTCGCCGTCGAAGGGAAATTCGCGCTCCTCGGCGGGCGTGATCTCCTCCCGTCCCGAGCGGGCGAAGGCGGGTTGCAGGCTCCCCGCGAGAACGAGGCCGAGGGCCAGGGCGGTGGCGAGGGAATTCGGGCGCATGCCGGCGTCTTTTCGCTGGAGTCCGTTCATTCCGGGACGATGGCGTCTCGCCGGACGGTGTCAAGCGCAAGGGAGAACGCGGCGTCGCTTTCGCTCCGGCCTGGGGCCGCCGGAACACAGTCCGGCGCTCAGTAGATCGGGTCCGAGAGGCCCGGAGCGGCGAGGGACAGCGGCTCGCCGGAGAAGCCCGGCGCCGGCTCGTCATAAGCGGGCGCCGCCGCCAGACGGGAGGTCTGGGGGCGCGGTGCGAAGCGGGGCACCGGCGCGGAGGCATAGGCCGAGGGCGCGCGGGGGGACGGGGCGGCAGCGGAGAGGGCGGGGGAGGGCGCGCGGGCGACCTGAGGGTTCGGCCGAGCCGGGCGCTGGTTCGAGGACATCGGCGTCACGCCGTAGGGATCGTCCTCCTCGACGTCGACGGGAGCCTGCGGCGCGGCGGGCTGGCGCTCCACCGGGCGCGGACGCGAGACGGGCCGGGGAACGCCGTCGGCGCCGAGTTGCGGCGTGAACTTGAGCAGCGGCTGACAGATGCGCTTCAGGCCGCGCGGATCGTGCCGGGCGAGATCCACGTGGATGTGGTCGTAGTGGAAGACGTTGGAGCCGGGGGCGAGCACCGTCGAGAAGCGCTGGCACGCCCCGATGAAGACCTCGCGCAGGAAGCCCTGCTCGGCCTCGGTGCCGCGCCATCCGCCCTTGACGGTGATGACGTAGCCGTCGGCGAGCTTGAACGACATGATGTCGACGGCATTGCCGAACGAGTGTTCGGAAAGCTTGGCGCCGGCCTGGTTGTTGCGGCCGCGGCAGGCATAGGAGCCCGCGTTGATCTCGGCGACCGGCTGCCCGAAATACAGGTTGGCGGCGGGCTGGATCGTGTCGGCGAGCCAGGCCTCGGCCTCGGCCAGGGCCGGGCAGGCCAGCGTCATCCGCTGTTTCAGAACCACGGAGCCCTTGCCGAGACGGGTGATCCGGTAGGGCTGCAGCATGCCGCAGACGCCGGGACCGCTGATCTCCTTGACCGGCGTGACGAACTCGGTGGCCTCCACCAGCCGCCGGGCGTTGCAGGCCTGTTCGGTTTGGTCGCGCCAGGGCTCGCGGCTCTCGAACGCACTGCGCCCGCAGCCGGTGAGGCCTGCGCCGATGAGCCCGAGAACGGAAAACGCGAGTACGCTACGCCACATGATCCGGACAATGGGCGGCTTTCCGTAAAGCGTTCGTCAACGATGCAAAGCGATCGGCGCGCCTGTGGACAGGTGTGGACGAATCTCATGGCAAGCCCGACCGCCACGACCGCGGGCGCCGGCTCGACGCTTGAGCGCGCCTCCGGCCCAGGCTATCGCAGCCGCACCATGACCCCGCAGACGGCACCGATGCGTCCCTGGAAACAGGCTGTGGCCCGGGCCTTCGACGGGGCCGAAGGCTACGATGCCGCGGGCGTCATCCAGGCGGTCGTGGCCGAACGGCTGGCGCAGCGCATCATCGGCCGGCCGCTTCCGCAAGCGCCGCGCATTCTCGAGATTGGCTGCGGCACCGGTTTCCTCACCCAGGCCCTTCTCGCTCATGTGACGCCGAGCCTCATGATCGCCTCGGACCTCGCGCCCGCCATGGTGCAGCGGGCTCGCGAGCGGCTGAGGGGGCGAGGCGGATCGAGGTTTCTCGTCATGGACGGCGAGCGCCCCTGCCTGTCGCCGGGCTTCGACCTGATCTGTTCCAGCCTCGCGGCACAATGGTTCGAGGATCTCGAAACGGCCCTCGGCCGTCTCGCCGGCCTGCTCGCGCCGGGTGGATTTCTCGCGGTGACGACCCTGGCTTCGGGAACCTTCCGCGAATGGCACGAGGCGCATCATGCCGCCGGCCATCGCCCCGCGACGCCGTCCTATCCGACGGCGGATACCCTCGCCCGCCTCCGGTTCGAGGGCTGTACCAGCAGCCTGTCCCTGGAGCCGGTGGTGGAGCGGCATGCCGATGGCCGGGCATTCCTTCATTCGCTCCGGACCATCGGAGCCGGAACGCCGGCCTCGGCCGGCACCCTGTCGCCCGGCGCGCTGCGGGCGATCATCCGGCGCTTCGAGGAAGGCGGATCGGCCATCACCTACGAGGTCGCCGTGCTGGAGATCCGACGCAATCCGTAACGCAGGAACGGCGGAGCTTTCGCCCCGCCGCTGCCGCCATCGTGTCGCGGAATGGTCGGCCCTAGGAGCCTGGGAACATGCCGGCCGAGCCGAGAATCGTCAGGATCAGACCACCGGCGAAGGCGCCGATCATGGCGTAGGAAAAGCCCTTCAGAACCATATCCGCCGCTCCCGATCCGGGAATCAGCAGCGGTTTCCGCCGGAGGTCTGGCCGTACTGCTGGACCGGGAAGCTCGGCTGGTTGGCGTTGCCTTCGGCGGCCGAGCTCATCGGGCAGCCGAGATAGGCGGGCGAGCGGCGAACCTCATTGAGGGAGCCCGTCTCCGTGACGTCATAGGGCGAGTACGAGGTGTAGCGCGAGGGGCGCTCGAACGCCGCGGCCGAAGAGATCGAAGCAGCGCCAAGGACAAGAGCGGTGGCGACGGCGGCGATACGATTCATCATGGCGTTTTATGAGATCCTTTACAGTGCAGACCAGATGTTTGGTCCGCTTCACTCTGTATGAACCTAATATAGGAAGCTTGTTTCATCCTTGACGTGTCGCGCCGCACGAACCACGCGGGATTAAAGCTCGGAGATGGCCATGGCATCCGAAGAGATAGTCTAATTCGTTGTCATACATCGCCGATTCTATCCGAAGGGGTGGTTGCCCTTTCCGGCGCCGGCTTCAGGACGCGACCGCATACAGCCGAGGCCCCGACGCACCGCTATCTTCGACCGCGGCCGGAATCCAGTTCAGGCCGCTCGCTCCGGATCCGGCGAGGAGATCGCGGAAATCCTCCGAGATGGCGATCGGGAGATCCGCGGCCTTGGCGCGTGCCTCGATCCGGGCGAGGGTGTTCATCGCCGGGCCGAGGACGGTGAATTCCGCGCGATGGCCGTCGTCGAAGACGCCGACGAGAACGTCCCCGGCATGCAGCGCGATGGTCACGCGCAGGGTGGGCAGAGCCTTGTTCGCGAGGCGCCGGTTCAAGGCCGTCAGCCGCAACTGAACGGCCTCGGCACAGGTGAGGGCCGCACGCGCCTGCGCCTGGGGCGGCCCCACGAGGAACTGCGCCAGCACCCCGTCGCCGATATATTTGTCGATGATGCCGCCGCGTTCGGTCACGGCCCGGTGCGTCAGAGCGCGCATCTCCATCAGCACTTCGAACACCTGCTGGGGCGGCCGGGTCCGCGTCAGCGCGGAGAATCCACGGATATCGAGAGCGAACAGGCAGGCATGCCGCTCCTGGACCTCGCCCGGATCACCGCCTTGCGCCAGATCCTCGGCGACGGCGGCCGGGACGAAGCGCGTGAGCATCAGACGCTCCCGCTCCAGCCGGAACGTCGTCGCCACCGCCCAGGTCAGCCGCCGCATGCCGTCGAGGACCACGAGGCTGGCGACCAAGAAGGTGAGAAGGCCCGGTACTTCCTCGTCGAGGGTCACGTGAGGCCCGAGATGATGGCTCTCGGGCGACAGATAGACGAACACGATCGCTCCGCCCCATCCCGCGGTCACGAGACCGGCAAACGCGAAAGTGTGCCAGACGCGCATGGTCAGCGCGGTCTGCAGCAGGATCAGGAAGGCCGGAAGCCGGCTGGCCGCGGCGGCCGCCTCCTCGGTATCCGCAGCCCCGAGGAACATGTGCTCGATGAGGACATAGATCGCGACGCTGGCATTCAGCAGGGTCGAACCCCAGCCGAGCCACCCCTGGGCCGGGCCCGCAGGGATGCCCGTGTCGGGCGCCGTTCGCAGGCCGACCAGCATCAGGACGATCGAGGCCACGGCATAGGCCGACAGCACGATCCAGTGCCCCAGGCCGTGGATCGATCCGTCATAGGTCTGCGCGGTGGCGAGCAGGACCAGGACGATGAGCAGGTGCAGGGCGAAGGTCCGGCCACTCGATGCCTGCTGCAAATGCGTGATCGTCGGCGAACGCAGTCCGTCCGCACGGGTCCGATCGCGATCGCCGTTTCTCAACAGACTGTCTCCCCCAGCGCCATCGGACGCCCCTCATGCCGGATGTCGACCATCCGGGCCATCGGTGGAGATTGCTGCATGCCGGATACCGGCCTCATGGGAGAGGGTGCTCGCGCCCGGATCGCCCTAGCCGGCCTCGGACGACGATCCGTCGCCTCTGCGCAGGAGAAACACCCCTTGCGCGCCCATCAGGTTCCAGACCCACCACGGCATCGAGATCCGCATCGGCCGGCCACGCGCATCGAGGGCGGTGGCCTTCTCGATATGCGCGCCCACGGTCCGGCATAGGCCGACGAAGTCGCGGATGGTGCAATGGTGGATGTTCTGGGTCTCGTACCACTCTTCCGGCATCAGTTCGGTCACCGGCATCCGCCCGCGGAAGGCGAGTTCCGAGCGCACCCGCCAATGGCCGAAATTCGGGAACGAGATCACCACCTGCCGCCCGATGCGCAGCAGATGCTCCAGCACGATGCGCGGATTGCGCGTCGCCTGGATGGTCTGGGACAGGACCACCACGTCGAAGGCGTCGTCGGGATAATTGGCGAGGTCGGTATCGGCATCACCCTGGATCACCGGAAGTCCACGGGCGAGGCAGGCGTTGACGCCTTCGCGCGAGAGTTCGATGCCGCGCCCATCGACGCCGCGCCGGTCGCGCAGCAATGCCAGGAGCGTCCCGTCACCGCAGCCGATATCGAGGACGCGGGCGCCCGGCGACACGAGGCCGAGCACCACGAGATGGTCGACGCGGGCGCCGTCGCTGTGCGGCAGCGTATCGATCGAGCTCCAGGGTGCCGCAGCCACGCGGCTCACCGACTTCACAGGCCCCTGGCCCTGGCGGCGGCGTCGATGAAACCCTTGGCGGCGTTGAACATGACCGGCTCATCGAGGAGGAAGGCGTCGTGCCCCTTGTCGCTCTCGATCTCGACGAAGGCGACCGGCGCCGAGGCCGCGTTCAGGGCGTGCACGATGGCGCGGGAATCGGCGGTGGGGAACAGCCAGTCGGAGGTGAACGACATCACGCAGAACCGCGTCCCGGTGTTGCGGAAGGCATTGGCGAGCACGCCGCCATGGTCGGCGGCGAGGTCGAAATAATCCATGGCGCGGGTGAGGTAGAGATAGGCGTTGGCGTCGAACCGCTCGACGAAGCTCAGGCCCTGGTGCCGCAGGTAGCTCTCGATCTGGAAATCGGCGTTGAACGAGAAGGTCGGCGCCGAGCCGCCCTGGAAGCGGCGGCCGAACTTGCGATGCAGAGCCGGCTCGGAAAGGTAGGTGATGTGCGCGCCCATCCGCGCCACGCCGAGGCCCTTGGCGGGCCGCGTGCCGGCCTCGAGATAGCGTCCCTCCGCCCAGGCCGGATCGGCCATGATCGCCTGGCGGCCGACCTCGTGGAAGGCGATGTTCTGGGCCGAGTGCCGGGCTCCCGTGGCGATCGGGAGAGCGGCGAAGACCCGTTCCGGATAGAGCGCCGCCCATTGCAGCACCTGCATGCCGCCCATCGACCCGCCGACGCAGAGGAACAGGTCGCGGATGCCGAGCCGGTCGAGGAGCATGGCCTGCCCCCGGACCATGTCGCGGATCGTCACCAGCGGGAAGTCGAGGCCGTAGGGTCGACCGGTGGCGGGATTCCCGGAGGCCGGACCCGTGGAGCCCATGCAGGAACCGATCACGTTCGAACAGATGACGAAATAACGATCGGTGTCGACGGGCTTGCCCGGTCCCACCAGCGTCTCCCACCAGCCGCGCTTGCCCGTCACCGGATGGGTGTGGGCGAAATGCTGATCGCCGGTGAGAGCATGACAGATCAGCACCGCATTGGACCGCTCGGCATTGAGGGTGCCGGCGGTCTGGTAGGCGATCTGGAACGGCGCGAGGTCGACGCCGGCATCCATCCTGAGAGGCTCGTCGGGGCCGAACGCGGCCACCGGGCTTCGCGGGTCGAGGGAGGGCGGCGCATCCATCGGAATGCCATCCGGACGGAGGTCTCCGTCGTCGGGTTTTGCGAGACTATCGAGCGACATGGTCATCAGGCGTCTTCGCGCGTCATTCGCCGATTCGCTTTCGCGGTGATGCGAAGGAGCAGCCGATTGCCGCCCTGTCGTCGCGTCGCGAAGGTCCATCCCCATCGATGCCCGAGGAAACCGGACACCCGTTGGGCGTAATGTGCGCATGCACGGGCGTCAACGAAAGGGGGGGCTTTGGAAAGGAGGCGCGTGCGCGAAGGATGCAAGACCGGCACTGGCCCTCGGCCCCTGGGAAACGTAGACACGAAACGCCGTTCCCTCCATGCGGGAACGGCCATCCTCACACCCGCCGCCGGACTCGACAGCCCGCATGCGCTTCACCACGAGACCCGCACCGCCCCTCGACAACCTCGCCGAGTTGCGCGCCGAGATCGACCGGATCGACGCGGAGATGCACGCCCTGCTGATCCAGCGCGGCTCGATCATCGATCGGCTGATCGCGGTCAAGCGAACCTCCGCCAGCGGATCGGCCTTCAGGCCGGGCCGCGAGGCCGCGATGATGCGCCGCGTCGCCGAGCGCCATCGCGGACTCCTGCCCCTCGACACCGTGGAGGGGATCTGGCGCGTCATCATCGCCACCTTCACCTGGGTCCAGGCGCCGTTCAGCGTCCATGCCGATATTTCCGACGGCGATGCTCCGATGCGCGACTCGGCGCGGTTCCATTTCGGCTTCACGGTGCCCTACCGGCCGCATCCCACCTGTGCGGCGGTGATCGAGGCGGTGGCCGCCTCGCGCGGCGATCTCGGCATCTTCCGGCTCGACCCCGACGGCTCTGCGCCTCCGAGTCAGGAAGCGCCGTGGTGGGAGGGTCTCACCGGCGAGGGTCGGCCCAAAGTGATCGCGCGCCTGCCCTTCATCGAGCGCCCGACCCATCCCGCCGGCACGCCAGTCTTCGTCGTCGCCAATCCCCTCGACGACCCGGCCGCGGCCCAGCGCGACTGGGTGCTCCACGCGGCCCGGCTCGAGACCTGGTCGCCGGAAGCCGCCCGTGCCTTGCAGGGCCTCTACGGCGAGATCGTCGCGCGCGCAGCGACGGCGGATGGGCACCGACTTCTCCTGGCGGTTCCGGGCGGCGTCGGTGGCCGCCAGTTGCGGGAGACTTTGGAACGGGCCGGCGCCAGGGTCGGTAGCCTCGACGAGATCGGCAGCCACGCCGCCCGGTTCCGGGTATGACGCGGGCGGGCGGGACGGCCGGTTCCCTCGTCAAGGCCGGCAAGCTGGGTTAGAGGGGCAGCCTGAACTCCACAGCCGGCCCACGCTCATGTCCTCCGCTCCTTCCGCGTCCCGTCCCGTTCCCCGTCCGGGGGTTCTCGCCATCGAGGCTTATGTGCCCGGCAAGAGCGGCGCTCCCGGCGCGGTGAAGGTCCATAAGCTCTCCTCCAACGAGACGCCGCTCGGCCCGAGCCCGCTGGCCATCGAGGCCATGCGCGAGGAGGCGTTCCGCCTCGCTCTCTATCCGGACGGCAATTCCACGCGCCTGCGCGAAGCCATCGCCTTCCGCTACGGGCTCGACCCAGCCCGCATCGTCTGCGGTGCCGGGTCGGACGAACTCCTGTCCTTCCTCGCCTACGCCTATCTCGGGCAGGGCGACGAGGGGATCTTCACCGAGCACGGTTTCCTGGTCTACCGGATCGCCATCCTGGCCGCCGGCGGCACGCCCGTCGTCGTCCCCGAGCGCGACCTTCGCGCCGATGTCGACGCCATCCTCGCCGCCGTCACGCCGCGCACGAAGATCGTCTACCTCGCCAACCCGAACAACCCGACGGGCACCTACCTGCCCTTCGCCGAGATCCGGCGCCTGCATGCGGGCCTGCCTCCGCACGTGCTCCTCGTCCTCGACGGAGCCTATGCCGAGTATGTGCGAACCAACGATTACAGCGCCGGGCTCGAACTCGTCCTCGAATCCGAGAACGTGGTGATGACGCGCACCTTCTCGAAGATCCACGGCCTCGCCGCACTCCGCATCGGCTGGATGGTCGGTCCGCCGGAGGTGGTCGATGCGGTCAACCGCATCCGTGGGCCGTTCAACCTGTCGGGCAGTGCCATCGCGGCCGGTGCCGCCGCCATCGCCGACGAGGCGCATGTGGCGGCCGCGATCGCCCATAACGAGACCTGGCTCGCCTGGACGAGCGAGGTCGTGTCTTCGCTCGGGCTGACGGTGACACCGAGTGTGGCGAACTTCATCCTCGTCCACTTTCCCGACGAGCCGGGCCGTAACGCGGAGCAAGCCGATGCCTATCTCGCCGCGCGCGGCGTGATCGTGCGGCGGGTGACGTCCTACGGGTTACCGCACGCGCTGCGCGTCACCATCGGCAGCGAGGAGGCGAATCAGGCCTTCGTCACGGCGCTCACCGCCTTCGTGAAGGACGGCATCCGTGCCTGAGGCGAGCCCAATCTGCGAGCGCCTCGCCATCGTCGGCCTCGGGTTGATCGGGTCCTCGATCGCCCGCGGCGCGCGCCAATACGGTCTGGCACGGAGCATCGTGGCCATCGACCGCGACCCCAGCGTGATCGAACGCGTGCGCGCGCTCGGTCTCGCCGACGAGGCGACGAGCGAGGCCTCCGGCGTCCTTGGCGCCGATCTCGTGATCCTGTGCGTGCCGGTGGGCGCGGTGGGAGCGGTCGCCGAAACGATGGCGCCGCATCTGGAATCCGGCGCCATCGTCTCCGATGTCGGCTCGGTGAAGGCCTCGGTGGTCGCTGCCGTCTCCCCCCATCTGCCGGAGGGCGTCCATTTCGTGCCGGCCCATCCCGTGGCGGGCACCGAGTATTCCGGTCCCGATGCCGGATTCTCGACCCTGTTCTCGGGCCGCTGGTGCATCCTCACCCCGCCCGAGGGAACCGACGAGACCGCCACCGCGCGGGTTCAGGCCTTCTGGGAAGGGCTCGGCGCCATCGTCGAGAGCATGACTCCGGAGCATCACGACCTCGTCCTGGCCATCACCAGCCACGTGCCGCACCTCATCGCCTACAACATCGTCGGCACGGCCGCCGACCTGGAAGCGGTGACGCAATCGGAGGTCATCAAGTTCTCCGCCGGCGGCTTTCGCGACTTCACCCGCATCGCCGCCTCCGATCCGACCATGTGGCGGGACGTGTTCCTGACCAACAAGGATGCGGTGCTGGAGATGCTCGGCCGCTTCAACGAGGATCTCGCGGCCCTGGCCCGCGCCATTCGCTGGGGCGACGGCGACGCGCTGTTCGACCTGTTCACCCGGACCCGCGCCATCCGCCGGGGCATCGTCGCCCTGGGGCAGGAGACGGCGGAGGCGGATTTCGGACGCAGCCGCACCCCGCCCGAGCAGGCGAAGGACGAACCCGTCTCCGAGCGATAGAGAAGCAGGATTCGCCGGGACGCCCCGTCAGTAGAGCGGCGGCACCTGGACGTTGGGGATCGCGAACGGGCCGAGCATCAGGCGTCCGTCGGTGAGGCGCAGGGGCGGCATCGCCTTGAGGGACGCATCCCCGGAATTCGGCACTGCCGCCGTCTCGGCCTCCTGGCGACGGCTGCCGCCGCCGAGAAGCTTGCCGACCAGTCCTCCGATAAGGGCACCCTTCTCGGCTCCGAAGCGCTGGCCCATGATCTGGCCCACGAGCGCCTCCACCCCGGCGGCCCGCGTGTCGAGCTGCCCGGTCGGGCGATGCGCGTCGTCGAGGCCGATCTTGCCCTGGGCCTGAAGGCGGCGATCGCCCTTCGCCAGCGACAGCAGAGCGATGTCGAGATTGCCGCCAGCCTGCCGCCAGGCTTCGAGCTCGCGTGCCACCTGCCCCGTCCGGAAGATGGCCGCCTGATTCACCGTGGCGTCGAGCGCCGCGTCGAGCGGGGCGGTATTGCCGAGGAGAGGGTCGAGCAGCGGCACGTTCGCCTGCGTCAGGCGAAGGCTCATGTCGACGGCGCCATCCGTGGCGAAACGGGCCGGTGTCGGACGGGCGTGCAATTCGAGGTGCTTCGCGGCGATGTCGATCAGCTGCGGCCCGGCATCCTTCACGGCGACCTTGGGCGCCTCGACTAAGAGAGAGGCGCGCACGAACCCGTCGGAAGCACCGTGGAAGCTCGCTTCCAGCGATGTCCAGCTGGCATCGGCGACGAGGCCGTCCTGTTCCACGTGGAACGGTCCGGCCGCCTGCAGGATACCCTGGCGCGGCTGGTAGACCTGCACGACGGCCGTCAACGGGCCGAGGGTGAAGCGGCTATCCGCCCGCGAGAAGGCCAGGGATGCGCAGCGCAGTTCGATGCGGAAGGGATATCCGGTGATGGAGCGGTCGGCGCAGGTCCAGTTGCGGCCGGCCGAGGCTTCGCGGGCCAGCCAGGCATCCATCTCGGATTCGGCCTTGCCGCGGATCCAGAACCAGCCGGCACTCCAGAGAAGAACGACGCCGAGGAGGAGGATGTAGGGCAGGAACAGGCCGGTGCGCGAAAGCCGTTTCCTGGCCGTCAAATCCGGTGCCTGCGCCATTGTCGACCTGCCTCGATCTCGAAGCCGCGTCGCCATCGACGAGGCCTTCTCGGTGAGGGAGCTTTGGCGGGTCTCAACGCGGCGAAAGCATGGCCGCCGGCGGATTCAGGCGGCGGCGCTGGTGGTCTGGTCCAGCTGCGACAGATGATCGACATGGAGGTCGGCGACGATCTCACCCCGCTCGGCTTCGTCCTCGGCAAGGCGATGGACGTGCATCTCGGTGGCACCACCGTGGCGGGCGCGGGCGATCCAGTTGCGGGTCAGACGCTCTCGCGGGCTGGAACCGGCCGCGGCGACAGCGATGAGTTCACCGATCCCGGCCGAATTCCGACGCACGGCCATGACCACCGCTTCGCCCATATCGTCGAGTTCGAGCTCGGCCAGTTCATGGATGCCGACGACGTAGCGGCGGCCGGAGCGGCCACGCCAGGCGCTCAGCGCCAAGGCAGGAGTTCCACGCAGGCTGGCTGCCGTCCTCAGACGTACTTCGCGCATGGGCGGGTCTCCGGATCAGGGGATTGGCGTCGATCGCCATCGCGTGTCGCGCCTTGCGGCACGAGAACGGGACGTCTTTCGTGTTCGCCATTTGTTCCAGAATAATCTTAACAATTTCGAACCGTCAAGAGTCTCTGTTTCGCTCCGCAGCAGGGGCGCCGGAAGCACTTATCCACAGGCTGTGGATGGATGAGGGTTCAGGCGGTCCGGGTCGGTTCGCCGACGGAGCCGGTCTCCGGCACCCTATGCCCGCGCGCCGCCAGTTCGGCGCGGCCGGAGGCGATGAGGACATCCGAGGCGGATTCGATCCGCTGCTGCATCTCTTCCAGGAAAGCGATGCGGTCGAGGCCGGGGGCGATCGGAGACAGGAATTCGATCACCGTGGTGCCGGGGCGGCGGGTGAGCTGGCGCCGGGGCCAGTAGAGGCCACTATTGAGGGCGATGGGCAGGCAGGGCACGTCCAGGGCGGCGTAGAGATGGGTGATGCCGAGCTTGTAGGCGGGCGGCGCCCCCGGTGCCTTGCGGGTTCCTTCGGGGAAGATGATGAGCTGGCGTCCCTCGCGGATCGCGCGGGCGGCCGCCTCGTTCATGGCTGCCATGGCGCGAGCGCCCTTGGAACGGTCGATGGCGACCATGCCCGAGCGGGACAGAAACCAGCCGAAGAGCGGGATCCAGAGAAGCTCGCGCTTGAGGATGTAGGCGAAGTTCGGGAAGGCGGTGACGAGGGCCAGGGTCTCGAGGGCCGATTGGTGCTTGGCCGCCACGAGGAGGGCACCGGGCGGGCGATGGTGCAGACCCCTGAACTCGACACTGACGCCGCCGACCACGCGCAGGAGCCATAGGCTCACCCGCGCCCAGAACTGGGCCACGCGAAGGGAGGCCTTCTGTGAGACGAGGGCCGGCAATCCACCGACCGCGATGACGGTGGTGGCGAGATAGAAGACGATGTTGAAGGCGATCGAGCGAAGGATGAGCATCGGAAACCCGGACTGATGCCCTTCCTGTAGCGCGGGCGCTTCCGCGGCACCATCCGCCGGGATCGATGAGCCCTAATCGCCCTCCGCCAGGGTTCCGCGCTGCCGCGTGTCGGCGGCCCCGGCCACGAGCCCGTCCACCGCCATCACGGAATTGGCCGAGCCCGAACTCGATCCGACCCGGACCTCGTGGCCCTTCGCCCGCAGCAGCGCCAGGGTGTCCGGCGAGAGCCCGTCCTCGGCGAAGAGCACGTCGGGGCGCCATTGGTGGTGGATGCGCGGAGCGGTGACGGCTTCGGCGAGATTCATGCGGAAATCGATGACGTTCACGATCACCTGCAGCACCGTAGAGATGATGCGGCTGCCGCCCGGGCTTCCGGTGACGAGAACGAGGCGTCCGTCCTTGAGCACGATGGCCGGCGTCATCGAGGAGAGCGGCCGGGCGCCGGGCGCCACCGCATTGGCCGGGCCGCCGACGAGGCCGTAGGCGTTGACGCTGCCGGTCTTGGCGGAAAAATCGTCCATCTCGTTGTTGAGGAGGACGCCGGTCCCCTCCGCCACGAGGCCGAGCCCGTAGGAAAAGTTGAGGGTCGTCGTGGTGGAGACGGCGTTCCCCGCGCGGTCGACCACGGAATAATGGGTGGTGTGGTCGGATTCGTAAGGCAGCGGGTCGCCGGCCTTCACCGCCTCGGCCGGACGGGCGCGGGCAGGGTCGATGGCAGAGCGCAGGGTCTCGGCATAGGCTTTCGCGGTGAGGCCCCGCATGGGCACATTCGAGCGGGACGGGTCGCCGAGCCAGGTGGCGCGGTCGGCATAGGCCGGCTTCATCGCCTCGGCGAGGATGTGGAGGGCCTGGGCGCTGCCGGCACCCATGGAGGCCAGGTCGAACCCTTCGAGGATGTTCAGGATCTCGATGAGGTGGACGCCGCCCGAACTCGGCGGCGGCATCGAGACGATCTCGTAGCCGCGATAGGTGCCCCGGATCGGCTGGCGGATCGCGGGGCGATACGCGGCGAGATCGTTCGCGATCATCACTCCGCCGGCGCTCCTGACCGCGGCGGCGATCCGCTCGGCGATCGGGCCGGTATGGAAGGCATCGGGGCCGCGTTCGGCGATGGACGCGAGGGTCGCCGCGAGATCGGGCTGGACCAGGGTCTCGCCCCGCGCGAGGGGACGGCCATCACGAAAGAACACGGCCCGGCTCGATGGCCAGCGCCCGAGACGGTCGGCGGCGCGGGGAAGAGAATCGGCGAGGCCGCCCTCGACGGGAATCCCGTCCCTGGCCAATGCCCGGGCCGGGGCGACGAGCTCGGAGAGAGTGAAGCGGCCGGACCCGTAGAGGCGGTGCGCTTCGGCCAGTCCGCGCACGGAGCCCGGAACGCCGACGGCCTTGCCGGTGCGAATGGATGCGGCGCGGTCGGGTTGCCCATCGGGTTTGAGGAACATGTCCTCCCTCGCCGCGGCGGGCGCCGTCTCGCGAAAGTCGATCGCCACGGTCTCGCCGGTCGCTGCCAGCCGAACGAGCATGAACCCGCCGCCGCCGAGATTGCCCGCCTGGGGCAAAGTCACCGCGAGGGCGAACCCGACGGCGACGGCGGCATCGACGGCGTTCCCACCCTGTTTCAGGATCGCGACACCGACCCGAGTGGCCAGGGCGTCCTGCGAGGACACCATGCCGTGGGTCCCGAGGACCGGGAGGATGCGCGCGTCGTCGGAAGGGATCGGCAGCGGTTCGGGAACGGGTTGCGCCAGCGACGGTCCGGAAAGGGTCGCCAGAAGCGCGAAGGCGAGGCTGAAACGACGTCCGGTCATGCCATATCCGTCATGCAGGGCTCTCCACGGCTCGTCGCCGATGCTCCAGGGCAGGCAACGCTTCCAGAGGGGTGCGCGTTCAGGCGCCCTCCGGCCGGTCGCGGATGGCGATCCAGCCATAGACCAGCCCGGCAGCCGCGCCGGCCAGGAACAACAGCGCCGTCACCCTGCCCTCGATGGCGAGGTTTCGGGCGGCGAGCGAGCCCGAGGCACCCCGCATCAGCCAGGGCACGAGGGCGGTGGCGAAGCCCGTGCCGAGCGCATAGGCCAGGGCACTGCGCAGGCTCATGGCCTCGCCGATCAGCGCCATGGCGACGGGCGGCAGTACCAGCAGGATGAAGCCGGCCCTGGCGAGCCCGGCCGCGAGGGCGAGGAGCGCATCGGGACCGATCCCCGAGGCGAGATCGGTCATCCCCTGCAGGAAGCCGAACAGACCGAGCCGGGTGAGCGCCTCGCTCGACACCGGATCGAACAGGATGGCGACGACGAGCACCAGGGCCCCGCACGGAATCGCGAGGCACAGGGCGACACTCGCCCAGATCAGGCGGCCGACGAGCCGCATGGCGCGCGCTCAGGCCTCGTCGTCATCGGCCCCGGCATAGACGCCCTCGGCGCCGATTCCGTCTTCCAGCATCATCCGGGCGCGGGCGCGCAGCTTCTCGGTCTCGCTCTTGAGCTGTCCGCAGGCCGCCAGGATGTCGCGACCGCGCGGCGTCCGCACCGGAGACGCATAGCCGGCTTGATAGACGATCTCGGAGAACTGCTCGATCCGCTCCCAGTCCGAGCATTCGTAGATGCTGCCGGGCCACGGGTTGAACGGGATCAGGTTGATCTTGGCCGGGATGCCCTGCAGCAGCCGGACCAGTTCGCGCGCATCCGCATCGGTATCGTTGATGCCCTTCAACATCACGTATTCGAAGGTGATGCGGCGGGCATTGTTGAGGCCGGGATAGTGGCGGCAAGCCGCGAGCAGTTCGGCCAGCGGATACTTGCGGTTCAGCGGCACGAGGGTGTCGCGCAGGTCGTCCCGCACCGCGTGGAGCGAGATCGCCAGCATGGCATGGGCCTCGGTGCCGAGCCGCTGCATCTGCGGCACGACGCCGGAGGTCGACACGGTGATGCGCCGACGCGAGAGGCCGAGGCCCTCCTGGTCGGACATCACGCCCACCGAATCGATGACGTTGTCGATGTTGTAGAGCGGCTCGCCCATGCCCATGAAGACGATGTTGGTGACGGCGCGACGGGTCTCGTCCTCGCCGGCGGCCACCGGGTTCTGGCCGACCCAATCGTTCAGCCGGTCGCGGGCCACCACCACCTGCGCGGTGATCTCGGCGGCGGTCAGGTTGCGCACGAGGCGCTGCGTGCCGGTATGGCAGAAGCTGCAGGTGAGGGTGCAGCCGACCTGGCTCGAAACGCAGAGCGTGCCGCGCCCGCGTCCGGGAATGTAGACGCACTCGATCTCGGCGCCGCGATTGTGGTCGTGCTTGCCGGTGGGTGCCATCCGCAGCAGCCACTTGCGGGTGCCATCGCGAGAGACCTGCTCGCTGACGACTTCCGGCCGTTCGAGGGTGTAGGCCTGCGCCAGATCGGCCTTGAGGCCTTTGCCGACATTGGTCATCTGATCGAAGGAGGTGGCGCCGCGCGCGTTGAGCCAGTGCCAGAGCTGGCCCGAGCGCATGCGCTGCTCCCGCTCCGACACGCCGATGGCGGCAAGGCGCCCCTTCAACTCCTCACGGGTCAGCCCGATGAGGGAGGAACGCCCCGGCGGCACAGGGTCCGGCTGGAACTCGGGGAGTTTCTCGATTGCGGCCACGACGTCAACGTCGCGACCGGCGGTGTCGAATGACGCCGTCGCCATGGATCTCTAACCTTCGGACTTGGAATCAGTCCGATATAAGCGATCCTGCAGCGGAACGCGAATGGCGCTCCGCTGCGTGTAAGGAATGGCGGATCTACTGGGCCGGCTTCGCGTCGGCGGGCGGCTTGGCTTCGGCGGGCGCGCCCTCCATGGCGGCCGGCAGCAGCACGTTCTTCGTGACGTTGCCCTCGGGCCCGTACTCGCCGGCGACGGCGAGGCAGGCCTGTTCGCGGTTGAGCTGCATCTGGTTCGACATCAGCGCGAAGATCGTCTGGACCTTACCCCCGAAAGGCCCGCGCGGCCCGACATCGGCCGCGTTCACGCCCTGCTTCTGCAGCAGCGCATCGAACTGGTCGACGCCGATCCGGTAGCCGCAGACATTGGCCGCGGCGAAGATGTAGGCGGCGAATTCCAGGGCGCGAGGCGGAGGCGCATTGCGGATCTGCGCATCGGCCAGGGTCGTCATGAGCAGACCGGCGGCAAGGCCACCGGCGAGAACGGTTTTAGGGGACATGGACGGCGTTTCCTCGGACAGGCGCGAAATCTTAAGTTCCGCTTATGGTGCCCCTTCGAGATAGTCCGCCGGGCCACACTGTCAAAGCGACCGTTTCGCCGCGTCAGCCGAAAGACAGGCCACAGGATCACCCCAGCGACCAGTCGATCGGCGCGAGGCCCCTGTCCGCCAGCCAGGCATTGGCCTCGTCGAAGGGCCGAGTGCCCGAGAAATCCCGCAGACGGTTGAGCGGGGAGGGATGGCCGGTCTCGATCACCCCGCATCGCGCGCGGTCGATCAGCCCTGCCCGCGCGCGGGCCTGTGCGCCCCAGAGCAGGAAGATCGCAGGCGTCGCGCGGGCCGAGACGGCCGCCACCGCCTCATCGGTGAGAGCAGACCAGCCGTAGCGCAGATGAGCACCGGATGCGCCGGCTTCGACGGTGAGAGCGGAATTCAGGAGCAGCACACCCCTTCGCGCCCAGGGCGTGAGATCGCCGCTCGTCGGCTGGCCGGGCAATTCGGCGAGGATGACCTTCAGCGAGGCGGGAAGCCGGCGAGGGCCGACATAGGAAAAGGCGAGGCCGTTCGCGTCGCCCGGCGTCGGATAGGGGTCCTGCCCGAGGATGACCGCCTTCACCTCCTCGAGCGGCGTCAGGGTGAGAGCGCGAAAGACGGCATCGGGGGAGGGCAGGACGCTCGCCCCCTCCGCGATCCGCCGGTCGACCCGTGCGCAGACGGCCTCGGCCGCGCCTCCGGCGAAGAATGGCAGCGTCAGCCAGGACGAGCCCGAGGAACGGAAGCGGTCGAGGGCCTCGGAGAGGGGACCGGATGCCGTCATCGCATCACGATCCGGCCGTCATCGGGAACGGAGAGGGGATCATGCCGGCCGATATAGGCCATCACCTCGTTGGCGACGAGCTTGCCGTCGGTGGCGCCGATGAGGGTACGCCCATCGGCGAGGATGCCGTAGCCGTTGCCGCCATCGTAGAGGAAGTTGTTGGAGGCGACCGTATAGGAGCGCGCCTCGTCGAGGGGCCGTCCGTCGACGAGGATCGACAGGATGCGATGTCCGGCACTTGCCGCCGGGTCGAGGGTGACGACGAGACCGGAGACCTGAGGGAATCGCCCGGCGGGACGGCCGAGATCGGCGAAGGCCGATTCCAGCAGGGCCCGTACCTGCGCGCCTGTCAGCGACACGAGAATCGTCGTGTTGCCGAAGGGGAGTTCGGTGAGGATGTCGCGCCGGGTCAGGATTGTGCCGGCCGGATAGAGCCGGTTACCGCGGATGCCACCGCCATTGGTGATGGCGATCTGCGCCCCCGTCGCCGCCCGGAGCGCATCGCCGACGAGGTTGCCGAAGCTCGCCTCGCGAAGGCGCACCGTCGCGATGCGGCTGTCGAGGGGCGTGCCGATCGTCCCGACCGGCACGTCGAGTTCCTTCGCCAATCGGCCCTCGAGCCGCTGCGTCAGGGAGAGGGTCTCGGGATCGGGCGTGACCTCCGCAGTGTCGTAGACGCGAAAGTTCGGATGCCAGGACAAGGACTTGGCCTTGCCGCTCCCTTTCACCGTCACGGTGACGTCGATGGCCGTGACGTAATGGGCGTCGAAGCTCGATTCCGCCAGGAGGGTCCGGCCATCGTATTGCACGATGAGGTCGTGGTCGTGGCCCGACAGCAGGATGTCGACGATCCGCGCCGCCACGATCGCCTCGTCGGTGACGCGCGCCGTATGGCAGATGCCGACGATGAGCTCGGCTCCCTCCTCACGAAGGGCCTGGGCCTGTGCACGCAACGTCTCGATTTCGGGACCGAAAACGAGATCGCCGGATTGCGACTTCTCGGGCGTGCTGGCGAGAGCGATGCCGACGATGCCGATCCGGATTCCGCCGAGCGTCATCACCATCCGGTCGCGGATTCCGGTGAGCGGCTTGCCCTCAGCGTCATGCAGATTGGCGGCAAAGACCGGAAAGGCCGCCTCGCCCATGCGCTGGGCGAACGTGGTCGGGCCGAAATCGAATTCGTGGTTGCCCGGCACGAACACGTCGGGCGGTGCGACGTTCAGGAGCTCGATGATATGCGCGCCGCGATCGAACCCCGACATCAGCGAGGGCGACAGGGTATCGCCGGCATGGGCGTAGAGTAGCGGCACGCCGCGGGCCCGCTCGGCCTTCACCACCGCGTTGAGCCGGGGGAAGCCGCCGCGGCCATCGACTTCCGACATCAGGTAGACGTCGTTGACGAGGAGCAGGGTGAAGGTCGGTTCGATCGCCCCGGCCTGTGCGGGAGCCGGCAGGCCAGCCGCGAGACCCGCCCCGAGGCCGAGGCTCAGGGTCTGACGACGGGTGGGACGGGTCATTGAGACGGGTCTCCGAGGGGTCGGGCTGTCGAGAACCCGCTCGGAGCCGAGTGTGGATGCCATCGATGAAGCCGATGCAACACCGCTGCATCGGCACAGAGAATATCCGGCCCGTCAGCCTCTAGCGCGAGGCGAAGCCGTCGCGCACGGCCTTGGCGTTGCGGCGGATCATCGGCCAGATCCAGGCACCGGAGACGAGGTAGGCTGCGGCCGGCATGGGCTTGAGGTCGACGGCGAGACGCCGGGCGAGACCGGGATTGGCGAGTTCACCCACCGGGGCATCGCTCTTGCGGTAGATCACCGTCGTGTCCTCGCGCCAATATTCGGGATGGGGCACGAGACCGGCGCGGCGGGCGAGAAGATCGAAGGTCTCGCGGACGTAGCCGTGCACGTGGGCGAAGTGGAAGCGCTCGTGCGGCGGCTTGCCGGTGGCGGCCATGTTGGGCACGGCGGCATAGAGCACCCCGTCGGGCTTCAGCCAGCGCGACAGACGCTCCATCACCACGGCCGGGTCGCGCAGGTGTTCGAGCACGTGGTGCGTGGAAATCACGTCGAAATGCCCGGCCGGGAAGCGCTCGTCGGCAGCGTCGTCGAGGACTTCGACCTTGTGATGCTCACGGGCATAGGCGGCGTAGTCGCGGCCGGGTTCGACGCCGATGGCCTCGCAGCCCCTGGCGCGGGCAGCGGCCAGGAATTCGCCGGAGCCGGAGCCGAAATCGAGAACCCGCGCACCCGGCTTGAGCTTCGGAGCCAGCAGGTCGGCGCGGAAGGTCGCCTCGCGAGCGGAACGGTTGAGGTGGTGGCGCGGAGGGCCGCCGGCGAAGGCGAGCTGATAATCCGCCCGGTAGGCATGGGCGTAGTAATGCGCCAATTCGTCCGGGGTCGGCATCGGGTCGGTGCGAATCAGCCCGCATTGGGCGCAGGCGATGGATTTCAGCGTCTTCAGCCGCCGATCGGTCTCGGCCACCGTCACGGTCTCGGCCGATCCGCAGAGATTGCAGACGGTTGGCGCGCCCTTATAGGGATAGCCGGTGAACGGCATGAAGTGGTTGAAGAAGTACCGGGGAGACGGCATGTCGCGCCTTCATTGACGAGATGGTCGCTGGCAGGTCTCGTGCTCTAGATAGATATGCCGTCCCGTACAACTGTGCCGGAATGGCGGCATGTGACAACCGCGCCGAATCAGGGCGCTCGGAAATCCGATGAACGAACGCGTCGAACCGACGTCCCTCAAGGACATCATGCCGTTGCAGACAGGCTCCTCCGAGACCGCCACCCTCCCGCCGGACCATCCTCGCGTCCGCTGGGGCCGGGTCGGCGTGCTGCTGATGAATCTCGGCACGCCGGAGGGCACGAGCTATTGGCCGATGCGCCGCTACCTCAAGGAATTCCTGTCCGACCGGCGCGTCATCGAGGTGCCGCGGCTGATCTGGTGGCCGATCCTCAATCTCATCATCCTGACCAAGCGCCCCGGGCCGAAGGGCCGCGATTATGCGAGCGTGTGGAACAACGAACGCGACGAGGGGCCGCTGAAGACCATCACCCGTGGACAGGCCGAGCGGCTGCAGGTGGCGATGGGGGAATCCGTCGTGGTCGACTGGGCGATGCGCTACGGCAAGCCGGAAGTGCGCCTGCGCATCCAGGCCCTGCTCGACCAGGGCTGCGACCGCATCCTGCTGGTGCCGCTCTATCCGCAATACGCCGCCGCCACCTCGGCCACCGCCTGCGACCAGGCGTTCAAGGCCCTGATGCAGATGCGCTGGCAGCCGACCGTGCGGGTCTCGGCGCCGTATCACGACGACCCGGTCTATATCGAGGCCATGGCCACCTCGATCCGCGAGGGTCTGGCCAAGCTCGATTTCGAGCCGGAGGTGATCCTCACCTCGTTCCACGGCGTGCCGAAATCCTACCTCCTCAAGGGCGACCCGTATCATTGCCAGTGCGTGAAGACGGGGCGGCTGATCCGCGAGGCCCTGGGCTTCTCGACGGAGCGGATGCGCACCACCTTCCAGTCGCGCTTCGGCAACGAGGAATGGCTCAAGCCCTATACCGACGAGACCGTGCAGAACCTCGCCAAATCCGGCGTCAAGCGCATGGCCATCGTGGCGCCGGGCTTCACCGCCGATTGCCTCGAGACCCTGGAAGAACTCGACGGCGAGAACCGCCACTATTTCGAGGACAATGGCGGCGAGCACTTCGCCTATATCCCCTGCCTCAACGACAGCGACCTCGGGATGAAGGTGATCGAGAACGTGGTCCGCCGCGAATTGCAGGGCTGGATCTGAGGAGAGCCGGCGATCCGCATGGCGGGTCGGCGTTCTTCGCGCTCCGTGGGTGGTCGCCAAGTCCGGATGCGGTTGATAAAGGACGCCCATCAGACGGCGAGTGAACCATGACGAGACCGGAGGCAGTCGATCCGATCGACACCGTGCGAGCGGATGAGGGAGCGCGGTTGCTCGCGCATTTCTCGGGCGCCGGCTACGGCGTCGTGACCCCGGCGGTGCTCCAGCCGGTGGAGCCGTTCCTCGAACTCTCCGGCGAGGAGATCCGCCGGCGCATCTTCGTGACGCAGGATGCGTCCGGGGCCGAGCTCTGCCTGCGTCCGGAATTCACGATTCCGGTCTGCCGCCAGCATCTGGCGCGGGGTGTCGGGGCGACAGCCGATTACAGCTATCTCGGCCCGGTCTTCCGGCTCGGCTCCGGCGAGGCGGAAGAGTTCCTGCAGGCCGGCATCGAATCGATCGGACGCACCGACATCCCGGCGGCGGATGCGGAAGCGCTCGGCCTCGCCCTCGAAGGCCTGGAGCTTCTCGGCGCCGGCGACGTCTCGGTGAGACTCGGCGATATGGGCGTGATCGACGCGCTGCTCGACGGGCTCAACGTGCCGCCGGCCGCCAAGCGGCGGACCTTGCGGGCGCTCGCGGCGGGACGCTCCCTCGACGACGTCACCAATGTCGCGATGGTGGAAGATCCGCATGCCGGTCTCCTCGCCGCGATCCAGGGACAGGATCCGAAGGGCGTGCGCGCCTTCGTGGAGGACGTGCTGTCCATCGCCGGCATCTCGCGCGTCGGCGGACGCAGCGCCGGCGAGATCGCGGAACGCTTCCTCGCCAAGGCCTCGGCGCAGGCCAATGGCGGCGCCGGCCTCAATGCCGAGAACCGGGCCATCGTCGAACGCTACCGCGCCATCTCCGGCGATCCGGACCAAGCCGCCCGGTCCATGCGCGACCTCGCATCCTCGGCCGGCATCGCCTACGCACCACTGGAGGCCGCCCTCTCCCTGTTCGAGGAGCGGACCGGCTTCATGGCCGCACGCGGTCTCGACGTGGAAAGCTTCCGGTTCTCCGGCAGCTTCGCGCGCAACCTCGATTATTATACCGGCTTCATCTTCGAAGTGACGCGGGGACAAGGGTCGGCTCCCCTCGTCGGCGGCGGCCGCTACGACGGGCTGCTCCAGCATCTGGGCAGTCCCACGCCGGTCCCGGCGGTGGGCTGCGCCATCTGGCTGTCCCGTGTCCTCACGTCGGAAGGATCGTCCCGTGGCTGAGACCGCTCCGACGTCCCGGGATTCTCACACGGTGGTCGACGGCCCGCTCGTTCTCGCGGTCCCCTCGAAAGGGCGACTGCAGGAGAATGCCTCGGCCTTCTTCGCCCGTGCCGGGCTGAAGCTCGCCCAAGGGGCTGGCGCGCGCGACTATCGCGGCAAGCTCGTCGGCGTGCCCGATGTGGAGGTGCGCTACCTCTCGGCCTCCGAGATCGCCAATCAGCTCGCCAGCGGCAGCGCCCATCTCGGCGTCACCGGCGAGGATCTCATCCGCGAGAGCCTGCCCGACGCGCGGGGTCAGGTCGAGCTGCTGACCCCCCTCGGCTTTGGTCAGGCGACGGTCGTCGTCGCGGTGCCCCAGGCCTGGATCGACGTCCGCGCCATGACCGATCTCGACGAGGTCGCGGCCGAACTCCGCATCCGCCACGGACGCCGCCTGCGCATCGCCACGAAATACGTGAACCTGACCCGGCGGTTCTTCGCCGAGCACGGGGTCGCCGATTACCGCATCGTGGAGAGCCTCGGCGCCACGGAGGGGGCTCCGGCCTCCGGCTCGGCGGAGATCATCGTCGACATCACCACCACGGGGGCGACGCTCGCCGCCAACGCGCTGAAGATCCTCGATGACGGCATCATCCTGCGTTCCGAGGCGAATCTCGTCGCCTCGCTGACGGCATCATGGGGGCAGAGCCAGAAGAAGGCGTTGCGCACCGTCCTCGGCCGGATCGCGGCGGAGGAGCGCGCACGGCTGACCCGCGAGATCCGGGCGGCGATGCCCCCCGACGGCAATCTCGATCTCGCCGGGATCAGCGCCCTGCACGACGCGCAGCTGCCCTACGGCGTGCCGGAGAGCCGTGGCGCCGAGATCGTGCTCCACTGCCCGGTGGACGCCACGTTCGACCTCGTCGACGACCTGGTGAAGTCGGGTGCGAGCGCCGTCAGCGTCAGGCGGATCGATTACGCGTTCGGCCCGGACAACCCGTTGATCGACCGCCTGCTCGCCCGCCTCGGCTGAGCCCGATCTTAGAGCGGACCCTGTTTGGCGAATTCGGAGAAGACCCCGCGCAGGGTCTTCAGCCGGGCCTCATAGGCCTTGGTCAGGCAGGCGGTGTCGGCGGCGCAGGTCCGCCGTTCCTGCAGCCAGGCTTCCTGATCGTCGCGCAGCTTGGCATTGCCGCCCATGGGCAGGAGCCCGCGCAGGATCTCGAACCGGACCGCCATCTCCACGTCGAGATCGTTGAGGGGAAGATGGGCGCAGATCGCCTTCTCGTCGGGCGTCTCGGCCTTCTCGCACGGGAAACTCGCGGCCTCGGCGCCGGAAGCCGCCAGCATCACGGCGGCCGCCAAGCCCCATGTCCGGTAGCGATGCGATGCGATCATGACCCGAATCCCGGCTTGACGATGACGAGGATGACGATGGCGACCATGAGGAGCGTCGGCACCTCGTTGACCATCCGGTAGAAGCGGTGGTTCCGCGCGTTCCGGTCGGCGGCGAAGTCCTTGACCATCCGCGAGAACCAGCCGTGGCAGCCGCTCATCGCCAGAACCAGGGCGAACTTCGCCTGCATCCAGCCCGACGCGTAGAACGCGCTCTGCCAGACGAGGAAGAGGCCGAGCACCCAGGTGACGACCATGGCCGGGTTCATGATCGCCTTCATCAGGCGCCGTTCCATGACCTTGAACGTCTCGGACTGGGCGGAGGAATCCGCGCCCTCGGGCAGGGAGGCGTGGTAGACGAAGAGGCGCGGCAGGTAGAGCAGCCCCGCCATCCACGAGATCACCGCGATGACGTGGATCGCCTTGATCCAGGGATAGAGCGTGTCGGCCATGGGCTGGTCGTCAGCGCCGCAATCTGGCGAGCATCCGCTCCACATGGGCGATCGGCGTCTGCGGCGTGATGCCGTGGCCGAGGTTGAAGATGTGCGGCAGCCCCTCGGTTGCCTCGAGCACCCCGTCCACGGCCGCATCGAGGGCGTCGCCGCCCTCGATTAACGTTTCCGGGTGGACATTGCCCTGGGTCACGGTGCGGGGCGCCACGGCATCGCGCAGGGCCTTCAAATCGACGCTCCAATCGACACCGACGGCATCCGCGCCGGTCTCCCCCATCACGCGGGCATGGCCTTCGAGGCCGGACCCACGCGCGAAGACGATGATCTTCGCTCCCGGCACACGCGCCCTGACCCCTTCGACGATGCGGGCGATGGGAGAAAAGCTCCATTGCGTGAGCGCATCGGTCGCCGCTCCGGACGCCTGAGGCAGCGAACCGGCATGGCTTTCAAAGATCTGGACCGCATCGGCGCCGGCCTCCAACTGGCGCGACAGGTACTCGATCTGGACCGAGACCAGGCGGTCGATGAGAGATTCCACCAGGGAGGTATCGGTATCGGCAAGCGCGCGGGCGGGCGCCAGATCGGGCGTGCCGCGCCCGCCGATCATATAGCTCGCAACGGTCCAGGGGCCGCCGCAGAATCCGAGAAGCGTCGTCTCGGAGGGCAGCGCGGAGCGCAGGCGGCGAACGGTCTCGAAGACCGGCTCCAGATGCTGGAAGATACTCGGATCGTCGGCCAGTTTCAGGGCGCTGAATTCGTCCCGGCCATGGACCGGATCGAGCCGCGGGCCTTCTCCCTCGACGAAACGGACGTTCTGCCCGAGCGCGTCGGGCACGACGAGGATATCGGAGAAGAGGATCGCTGCATCGAAGCCGAAGCGCCTGATCGGCTGCAAGGTCACTTCGGTGGCGAAGTCCGGGTTGTAGCAGAGGTCGAGGAAGGAACCGGCCTTGGCCCTGACCTCGCGATATTCCGGCAGGTAGCGCCCGGCCTGTCGCATCATCCAGGCGGGAGGAATCCTGGAGGGCTTGCCGTCGAGAACCTGGATCAGCGCACGATCGGTGGTGTCACGTCGATTCATGCCTGTCCTGCCCGGTCCATGGTTGAGTGGAGGAGATCGTCATCGCTGGGAGAAAGCTATGACGCTCCTGGCTGTCCTCGGGAAGGTCTTTTGTCCTGGGACGTTGTTTTACCGCAGGACGTCCTTTCGTCTCCGAGGATCTCGCCCGCGAAAAGGATATTGCCCGCCAAACTGCTTCACCTCGGAGAGCCGCTGAGGGTGGCCGATCACCCCTGTCCCGTCCCGTCTATCTAATAAGAAAAGAGAGATTCTAGGACTCTGTTTTTTCTTTTAGACGGGGGACGATGGGAACGCGAACTTGTCCACACCCCGTCCCCGCATCACCGCCGTTAACGGGGCTTTAACGGGTTCGCGCTAACTTTCCAGAAGCGGAAGTCCGATCAGCGACTTGCACCGCGTGATAGGGTCTCACCGCCCGAACCCTCCCTGAATCTCCCAAAACGAGATCGGGACGAGGCCCGACGTGCTGCATGTTGACGGAAGAGTCGACAGACCGGGGCCAAGCTTCGAGCCTGACACTTGCCGGGGGGCTTTATCCCCACCTGTCGACTCCGGCCTTCAGGTGTGGTGGATAACCCTGAGATCCCTCATGCCCGTCCGATGGCCTGGGATGGGAATTTCCGATGAGTCGCAGCTACTTCCATCTCCATCTCGTCTCGGATTCCACCGGTGAGACCCTCATCAACGTGGGTCGTGCCGCCGCGGCCCAGTATGAGGGCGTCTCGGCCATCGAGCATGTCTATCCGCTGGTGCGATCGGCGGCCCAGCTCGAACGCGTGATCTCCGAGATCGAGGCGGCACCCGGCCTGGTCCTCTATACCCTGGTGGGGCACGATCTGACCGAGCGGCTGGAAGCGGCCTGTCGCGAGACCGGCTCGCCCTGTCTCTCGGTGCTGCAGCCGGTCCACGCGCTGCTTCAATCCTATCTCGGTGCGGAGACGACGGCCCGGCCGGGGGCTCAGCACATGCTGAACGCCGAATATTTCAAGCGCATCGACGCGATGAATTTCACTCTCGCTCATGACGACGGCAACCTGCCCTTCGACATCGACGAATCCGACGTGATCCTCGTCGGCGTCAGCCGCACGTCGAAGACGCCGACGGCGATCTATCTGGCCAATCGCGGATTGAAGACCGCGAATTTTCCTCTCGTTCCGGGAATGCCGGTTCCGCCTTCATTGGAGAATGCACGCAAGCCCCTCGTCGTCGGATTGCTGGCGAGCCCGGAGCGGATCGTGCAGATCCGGCAGAACCGGCTCTTGAGCCTGAAGGCCGACGACACCTCGCTCTACGTCGATCGCGATGCCGTCGCCGACGAGATCGCCGCCTGCCGGAAGCTCTGCAATCGTCATCGCTGGCCGACCATCGACGTCACCCGACGGTCCATCGAGGAGACCGCCGCCGCGATCCTCGACCTGCACCGCGAACACAGGCTCAAATTCATCGTGGCGTAAGGGACTGGGCGCGTTGCGCCAGTGCCCGTATCTGTGTCTCCGGATTCCGTCATGACCCACCTCTGGCTTCCCGAACGGCCCCTTATCCTCGCATCCGGCTCGCCGACGCGGCGACATCTGCTCGAAGCCGCCGGTCTGGAGGTGGAGGTTATGGTCCCGAACCTCGACGAGCGGCGCGTCGAGGCCGAGGCCGGTCCCCTTACTCCCGTCGATCTCGCGCGCAGGCTGGCGCTGGCGAAGGCTTTGGCGGTTGCGGCGACAGCCGGGGATCGGATCGTTCTGGCGGCGGATCAGGTCCTCGCCTGCGAGGGCGAGGTGTTTCATAAATCATCCTCCCTCGACGCCGCCCGTGACCAGTTGAGCCGACTATCGAACAGGATGCATTCGCTGCATTCCGCCGCTGCTCTCATCGTGCCGGGCCGGGAACCGGAGCTCATTCACGACGACGCCCATCTCACGATACGGGATCTCGGCAGCGTCGATATCGACACTTATCTGGCCATCGCCGGTCTTCACCGCGTCACCGGCACGGTGGGGGGGTATCAACTGGAAGGTCTCGGCATCCACCTGTTCAGCAGGATCGAGGGTTCCCATGCCACGATCCTCGGCCTGCCGTTGACCGGATTGCTCGACCGCTTACGCCGCCATGGTTGCCTCGCCTTCTGATCGCTCATCGTCGTCCCTGCCACGACCGACACCGAAGCCGTTCAAGAGACCCGTTCATGATCAAAGCCTTCGTCGTCGGTCATCCGATCGCCCATTCCCGATCGCCGATGATCCACGGTCATTGGCTCTCCACCCTCGGGCTCGACGGCTCCTATGAGCGGATCGATGTGGCGCCGGACGGGTTCGAGGCGTTCCTGCGCGGCCTGAAGGCGGCGGGGTTTGCGGGCGGCAACGTGACCCTGCCGCACAAGGAAGCCGCCTTCGCCCTGGCCGACATATTGACCGGAGCAGCCCGGCGGATCGGCGCGGTCAACACGCTGTCCTTCGACGAACAGAGGCGGCTCGTCGGCGACAACACCGATGCCGTCGGCTTCACCGCCCATCTCGACGAGACGCTCGGCCGGGATTGGCTGAACGCGGATGCCCGTGATGTCATTGTTCTCGGCGCCGGCGGTGCGGCACGGGCCGTGGTGGCGGGATTGCTCGACAGGCCCAATGTCCGCATCGTCGTCGCCAACCGAACCCGCTCGCGCGCCGAAGCCATTGCCGGCCTCGATCCGTCGCGTGTCGACGTGATCGACTGGGACGACCTCGACGGCGCGTTCGGCCATGCGCGACTCCTCGTCAACACCACCTCCCTCGGCATGACCGGCAAGCCGCCCCTCGATGTCGCGATCGATAATTTGCCGGCTCATTGTGCCGTTGCCGATATCGTCTACTCGCCGCTTAAGACCCCGCTCCTCGCGGACGCCGCCTCACGCGGACTTCGGGTCGTCGACGGACTCGGGATGCTGCTGCATCAGGCCGTTCCCGGTTTCGAGCGCTGGTTCGGAACACGACCCGTGGTCACGCCGCAATTGCGCGCGCTGATCGTCTCCGATCTGACCGCTTCACGATGAGCCGACCGTTCATCCTCGGCCTCACCGGCTCGATCGGCATGGGGAAATCGACCACCGCCGCCATGTTCGCCGAGCGTGGAATTCCGGTTTACGACGCGGATGCGGCGGTGCGAACCCTCTATGCAGCCGTCGGATCGGGTGCCCGGATCATCGCCGACCTGTTTCCCGACGCGATCGGTGAGGATGGCTCCGTCGACCGGGCGCGCCTGCGGGATCATGTCCTCGGCCAGCCCGATGCTCTGGCCCGGCTCGAAGCCGCGATCCATCCCCTCGTCCGGGGTGAGGAGCAGCGCTTCCTCGCCCACCATGCCGATGCCGATCTCGTGATCCTCGACATTCCCCTCCTGTTCGAGACCGGTGGGGGGGCGCGATGCGACGCGGTCCTGGTGGTGAGTGCGGATCCGCTCGTTCAGCGGCAGCGGGTACTGGCGCGTCCCGGCATGTCGGAGGCTGCGTTCGCCGCCATCCTCGCCAAGCAGATGCCCGATGCCGACAAGCGCGCCCGGGCCGACTTCCTCATCGATACCGGGCTTGGCCTTGCTGGTGCCGAAAAGCAGGTCGACGCTCTGATCGCGCGTCTCGCCGGTAGCCGCATCGCCTGATCGAACGACCCTTATCCCCGCGAATGGACCGCACCATGCTCCGTGAGATCGTCCTCGACACCGAGACCACCGGTACGGATGCCAAGAACGGTGACCGGTTGATCGAGATCGGCTGCGTCGAACTGATCAACCACGTCCAGACCGGGGTGACCTTCCACCGATACGTCAATCCGACACGGCCGGTGTCGCAGGGCGCTTTCGGTGTCCATGGCCTGTCCGACGCTTTCCTCGCCGATAAACCGTTATTCTCGGCGATCGTGGCGGACTTCGTCGCCTTCTGCGGCGATTCTCCCCTCGTGATCCATAACGCGCCCTTCGATGTCGGCTTCCTCAACATGGAATTCGCCCGTCTCGGTGAGAACGGACCGCCGCAGATCGCGCTGGACGCCGTTGTCGACACGTTGCAGATGGCGCGGCGCAAACATACCGGCGCCTCCAACAGCCTCGATGCCCTGTGTGTCCGTTACGGGATCGACACGACGCGGCGGACCAAGCACGGCGCGCTCCTCGACGCCCAGATCCTGGCCGAGGTCTATATCGAGCTTCTCGGTGGCAAACAGACCAGCCTCGGTCTCGCCAGCGCGGAACCGACCGATCCGGCGCGACGCGTCACGTCGAGCGACGGGCCGATCGCCACAGGGCCACGCCAATTACGCAACCGTTTGAAGCCTTTGGAAGTTAGCCAGCACGCTGCGTTCGTCGCGGGCCTTGGCGCCAGTCCAATCTGGCGCGACTATGTCAACGAGAATGACAGCGACTGAAGGACCGCGAGTGCAATGCAATAAAAGACATATTGCATTGCAACAAAACCTGTCTACATCTTTAGCCATCGAGTCGGCGCGGAGGCCAATTGAGCCCTTCGTCGATGTTGGATCGCTTTGTGTTCAGCATCGACCGGAACCGTCGGCCACTCCCCATCATCCAGAAAGCGATCAAGCGATGGCTGATCATACGAACCGGACGCAAACACGTCTGGCCGACCTCGTCGAAGCGACCAAACTGACAGGGACGGGCCGTCTGCAGGAAGCCACCGATCTGATCCAGCGAAGCCTCTTCGGGCAGCAGAACACCACCACATCGCCTCAGACAATGGACGGCGCCTATCGTCTCGATGACGGTAACGAGGCCGCCACGCCCCACCATCCCAAGTCCGGGTTCATCCCCGAAGGCCTGCAGGAACAGTTGCGGGATGCCCTGGGCCAGGTCGCGCGGAAATTCGGTCTGTCGTCCCCCTCCGGTTCGGTCACTTCGGGGCTCGAAGCGTTCGACCCGACGGCGTTGTTCCGGGATGGCGCCGGGACGGTGCCGCCGGTTTCCCCGATTCCTCCGGCACCCTCGGAGCCCTGGTCTGCCCCGGATGCTCCCGTGCGAGAGGGGGCGTTCACCGAACGATCCTTCTCCAACGCCGCAGGTGCGCGCGACTACAAGCTCTACATCCCGAGCCGCACCGTCGCCCAGCCTCCCCTCGTCGTGATGCTGCATGGCTGCACCCAGTCACCCGACGATTTCGCGGCCGGGACCGCCATGAACCACCTCGCCGAGGTGGAAGGGTTCCTCGTGGCCTATCCCGCCCAGAGCTCGAAGGACCATGGCCAGCGCTGCTGGAACTGGTACCAGCCGGGCGACCAAGGACGTGGCTCCGGCGAGGCCGAGATCATCGCCGGTCTCACCCGTGCGGTGATGAGCGAGTACGATGTCGATCCGCGCAGGGTCTATATTGCCGGTCTCTCCGCCGGTGGTGCTGCCGCGGCCAACATCGCCCTAGCCTATCCCGACCTCTATGCCGCCGTCGGCGTGCATTCGGGACTCGCCGCTGGCTGCGCCGGCGACATCTCCTCGGCGCTGACCACGATGCGTCTCGGACCCTCCGGTGTCCTGCAGGGGGAGACCGCACGGGTGCCGACCATCATGGTCCATGGTGAGAGCGACAGCACCGTCCATCCGCGCAATGGCGAGCAGGTGCTCGTCCAGGCGGGCGTCGACATGCTGACCCCGTCCGTCTCGGATGGCGTGAGTCCCGGCGGACTTGCCTACATCCGGACTCGCTACGCCGATGAGAGCGATCGTGTCGTGGTGGAAAGCTGGGTCGTGCGCGGCCTGAACCATGCCTGGTCGGGGGGCGACCCCTCGGGTAGCTACACTGACCGGCGGGGACCGGATGCATCGCGGGCGATGGTCGACTTCTTCATGGCACACCGCCTGGACCGGCCGCGTCACTGAATCGGGTTCACACCGCGACGTTGTCGATGAGCCGCGTCGAGCCGAGATAGGCGGCCACCAGGATCCTTGTCGGGCCCGTGGCGTGCTCCACCGGGGCCAGTGTGTCGGCATCACACACGCTGAGATACTGGATGGTGCTGAACCCAGCCTCGGTCAGGCGATCGGTCGAAGCCGCAACCAGAGGTGAGGCGGCCTTCCCGGTTCTCAGCCCCTCGGCGATCCGTGTCAGCTCGCGATGGATGATGGGCGCGATCCGCCGCTCCTCCGCGTCGAGGTAACGGTTGCGCGAGGAGAGGGCGAGCCCGTCCTCTTCCCGCAAGGTCGGGACGCCGCCGATCTCGACCGGAATGTCGAGGTCGCGCACGGCACGACGTATGACCTGCAACTGCTGGAAGTCCTTCTCGCCGAACAGGGCGATGTCGGGCTGGACCTGATTGACGAGCTTCGTCACCACGGTGGCGACGCCGGCAAAGTGACCCGGCCGATAGGCACCGCAGAGGCCGTCGGTGATGCCCGCCACCGTGAGGCTGGTGGAGAAGTCCTTCGGGTACATCGTTTCCACCGACGGAAGGTAGGCGGCGTCGACGCCGGCTCCCGCGAGGAGGGCGAGATCGGTCTCGGTATCGCGCGGATAGCGTGAGAAGTCCTCGCTCGGCCCGAACTGCGTCGGGTTGACGAAAATACTGACGATAACTCGCTGCCCCAGTTCCCGCCCCCGGTTCACCAGGGAGAGGTGGCCCCGATGCAGGGCGCCCATGGTGGGGACGAGGACGACACGCTCCCCCGCCGCCTTCCATTCGGACACGCGGGCACGCAAGGGGGCCACCGCATCGAACCGGACCAGGGCGACGGACGAGGCTTGGCTGCTCATCGGGACTCTTCAGGATCTCGGGCGACGTCGGACAAGCCTGCGACTAACCCAACTCGGCGGCGGAAGGCCAGAGCGGCTCGCGACGGAGGTCAGTTGCAGTAGGGCAGCAATGAGCGGCCGAACGGATCGTCGACGCCGAGAGCCGGCTTGATCCCATAATAGCTCGGCTTTCCGAGGCCGTAGGTCGATCCGACATAGCTCGGATCGTCCGGCGCATCGGTAGGGATCGGGACGCTCCTCGGGATGCAGGCGAGACGGCGTGGTCTGGCACGGTAGCGTCGCGGGGTGCTGTCCTCTTCCGCGCGCGGAAAGTAGCGCGGCGGCGGCTCAATCTCGACGATGGTGCCGGGGCGGTTTGCGTCCGCGCCGTAGGGGGCGAACCCGGGCTCGCGGAAATCGGCCGCTTTCACCGAACCGCAATAGGCAGGGACGACGAGGCAGGCCCCGAACAGCACCCGCACGGCGTGGCCTGTCGCTGTCTTCCGCCGTCGGTTCATGTCGCCCCACTTCCCGGCCGAGGCTGACAGGGCATGGTAAATCAATGGTTACCGAGGTTGCGCCCTGCCATCGAGTTCGGCCAGCCGGACACTCGGCTCGGCCGGACCATGGGCGACCCTGACCGGCTTCGACAGAATGCCGGCTAACAGCGTCAGGTCGGGCGGTGTCGTGTCGGTTCGGCCGTAGAGGGTCGCATCGAGGGCCGCCAACGCGTCGGCGATCATGGGCGTCGAGCGCCAGGATCGCGTCAGTTCGGGCTCGCGTTGGAAGACCGGTTCCAGCGCCGCGCGAAAGGCCTTCGCGTCTCCCGCTCGCGCATGGCGTGTGAGTTCGCGACCTGTCGCACGGTCGAGGCGCAGGGATTGCCACCGCCTCGGAATGCCGAAGCCGATGAGGGCGAGACCGAGGCCGAAGGCCCCGATCGCCGCTGCCGCGACCGCGATCGGCGAGGCCGGTGCGATGGGTTTCGCATCCTCGTCGCGATCGGGCAGGCCGCCACCGATCTGCCGGGCCGGGATTTCCGCTTCACGCAACGTCCGCGACACGGTGTCGAACCAGGCGATGGTGATCGCTTCCAGGGGGACGATCTCGGTCACAGCCGGGCGCACATCCCACTGATAGGTCGCCCGCGCCACCGGCCCGGTCGGGGTGATGATGGTCTCCCGCGTCACCGGACCCGCGAAGGTGAGGACGCCGCGCGTGCGCATGACCGGGCGCGGCGGCAGCCCTTCGGCCACCAGCCCCTGTGCTTCCAGGGTGACGATCCGTCTCGTGGTCTCGCCGATCTTCACCGTCTCGGGGTCGGGGCTCCAGGAATCGGTGATGGTCACGTCCCGCGCCGGCAGCCACCACGGCTCCTTCACGTCGGGTCCGCCCACCGGCTTCGTCCAGGTCGCGACCGGTAGAGAAACCGGTTCCGAGGGAACGTCCACCACCTTGCGGGCGCCGCCCTCGTTGATGGTCAGGCGATGGATGAACGGATCGATGGTGAAATCGCCGGGATGATGCGGAAAGATCGCGATTGTGCGGTCGAAGGCCACCGCCACCTGGCCGTCCGGCAGGCGGGTCTTCGACCAGGTGTCGCGGCCGAGCTGGGTCCAGCTGAAATTCGCCAGCGACGGCTGAATCACTTCTTCCAGCAGGATCGCCTGCCGGTAGACGCCGCGAATGTGCAGCAGCACCATCTCGCGGGAGAACGGCGATGCGTTGCCGTTGAGCTCGGGCGTCACCGTCAGGGTGAGGTCGCCGGGGGAGATCTCGGCACGGGCAGGCACCAGACCTGCCATCAGCAGGACAGCACCGAGCATGAGAACGCCGCGTCGGGCAGGGGATCCCTCTCGCGCGGGAGCGGGAGAGTTGGCGTCGGGACGGTGGAAGCGGATCACCATGGGTTGCTGCCTTCCGGGACCGCGGTTCCCGCCTCCACGCGGACCGCCTGCTCCGCCTTCAGGCGCAGCTTGAGGTAGCGGCCCGGATCGTCGGGCAGGGTCTGGAGCCAGAGGCGGTCCGGCCGGATCTCGTGTGCCTCGAAGCTCTTCGTCACGCGCCGTGCCTCCCGCTCGGGTGCGGCCGCGACCATGGCGGAACCGGCTCCGGTGCGGCCGCGCCCGGCCGCGTCGCTGGCCGAACCACGGGCCTCGCCCTTACCGGAATCCACCGATTGCTGCTCGGCCTTGCCGCGCCGCGCCACCTTGCTGTTGCCCGGCGTCGAGGACGAAGTGCCGCCCTCCTTGTTGCCGGCGAGGCCCTCTCCGACGGAGGAGGCTTTCATCTCCTCGTTCGGGTCCTGGTTCGAACTCTTGTTGTAGCGCGAGCCCACCGTCGCCGTGGCATTGGCGAGGCCGCCGCCCTTGCCGCGGTCTTGCGGCCCCTCGGCGACGAGGCGGGCGATGAGGGAGCGATTGGCCTGCGCGTCGGCGTCGCGCGGGTTGTATTGCAGGGCGACGTCGTAGGTGTCGAGGGCGCCCTGGTAATCGCCGGAGCGCGCCAGGGCATTGGCGAGATTGTAGGCGTTGCGCCGGCCGCCATTCTGGAAGATCGCGATGGCCTCGTCGTAACGGCCGGCCTCGTAGAGCGCCGGCCCGCGCCAGGCCGGATCGGCGAAGACGAATGCGGCGGCGCTCGGCAAGCCGAGGCTCATCAGGCTGCGGCCGAGCGTCGTGCGCGGCTCCGAGACCAGGGCGAGGCCGAGAATGCCGGCACTGGCCAGGGCGACACCCACGATCCTGGCCCATCCGGTCCAGTGCCGAGGCAGGCTTTTGGCGAAAGCGAGACGACCCGAGTGGACGAGACGGCCGGGGAGGGGGAGACGCGCCGTGTTCATCAGGCGCTCCTGCGGAACAGAGCGAGGGCGGGAAACAGGGCGAGCAGGATCAGCCAGCGCCCCAGATCGGCGAAGGCGAGCACGGTATAGCCGCCCGCCGCCAGATGCTGTGCCGTGCTGGCGCCCACCGTGTCGAGGAGCGCGGTCGGCGTGCCGAGATCGACGGTGATGCCGTTCCCCGCGCCGGTCACGCGGTCGAGGGCCGCCCGGTCGGGCTTGGGCACTCCTGCCGGCAGAGCCTTCGTCGCGGGCACGAACACGGCATGGAGATGCCAGCCCTTGGCCTTGATCGCGGCGGCCTCGCGCATGGCCGCGTCGCCGATCCCATCCCCGTCGGTGACGAGAACCACGTCCCCGGCAATGACGCCGGCCTCTTCCAGGGTCCGTCGCGCGATGGCGAGGCCGCGCTCCGGATGCGTGCCGCGATCCGGGACGGTATCGCCGTCGAGGGAGAACAGGACGAGGCTCAGGGCGTCACGGTCCGTGGTCGGCGGGGCCGCGAGATAAGCGTCGCCGGCATAGACCACCATGGCGACGCTGCGTGTGCCCGCCGCCTGGGCCACGCTGTCGGCGATCTGGCGCACGTCCTTGAGGTGGCCGCCCTCGGCGACCGAGCGCGAGAGATCGATGACGACGACCGTCGCATCGAGGTTGCGGAAGGTCGCCGCATCCGGGCGCTCGACGGCCGGTCCGGTGAGGGCGATGGCGATGATGCCGGCCGTGATGGCGGCGATGAGATTGGCTTGGCGTCGCCCGCCGAGCACGGCTCCGCGCTTCTCCAGAAAGGCCATCAGGCCGGGATCGACGGCCTTCGCCCAATCACCGAGCGGTGCCGAGCGCCAGGCCGCGCGCAGGGCGAGGATGACGATGACCGGAATTGCCACGAGCCACCACGGCCGCAGGATGGCGAAGTCGAAGAGGGCGCTCATGCCTTGCGCCTCGCTGCCAGCAGGCCCGCCGCGCAGAGGAAGGCGAGGGCGGCCGGCCACGGCCACAGATCCTGTCGCAGGGGGACCGGAGGTGCCTTGGCGCGTCCTCCCTCGATGGCGTCGATGGCATCGGCCATGGCGATGAGGTCGTCCGTGGTCTTCACCCGGAAGAAGGTGCCGCCGGTGAGGCTCGAGATGTCGCGCAGGGTCTCGGCATCGACCACATCCTGCTCGCCATCGGCATTCGACATGTCGCGGGGGCCGAGCGCGATGGTGTGGACCTTCACGCCGAGTTCCTTGGCGAGAGCCGCCACGTCGCGCGGCGTGGTCTGGCCGGCATTGTTGGCGCCGTCCGTCATCAGCACCACGACCTTCGATGCGGGCTCCGGCGTCCCGGGGCTCTCGCCCGAGGTCGCCGGCACCAGCCGCTTGAGGGCGAGCCCGAGACCGTCGCCGATGCCGGTGGAGCGGCCGACGAGCCCGATCGTCGCGTCGTCGAGGGCACGCGCCACGGTGGCGGTATCGAAGCTCGGGCTCGCGGCGACGTAGGATTCGTTGGCGAAGATCACGAGGCCGATCCGGTCGCCGGCGCGGCGGCGGATAAAATCGGTGCCGACCCGCTTCACGGCGGTGAGGCGCGTCACGGTCTCGCCGTCGAGGTCGAAATCCCGGCGCTCCATGCTGCCGGACAGATCCATCACCAGCATGATCTCGCGGCCCGAGGCCGGGAGAGCGGTGGCCGGCAGGACGAGACGCGGACCGGCCAGAGCCACCACCAGGGCGGCCCAGAGGGTCCAGATCAGGATGGCACGTCCGCGACCGCGCGCCGCCACGCTGTCACCACGGGCGGAACCCGTCACCAGGGAGGCGGGAACGCGCAGGGCACCGCTCGACCCCATCCGCTCGGGCGGCAGCAGCCGGCTCGCGAGGAACGGCAGCGGCAGGAGCAGCAGCGCCAGGGGCGCGGCGAGATCGAAGGCCGAGGTGAAGGCGGTGAACCAGGCTGGCATCGGGTTCAGGCCCTGATCCGTGCGAAGAGACGGCCGAGTTCGGAATCGATGGCCTCGGGATCGACCGGGGCGGAGCGTCGATATAGGCCCTCCGTCACGATCGCACCTGCGCCCTTGCTGAAGAAGACGGTGACGAAGAGACGGTCGAGGATCGCCGCCCAGTCTCGCCCCTGCGTCGAAGCGGCGTCGTCCCCTGCGAGCGTCCGGGTGAGACGCCGCAGCAGGCGCGCCTGTGCGATCAGGCGCTTATCGGGGGCGAGTCCGCGCGTCTCGGCGAGACCGCGCAGGGCCGAGGCCCGCACCGAGGCTTTCGCCCTCGCCCGCATCAGCCTGACGAGGCCGACGAGCAAGGCCGCCACGAAGCCGAGTGCGATGGCCATCACCACCTCGCCCTGCGCGCCGCTGCCCGCATCGGCCGGCAGATGCAGGCCGCGCAATTGGGAGAGACCGGTCGGGGAATCGGACGGGTTCACGCGCTATAGAACCGCATCGAGACGTTCCATCAACGGCGCATAGGCCTCGGGGCCCGCCTCCGCATCGAGGCGCAGGCCCTCGATCCCGCGCCGGGCGTAGTCGATGAGCCGGTCGTCGGGGCCGACGCTCGCCCTGGACGCTGACCGGCTGACCTGAACGGTGCCGCGCTGCCCATCGGACGTGGAGAACGGGAAGAAGCCGGCCGGCTTCGTGCGCTCGAACGCATCGCTGACGAGGACGAGGCGGATCGACAGGCGCTCGGCCAGCACGGTGAGCAGGTGGTCGAAATCAGGCCCCGGTGCATCGAGGGCGCTGCCGATGACGAGATGGCCTCCCGAAGGCAGGAGGCTCGCCGCGACGCTCAAGCTACGGTCCAGCGGAGGGTCGACGGTGTCGGAGGCGGCAAGCGCCTGGGCATGCGCCATGGCCAATGCACCGGTCACCGCCGTCATCGCCCGCTCGCCGCTGCCGGGACGAACCACCACTGGCTCGGCCGACGACGCGGCGACGAGGCCGATCCGGCCGCCATCGCCGACGATGCGCCAGCCGAGCAGGACCAGGGCTTCCGCCGCGGCCACGGAACGGAGTGCCCGGCGCGTACCGAACAACATGGAGGGGCGGAAATCCGCCAGCAGCACCACGGCCCGGTCGCGTTCGTCATGGTGCGTTCGCACGTGGAGGATACCGGTGCGGGCGGTGGCGTTGCGGTCGATATGGCGGCGGTCGTCGCCCTCGGACCACAGCCGGACGTCGTCGGGTTCGGAGCCGCGTCCGCGCCGACGGGTGACGATGCCGCCGGGGAGCCCCGCGAGGGTGCGCGTCGCCGGCGAGACGCCGCGGCGGGCGAGGTGGCGCAGGCCCATCAGGGCCTCGCCCGAGAGATGGATTCCGGGGCCGAGGTCGGACTCTGGGGTCTGGCCGGGTGAGGACGCCATGGCTGTTCTACGCGACCATCCCGCCTCAGAGCGCCCGAACCCGCTGGACGAGACCCTTGATGATGCCACGCGCCGTGTGTCCCTCGGCGGCGGCTCGCCAGGTGAGGCCGATCCGGTGTGCCAGGGCATCGGCCGCGAGATCCGAGATGTCCTCGGGGATCACGTGATCGCGGCCACGCAGATAGGCCCGCGCCTTACCGGCGAGCATCAGCGCCAGCGTCCCGCGCGGGGAAGCCGGATGCTCGATCGAGGCGCGCAGGTCGGGCGCGGCCTTGTCGTTGCGGGTCCCGGCCACGAGCCGCACCAGGTAATCCTTCAAGGCCGGCGAGACATGCACGTTGAGCGCCGCCGCGCGGGCGGCACGGATCTCCGCCACGGTGAGCTTCACCGGCATCGCCTCGGCGTGATGGTTCAACTCGCCCTCGACGAGGTCGAGGATGCGCCGTTCGGAGGCCTCGTCGGGCATCTCCACCACCACGTGGAGGAGGAAACGGTCGAGCTGCGCCTCCGGCAGGGGGAAGGTGCCCGCATGCTCGATCGGGTTCTGGGTCGCCACCACCATGAACGGGTCGGGCAGAACGTGGGTGTGGCCGGCCACCGTGATCTGGCCCTCGGCCATGGATTCGAGCAGCGCGGACTGAACCTTGGGCGGCGCGCGGTTCACCTCGTCGACGAGGATGAGGGAGTGGAACAGCGGGCCGGGCAGGAACTCGAAATCTCCGGCATCCTGGCGCCAGACAGTGGTGCCGGTGAGGTCGGCCGGCATCAGGTCCGGCGTGCACTGGATACGGGCGAAGCTGCCGTCGAGACCGTCCGACAGGCGCTTCACCGCGCGGGTCTTGGCGAGGCCGGGCGCGCCCTCGATGAGGAGATGCCCGCCGGTGAGAAGCCCGATGAGCAGGCGTTCCACCAAGGTCTCGGCACCGATGAGCCCATGGCTCAGGCCGTCACGAAGGGCGAGGATGCGAGCGCGAAGGGCATCGTCGGCAGCGCGCGGCGCCGTTGCGGCGGGACGCGTGGCCAGTGTCGCATCGCTCATGAGCGAGCACCGCCGGTGACCGCCGGAAAGGCAGCCGCAACGGATAAGCGGGACATGATCGTGGCAGGGCCGGCGTACAGCACCATGCGCGTCTCCTCGGGCGGATTCTTAAGAGATCCCTATGTCCATCGGGTGTGCCTGTTGCGCAGTGCCGGCGTCAATCCCGCGGGACGTTTCCCGTGAAACACGAGGATGAGATCGGGCAAAATGCCCAAACCCCAAGGATTTCATGAAGAAGGATGCATGCAGCGGCACTTGCTTGCCCTGCCTATCCGAAGCCGCCTCCGGAATCGGCGTTATGTCGCATCTCTGCCGATGTTCGTGAAACCCTGGACCGGCTTTCCGGCTTCTTCTCACAGCGAGCGGCCAGACCGGAGACAGGACAGTGAGTGCAGATCTCTTTCCCGGTTTCAGCGCCGACTGGATCGACCTTCCGGAAGGTCGCTTCTTTGCCCGAAGCGGAGGCGCGGAGGATGCCCCGCCCCTGATCCTGCTGCACGGCTTTCCGCAGACCCATGCCTGCTGGCACCGCATCGCACCGGCGCTCACCGAGACCCACCGCGTCATATGCCTCGATCTCAAGGGCTATGGCTGGTCAGGGGCGCCGAAGGGCGATTCCAGCCACGAGACCTATTCCAAGCGCCGCATGGGCCGGGACGTGGTGGCGATCATGGAGCGTCTCGGCCATGTCCGCTTCGGACTCGTCGGCCACGATCGCGGCGCGCGGGTCGGCTACCGCCTCGCCCTCGACGAACCGGGTCGGATCGAGCGTCTCGCCCTCCTCGATATCCTGCCGACCCTCGTTCAGTGGGAGCGGATCGAAGGCGATGGCGACGTGTCGGCGCATTGGGTCTCCCTGGCCCGGCCGGCACCCGGACCGGAGGAGGAGATCGGCCGGGATCCGGTCGCCTATTTCGAGGGGCTCTTGCGGCGATGGAGCAATGCCAAGAGCCTCGATCCCTTCGCCCCGGCCGCGCTCAAGCTCTATCGCGAGAACTGGAACGTGCCGGAGCGCATCCATGCCTTCTGCGAGGATTACCGGGCCGGCGCGACCCGCGACCGCGAGGCCGACCTCGACGATCTCTCGGCGGGCAAGACTCTCTCCTGTCCGACCCTGATCCTCACCGGGGACGGCTATCTCGATCATACGCACGAAAGCCCGTTGGCGGCCTGGCAGCGCACCTTCGCGCCGAAGGCCATATCCGCCGAGATCACATCGGGGCATTTCCTCGCCGAGGAGAATCCTTCCGCGACCCTCGAGGCCCTGCTGGGCTTCCTGAACGGCTGAGGAGGCCGGCTGTCACCATTCCGTCATGGGCGGGCGACATGCAGCGCCCATGACCTCGCTTCTCGCCTCGCCGCTTCCCGAATTCGTCAACTCCGCCATCAGCCTCATCGTGGCTTTCGCCCTCGGCACGATGATCGGTGCCGAGCGGCAATACCGCCAGCGCACGGCGGGCCTGCGCACCAACGTCCTGGTGGCCGTCGGCGCGGCGGCCTTCGTCGATCTCGGCATGCGGCTCGAAGGAGCCCGCGGTGCGGTGGGGACCGTCGCCTACGTAATCTCGGGCGTCGGGTTCCTCGGGGCCGGCGTCATCATGAAGGAAGGCATGAACGTGCGCGGCCTCAACACCGCCGCCACGCTCTGGTGCTCGGCGGCCGTGGGAGCCTTTGCCGGCGCCGATTTCCCCCTGGAGGCCTGGTTCGTTACCGCGGCCATCCTGTCCGGCAACACGTTGCTGCGGCCCCTGGTCAACGCCATCAACCGCGTCCCCATCGACGAGAGCCAGACCGAAGCCACCTATGAGGTGCAGGTCACGGTGCAGGCCGACCATGCCGGCCCCGCCCGCGACCTCCTCGTCGAACGGCTGGAGGCCGCGCATTATCCCGTTGGCGGCATCGAGGTGGTGGAGCGCGGCGAGGATATGGTGGAGGTGGTCGCGACCCTGGTGGCGACGGCGGTGGACTCCGTCGAACTCGACGCCGTGGTCACCGGGCTGGAACGCGACGGACGGATCAGTCACGCGACCTGGTCGGTGCAGACGGCCGATTGAGCGATCGTGCAGGTTCGGCCGGCACCATTGCCGTCATGCGCCTGCCGACCAACCTATCCCCCGTGATGCCGAGCCTCACCCTCGGCAGCGGAGACATCGCCATGACCGAGACACGCAAGAACGCACTGATCGTCGGAGCCTCGCGCGGCCTGGGGCTCGGGTTGGTGGAGACGTTCCTGAAACGCGGCTGGGCTGTGACCGCGACGCAGCGCTCCCCGTCCAAGGGATTGGCGGCCCTGACATCGGAGACGCTCACCGTCGAGACCGCCGATATCGACGATGACAGCGCGGTCGCCGCTCTCCATGAGCGGCTCTCGGACCAACGCTACGACCTGATCTTCGTGGTGGCCGGCGTGGCGACCCAGGCGCACGACCCCGCCCATGACGTCCCTCGGGATGTCGCCGCCCAGGTCTACCTGACGAACGCGATCAGCCCGATCCGCTTTGCCGAACTGTTCCGTGACCGGCTGGCGGGCAACGGCCTCATGGCCTTCATGAGTTCCGTCCTCGGCAGCGTCTCGCTGAACGACAGCGGGGGCTGGGAGACCTACCGGGCGAGCAAGGCGGCGCTGAACACGTTGGCGATCAGCTTCGAGATCCGTCACCGCGAGGAGGGTTTCGGCGTCGCCCTGATCCATCCCGGCTGGGTCCGCACCGAGATGGGCGGCGAGGACGCCGATATCGACATCGAAACCAGCGTTACCGGGATGGCCGACATCCTCGAACGGCAAATCGGCAAGGCCGGCATCGCCTATCTCGATTACACCGGCGAAACCTTGACCTGGTGAGAGGTTCTATTTGGCGAGAGGTCAGCGCCGCCCGTCGACCGGGGGACGGCCGCGCCGCTCGACCACCACGGGGGGACGGGTGCGGCGCTCGACGATGACGGTGCGCGGCGCCCGGCTCGGGCTGCCGGCGGTGAGGATATGCTCGGACATCCTCTCGGGCTTCGGCTTTTCCGCGGCGAGCACATGCGGGCGAATCTCGTCGATCGGGAGTCCGATCAGGCCGGCGGCGATCTCGACCTGTTGTTCGAGGTCGTCCGCGAGATCCTGGGCGGCTGCCACCGCCTCGGGAATCGTGGGGGGCTCGCGCCGTACACGGATCGGCGGCAGATCCTGAAAGGATTTCGAAGTCTTCTTCACGACTCGGCCCGCGCTCATCATGCGGAGAAGATAGCGCGAGGCGCGGCGCGGTGCATTGCACCATTTTGGCGGTACACCCACGCGTTCCGTGCATTCCGTGCGGATCGCCGGAATTTCCGCCAGAGCGGCCGTGAGATGCCGGTTCCGTATTCGCTTGCCTGAACAAATGCCCATCGGAGAAGCAATACAAGCGTCACTATGACGCACGTTCAAATCGGTGGCCCGGCCATCGCCGGGCCCGTTGCACGGGGTCGGTCTCGCGCCGATACTGGCGCCCACATGTTTCCCATCACCGATCTCACCGATGCCCGGCTGGTTCCGGCACGTCCCGACCTCGCCGATATCCGCCTGCGCGGCCGTGTCGATGCCGAGCGCTACGTCGCTGGACAAAGCGGCCGGCTGATCGTGCCCTCGGCCCCGCTCCGGCGCCGGCCGAGCCTGGAAGCCGGGATCGAGACCGAGGCGGTCCTGGGCGATTCCGTCACGATCTATGAGACCGGCGACGGCTTCGCCTTCGTCCAGCTCGGGAGCGACGGCTATGTCGGCTACCTGCCGGAGGAATCCTGCGCATCGGACGCTCCGGCCCCGACCCACCGGGTGACGGCGCTGCGCAGCTTCCTCTATCCGGCCGCCGACATGAAGCGGCCGCCGCTGGGCCATGTCAGCCTCGGCGCAGGACTCTCTTGCAGGGAGCGGGAAGGCGACTTCCTGCGCCTCGCCGACGAATCCTACGTCTTCGCCGATCACTGCGCCCCGATCCCTACGGTGGAGCCCGATCATGCCGCCACCGCCGAGCGTCTCGTCGGCACTCCCTATCTCTGGGGCGGCCGCACCAGCCTCGGGCTCGATTGCTCCGGTCTCGTCCAGCTCTGCCTGTCCATGGCGGGCATTCCCTGTCCCCGCGATGCCGATCAGCAGGAAGCGGCTCTGGGCACTCCGCTCCCTCCGAGCCTCGACGGCCTGCGGCGCGGCGACCTCGTCTTCTGGCGCGGCCATGTCGGGATGATGCTCGACGAGACCCGCCTCATCCACGCCAACGGCCACCACATGGCGGTGGCGGTGGAACCCTTGGCGGGAGCGGTGGAGCGGATCGCCGAGAAGAGCTACGGCGCGGTGACCTCGCTCCGGCGCATCGGCCCGGTGAGCGGACGCCCGGAATAGCCGGGGTGGTGGGTAAGGCTTACATCGGACCTCGATGAGCGTTCCTCATCGAGGTCTGCCCGCCCGACGGCGCGGCGGCGGTCGTCCGCCGAAGCTCGATGAGACTGATCTATGGGGCAGGCTCATCGAGACTTGGTATCAGCTCTTCAGCCGGGTCTTGATGCGGGTGATCAACCCGTCGCGGACGTCGCGATAGGCGTCGAGGCGCTGCTCGCGCGAGGCTTCCTGCATCAGCGTCGGGTCTGAGGTCGCCCAGTATTCCACGTCGACGGCGTTCGTGCGGGTGACTTCCAAGGCCGCGTGGTGGGCCTCTGGTGCCAGGGTGATGATGAGGTCGAAATTCAGGCCCTCCCACTCCTCCAGTTCGAGGAGGGTCCGGGGCCGGTGCTTCGAGGCATTGATGCCGATCTCGTCGAGGGCGGCCACCATGAACGGGTCCGCCGGCTCGCCGGAGCGGACACCGGCCGACTGCACGTAGGTCGACTTGCCGAAATAGTGCCGTGCGATCGCCTCCGCTGCGAGCGACCGCACGGCGTTGAAGTTGCACATGAATAGCACGGACTGCACGCGCGTCTTCTTCGGGCCGGCCTCTTCCACCATGCGGTGACTGCCTCGGACTTCAGATGGGGAAGGCGCTCACGCCTTCCAGTGCAAGGCGAAGACCAGGGTGAAGAGGCGCCGCGCCGTGCCGTGGTCGAGATCGACCTTGCCCTCGAGCCGCTGCTTGAGGAGTTCCGAGGCTTCGTTGTGCAGGCCGCGCCGCCCCATGTCGATCGCCTCGATCTGGGTCGGCGAAGCCGTCTTGATCGCGTTGTAATAGCTCTCGCAGATCATCTCGTAATCGCGGATCACCCGGCGGAACGGCGTCAGCGACAGGAGGTGGGTCATCACCGCCTCGCCGTTCTCGTGGCGGATGGCGAAGGAGAGCTTGTTCTCCACCAGGCCGAGATTGAGGGCGTAGGGCCCCTCGCGTCCGGGAATCGAGAAGTGGTTCTCCTCCAGGATGTCGAAGATCGCGATGGCGCGCTCGTGCTCCTGGTCGGGATTGCCCCGGCCGATGGAATCCTCGTCCAGGGTTACCGCGGCGAGGCGGTGGATGGACGATGCCTCTGCCGGTTGTCCCGTTTCCGGTTGTTCTGCGCCTGCCATCGTCCCCTCACAGATTCAGGCGGATCGCCACCGAGCGGGCGTGACCGTCGAGGCCCTCCGACCGTCCGAGGGCGATGGCTGCCGGCCCCAAGGCCCTCAGCGCCGCGGGATCGCAGCGCAGGATCGTCGTCCGCTTCATGAAATCGAGCACGCCGAGACCCGACGAGAACCGGGCCGAACGGGCGGTGGGCAGCACGTGGTTGGGGCCGCCGACGTAATCGCCGATGGCCTCCGGCGTGTGGCTGCCGAGGAAGATCGCGCCCGCATTGCGCACCTTGGCGGCGAGCGCCTCCGGATCGGCGGTCTCGATCTCGAGATGCTCGGGCGCGAGGCGGTCGACGAGGGGCACGGCCTCGTCGAAATCCGAGACGCGGATGATCGCACCGTAATCGCGCCAGCTCGCCCGGGCGATGTCGGCACGGGGCAGGGTGGCGAGGGCCCGCTCCACGGCTGCCTCCACCGCATCGGCGAGATCGGACGAATCGGTGATGAGGATCGATTGGGCGGCGACGTCGTGCTCGGCCTGGGCAAGGAGATCGGCGGCGACCCAGTCCGGGTTGGCGTGGCCATCGGCGAGGATCAGCACCTCGGAGGGGCCGGCGATCATGTCGATGCCGACCTGCCCGAACACCCGGCGCTTGGCCGCCGCGACCCAGGCATTGCCCGGCCCGACGATCTTGGCCACGGGAGCGATCGACTCGGTCCCGTAGGCGAGGGCGGCCACGGCCTGCGCTCCGCCGATCCGGTAGATCTCGGTGACGCCGGCGAGATCGGCGGCGGCCAGGACCAGCGGGTTCATCTGGCCTTCCGGCATCGGCACGACCATGACGACGCGCGGAACCCCGGCGACGCGGGCCGGGATCGCGTTCATCAGGACGGAGGAGGGATAGCTCGCCGTCCCGCCGGGAACGTAGAGCCCCACCGATTCGAGCGACGTCCAGCGCCAGCCCGAAGTCACGCCGAGATCGTCGGTGGCCATGTGGTCATCAGGCACCTGGCCGCGATGGAAGGCCTCGATGCGGGTTGCCGCGAGCCGCAGGGCATCGAGGGATTCGGCCGGGCAGGCGGCGATGGCGGCTTTCACCTCCTCCGGCGTCACCCGCAGGGTCGCTTCGGAAAAGTCCTCACCGAGCCGGTCGAAGCGGCGGGTATAGGTGACGAGGGCCGCATCGCCGCCGGACACCACGCCGGCGATGATCCCGCGTACGGTCTCGTCGACATCCTCCGAGATCTCGCGTTTGACGCTGAGAAGACTGGTGAAGGCGGTGGCGAAATCGGCGTCGCGGCTATCGAGGCGCACCATCAGGCGTGATCTTTCCGAGCGTCGTCTGTTCTGGAGGGATTCGTGCCCGCACGGCCCTCGATCGCGGCGCGGCCGGCTTCCGCCGCCTCGTGATCGGGCCGACCTTCCACCTCCCAGACCGGGCCGAGGTCCTTCAGCCTCGCCTCGATGCATTCCACATCGAGCTGAATTGCCGCTTTGCCGGCAAAAAACAGGGTGATGGTACCGGAGGGTTCCTCGCTCGGTTCGAAGGTGATGGCGAGGAGATCGAGCGGCTCGTCCGATGCGGAACCCGGCGTCAGGCCGCGCGCGCGCACGGCCATGACCCGCTCGAAATGCAGGCCGGTCAGGCGGCGGCGCGGTGCCTCACCCTCAGCCGCCGACCAATCGAAACGACGTCCCACCAGGACGAAGCGGTGCGAAGGCGCGAGATAGGCGAGATCCTGCGGGCGCAGGACCGCATCCTGGAGGTGGGCCGAGAGGATGGCGAGATCCTCCGCGTCGAGGGCAGCGAGCTTGAGAAGCTCCATGGCGGGTTCGCATCTGGCCGGACGCCGCCGGATCGGGCGCCGGATGTGGAAGAGGGTCGGCCGTAGGTAGCGAGGCGGCCGCCCTGCGGCAACTGTGCGGCCGGGATCAATTGCTGTGGCGACGACGGGGGAGGTCGGTTCCGGCGAACTCAGACGGCGTTCAGGCGGCAGGGTCCAGTGGTCAAGGGAACCTCCACTCGGGAACATCCATCATCATGACAGTCGGACCATTACGCCGCATCGCCTTCGCCGCCATGACAGTCTTGACCGTGGGGACCGGCCTCGGCGTGGGACAGGCCCAGGCGCAATATTACCGCGACGAGGGCTACGGCAGGGCGCCCTATGGCCAGTCACCCGACGGCTACGACCGGCGGCAGGGCTATGATCGCTCGCAAGGGTACGATCAGCCCTACGATGAGGGCGAACGCCGGCCGCTGCCGCCCCGCTACGGCCGCCAGCGCATGGGCAGCGTCTGCGTCACGGCGCGCGGCAATTGTCCCGCCTATCCGAGCCCGATCCAGACGCCGTGCCGGTGCGACATTCCGGGCTTCGGCCCCAAGCGCGGCGCCGTCCTGCAATAGGGCCAGTAAGGCATCTGCCTGGGACGCGGTCACCGCGTCCCGGCGGGAGACGCCGCGTTCAGGCGCGGATGCGGCTGATCTCGGCCCCGCAGCGGCCGAGCTTGGCTTCCAGCGCCTCGAAGCCGCGGTCGAGATGGTAGACCCGGTTGATGCTGGTCTCGCCCTCGGCGGCGAGGCCGGCGATGACGAGGGAGACCGAGGCGCGGAGATCCGTGGCCATCACCGGCGCGCCCTTGAGGCGCTCCACTCCCTCGACGATGGCGAGATCGCCTTCGAGCCGGATCTTGGCGCCGAGGCGCGCCAGTTCCTGCACATGCATGAAGCGGTTCTCGAAAATGGTCTCGCGGATGTGCGACTGGCCCTTGGCCAGCGTCATCAGCGCCATGAACTGCGCCTGCAGGTCGGTGGGGAAGCCCGGGAACGGGTCGGTGGTCACGTCGACGGCCGCGATGCCGCCGCCGTTGCGCCGGATGCGGATCGTGTCGGCCGTGCTGGTGATCTCGGCGCCGGTGGTCTTCAGCACGTCGAGGGCGCTGTGCAGGAGGTCGGCCCGGGTGTTCTCCAGGGTCACGTCACCTCCCACCATCGCGGCGGCCATGGCGTAGGTGCCGGTCTCGATCCGGTCCGGCAGGACCGTGTGGCGGGCGCCGTGCAGGCGCGAGACGCCCTCGATGGTGATGCGCGGGGTGCCGGCCCCTTCGATCTTCGCGCCCATCTTGATGAGGCAATCGGCGAGATCGACCACTTCCGGCTCGCGGGCGGCGTTCTCGATCAGGGTGGAGCCGTTGGCCAGGGCGGCGGCCATCAAAGCCACATGCGTGCCGCCGACGGTGACCTTGGGGAAGTGGATCTCGCCGCCGCGCAGGCCGTTCTTGGCCTTCGCCACCACGTAGCCGCCATCGATCTCGACGGTGGCACCGAGGCGCTCCAGCGCCATCAGCAGGAGGTCGACGGGGCGCGTGCCGATGGCGCAACCGCCGGGCATCGAGACGCGGGCCTCGCCGAAGCGCGCCAGCAGCGGAGCGATCACCCAGAAACTCGCCCGCATGGTCGAGACGAGCTCGTAGGGCGCGGTGGTGTCGATGACGTTCGAGGCGGTGAGGCGGATGGTCTGGCCGGTCTCCGTCGTCTGGCCCGGACGCTTGCCCACCACCATGTGGTCGACGCCGTGGTTGCCGAGGATGCGCAGCAGGGCGTGAATGTCGGCGAGGCGCGGGATGTTGATGAGTTCGAGGGATTCCCCCGTCATCAGGCTCGCGATCATCAGCGGCAGGGCCGCGTTCTTGGCGCCCGAGATCGGAATGACGCCGTTGAGCGGCTTGCCGCCGATGATGTTGATCCGGTCCATCGTCGTCCTTCGCGAGGCGCCGCGCCGGCCTCCTCGTGACGAGGAAACGGGAGAGGGCGGCACCTTCATGGTTCAGCAAAACGGTGGCGGTCCGCTACCGGAGCCGCGCTATCGAGCCGCCTATACGGTAGTTTTGTCCGAAAAGGGATCGTCAGCCGTGCTCATCGGCCTCGGGCTCCGGTTTCCGTTCCGTCCCGGCCTCGTCCGCTTGCTGTTCGGAAGGTGCCGGATCGGTCTGGGCACGGACCCGGCTCTGAACCTTCCGGCGCCTCAGATTGTCCCGCAGAGCAGCCTTCAGCCGCTCGTTGCGCGTGGCGTCGTTCGTCATGGCGGTCACTGCGCGACCCATCGTCGCCAGGGCGACGTATCGACTTTGCCAACCGGTCTCAACAGGTGCAGAGCTGGAATGCAGGAGTCGACTTGAACCAATTCCAAGTTCGCCTGTATCGTCGGGGCGGTGGCGTCGAAATCAGCACTGCCTGATTCCTTCCGCGCCATACGAAGCAAAATCGTTGCGCAAGCGGGTATCCCGTCGGACGAGGCCTGCAGCGGAGAGTTTGGTGCTTCGGAACAAGCCCTTTGAAACGATGCCGCTGCTGAATGCAGACGAACGGATGTGGCAGGTCCGCCCATGGCGGTCCCACCCCTCGATCGGCCAGAACGCGAAGGACGGATGCCCGTGAATCGGATGCCCGCGATGACGATGATCAGCGATACGACGACGCCCCGCGATTCCTCCGCTGAGGGATCCTCGACCAGCGCGTCATTCGGGCACGGACGGACCGATTACGAGGCCTATTTCCGCAAGGCGGTCGATCGGCTGCACGACGAGCGGCGCTACCGGGTCTTCGCCGATATCGAGCGGATCGCCGGTCGCTTCCCCACCGCCAACTGGCGCCGCCCCGATGGCGGCACCCGTGAGATCACGGTGTGGTGTTCCAACGATTACCTCGGCATGGGCCAGCATCCGGACGTGGTCTCGGCCATGACCAAGACCGCCGCCCGTTGCGGCGTCGGCGCCGGCGGCACCCGCAACATCGCCGGCAACAACTCGCCGCTGGTGGACCTCGAGCGTGAACTCGCCGACCTGCACGGCAAGGAGGCGGGTCTCGTCTTCACCTCGGGCTACGTCTCGAACCAGGCCGGCATCTCGACCATCGCCAAGCTGATCCCGAACTGCCTGATCCTGTCGGATGCGTTCAACCACAATTCGATGATCGAGGGCGTGCGCCATTCGGGCTGCGAGAAGCGCATCTTCCGCCACAACGACCTCGCTCATCTCGAGGAATTGCTGATCGCGGCCGGCGACCGACCGAAGCTGATCGCCTTCGAGAGCGTCTATTCGATGGACGGGGACGTCTCCGATATCGGCGCCATCTGCGACCTCGCCGACAGATACGGCGCCATGACCTATCTCGACGAGGTCCATGCGGTCGGCCTCTACGGCGAGCGCGGCGGCGGGATCGCCGAGCGCGACGGGGTGATGCACCGGGTCGACGTGATCGAGGGGACGCTGGCCAAGGGCTTCGGCTGCGTCGGCGGCTACATCACCGCCTCCACCGTGCTGTGCGACGCGGTGCGCAGCCACGCGCCGGGCTTCATCTTCACCACCGCCCTGCCTCCGGCCATCGCCGCCGCCGCCCGCGCCTCGGTGCGCTATCTCAAACGCTCGCAGGTCGAGCGCGCGGCGCATCAGCGCCAGGCCGCCCTGACCAAGATCGCACTGGAGGAGGCGGGGCTGCCGGTGCTGCCCACCGAGACCCATATCGTGCCGGTGATGGTGGGCGATGCCGAGCTGTGCAAGGCGGCGGCCGACCACCTCCTCGAACAGCACGGCATCTACATTCAGCCGATCAACTACCCCACCGTGCCGCGCGGCACCGAGCGCCTGCGGATCACGCCGTCGCCGTTCCACGACGCGGCCCGCATCGCCAAGCTGACGGCCGCGCTGACCGAGACCTGGGACACGCTGGACCTGCCGCGCGCCGGAACGGTGTTCGTCGAGGCGGCGGAGTAGGAACCGGTCAGTTCAACCGCCAGATCGCGACGGTGAGCACGGTCGCGAAGGTGACCCAGGCGGCGTAGGGCACGAGCAGCCACGCCGCGAGACGGTCGAAGCGCCAGGACAGGCGGATCGTCCAGAGGATCATCACCAGCATCGCCGCGCTGACGATGCCGGCCCAGCCGAGGGCATGGGCCGAGAAGAACGTCGGCGACCATGCCGCGTTGAGCGCGAGTTGGACAATGAAGGCACCGAGCGCCAGCCACCAGGCCTGCCGCATCGGACCCTTTACCGGAAACGTCCCGAGCAATCGCCAGAACGACAGCGCGATCATCGCGTAGAGAATCGTCCACGCCACCGGAAACAGCCAGTTCGGTGGGTTGAAGTCCGGTTTGTTCAACCCGGCATACCAGCCCTCGATATTGGGCGTGGTGCTGAGCGAGCCGAGGACGGACGTCGCCACGACGGGCAGGATGGCGAGGGCGAGACGTGGCCAGAGGGAGAAGACCGGCTGTTCTGGAACGCGGAGGGCGGACGTCATCGCGAGGGGTGTTTCCTTCGGGGCGCTGAGGCTCGGACCCGCAATTCCGTCTTGCGACAGCGACGACGTCGCCGAAACCGGTGTCCTGCCGATGACACTCCAACGCCCGCACCGTACGGATGGTCCGATGACAGAGTCCAGCATCCCATCCCGTCGCCCCAACCCCTTCGCCAAGCGCACCCTGGCCGCACAGGCCATGGGCCATGTCGATCCGGCGACGCGGGCGGTGGTGATGCCGCTGCACGTCTCGACGACGTTCATCCGCGATCCCGACAACGGCTACGGTTCCGGCTTCTCCTATGCCCGGCCGGACAACGCCACGACCCGTGAGGCGGAGGCGGTCATCGCCATGCTGGAGGAGGCGGAAGCCGGCGCGATGCTGTTCGGCTCCGGCATGGCGGCCGCCACGGCTATCTTCTCGGCCCTCGAGCCCGGAGACCATATCGTCGCGCCGCTCGTGATGTACTGGGCTCTCAAGCGTTGGCTCCAGCAGGAAGCGCCGCGCCGGGGCTGGGGCCTCGATTTCGTCGCCATGGACGACCTCGACGCCCTCCGCGCCGCGATCAGGCCGGGAACGACGAAGCTCGTCTGGATCGAGACGCCCGGAAACCCGCTCTGGACCATCACCGACATCGCCGCCGCCGCCGGGATCGCGCATGAGGCCGGCGCGCGCCTCGCCATCGACTCCACCGCCGCCTCGCCGATCCACACCCGGCCCCTGACGCTCGGGGCCGATATCGTCATGCACTCGGCCACCAAGATCCTGAACGGGCATTCCGACGTTGTCGCCGGTGTCGTGGCCGGGGCCCGCGCCGATGCGTTCTGGGAGCGGATCGGCGCGATCCGGGCTGGCGGCGGGGCGATCCTCGGGCCGTTCGAGGCCTACCTGCTGATGCGCTCGCTGCGGACCTTGCCCCTCCGCGTCGCCGCGCAATCGGCCTCCGCGGCAGACCTCGCCCGGCGCTTCTCGGTCCATCCGCGCGTCTCGTCGGTGCTCTATCCCGGCCTGCCCGACGATCCCGGCCACGCGGTGGCGGCGCGCCAGATGGAAGGCGGCTTCGGCTTCATGCTGTCGATCCGGGTCGCGGCCGGCGAGACGGCGGCGATCGCCACGGCGGCGCGGGTGCGGCTGTGGAAGCGCGCCACGTCGCTCGGCGGCGTCGAAAGCCTGATCGAGCACCGCGCCTCGGTGGAGGGGCCGGGCACGCCCTGTCCGCCCGATCTGCTGCGGCTCTCGGTGGGGATCGAGCATGTGGACGACCTGTTCGCCGATCTCGATGCGGCCCTCGACTGATTTCGTCCTCCGTCCCTGGTGTGATCGCGGCCTTCGCGCGTTGTGCGAGGGACGGGCCGCCGATGGGCGGCCGCCGCGATACGATCGAGGACGACCCGATGCGATACCCCTTCACCCTCCTGACCGGCGCCCTCGCGCTCGTCGCCCTCACCGGTGCTGGCTCGGCCGCTGACGGTCCGCCCACGCTCGACGTGAAGGCGACGTGCAAGTCGGATGTCCGCGCGGAAGCCAGCGTCAGCGATAATTCCACCGTCGAGGGCTGCCTCCGGTCGGAGGAAGATGCGCGAAAGGAGGCCCAGCGCCGCTGGGGCGATTACTCGTCGGCCGCAAAGAGCCAGTGCGAGAAGCAGTTCCAGGCCGGCGGATACCCCTCCTACGTGGAGATGGTGACGTGCCTGGAACTGGCGAGCGGGACGGTGCCGACCCAGGGCACCGGACCCGGCGCGGATAAAAGCTCCGGTGCCCGTCGTGAGAAGGCCGATGGAAATGCCGGCGCCGTCACCGCCGAGCCCAGGCCGAGCCAGCGCACCAACCCGATCGAGGTGCTGGAGAAGCCGTAGCCCCAGGATTCAGCGTGGCGCGGAGACCTCCGCGTCTCCGCTCGCCCATGCTTCCTGGCGGATGCGGTTGCCCCGCTCCTCGCCGCGGCGGGTGGCCGCGAGGTCGAGGAGTTCGGCGGCGCGGTCCGTGTCGTCGATGGACAGGAACAGGCCGTTCCTCTGCGACGCGCGGCCGAGATCGGCGCGGCTCGTCAGCACGCTGAAGGCGGGGCTCGTGAGCAGGGCGATGGCCACCGGAGCCATCCACAGGGTGAGCCAGAGGTCGCCGGCATAGGCGAGGAGGCCGGCGAGCAGGACGCCCGCCACCAGGGCATCCAGCTGCAGGCGGATCGCCTCGGACCACGGCACCTGCCGGTCGTCCCGCACCTGCGAATCCCAGCGCACCACGCGGCCGATGAAGGTGGTGGCGACGGCGCCGGCGGCGAAGACGGTCATGACCGGCCAGAGCAGCACCCAGACGATCTGTTCGAGCACGGCGCTCCGCAGAAGGGAGGCGGTGCCACCGAAGGCTGCGCGGCGGGTCCGCGAGGCGAGGACATGGCCGAGGCTGAGGAGCTTCGGCAGCGCCAGCACCGTGACGACGAGGGCTGCGAGTCCATGGGCGGCGAGCCCGGTGCCGGTGAGCCCGTAGGCCAGCAGGCCGAGATCGCCGGTGACGGCGGCCCGGATCGAGGCGGCGGCGAGGAACAGCACCCAGAGCGGGGAAGCGAGGTAGGACACGATCCCGACGATCAGGTGCCAGCGGCTCGCCGCGCGCAGTCCGGGCAGGGTGGTGACGCGCAGGTGCTGCATGTTGCCCTGGCACCAGCGCCGCTCGCGCCCGAGGAGATCGACGAGGTTCGTCGGCATCTCCTCCCAGGTTCCCCCCATCTCCGGCAGGAGACGGACCTCCCATCCGGCGCGGCGAAGGAGTGCGCCCTCGACGATGTCGTGGCACAGGATCTCGCCGCCGAGCGGCGCCTTGCCCGGCAGCACCGGCAATTCGGCGTTGTCGGCGAAGGCCGCGACCCGCAGGATCGCGTTGTGCCCCCAATAGCTTCCATCCGCGCCCTGCCACGTCTCGAGGCAGCGGATCGACAGCGGCGCGTAGAGCCGCACGGCGAATTGCTGGATGCGGGCGAACAGGGTGTCGCGGCCGGTGGCGTAGGAGACGGTCTGGATCAGCCCGACCTTGGGAGCCTCCTCCATCAGCCGGGCGAGGCGGCGCATGGTGGCGCCGGTCATGAGGCTGTCGGCGTCGAGCACGATCATGAAATCGTACTCGGTGCCGTAGCTCCTGCAGAACTCGGCGATGTTGCCGGCTTTCCGGCCCGCATTGTCGAGGCGGCGGCGGTAGCGGAAGCGCGGCAGGCCGGGGCCGTTCAGGCCCGCCCAGGCCTCGATCCGCGCGAATTCATGCTCCTCCACCGCCGCTATGGCGCCGTCGCGCGTGTCGGAGAGGACGAAGATGTCGAGATCGGACCCGTCGCCGCCGGCGCGCTGGAGCGAGCGGGCCATGACCCGCAAGGCGGCGAACACCGCCACCGCGTCCTCGGCATGGATCGCGACCACGGCCGCCGTGCGGCTCAGGCCCGAGGCGGTCGCCGGCACGGCGGCCGAGCGGATCTCGATCGCGGATTTGGCGGCATCGCCGAATCCCGCCGCCACGAGCCCGTAGACGTATTGCCAGGCGACGAAGGATTGCCACGCCATCACGAGGCAGAACAGCACCAGCACGGACCAGTCCAACGCGCCGTCGGGGCGTCCGTAGGCGGAGACGGCGAGCCACGAGATCGCCCCTGCGGTGGCCAGCGTCGGCACCGCCAGCAGGAGCCGTCGCCACAGGAGCGAGGGCGTCTCCAAAGAAGGCGTCTTGCCGGACTGGCTCTCGGGAATCACCGGGTTCGGGATACCGGCCGGGGATGCGTCGTGCGACAACCGTGTGGTGGACATGGGGCGCGGGACACTCGATCGAGGCTGAAGTGAACCGTCGTCCGTCACGAAGAAAAGGGCATCGATGATACGGGGCGACGGTGGAGACGAATTTGCGGGGCGCGACACCCTCTCGCGGCGGCAGACCTTGCGAACCGCGCTGAGCGTGGCGGCAGGCATGGCGATTCCTAGTGCCGTCGACCTGAATACCGCCAGAACGATGGCCGCGGACAGAGTTGAACCTCGCCAGGACGAGCCGATGACCTTCGAAGGCGTGATCGAGCAGGCACGGCGTCTCGCCGGCGCGCCCTACAGCCCCGCTCCCGAGGATCTCCCGGCCCCGCTCGCCGGCCTCAGCTACGATGGATACCGCGCCATCACCTTCCGGCCCGATGCGGCGCCCAAGCTCGGCGAGTCCTTCTCGCTGCAGCTGTTCCATCGCGGCTTCCTGCAGAAGAAGCGCGTCGCCCTGTTCCTCCAGCCCCCGGACGGACCGCCCCAGCCGATCCTCTATCGGTCGGGTCTGTTCGAACTCGGCTCCGCCCTGGCCGGACAGGATTTCCCGAGCGATCTCGGCTTTGCCGGTTTCCGCCTCCATTACGCCTTCGACGATGCAAAGCCGGCTCAGCAAGAGGAATTCCTGGTCTTCCTCGGAGCCTCCTATTTCCGGCTCCGGGGAAAGACGCAGGAATACGGCCTGTCGGCGCGTGGTGCCGCGATCCAGACCGGTGGTCCGGGAGCGGAGGAGTTTCCCGACTTCACGGCATTCTGGATCTGCGAGCCGAAGGCCGAGGCCCGCACCGTCACGATCCTGGCCCTTCTCGATTCACCAAGTCTGGCAGGGGCCTACCAGTTCGAGGTCCATCCCGGCGAGACTTCACGGATGGTCGTGACCGCCTCGCTGCATCCGCGCGCCGCGATCCCGCGCCTCGGCCTCGCGCCTCTCACCAGCATGTTCCTGCACGGCGAGAACGGGCCGGGCGCCCGAGGGGCCGAGCCCTTCGACGATTTCCGGCCCCAGGTCCACGATTCCGACGGGCTCGTGGTCTCGACCAGGGACGACCGTCTGTGGCGTCCGCTCATCAACGGACGGCGCGGCCCGCAGATCTCGGCCTTCCAGGTCGATCCCCTCGACGGGTTCGGCCTGCTTCAACGCGAAAGGAATTTTGCCGGCTATCTCGATGTCCAGGCGCGTCATGAAGCCCGTCCCGGCCTCTGGGTCACGCCTCAGGCAGGGTTCGGCGCCGGGGCCGTGCAGCTCTTCGAGATACCCTCCCGCGAAGAATACATGGACAACATCGTCGCCGCCTTCGTGCCGGGCGCGCCCGTGGCGGCGGGGAGCGCCCTCGACCTCGCCTACACGCTCTCCACCGTCGGGGCCGAGCCGGACACCGCCGTTCTGAGCGCCCTTGCCAGGGTGGTCTCGACCCGCGTCGGTTCGGCGGAGCGCCTGCGGCCGACCACGCCGCCGAGCCCCGAGCGCCGCCTCTACGTCATCGATTTCGAGGGACCGGGATTGCCCGCCGGCCCTGACGAGGGGGTCGCCGCCGAGGTTTCGGCCAGTGCCGGCACCATGGTCGACCCGGTGGTGGAGCGTGTGCCCCAGACCGGGGGCTGGCGCCTCTACGTGGAATGGCGCCCGCCGACGCCGCTGCCACCCGGCGACGTCATCCTGCGCGCGCGCCTCATGCGGTCCGGTCGCCCGATCAGCGAGACCTGGGACAACGCGGCCTGATCACGGCTCGGTGGAGGCCGAACCGGGTGAGATCGCGATCGCCGAAGGGCAGTCCAATGCGGCATCCGAACGCCTGGGAGACGGCGCCTTCGGCCATCTCCGTCTCTACGGCGCCGCCCGCTTCCTCAGCACCATGTCCCCCTTGAACAAAAACTTCTGCGCGCGCTTGCCCGTATCCACCTCCGTCGTGAACACGTTGCCCCGGCTGTCGACCGCGAGGTTGTGGACCCAGTGGAAATCGCCGGCCATGCGGCCGTTGCGGCCGAAGGCGCCGAGCACCTCGCCGGTGTCGCGCTTCAGGGTGCGGACCTCGTTGTTGGCGCCGTCCGCGTTGAGCAGGTAGGTCTGGTCGGCGTCGGGCCACAGCGCCAGCTCCCAGACCGAGCCGTTGGCGCGGGTGCTCGCCTCCACGAAGAACTCCTTCACGAAGGTCCCGTCGCGGCGGAACACCTGGACGCGGTCGTTGGCCCGGTCGCAGACATAGACCAGCCCGTCGCGGGCGATCTGGACGCAATGGACGGGGTTGCGGAATTGCTGCGCCGGCGCGGCGGCCGGGTCGTAGGCCGGCAGCGCCTCGTCGGTGGGGGGCCGGCCGTAGGCGCCCCACATCCGTTTGAACGCGCCGGTCTCGGCATCGAACACGATGACCCGGTGATTGTAGTAGCCGTCGGCGACGAACAGTTCGTTGGTTTCCGGGTCCACCTGCATGGCGGCCGGCCTGCCGAGGCGCGTCGTGTCGAGGCTGTTGGTCTGCGGACCCTGCTTGCCGATCTGCAGGACGAATTTGCCCTCCTGCGTGAATTTCAGGATCAAGCCATCCTGCTCGCCGTTGCCGGCGAGCCAGACGAAGCCCTTGTGGTCGATATGGATGCCGTGCTCGTTCTGGGGCCAGTCATAACCCTCGCCGGGGCCGCCCCAGGCGCGGACGAGGGTGCCCGCCTGATCGAAGACCAGCACGGGCGGCGCGGGATGGCAGCATTTCGTGCGCGGCGGTGAGAGGCTGGCGGCCTTCTCGTCATCGGTCAGGGAGCGGGGGCGCTGCACCACCCAGACCCGATCCTCGGCATCCACGGCGACGCCGGAGGCCTGACCCATGATCCAGTTGTTCGGCAGGGGTTTGGGCCAGGCCGGGTCGACCTGGAAGGTCGGGGGCTCCGCAGCGGCCGCGCCCGCGAAGGCGATGACGAGCACGGCCAGACCAAGCCTGAGCCTCATGCGCTTCTCTCCCTGACCCGTTCGTTCTTGCCACAAGTCTCCGCCGGGCCGGGGCCTTTGTCCATCGCCTCTCGCGCTCCGATCGGTATCGACACGGGGCCTTTGTTACGGGGACGTCTTGGCCCGGAGCCCGTCGGATCGAGCCCGTGAGGTTTGACCGGTCCGCCGCCCGGCCTGTAGACACCGCGGCCTCGTCTGTCCGTGAGGAATCCATGGCCGCCATCACTGCAACCATCGCGGCGGAACTCAAGGTCGCCGAGCGGCAAGTCAATGCGGCGGTCGAACTCCTCGACGGGGGATCGACGGTGCCGTTCATCGCGCGCTACCGCAAGGAAGCCACCGGCGGCCTCGACGATGCCCAGCTGCGTGACCTCGAAGAGCGCCTCGCCTACTTGCGAGAGCTGGAAGCGCGCCGCGCCGCGATCCTCGAGAGCATCGACGGACAGGGTAAGCTCGACCCGGCCCTGAAGGCCCGCATCCTGGCCGCCGACACCAAGGCGCGGCTCGAAGACCTCTACCTGCCGTTCAAGGTGAAGCGCCGAACCAAGGCGCAGGCTGCCCGCGAGGCCGGGCTCGGCCCCCTGGCGGAGGCTCTGCTCGCCCATCCCGAACGCGCGCCGGAACAGGCGGCGACGGGCTTCGTCGATGCGGCCAAGGGCATCGCCGATTTCGACGCCGCGCTGGAGGGAGCCCGCACCATCCTGATCGAGCGGTTCGGTGAAGACCCGGAGCTCGTCGGGACCTTGCGCGATACGGTCTGGCAGCGCGGCCGGATGACCTCCACCGTGAAGAAGGGCAAGGAGGCCGGCGGCGAGAAGTTTGCCGACTATTTCGACTTCTCCGAACCCCTTACCCGTCTGCCCTCGCACCGCATCCTGGCTCTGTACCGGGGCGAGAAGGAGGAGATCCTCGACCTCGACATCACCGACGCTCCCGGCGACGTGGCGGAGAAGGGTCTGCCGTCCTGGCAGGAGCTGCGCATCGCCCGCGCCTTCCGCATCGGCGATCACGGCCGGCCGGGCGATCGCTTCCTGATGGAAACGGTGCGCCGGACCTGGCGTACCAAGCTGAAACCCGCCCTCGACACCGATCTGCGTTCGCGCTTGCGGCAGGTCGCCGAGACCGGTGCGGTGGGAGTCTTTGCCGGCAACCTGCGCGACCTGTTGCTGGCCGCTCCCGCCGGGGCTCGGCCGACAATCGGGCTCGATCCGGGGTTCCGCACCGGGGTGAAGGTCGCGGTGGTCGACGCCACCGGCAAGGTCGCGGCCACCGAGGTGATCTATCCGCACGAGCCGCGCCGCGACTGGAACGGCGCGCTCGCCGTGCTGGCCAAGCTCTGCCGCGCACACAAGGTCGAGCTCGTCGCCATCGGCAACGGCACCGCCTCGCGCGAGACCGACAAGCTCGCCGCCGAGCTGATCGCCAAGCAGCCCGAACTCACCCTGACCAAGGTGATGGTGTCGGAGGCGGGCGCCTCGGTCTATTCGGCCTCCGCCTATGCCAGCGCCGAACTGCCGGGCCTCGACGTGACCCTGCGCGGGGCCGTCTCCATCGCCCGCCGCCTGCAGGATCCTCTGGCCGAACTGGTGAAGATCGAGCCGAAGGCCATCGGCGTCGGACAGTATCAGCACGATCTCGCCGAGGGTCAGCTCTCCAAGGCCCTCGACGCGGTGGTGGAGGATTGCGTGAACGGCGTCGGCGTCGACGTGAATATCGCCTCCGCGCCGCTGCTCGCCCGCGTCTCAGGCCTGTCCGAGCGGGTGGCGGCCAATATCGTGACGGTGCGGGACGAGAAAGGTCCGTTCCGCACCCGCGCCAGCCTCAAGAAGGTCGCAGGCCTCGGTCCCAAGGCCTACGAACTCGCCGCCGGCTTCCTGCGCATCCGCGGGGGCGACGATCCGCTGGACGCGTCCGGCGTCCATCCGGAGGCCTATCCGGTGGTGCGCCGCATCCTCGCTGCCGCCGGGCAGCCCATCACCGCCGTCCTCGGCAACGGTCCCGTCCTGAAGGGGCTCGATCCGAAGCGCTTCACCGACGAGACCTTCGGCCTGCCCACCGTCACCGACATTTTTTCGGAGCTGGAAAAGCCCGGTCGCGACCCTCGCCCCGCCTTCAAGACCGCGACCTTCCAGGATGGGGTGGAGAAGATCTCCGACCTCAAGCCTGGCATGCGGCTGGAAGGCGTGGTGACGAACGTCGCCGCCTTCGGCGCCTTCGTCGATATCGGCGTCCACCAGGACGGCCTCGTCCATATCTCGGTTCTGGCCGACCGGTTCGTGAAGGACCCGCGCGAGGTGGTGAAGCCCGGCGACGTGGTTCAGGTCCGCGTGGTCGAGGTGGATGCTGCCCGGAAACGCATCGCGCTCAGCATGCGTTCGGAGGAAGCGGGTGCCGAGCGGAGCGGACGCTCGATGGAGCGCCCGTCCTCCTCACGGCCTCAGCAGAAACCGGCTCCCGCACCGGCGCCACGGAGCCCGGCCCCCGACGGAGCCCTCGCCGAGGCCCTGCGCCGGGCGGCGGAGGGGAAGGATCGCGGACGGCGCTAGGGGGAGTTCGGAGGACCGTTCATTTCCTTCGGAGCCCGGCGTTCAGGTGGCGCGTCCCCCTCAGCACGCAGCCACGTTCACCGCGAGGCCGCCGAGCGAGGTCTCCTTGTACTTCGCCTGCATGTCGTGGCCGGTCTGGCGCATGGTCTCGATGACCTCGTCGAGGCTGACCCGGTGGATGCCGTCGCCGCGTAACGCCAGGGAGGCCGCCACCACCGCCTTGTTGGCGCCGAAGGCGTTGCGCTCGATGCAGGGGATCTGGACGAGGCCTCCGATCGGGTCGCAGGTCATGCCGAGATGGTGCTCCATGGCGATCTCGGCGGCGTTCTCGATCTGCAGGGTCGAGCCGCCCAGCAGGGCGGCGAGTCCGGCCGCCGCCATGGCCGCCGCCGAGCCGACCTCTCCCTGGCAGCCGACCTCGGCCCCCGAGATCGAGGCGCGGCTCTTGATGAGGCCGCCGATGGCGGCCGCGACCAGCAGGAATTCGCGGCCGCGCTCGTCCGACCAGCCCGGGCAGAAGTCGCGGGCATAGCGCAGGACGGCGGGGACGATGCCGGCGGCGCCGTTGGTGGGGGCGGTGACCACACGCCCGCCGGCGGCATTCTCCTCGTTCACGGCAAGCGCGAACAGGCTGATCCAGTCCATGATCTCGTGGGCCGGCCGGGTATTGAGGTGGCGGTGGGCTTCGAGATCCTCGAACAGCTTCTTCGCGCGCCGCCGCACCTTCAGGCCGCCCGGCAATTCTCCGGTCTGGCGAAGGCCCCGGTCGATACAGGCGAACATCGCGTCGCGGATGGTGTCCAATCCGTCGTCGATCTCCTCGCGGCTGCGGCTGGCCCCCTCGTTGGCACGCTGGACCTGGGCGATGGAGAAGCCGGTCCGCAGGCATGTCGCCAGAAGGTCGGCGGCGCTGGCATAGGGCAGTGGGTAATCCACCGCCTCACCCGCCAGGACGTCGTCCTCGCCGACGACGAAGCCGCCTCCGATGGAGTAGCAGGTGACCGTGTCGAGCAATGCGCCGTGACCGTCGAGGGCGCGGAACCGCATGCCGTTGGTGTGCACCGGCAGCACTTCGGTGAAGTTGAAGACGAGATCCGTCTCGAGAGCGAAGGCGGGGCCGCCGAGGCCGAGCTTTGCCGTCCGCTTCACCTCGGCCACGTATTCGTCGACGCGGTCGGGGTCGATCGCTGCCGGGCTATGGCCGAGGAGACCGAGCAGGATGGCGACATCGGTCCCGTGCCCGCGCCCGGTCCAGGCGAGGGAGCCGAAGATCTCGGCACGGATACGGGCGAGGCCGGCAAGGCGTCTCGTCCGCTCGCGGAAATCGCGCGCCGCCACCATCGGACCCACCGTGTGCGAACTCGACGGGCCGATGCCGATCTTGAACAGGTCGAAGGCGCTGATCATCGGTCCCGGTCCGTCCCACAGGCAGCATCGCGACTCCTCGTCGAACGAGCCCCGTTTTCCGAAGATCGGGGTTCGCTTCTCGACATGCGATAGCGAGCGCGCCGGCCCCGCTTGCGAAATTCGCGCCGCCGCTCCTCCGACAGATGTCTCTCGACCGTCGTCCGGGCGGCCGTGGCAAAGCCGCGCAGGGTCACTCCTGGCCCGCCACCTTCTGGTCGTCACGGGCGCGGTGCAGGAGGAAGATCGAGATCACCATGGTGAGGATGAGCCCGGAGAGCACGCCGAGTTCGATCATCGAGGCACGGAACAGGGCGTCGCGCTCGGGGCTCATCGGCCCGTGCATCACCTCCGAGGATTGCAGGGTGATGACGAGGACGCGCCGGATCGAGGCGATCAGGCCGACGATGAGGAAGGGTTCGCAGGTGAGCTTGCCCGAGCGCATCGACACGCGCACCGTGTGCAGGATTTCCACCAGCATCAGCAGGAACAGCAGGCTGTCGACGATCTTGAGGAGCTGAGCCGAGCCGCCGAGTTCGCGGATCGCAGCGAACAGCATCCCGGTCGCGTCGATCAGGGCGAGGACGGCGGTGGCCGCCAGAAGCAGCCCAAGCGCGGCATAGATGGCGTGCTCGGTATGCAGAAAGACGAAGGCCGAGATCCGGGTCAGCCGGCCTTCCTGCTCGCTGTCCTGCTCGCGGTCATGCGCCATGTCGTGCCGGCCTCCACCCAGCACGCTACATGTGTCAGGCGTTGTGCCGCTTCCAGCGTCTCGCCGCCGAAGTGGCGTGGCCCGTCCATCGGCTCGGTGCGGGAAAGGACTCCGTCCAACTCCGACTCAGGGCAACTCCGACTCAGGGCAACTCCGATTCAGGGCAAGTCCGGCTCAATGCATGTCCGGTTCAGTGGAAGAACGGCAGGACATGCGGTGCGTAGAGGCCGAACCCGAGCATCACGAGGCCGGCGATGCCGAGAAAACCGCCTGCCAGCGTCAGGGCCGCGATGCCGGTGATGACCTGTGCCGAGGCGAGCACGATGCCGATCTGGAACGCGGCCGAGCCGAATTCATAATGATGGTAGCGATGAAGGGCGAGGTCGCGGTGCTCCTGCGACGCCCGCGCCTTCTCCTGCAGCTCCTTGCGCCCGTCGCCGGTGGCGGGGTCCGATTCCCAGCGGGCCATGGTCTTGGCCCATTCCGTCCGCTTGGCGGTGATCGCCTCGGCATTGATGCTGCCGGGGGGAATGAGCGCCAGGGTCTCGTCGGCGGTCTTGAGGATCGTGCCGCGGATGGTGCGGGCCTGATAATACGCCCACTGGTTGGACGATTCGACGTTGGCGCTGAGCGCCTCGGTCTGCGCACCCTTGGCCAGGGTCTCGGCCAGCGCCAGGAACAGCGCCAGCACCGAGATCAGTAGCGCGACCTTCTTGTTCGAGCCTTCGACGGCTCCATGACCCGACATGCCGGATGCTCCCTCTCGTTTCGACGGCGGGAGTCACAGCCGATCCGGGAAGGAAGCGCAACCGTTTCCTCCGTCATCTTAAGTCGCGCCGGGTTCGCGCCTCAATCCTTGAACACGTACCCGCCGATGATCTTCAGGCCGACATGGCGGCCGGCGGCGAGGCGGGCGGTGTCCGAGGCTTCCACCACGACGGTCTTGCCCTCGGGCCGGTCCACCTCGATCCGCTGGCGGCCCTGGCTGCGATAGGACGAGCGGACCGAGCCTTCGAGATGGGCCTGGTCGGGCTCGGCGAATTGCAGCTGCCACGGCCGCGCATAGAGCTTGACCGGGCCGACGAGACCGCTCGGTGCCTTGACCGGGGTCAGCCGGCCGTTGACGCGCACCTCGCCGCCCTGGACGATCGCCTCGACCTCGATCGTATCGCCGAGGAACTTGAGCACGGTGGACGAGACCGGGTTCTCCTGGACCTCGTCGGGGGTGCCGATCTGTTCGAGGCGGCCCTTGGACAGGACGGCGACGCGGTCGGAGAGTTCCAGGGCCTCGTCCTGGTCGTGGGTCACGAAGATCGTGGTCTGGCCGGTGCGGTCGTGGATCTCGCGGAGCCAGCGGCGCAGGTCCTTGCGGACCTGGGCGTCGAGGGCGCCGAAGGGCTCGTCCAGCAGAAGGACGCGCGGCTCCACGGCGAGGGCGCGGGCGAGCGCGATGCGCTGGCGCTGGCCGCCCGAGAGCTGCGACGGGTAGCGGTCGGCGAAGCCCGAGAGCTTGATGAGGTCGAGGAGATCGCCGACGCGGCGCTTGATCTCGGCCTTCTCCGGCCGGTCGGCGCGCTTACGGGCCTTCAGGCCGTAGGCGATGTTCTCGGCCACGCTCATATGCTTGAACAGGGCATAGTGCTGGAACACGAAGCCGACGGCGCGCTGCTGTACGGGAACGCGCGTGGCATCGTCGCCGCCGAAGATGATGCGGCCGCGATCGGGGAAGTCGAGCCCGGCGATGATGCGCAGCAGCGTCGTCTTGCCCGAGCCCGAGGGCCCGAGCAGCGCCAGCAGCTCGCCCGCCCGCACGTCGAGGGAGAGGTCGTGCAGCACGGCCGCCGTGTCGAAGGTCTTCGACAGTCCCTCGACCCGGATCGCGGTTGACGATTCCACCGGCTCAGTGACCTCGTGCGCCCGCTGCGATCTCGGCGCTGAAGCGCCATTCGAGGAGGGATTTGACGAGGAGGGTAACAAGAGCGAGGCCGGCAAGGAGGGAAGCGACGGCGAAAGAGGCAACGAAGTTGTACTCATTGTAGAGGATCTCCACGTGGAGCGGCAGTGTGTTGGTCAATCCGCGGATGTGGCCCGAGACCACCGACACCGCGCCGAATTCTCCCATCGCCCGAGCGTTGCAGAGCAGCACGCTGTAGAGCAGCCCCCAGCGGATGTTGGGCAGGGTCACGGTCCAGAAGGCGTGCCAACCGGACGCTCCCAGGGTCAACGCGGCTTCCTCCTCCGCGGTCCCCTGCTCCTGCATCAGCGGGATCAGCTGGCGGGCGACGAAGGGGAAGGTGACGAAGATCGTGGCGAGCACGATGCCGGGAACGGCGAAGATGATCTGGATGTCGTGCTCGATCAGCCACGGGCCGAGGATGCCCTGTGCGCCGAAGACGAGCACGTAGATCAGGCCCGACACGACCGGGGAGACCGAGAACGGCAGGTCGATGAGGGTGACGAGGAGGTTCTTGCCGCGGAACTCGAACTTGGCGATCGCCCAGGAGGCCATGATGCCGAAGGCGAGGTTGAACGGCACGGCGATCGCCGCGGTCAGCAGGGTCAGGCGGATCGCCGCGCGGGCATCCGTTTCGGTGAAGGCGGCGAGATAGGCCGACCAGCCCTTGGCGAAGGCCTGGATGAACACCGTCACCAGCGGCAGCACCAGGAACAGCGCGAGGAAGACCACCGCGATCCCGATCAGCAGCCAGCGGACGATACGGCCTTCCGTGACCACGCTCTCGGCGCGGGCGGGTGGTTGGGTGGCGACGGCGCTAGACATAACCGAACCTCCTGCGGCTCCAGGCCTGGATCAGGTTGATGGCGAGCAGGGTCAGGAACGAGATCCCGAGCATGATCGTGGCGATGGCGCAGGCACCGCCGTAATCGAACTCGGAGAGCTTGATGACGATGAGGAGCGGCGCGATCTCGGAGACGTAGGGCAGGTTGCCGGCGATGAAGATGATCGAGCCGTACTCACCGACGCCGCGCGCGAAGGCGAGGGCGAAGCCGGTGAGCACCGCCGGGATCAGGGGCGGCAGCACGACCTTGACCAGGGTGTGCCAGCGCCCGGCGCCGAGGGTGGCGGACGCCTCCTCGATCTCCTTGTCGATCTCGACGATCAGCGGCTGCACCGTCCGGACGGCGAAGGGCAGGCCGATGAAGACCATGGCGATGTAGATGCCGACCGGCGTGTAGGCGGCCTCGATCCCGAGCTTGGCGAGCTGCTCGCCCACGAGCCCGTTGGGCGCATAGAGCGAGGCGAGGGCGATGCCGGCCACAGCGGTGGGCAGCGCGAAGGGCAGGTCCACCACGGCATCGACGAGCTTGCGCCCGGGAAACCGGTAGCGGGTGAGCACCCAGGCGATGAGGAAGCCGAAGATCGAGGCTGTCAGCGCCGCGATCAACGAGACGCCGAAGCTCACCCGCAAGGCGCTGGCCACCCGCGGATCGGTGGCGACCCCCCAGATCCCCGAAAGTCCGAGGCCGGAGGCGCGGGCGACGAGGGCGGCCAGCGGCAGCAGCACGATGACGCCGAGGCAAGTTAGGGTGTAGCCGAAGGTGAGCCCGAAGCCGGGAATCACGCTGGGCTGACGAAAGCGTCGTTTCGGACGCAGAGGCGGCTCTGCCATGGGGGTGGTCCTGGTGTTGATCTCGTCCCGCCTCTCCCGCGGGGAGAGGGTGACCCGCCTGCCTCGCAGGCACCCTCCCCGGAGTGAGGGGAGGGGTCATGAGCGGGCTACGGCGCCGGCTTGCTCAGCTGGTCGAACAGGCCGCCATTGTCGAAGTTTTTCTTCTGGATATCGTCCCAGTTGCCCTGAAGATCTTCGATCTTGAACAGCTTCAGCTCCGGCAACTGCGCGAGATCCTCGGCCTTGGCCGCCTCGCGCTTGATCGGACGGTAATGGTGCTTGGCGAAGATCGCCTGCGCCTTGTCCGTGTAAAGGAACTGGAGATAGGCCTCGGCCTGCTTGCGGGTGCCTTTCTTGTCGACATTGGCATCGACGAGGGCGACCGGCGGCTCGGCGTAGATCGAGGTCGGCGGCACGACCACATCGAACTTGTCACGACCGAACTCGTCGAAGACGAGATAGGCCTCGTTCTCCCAGGTCGGCAGCACGTCGCCCAGGCCGCGCTGCGCGAAGGTCACGGTGGAGCCGCGCGCGCCCGTGTCGAGCACCGGGACCTGCTTGTAGAGCTGGCCGACGAAGGCGTTGGCCTTGTCCGCGTTCTTGCCTTCCTTCTCGTAGGCGTAGCCCCAGGCCGCGAGGAAGTTCCAGCGGCCGCCGGCGGAGGTCTTCGGATTCGGGGTGATGACCTTCACGTCGGGCTTCACCAGATCGCCCCAGTCCTTCACGCCCTTCGGATTGCCCTTGCGCACGAGGAACACCACGGTCGAGGTATAGGGCAGACCCTCGTTGGGCAGCTTCGTCCGCCAATCGGCCGGGATCTTCTTGGAGAGGCGGCTGATCGCGTCGATGTCGGAGGGGATACCCAGGGTCACCACATCGGCGGGAATTCCGTCGATGACCGTGCGAGCCTGAGAGCCGGAGCCGCCATGGGCCGCGCGGACGGTGATGGTCTCGCCGGTCTTCGCCTTCCACTCCTCGATGAAGGCCGCGTTGATGTCTTTGTAGAGCTCACGTGTCGGATCGTAGGACACGTTGAGGAGTTCGGTCTGAGCCAGGGCCGCGCCGGACATCGTCAGGGCCGCACCGAACCCTGCCGATACCAGGCAGGCCGAGCCGGCGCACAGAGCGAGCGCCAACTTCCTGCGGGAAGGACGGCGGAAGGTCGGCGTCGAGGACATGGTCGCGCTCACAGGGTTATCTCCGGCTACGTCGCGGCCGCGGGACAGATCAGTCCCGATGGCCTCGATAAAGCTACGTTTCGTTCGGTTTAAAGAACAATGTCAAGCTTGACCGACCGTGACGTATTGAGCCTGAGATAGGCAATTCTCCTTCAAAAATCGAGATCCAGAAGAACGGATGACTGTATCGAGAATGATGTTCCCTTCGAAGACGCATCAAGGGAAGAAATAATCTGCAGGACCGCGTTCTTTAGAAAGAACGTTCCGTTGTAAATCGGTGGCCCATGATGCGACGCGTCATGCTTCGGGCGCGAGACCGTGAGTCTCTCGGCGCATGCGGGCCACTCGCCCATGCGAATCCGTTTGTGTCTGCAAGTCTTTCGGCGCCTGAAGTGAATTGCCGGATCCGCCAGACGAGGCTGGAGGATCGGGCCGATCGATACGCCGAACGACGAAAGACCGGTGCGGCATCCCGCAACCGGCCGCTCAGGCTGTGTCGTCTCTCAGGAATCTGGAAGGGCCACGTCCGGAGAGCTCGAATCCGATCGTCGATACCGGCGGGAGACGTCTCCGGAGACGGGCGGCTCAGTCTGAGGCCAGGGCCACCAGGGAGAACAGGGTAGCCAGCAGAACGTTGCCGGCGACGACGAGAACGAGGATGGTCATGGAAATGGGTTTCGCGCGTTGGATCAGGGGCGACGCGGACGGTGCCGATGCGTCGATACGGTCCATAGCATCACGATTCTGAACGCCGTGTGTCGTCTCGCTCCTCCAGCGACGAAATTCCGGTCCTGATGCGTCCGAGCTTCGCCAGGAGGGTTTCGATCCGTTCGCTGACCGGTTCGACCAGGGAGGTCGCATAGAGGTTGCGCAGGTTCATGCCGAGATGCCGACGCACGCTCGGGCTGAGAGTGGCGGCGCTCGCCGGCCGCATCTGACCGTTCCGCCCGTCATCCGGCTGCACCTTGGTCATGAGTGGCACTCCGCTCATCCCGGCTCCATCAAGAGTGCCGGCGCCGTCACACGTGAACGTGTCGGTCCTGACGAGAAGGCTGCCACAGCTTGGTTAAGAACAATCTTATCGATTCCGACGAAATGCGTCTTGGACGAGGCCCCATTTTCCCCCTCGTCTGTCAATGACATTTTACGCTTTCCGGGGCGAAATAAATCTGCCGCTCGAGCATATGCGAGGAAATGGCGCGCCTGCAAAGGGTTGCGTCCGGCAGGGCCGCCGGGCGACTTCCCGACATGGTTACCGAGTGGTTTCCGGCTGTGGACGACGGCGCCAAAGCGGGGTTACAACGCTCAAGCTCGCTGAGTCGGATTCAAGTCTTCAGCGTGTATCTGTCGCACGAACGGGAGATCTTCAAAGAATGCAGACCATCACCATCACCGTGCGAGAACGCGACACCGTATTGGCGGCTTTGCGTTACTATCAATTCTATCGCCTACAGGGGCACCCCTTTGACCCTCGGCAAGATCACCTGATCGATGCGATTGCAAGCCACTCAGGTGAAAGTCTTGATCTTGCAGAAATCGACGATCTTTGTGCCGGTATCCACGGCAACAAGCATGCCCTGAGCGCTGCCGCGTAACGCCGACATCAGGTCCGGTATCGAAGCCGAAAGTCGTCGATTCGACGACAACCACCCGTCCACTGTGTGGATGGGAAGACGAGGCGCCGCGCGCATCCGGTCTTCGCTGAGAGAATGCCACACGGCGCGTTTCACTTCATAACCGCCGAAGAAGAAACTTCTCTTTTCTCGATCACCCGCGCGAGGCTCTCGCAGCAGCAACTGTGCCGGGCTTCCCCGGCCAGTGCACGACGATCCATCATCGAAAAAGCCGATCGCCACCGATCGCTGCCTCTTTCCGCGATGAGCCTACTTTCGTCCTCTCGAGGAGCCTTTCGCCCTCTCACGGAGCCTTGGCGAGGTGGCCCTTGGCACGCTCCAGGGCCTCGGCGCAGGCCTTGGCGTCGCCCTTGCCGTCGGCCGTGCGCGCTTCATCCAGGGCGACCTTGGCCTGCATCGCGGCGTCACCTCCCTTTCCGGCCTCCGCCGATTTCTCGGGCGGTGCGGCCGGGGTGGAAGCATTGCCGCGCTCGGCGGTTTCTCCCTGGCCTTCACGCGCGCCCGCCGCTGCCTTGCCCGAGGTCGAGGCGGAAATGGAGCCGGTCGCTTCGTCCTTCACCTTTACATCGAGGCGGGCGATCTCCTCCGAACAGGGAGAGGCGAGGACCGGGCCTGCGACCAGGGTGGCCGCGCATCCGGCGGCCAGCAACGCGGCGAGAGGTCGGGGCATCCGGTTCATGTTGCATCCTCGAAGGGCGTGTCTGTGAACGGACAACCCCGTCCCGCCGGTTCGGCTCCGCGACGGCGGCGAAGTTTACGCCCCGGCGAAACCCGATGAGCCGTTTCTCGCACCGTCATGGTCGTGGTCGCATTCGCCGTGGTCGGCGAGAACCTGGATGACCCGGCACTCGCCCACCCGGCCGTGTCCGCATTCCGCCACCATGCGCTGCAGCTCCGTGCGCAGGGAGATCAGCCGGGCGATGCGCTGCTCCACTTCCGCCAGATGCCGGCGGGCGAGGCGGTCCACCTCGGCGCAGGATTCGTCCGGCTGTGCACTCATGGCGAGGAGTTCGCGGATCGCGTCGACCTCGAACCCGAGTTCACGCGCATGCCGGATGAAGTTGAGCCGTGCCACTTCCGACTCGCCGTAGCGCCGCTGCTGTCCCTCGGTACGCGGCGGCGAGGGCATCAGGCCGACCTGCTCGTAGTAGCGGATCGTCGGCACCTTCACTCCTGCGCGGCGCGACAGGATTCCGATCGAGAAGGCCATTTTTCGCTTGATCCTCTAGTCGCTAGAGCTTGTAGACCCGTTTCTAACGACGAAACGAGGAGAGAGCCATGGCCGAATCCTGCTGCGGCACGAGTCAGATCCACGCCGAGACCCACGCTCACGCACATGAGCATTCACCGGGCGACGCGCACCGTCATGCCGCGGCGGCGCAGGCTCCGAAGGTCTCGGCGCATGAGGAATCCTGCGGCTGCAGCGGCGGTGTTCCGGTCTTCGATGGGGTGGATCCGCGCTACAAGCGGGTGCTCTGGTTCGTCATCGCCCTCAACGGCGCGATGTTCGTCACCGAAATGGCGGCGGGGCAGGCGGCCGGATCGCAGGCGCTGAAGGCCGACGCCCTCGACTTCCTCGCCGATACGGTCACCTACGGCCTCAGCCTCGCGGTCATCGGGGCGAGCCTGCGGACCCGTTCGATGGCGGCGCTCGCCAAGGGAGTGAGCCTCAGCCTGATGGCGCTCTGGGTCTTCGGCTCGACGGTCTACCAGACCCTCGTCCTGGGCGTTCCGAGCGCGGAATGGATGGGCGGCATCGGCCTGATGGCGCTCGGCGCCAATGTTGCCTCGGTCCTGCTGCTGATGCGCTACAAGGACGGCGACGCCAATGTCCGGTCCGTCTGGCTGTGCTCGCGCAACGACGCCATCGGCAATATCGTCGTGATGGGCGCGGCCTTGGCCGTCTGGGGCACGAAATCGGCCTGGCCGGACCTCGCGGTCGCCGCCCTCATGGCCGGCATCTTCCTCACCTCTTCGGTCCAGATCCTGAAACAGGCCTGGGCCGAGTATCGCGAGGGCGGTCGGCGGATCCCGGCCGTGGCAGCGGAGTGAATGCCGCGCCGACTGTCCGGCGGGCGCCGCTACGGCTTGCGCCGGATGGTGTTCTTCACACCCATGGCGTTGACCTCCGGGTTCGGCACACCGTCCTTGCGCGACCACTCGACGACGTGGTCGGCCCCGGACACGCTGAATGCCGCAGGTCCCGCCAGGATCAGGTCGGCGCGATTCCCGGCGCCCGTCATCTCGAGTTTTCCGGGAACTCCGACGCCGCCCATCGTCGCCGTCACGGTGTTTCCCGATACGGCCACCGTCAGCTGCTGCACGGTCCCGCCCGTGACCTTGTGATTCGCGCCGGAGATCGCCAAAGCCGTCGCCTTCTCGAAGCTGACGGTATGAGTCGATCCGTGAACCACGATCTGCTTGCAATCCCCCGTCAGGGCGATGGCGTTCTCCGCCCCGTAGACGCCGACATCCCTGCCGCCGCAATCGACGTCCCGGCTCAGGCCGACACCTTCGACGAGGAGCTCCTCCGCTTGCGCAGGGCTCGCGTAAGCCAGGGCCACCACACCGATCGTCAGGAGAAAACCGCGCATTCGAGGGTCCGTCACTGTTGGGAAGCGGCAGAGCCGTCCGTCTCGTTCGGTGCGCCCCACCGCAACGGGATCAAGGGCTTGACCTACCGGCGAACGGACGAGACCCGCGAGGCGGATCAGCATCGGTACGCCAAGGTCGAGGACCGCGCTATAGGATGGCCGGGCCGGGAGGACATCCCGCAGCCCGGTCGGTCAGGGACGGGCCCGGCGGGGCTCGATTCTGCAGGCTCGTCCTGGCCTTCCAGCCCGGTGCGATCCGGGCCGGAAGATGGTCTTACGAGCTCAGCTGGTCGCGGATCGGCAACTGCCGGATCCGGCGGCCGGTGGCGGCGAAGACCGCGTTGGCGATGGCCGGCGCCACGGGGGGCACGCCCGGCTCACCGACACCACCGAGCGGGCGGCTGTAGTCGTTGTTCTGGATCAGGTGGACGTGCAGCTCCTTCGGGGCGGCGTCGAGACGGGTGATCTCGTAGCCGTCGAAGTTGTTCTGCTGCGCGCGCCCGTCCTTGAAGGTGATCTCGGCCGACAAGGCCAGGCCCATCCCCATGACGACGGCGCCCTCCATCTGCGAGCGGATCCGCTCCGGGTTGACGTGCGGCCCGCAATCGACGGCGATGTCGATGCGCTTGACCGAGACCTCGCCCTTGGAGCCCACCTCCACCTCGGCCGCGACCGCCGTGTGGGTGACGAAGCTGTAATGCCCGGCAATGCCGAGGCCCCGTCCCTTCGCCAGCTTGCGGCCCCAGCCGATTCCCTTGGCCGCCGTCTCGATGACCCCGCGCAGGCGCGCGGTCTCGATCGGGTAGCGGGCGGGATCCTCGCCGTAGTTCCAGACGTCGCCGATGCTGGTCGGGTCGATCACCCGGTCGGGGCCGATCAGGGCCAGCAGGTACTCCTTCGGGTCCTTGCCCGCCGCATGCGCCAACTCGGCGACGAAGGACTGGATCGCGAAGGCGTGCGGGATGTTCGAGACCGAGCGGAACCAGCCGATCCGCACATGCGCGTCCGCCGCCGGGTTCTCGAGCCGGATGTTGGGCACGTCGAAGGGCGTGTTGGTCAGCCCCATCCCGAGTTCGAAGGGCAGCTCGTTCTTGGCGCCGGCGGCGAAGATCGAGCCGATCGTGGGGGCGGCCGACCGATGGAGCCAGGCCACCGGCATGCCCTTGTCGTCGAGGCCGGCCTCCAGGCGCTCCACCGAGATGGTGTGGTAGTAGCCGTGGTGGAGATCGTCCTCGCGGGTCCAGGTGAGCTTCACCGGGGCACCGTCGACGGCCTGCGAGCACAGGGCCGCCTCGACCACGTAATCGGGCTTCGACTTGCGGCCGAAGCCGCCGCCGAGCAGCGTCACGTTCACCTTGACCTTGTCGGCGGGCAGGTTGAGCTTCTTGGCTAGGCGGTCATGCGTCGCCTGTGGCGCCTGGGTGCAGGCCCAGGCTTCGCAGAACCCGTCCTTGATCCGCACGGTCGCTGCCGGCGGCTCCATCGGGGCCTGGACGAGGTGGGGCACGAAATACTCGGCCTCGACCCGGCGCTTGGCCTTTGCCATCGCGCCGTCGACGTCGCCCTGATTGCGCACGACCTTGCCGGGCGCACGCGCCGCCTTCTCCAGCTCGCCACGGAAGGCGACGGAATCGTAATTCGCGTTCGGGCCGTCGTCCCAGGTGATCTTCAGGGCCTCGCGGCCCTTCATCGCCGCCCAGGTGTTCTTGGCGATGACGGCGACGCCGCCGATCGGCTGGAACTCGGACGGGATCTCGGGCGCGTCGATCTTGAACACCTTGACCACGCCGGGGATCTTCATGGTCTCGGCATCGTCGTAGCTCGCGACCTTGCCGCCGAAGACCGGCGGGCGGGCGACGAGGGCGTAGAGCATCCCGTCGAGCCGGATATCGAGGCCGTAGATCGCCTTGCCGGTGGTGATGTCGCGGTTGTCGATGAGGCCGATCTTGCCCTTGCCGATGAACTTGAAGGCCTTGGGATCCTTCAGGGTCACGCTCTCGCGGGCGGGCACGGCGAGTTCGGCGGCAGCTGCCGCCACGTCGCCGTAGCCGAGGGTGCGCTTCGACTTGGCATGGGTGAGGACCGAGTTCTCGGCCTTCACCTCGGTCACCGGCACGCCCCATTGCTTGGCGGCGGCCTGGACCAGCATGGCCTTCGCGGCCGCACCCGCATGGCGCAGATGCGGGAAGAAGTGGCGCAACGAACGCGAGCCGTCGGTATCCTGGTTGCCGAACCGGGCCTCGTCACCCCAGGCCTGGGCGACCTTCACCTTGGCCCAATCGGCCTCGAGCTCGTCGGCGACCACGAGGGCGACGGAGGTGCGCACGCCCTGGCCCATCTCCGAGCGGTGGCAGGTGATGGTCACGGTGCCGTCGGGGGCGATGGCCACGAACACTTTCGGGTCGTCCTGCCAGCCATGCGGCATGGCATCGGCCCCGAATTTCTTCGGCTCGTCCTTCTTGTCCTCGGCGCGCGCGGAATCCCGCCATGACAGGGCGAGCACCAGGGCGCCCATGCCGCCGAGCATGGCACGGCGGCTGACATTGGCGAGGGCGCTGGGGGCAGCGGCCGTCTCGGTGGCGAGATCGGTCATGAGCTGGGCGTCGTGAATCACAGGCGCTCTCCCTTGTTGGTGGCGGGGGCGTTACCGGCGGCCTGATGGATCGCGGCGCGGATGCGCGGGTAGGTGCCGCAGCGACAGAGGTTGCCGCTCATCGCCTCGTCGATCTGGTCGTCGTTGGGCTTCGGGGTGTCCTTGAGGAGGGACGCCGCCTGCATCATCTGCCCGCACTGGCAATAGCCGCATTGCGCCACGTTGAGGTCGCGCCACGCCGCCTGGACCGGGTGGTTGCCGTCGGGCGAGAGCCCTTCGATGGTCACCACCTCCTGGCCCTCGGCCGCGGAGACGGGGGTGACGCAGCCGCGCACGGCGGTGCCGCCGAGATGGATGGTGCAGGCGCCGCACAGGGCCTGTCCGCAGCCGAACTTGGTGCCGGTGAGGCCGACTTCGTCGCGCAGGAACCAGAGCAGCGGCATGTCGGGATCGCCGTCGAAGCTGCGTTCAGCCCCGTTCACGGTGAGTTTGATCATCGGTGTATCCTGTCATCGATCAGGCCACGGACCGGTCGGGATCGGCTGACCGCCAATCCGTCGGGTCCCGAATACCTTGAAGGTCGTCAATCAGGCGCGGGGCGCGCGAGACATCGTCGCCGTCCCGCATCGAAACGTGCCTGAGGTGCGGCAGCGGATCCGGCGCCCCTCGACAGGGAGCCGTCGCAGTGCACGAAGCTCCCACGCCCCGTACCTCATAATGAATCCAATTAACCGGTGCGGGTGCTGCGGTGCAACGGTTCGCAGCCGTGGACGCTGCCTCGGCGAAGCTCGGCCATGGGCTCGATGTGCTGTTGCGCACAGGACGTATCCGGCCGATGCGAGAGGGGGCGATGTCGTGCGTTGTCTAGGCCGGTTTCCCACGATGGCGCGCCGATCGGGCTCCAACCCAGCCGTCACCTCTCGATTCGACCCGGCATCCTCCGCGCGTCCCGGCGTCGTCTGGATCAGGTCTCGACCAACCCGGAACTGGAGCCGCTGGCCTCGGAATCCCCACGCCCATGCGGCAAGGCGAGGTATTCCGACGATCGCATCTCGATGAGGCGCGAGACCGTGCGGTCGAATTCGAAGGCTTCGCGGCCTTCGGTCACCGTGTAGAGCCCGGTCGGCTCGGCCGCGGCGGAAGCGATCAGCTTCACGTGGGCATCGTAGAACGTGTCCACCAGAATGATGAAGCGCTTGGCCTCGTTGCGATTCTCCTCACCCATCACGGGGATGTCGGACACGATCACCGTCTGGAAGGCATGGGCGATGGCCATGTAGTCGGAGGCGCCGAGCGGCTGGGCGCAAAGGTCCGAGAACGTGAACCGGGCGACGCCGGCGGCCTCTTCCGGCACGGCCACTTCGCGGCCCTTCACGCGGATCGTGGTCGGCTTGCCCCTGGCCTTGCCGGTGAGCCCCTTGAATGCCCGGTCGAGGGCGGCCGTCGCGGTCTCGTCGGCGGGCACGTGATAGACCGAGGCGCCGCCGAGCTTCTCCAGACGGAAATCGGTGCGGGAATCGAGGCGCAGGATCTCCACCCGGTTCTTGAGTTCGTCCACGAAGGGCAGGAACAGCGCGCGGTTGAGGCCGCCCTCGTAGAGCCGGTCGGGCTCGACATTCGATGTCGCCACCACGGTGACGCCGCGCTTGAACAATGCCCCGAACAGCCGCCCGAGGATCATCGCATCGGCGATGTCGGTCACGGTGAATTCGTCGAAGCAGAGCAGCGTCGCCTCCTCGGCGAGGGCGTCAGCCACCACCGGAATCGGGTCGTCGCCCTTGGCCGTGCCCGCCTTCAGGGCCTGCCGGTGGGCGTGGATGCGCTCATGCGCATCGGACAGGAAGCCGTGGAAATGCACGCGGCGCTTCTTGCCCGGCGCCGCCTCGTGGAACAGGTCCATCAGCATGGTCTTGCCGCGCCCGACGGAGCCCCAGATGTAGAGGCCCTTCGGCGGGCCCTCGCTGTCGCTGCTGCGCCCGAACAGCCAGCCGAGCGCGCTGCCCTTCTTCGCCCGTCGGCGTCGGTCGAGATCCTGCACCAGCCTGTCGAGCGCGCGCACCAGATGGATCTGGGCCGGGTCACGCTCGATGGCGCCGGACGAGACCAGCATGTCGTAGCGCGCCGAGACCGGGCCGGGTGGAGCACCATGTCCCTGCTGGCTGACGGACGGAGCGGAACCGGACGGGGGACTCACGGGGATGACGACCTCGGATACGTGAAGGCGCGATGGCCATGCGCTCGTCGATGGAACCGGTCTGCAATGCGCAACCGGGAGGATCAAGCGCGACACTTCGGCGGGATGACGTTTTGTTGCATTGCACAAAAGTTGAGGCGATGCCATCTGATGGCCTCCTCGAGGGAGGTCACGCCCGGAGCCAGCGCAAGATGCGCGACGTCACCCGGAGCACGGCACCACGATGCCTGATACCCATCCGACCGGACAGAATGTCCGGCGTCTCTGGCCGAGCGACCGTGCCATGGTCGAGGCCTATTTCCTGCGGCTCGACCCCGATACCAGAGCCAACCGCTTCATGGCCGCCTTGAGCGACGCCGCGGCGGTCGCCTACGCGTCCCGCGCCCTCAAGGTCGAGGGGCTCGTCTTCGGCGGTTTCGTCGAGGGAGAATTGCGCGCGCTCGGCGAGTTGCGTCCGCTGACCGGTCCCACGCCGGGACTGAGCCTCGGCCGCGAGGCGGAGGCCGCCTTCGCCGTGGAGCGCGGATTCCGCCGCAACGGCCTCGGCCAAGCCCTCTTCCGCCGGATCGCCGCGGCTGCGCGGAATCGCGGCGTCCGGGATCTGCATGTCCGCTGTCTCAGCCGGAACGCGCCGATGCGCCGCCTCGCCGCCAAGCTCGGTGCCGAAGTGACGCTCGCCGACGGCGAGGCGGAGGGAGCTCTCACCCTGGCGCGGCGGACGCCGATCTCACTCTGGCGGGAGGGACTGGACGAGGCGCTGGATTTCACGCTCGCAGTGGCGGCCGCCGCCGAACCGCTGAAGCGGGCGGCGTGAGGGGAGAGCCGGGGGGGCGGATTGGCGGCGAAAGCCGGCAGGGTTACCCTGGGGCCATCCCCGGGCGGTGCCGCCGGCTTCGCATCCGCCCGACCCCCTTTCGAGAAGACCACTTCGCCATGAGAGTCTCGTTCGCCCCGACATACGCACTCGTCGCCGGTGCCATCCTGGCTCCCCTCGCCGTCTCGGCGCAGGGGCGGCCGGCGACCCCGGCCATGCTCTGCGCCGAGGCCGCCGCCCTGGTGAACCGGGCCGGTGCCATCGTGATGACGACGGGACCGATCACCTATGACAGGATCGTCCGCGACGGCGGTTTCTGTGCCTTGCCCGAAGCGCCCAAGCCCGCCTTCGAGATGACGCGGGACGTCGCGAAATGCTTCGTCGGCTATGTCTGCCGCGACAAGTTCAACGAAGGCAGCACCCGCGACTGAGCGCCGGCCCCGATCGTCGATACGGCCAAGCTGCCATCTTGCGGCCAAGCCTCGACCCGATCGCCGCCGCACGGCTCCCTTAGCGAGACTCCATCGATCACGATCGAGGGGGCCTTCCATGACCAAAGCCGAGAACCCGATCCACGACCGACGCTCCCCCGACGGTACCGCCGCGCTGCGACTGGAGCGGTGCGTGGCGCATACGCTGCGCGTCATCGAGGCGGCCTGTGTCGAGCGCGAGGACGCGCCGGTGAAGGCGGCGCGGCGGCATCTCGCCGAGATCTACGGCGTGACCCGCCTCAGCCGCCGCCTCGAGCGCCGTGGAACCCCGGCCTGAATCCGGCCCTGCGGTTCAGCGCTGCGGGCGCCCCGGCTTCGTCGCGAGCCAGATCGTGTGGCGGGCGCCGCTGGTGACGTTGGCCCGGACCGGCACTTCGTCGACGCCGAATCCGCCCCGGCGCAGGCGCTGGGTGAAACTGTTGTCCGGATGCGCGGACCAGATCGCGAGCACGCCGCCGGGCCTCAGCGCCGCCATGGCCGCGCCCAATCCCGCTCCATCATAGAGCCTGTCGTTGGCCGGTCGGGTGAGGCCGTCCGGGCCATTGTCCACGTCGAGCAGGATCGCGTCGTAGGCGGAACTCGCCGAGCGGATCGCGCCGACGATGTCGCCGATCCGCAATTCCACCCGGGTATCGGAGAGGGCATCCGCCGACAGGGCGCTCAAGGGGCCGCGCACCCACTCCGCCACGTTCGGCACCAGTTCAGCGACGACGATGGTGGCGTCGGGCCGCAGGGCGTCGAGGGCGGCGCGCAGGGTGAAGCCCATGCCGAGTCCGCCGATGAGGAAGCGTATGCCGGCGCGGCCGCCGACCCGTTCCGCGGCAAGGCTCGCCAGCGCCTTCTCGGAGCCGCTGAGCCGGCTGTTCATCAGCTCGTTGTGGCCGAGCTGGATCGAGAATTCGGTGCCGCGCCGAAGCAGCCGCAACTGTCCCGCATCGCCGGGGATCGGTGCCGTGTCGAGAACGGTCCAGGGGATCATGGGCGGGGTCGACAGCGGAACGGCATGGCGTCCCGGCTATCACAGGTGGCGCGAGGGATCACGCGATCCGCGCAAGTTCCCGGCCGGGCAGGCCCGGCCGGGAGGGGCAACGGGGCTAGAACAGCCCCTCGATCTGCCCGTTGGCATCGAGGTGGATGCCTTCCGAGGCCGGAACCTTGGGCAGGCCCGGCATGGTCATGATCTCACCGCAGATCACCACGACGAAGCCGGCCCCGGCCGAGAGCCGCACGTCGCGCACCGAGATGAGGTGGCCCGAGGGGGCGCCCATCAGGGTCGGGTCGGTGGAGAACGAGTATTGCGTCTTGGCCATGCAGACCGGCAGGTGGCCGTAGCCGTCCTTCTCGAACTGGGCGAGCTTGGTGGCGGCCTTCGATTCCACCTGGATGTCGCCCGCGCCGTAGAGCTTTGTGGCGATGGTGCGGACCTTGTCGGTGAGCTTGGTCTCGGTCTCGTAGGCGAAGGTCAGCGGCTTCTGCTCGCCCTCGGCGAGCTTGACCACGGCATGCGCCAGTTCCTCAGCGCCGGCGCCGCCTTCCGCCCAATGCTTGCAGGTGATGGCCTCGACGTCGAGCTTCTCCCGGCACAGCTCCTTGAGCTTGGCATGTTCCGCGTCGGTATCGGCGTAGAAGTGGTTCACGCCGATGACCACGGGCAGGCCGAAGCCGCGCACGTTGGCGACATGGCGGGCGAGATTGGCGAAACCCTTCTCCAGGGCGTCGAGGTTCTCGGAGCCGAGTTCCTTCTTCGACACGCCGCCATGCATCTTGAGGGCGCGCACCGTGGCGACGATGACCACCGCCGAGGGCTTCAGACCCGCCTGACGGCACTTGATGTCGATGAACTTCTCGGCGCCGAGATCGGCGCCGAAGCCGGCTTCGGTGACCACGTAGTCGCCGAGCTTGAGGCCGGCGCGGGTGGCGATCACCGAGTTGCAGCCATGGGCGATGTTGGCGAAGGGGCCGCCATGGATCAAAGCGGGGTTGCCCTCGAGCGTCTGCACCAGGTTGGGCTGCAGAGCGTCCTTGAGGAGCACGGTCATCGCGCCCGTGGCCTTCACGTCGGCGAGGGTCACCGGCTTGCGGTCGCGCGTCTCGGCGATGACGATGCGGCCGAGCCGCGCTTCGAGATCGTCGAGGTCCTTGGCGAGGCAGAACACCGCCATGACTTCCGAGGCGACGGTGATGTCGAACCCGTCTTCGCGCGGGAACCCGTTGGCGACGCCGCCGAGGGACTGGTTGATCGAGCGCAGCGCCCGGTCGTTCATGTCGACCACGCGGCGCCAGTGGATGCGGCGCACGTCGATGTTGAGCTCGTTGGCCCAGTAGACGTGGTTGTCGATGAGCGCGGCGGCCAGCGAATGCGCCGAGGTGATGGCGTGGAAGTCGCCGGTGAAGTGCAGGTTGATCTGCTCCATCGGCACGACCTGGGCCTTGCCGCCGCCGGCAGCTCCGCCCTTCATGCCGAAGCAGGGGCCGAGCGAGGGCTCGCGCAGACACATCACGGTCTTCTTGCCGATGCGGTTGAGCGCGTCGCCGAGACCGACCGTGGTCGTGGTCTTGCCTTCTCCGGCAGGGGTCGGGCTGATGGCGGTGACGAGGACGAGCTTGCCCTCGGGCTTCGATTCGAGCGACTTGATGAACGCGTGATCGATCTTGGCGATATGCTTGCCGTAATGGTGCAGGGCTTCGTCCGGCACGCCGATCTTCTCGGCCACCTGCGTGATCGGCTTCAAGGTGGCCGCGCGGGCGATCTCGATGTCTGAGGGCATTCAACTCTCCCGGTCTGTCGTCGCGATGGCGTGTCGCGCTGGCGTTTGTTTGAAGGGGGTCGCGTGTTCGGATTGTCCGGCATCGGCATCGCGGGCATCCCGCGCGCCGTGCAGCCATGTTCCACCGTTGCCATCACTGTGAGCGATGGAGCAAGCAAAAGCGCGTCGGATTTTTTCAACGCAGCGGCAAAATTTCATTTGAGATCAGGACGTCCACAGCATCCGGCCCGGCTCGTCCAAGATCCTGCCGGCGGATCGGCGCGTCGAACACCGTGTCGAAGCGCCGTCAGCCGGTCATCGCCGTCGCCGTGTAGCCGGCCTGGTCCAGCGCCTCGGCGATCGTCAGGCTCTGGGCATTCGTGGTGAGCGCGACGCGGCCGTGATCGAGGTCGACGACGACGTGCGCTTCCGGATCGATGCGCAGGATGGCCCTGCGCACGGCCTCCGCGCAGCCGTCGCAGGTCATGCCGTCCACCTGCATCAGGAGGTCTACCCGTCTCGCGTCCATCGGCCGGCTCCCGTCGCTGGGTCGTGTCCCTCGCCAATGTAGAGCCAAATCCCGTGTCGCCGCGAGGGGCGGTGGCCGGGGCGACCTCGGTGTCGATGCGAGACTGCCTGAGCCCATGCGTGGAAGCTCATGCAACACATGGCAAAAAACCGGTTCATGCAGCCCGCACCCATCTTGTGAGACCTCGTCGTCTCGGCGACAACCGGGGACTGTCTCGATTCGCGAAATCCGTGGACGAGGCCCCTGATCTCCGTTCGATCGTCGTGAGGGTAAGAGTATTCCGATGGCCCGGATCGTCGGCCGACGCACGGGATTGTGGGTCCTGAGTCTCATCGGGTTCGTGGTCCTGGCGCCGCTCGCAGTGATCTCTCCCCTCGGCGGCGCCTTCGGATTGGCGGCCATGAGCGGCGTCGTCGCCATCCTGGCCGCGCGCCGGGCACGCAGCCTCGACAAGCGCTGCGAGAAGCTTTCGGGCGAGGTCGATATCCTGTCCCAGCGCCTCGTGCGCCTGGAGACGGTGGCCCGCCTCATCGCCGACCAGCAGATGCGGATCGAGCGCGCTCGCGGTGTCGAAGCCGGCGCGCCGGAGGCTGGGCCGGTCGAGACTGCCTCGGTCAACGCCGCCGTCGAAGAGGTCACGGCGGAGATCGGCCTGCTCAGCGGCATCGTCCGCGAACTCGCCGCCGTGGTCGCGACGCAGGACGGTGAGATCGCCCGGCTTAAGGAGACGCCGCCGGCCCCTCCGCTCCCGGCCGTCAGGCCGGTGGCGATGCCCGTCGTCTCTCCGCCTTCCCCCGCATCGGGGAGCAAGACGGGCGGGGCTCCCTGGGTTCCGCGTGCCTGGCCGCTCCAGGAAAGGCCGGAGATCGCCGAGGATCCTGCGCAGCCGGACCGGAGCCGGGATAGGGTCATCGTCGGGGCTTTCGACGGCGAGGGGCTCGAAGTCCATCTCCAGCCGATCGTCTCCCTGCCCCAGCGCAAGGTCGTGTCCTACGAGGCGCTGGCGCGCCTGCGCATCGGCTCCGACATTCTCAAGCCCGAGCAGTTCCTGCCGGTCCTCGAGCGCCACGGGCGTACCACCGAACTCGACCGCCGCATGCTCCAACTCGTCGCCACGGTGGCACGCCACCTCGCCGGGCGCGGCAGCCAGGCGGTGGTGAGCTACGGCCTGTCGCCGCATTCCCTGTTCGAGCCCGGATTCCTGCGCACGCTGCCGCGGCTTCTCGCCGGCGAGCCCGACCTGTCCGGGCGCCTCGTGATCGCGCTGCCCCAATCGAGCTGGCGCAGCCTCGACGCCGAACAGGCCGGGGCGCTGGCGGATCTGCGCGGCCGCGTCGGCTTCGCCCTCGACCGGCCCGTGGATTTACGCCTCGATCCGTTGGCTCTGGCGGATCGTGGCGTCAGCCAGGTCAAGGTGCCCGCCGATCTCCTGCTGCGTCCCGGCTCGCGTCAGGCCATGCCCGATATCGCCCTCGACGATCTCGTCGCCTCCCTGTCGAGGGCCGGCATCCGCCTTGTCGCGGAGGCGGTCGAGCGCGAGAGCGATGTGCCGGACCTGATCGACCTCGACGTGCCGCTGGCGCAAGGCTCGGTCTTCGCCCCGGCCCGGGCCGTGCGGGCCGAGGTTCTCGGCGCCACGCCGCCACAGGCCGCGCCGCCCCAGGCACCCACGCCGACGCGGGAGCCAGCCGGCGACGAGCCCGAACCGCCGCCGCAGCGCCGCCCGTTCCGCGACTTCCTGCGCCGGGCCGGCTGAGCTCCCGCGCCATGATGCCGGTGCGTTGATTTCAGCCCCCGGCCGGCCTAACCGGTCGGCCATTCCCGTTCGCACCCATTCCTTGCCAGTCAGGCCTGCCTCATGAGCGAAACGATCGCGCGCGCCACGAAGGCGGCTCACATCCCGATCCTGGATGGGTTCTCCGTCGTCGCCGAGCGCTACGACCTGATCCTGTGCGACGTCTGGGGCGTGCTCCATGACGGAACGCGGGCGCATCAGGGCGCGGGCGATGCCCTGATCCGATTTCGCAATCTGCCCGAGGACGGTCGCCGGCGGCGGGTCATCCTCGTCTCCAACGCGCCCCGCCCCTGGGCCGGCGTACAGGTCATCCTCGACGGCTACGGCGTGCCGCGCGAGGCCTACGATGCGATCCTGACTTCGGGCGACCTGACCCGGCGGCTGATCGCCGAGCATCCCGGCGAGCGCATCCATCATCTCGGGCCGGAGCGCGACGCGACGATCTTCGACGGACTCGACCTTCGGCTCGTGGCGGCGGAGGAGGCGGATCGCGTGGTCTGCACCGGCCTGTTCGACGATACCTGCGAGACGGCGGACGATTACCGCGACATCCTGGCCGGGTTCCGGGCGCGGGAGGTGCCGATGATCTGCGCCAATCCCGACCTCGTGGTCGAGCGCGAGAAGAAGCTCATTCCCTGCGCCGGTCTGATCGCACAGGCCTATGCGGAGATCGGCGGCGCGGTGACCTATGCCGGCAAGCCGTACCGCCCGGTCTACGAGGCGGCGCTCGCCATGGCGGGAGATCTCGATGGCGGGCTCGTGCCGGACGTCGCTCGCGTCCTCGCCGTCGGCGACGCCCTGCGCACCGACATTGCCGGGGCCGCGGCCTACGGCATCCCGAACCTGTTGGTGGCGCGCGGCATCCATGCGGAAGAGCTGGGCGTTCTCGCCGAGCACGACAGGCTGGGTGAGGTGGCCGAATGGCTCGCCCGTCAGGACGTCCGCCCCGATGCCGTCATCGAACGGCTGGTCTGGTAGCGTCTCCCGACCTCGTCATGCGTGGCCGACGAGACCGCGAGTGTCAGGAGAACAGGGCGTCGATCTCGTCCTGGGCCGTGGCCGGCCCCTTGATCTGAGGTCCGTTGAGAAGGAGCAGCTCGGCACGCACCCGACGCTCCACCTCGGCCGGGTCGACGCCGCCCTCGTCCTTCGCCTTCACGGCGGCGGCGAAGCGCGACAGGCGGCTTTCGAGCTGTCGCAGGGACTCGCTGACCTTCGAGATGCGTTGACCGGTAATGTCCTGGAACGTGCAGGCCTCGAAGATGTCGTTCATCCGCGCCTCGACGGCGGCGCGGTAGTTCTTGTCGTCAGGCAGGCTGAGGATTTCCTCGGCTGCCGTCATGATGGAGTTCGTCGCGCCCGCCGTCGCTTCGACGACGCTGCCGAGTTCCTCATGCGCCATCGGCAACCGATCGCGGGTAAGCTCGTTTGCCCGGAGCGCCGCGATCTCCTTGCGGACATGCGCGATGTAGTCGGCGATCTCGACCAGCTCCCGGATCAGCGTCGGTCGGGTCGCTGCCGGTGTCTTGCCGACCGTTCGTGCTTGTTGCGCCATGACCATCGCCGATCGCTCCACGCCCATGTCAATCGCTGAAGAAGAGGAGCGAGTCCGCGGCTCAGGCGCCGCAGACAGCTTCGATCTTGCTCTTCAGGGTCGCCGCATTGAAGGGCTTGACGATGTAGTTGTTCACGCCCGCCTTCTTGGCGGCGATCACGTTCTCGGTCTTCGACTCGGCGGTGACCATGATGAACGGCGTGGTGCGCAGAGCTTCGTCGGCGCGGACGTGGCGCAGCAGCTCGTAACCGGTCATCGGCTCCATGTTCCAATCGGAGATCACGAGGCCGTATTTGCGGTTCTTCAGTCGGGCGAGGGCGGCGGTACCGTCGGACGCATCGTCGACCTCTTCGAAGCCGAGCTGCTTGAGCAGGTTGCGAATGATGCGGACCATCGTCTGATAATCGTCCACGACGAGGATCGGCATGCCGAGATCGAGGGCCATGGGTCGGGGTGCTCCGTCGGTGCAAGGGCCGGTGCGGCGTGCCGCGACCCAGATAAGTGGCAATGTCTTGGGGAAGCGCCGCCACGCGCCGCCTCTCATTCATGAAAGTACCGCGATCGGCATTGCGAAGCGGTTAACTGCGCAAGGGATCGCGCATCCCGTTGCGATCTGCCCCGTTGCTTCCCTTGACCCTCCCTTGGCTTTTCGACAGGTTCCGCGCGAATTCTCCCATGGGCGCCGCGTCGTCCACCGCTTTTTCGAGACCGCTTGAACCCGATGGCGCCAGCCGACGATCCTTCCGCGCGCCCCGGAGCCGGCTCCCCATCGGAGCGGCCCTTCACGATCTGCCGCGAGGACGAGGCGGTGCCGGCGAACCTTGCCGGAGCCATCGCCGCGATCGGCAATTTCGATGGCGTGCACCGGGGCCACGGCGCCCTGGTCGAGGCTGTCCGCGAGGAGGCGGACAGGCACGGGCTGCCGGCGGTGATGCTGACCTTCGAGCCCCATCCCCGCGCCTATTTCGCTCCCGATCTGCCGATGTTCCGGCTGACGGGGCCGGCCGCCAAGGAGGTCGTCTTCGCCCGCCTCGGGCTCGACGGCCTGATCGTGCGCCGTTTCGACGCGACGATGGCGGGGACGACCGCCGCCGATTTCGTCCACGGCCTGCTCAAGCGCGATCTCGGCCTTTCCGGCGTCGTGATCGGCCACGACTTCCATTTCGGGCGAGGACGCGAGGGCACGCCGGACGTGCTGGCCCGGCTCTGCGCGGAAGCCTCCTTGAACTGCCGGATCATCCCCGCCGTCTCCATCGGGGAGGGCGAGGCTCCCGTCTCGTCGAGTGCGATCCGGGAAGCCTTGCGGCGGGGCGACATCACCCTCGCGAACCGGTTGCTCGGCTATCGCTGGTTCGTCTGCGGCGAGGTCCGGCATGGCGACAAGCGTGGCCGGACACTGGGCTATCCCACGGCCAACATGGCCCTGCCCGATTGCGCTCTCGCGCACGGCATCTACGCCGTCCGCGTCGGATTGCCCGACGGGACGGTGCGGGACGGCGTGGCGAGCTACGGCCGGCGCCCGACCTTCGACGACGGCGCGCCGTTGCTCGAGGTCAACCTGTTCGGGTTCTCGGGCGACCTCTACGGCCGGACCATCGCCGTGGAGTTCCTGGGTTACATCCGCGGTGAAGAGCGCTTCTCAGGGGCCGAGGCCCTGATCGCGCGCATGGATGTGGATGCCGCCGAGGCGCGCACCCTCATCGCCGCCGACGGCGTTCCATCGATGATCGGCTGAGACCCGGCTCGACCGGTCTCAGGGCGATCAGCGGTTGGTGGTGTCGATGGAGGCGAGGCGGCGGGCCGCCTCCTGCAGCGCGCTCCGATGGCCGCTGCCGCTGAGCGCGTAGACCGAGCGTCCCGCGGTCCAGTAGGCGGTCTCGCCGTCGCCCGGGCTCGTCACCTCACCGGTCGAGATCGCCTCGTTGGTGGCGCGTGCGGCGAAGAGGGAGACTTCGCCGAGGTCGGGTGCATCGATCAGAACCTCGACGCCCGCGCCGTGGCGTCCGGGCACGATCTGGACGTCGCGCACGGACCAATCCCCCGGAAGATCCGGCAGGACGATGCCCGTGGCGTTCGAAATGCCGGCCTTGTCGTAGCTCGGCGTCGCACGCGAGCCGAGGCGGACGCGGATCTGGGCCGCCTCCCTGGCCTGGCGCGCATCGGCCACCAGGGCCGGATCCACCGGCGCGGCGAAGGTGTCGGGCACGCCGAACTCGCCGGTATCCGAATGCGCGATCCAACCGGCGCCGACGAGGAGCACGATCACCGCCGCGCGCTTCAGCCGGTCGCCGAAGCGGCGCCATGCCATGGACCGGTCGAGGCGACGGGCCGCGGAGCGGTTGCGCTCGGGGCCGGGTCCCGGCAGTTGCGAGAAGGCCTGGCGCAGGGCGTCCCTGTCATGCATCTCGGCCATCACCCGCGCCGCGGCAGCGGGCGTGCGTGCGAGGTAGGCTTCGACCTCGAGCCGGCGCATGACGTCGAGTTGGCCATCGACGAAGGCGGCGAGGTCACTGTCGGTGATCGGGTCGATCATGACGGGCATTTCCAGTTCGACGAGTCGGAAGAGGCCGCGCCTCGATGCAGTCCTGGTACTCTCGACCGAGTACCCACGAGTTCGATGCCCTTACGATCCGCCGACGGCTTTGGGGGCTATCCTCGTGTCGTGGCGGGTATCCTGGCCGCTCCAGTCGCTCACGAGACGCAGGTGCGGACGCTCGGGCTTGATCGAGCCTCCGCCCTGCGACGGTTCGGAGCGATTCCGGCCGCTACCGGCCTCTCCCTCCTCGAAGGCGCGCAGGGCGGCGCGACCACGACCGAGCCGGGACATCAGGGTCCCGATAGGAATTCCGAGCACGTCGGCCGCGTCGGCATAGGCCATGCCTTCGAGGGTCACGAGGTGGAGCGCGGCGCGCTGCTCCTCCGGCAGGGTCAGGAAGGCCTGGCGGATCTGGGCGAGGCGCACCTGCCCTTCCTGGGAGGGTGGCACGCTCTCGTCGCCCATCTGGACGAGTGATTCGACGTGGCGGGCTTCGACCCGCTTACGGCGTTGATCGTCGATGAAGACGTTATGCAGCACGGTCATCATCCACGTCCGCAGATTGGTGTTCGGCCTCACGGAGAGGCCGGATTCCAACGCGCGGACGAGGGTATCGTGGACGAGATCGTCGGCCTTCAGCGCATCCCGCGTCAGCGAGCGCGCATAGCGTCGCAACGGGACCAGAAGGTCGACGATGGAGGAGGCGGAGGCGGTCTGAGTCGGTTCGGCCGTCATCAGCAATCAACGCGTGAGCCCGGCCGTCTAATCCGGCCGGGCGACGGACTATTGATAGGTCGCCTTCAGATTCAGGGTGCAGTCGCGGCCGATGCCCTCGTAATGCTCGGCCAGCCAAGCCTGCGCCGCCGCACGGCCCTTGTCGCGGAGATCCTCGAACGAGCCGATCCGGGCATCCATCCGCGAGGACGCCTTGTAATCGTCGAGGGCTCCGGTCCCGTCGATGCGATGGACCAGCATGCGATGATAGTCGTTGCGACCGAGCACGCCGTCCTCGATCAATCCGTCGACGAAGTCGATGGCGCGCAATTCCCGCATCAGGTTGGCGTTGAAGGTGATCTCGTTGAGCCGGTCCTGAATCTCCTCGCGCGAGCGCGGGGTCTCCCGGCGCTCCACCGGGTTGATCTGAACCAGCACGACGTCGCGGGTCTGGGCTCCGTGAAACAGCGGGTAGATCGGCGGATTGCCGAGATAGCCTCCATCCCAGTAGGGCACGCCGTCGATCTCCACCGCCTGGAACACGGTCGGCAGGCAGGCCGAGGCCATCAGGTGGTCGACACTCAGGGCTTCACGCTCGAAGATGGCGAGCTTGCCGGTCCAGACATTGGTGGCCGAGACATAGATGCCGGCGGTCTGGGCCGAGCGAAGGCGGTCGAAATCCACGTGCTTGGCCAAGGCCTTGCGCAGCGGGTTCACGTTGAGCGGATTGGAGACGTAAGGGCTCGTCTTCAGGGCGCGGGTCCAGAAATCGAGGACCGGGTTCTGGCTCCAGAAATCGAACACGTGATCGAAGACGCCACGCTGGGCCGGCCACAGGTCGCCGTCGAGACTCGCCTCGCGCCAGAACCGGTCGAGGGCGGCGCGGGCGCCGTCGGGGCCGCCGGCGACCCACCCGTCCACCATCACCACCGCGTTCATCGCGCCGGCGCTGGCGCCGGTCACGGCTTCGAAGGCGAGGCGGCCATCCTCGATCAGGGCATCGAGCACGCCCCAGGTGAAGGCGCCGTGCGCGCCGCCGCCCTGAAGCGCCAGTGCCACGGTCTTCTCGGCGTTCGGACCGGCCAGGCTGACGGCCGGGTGCGCGACGGGCCGCGGTTGGACCGTCTCGACGTCGGTCGAGAGCGAATCGGCGGGGGCAGGCTGTTGGGAATCGAGCATCGTCAGCTCCACATGGGAGGATTGCACAGGCGCATCGGAGACGGGAACATGGTCATGGTGCGGTGCAGCATCAAAGGTCGCAGGGCAGCAAACCGCTGGCTGCATGGATCGGTTCCGCTTGGGCCGTCGCTGTGGCGGACATGTCGCACTGCGCCAATTCCCTCGACATCGGCCATGGGATAAGACATGTCACCCGACGCTGGGCCGGAATGCTGCGCGCGGACCGTATCGCCACGTGGCTTCGCCATGTGGCATGCGGCCTTGACGCATGCGGCACGCCATCTCAGCTAACCGGCAGGGTCCTCGAAGTCCGGACCCTTCACCCGATCTTCGCGAGAAGTCGGCAGAATTCGATACCAGACGACCCTGGCCCTGCGCCCGCTTTCCGGGCAGGCAAGGCCACATGCAAGGTCAGCGATGGACGCCATGATGGAAGCCAACTCCGCCGATCCCTTCGGCCCCGGTATCTCGATCTCCGGCCCGGAGATCGCCGGTCCCGCGCCGCGCCACCGTACGGTGGGTGTCACGGTCGGCGAGGGCGAGGGAGCCGTCACCGTCGGCGGAGGCGCTCCGGTCGTCGTCCAGTCGATGACCAACACCGACACGGCCGATATCGATGCCACGGTGGCGCAGGTCGCCGCCCTGTCGCGGGCCGGCTCCGAACTCGTGCGCATCACCGTCGACCGCGACGAGGCGGCGGCGGCGGTGCCGAAGATCCGCGACCGGCTGGCGCGCATCGGCGTCCACGTGCCGCTGGTGGGCGACTTCCACTATATCGGCCACAAGCTCTTGTCCGATCATCCGGCCTGCGCCGAAGCCCTGTCCAAGTACCGGATCAATCCGGGCAATGTCGGCTTCAAGGAGAAGAAGGACACGCAATTCTCGACCATCGTCGAGCAGGCGGTCCGCTACGGCAAGACCATCCGCATCGGTGCCAATTGGGGCTCCCTCGACGAGGCGCTGCTCACGCACCTGATGGATGAGAACGCCAAGTCCGCACGCCCCATCGACGCACGCGCCGTGATGCGCGAGGCCATGGTGCGCTCGGCCCTGTCCTCGGCCCAGCGCGCGGAAGAACTCGGTCTCGGCAAGGACCGGATCATCCTCTCGGCCAAGGTCTCGGCGGTGCAGGACCTCATCGCGGTCTACCGCGAGGTCGCCAAGCGCTCGGATTACGCGATCCATCTCGGTCTCACCGAGGCCGGCATGGGCTCGAAGGGCCTCGTCGCCGCCTCCGCGGCGATCGGCGTGCTGCTCCAGGAAGGCATCGGCGACACGATCCGCTACTCGCTGACCCCCGAGCCCGGCGGTGACCGCACCGTCGAGGTCAAGGCCTCGCAGGAACTCCTGCAGACCATGGGCTTCCGCACCTTCGTGCCGATGGTCGCCGCCTGTCCCGGCTGTGGCCGCACCACCTCGACCACGTTCCAGGAACTCGCCCGCGACATCCAGAACTGGATCGTCACCTCGATGCCGGAATGGAAGAAGACCTATCCGGGTGTGGAAGGCCTGAACGTCGCGGTGATGGGCTGCATCGTCAACGGTCCCGGCGAATCGAAGCATGCCGATATCGGCATCTCGCTTCCGGGCACCGGCGAGACCCCCACCGCCCCGGTCTTCATCGACGGCAAGAAGGCGATGACCCTGCGCGGCGCGACGCTCGCCAAGGATTTCGAGACGGTGGTGATCGACTATATCGAGCGCCGTTTCGGCCAGGGCGCCCGCACGGCCGCCGAATAACGACGTCCGGCACGAACCCTGTCGTCCTGCCTTGCCTCGGTGCGGGGCGAGCGCGCTCGCTCGCCTGCGACGAGGACTGCAAGCGGGAGGGTTCGCCGGTCACGGGATCGTCGTTCTCTGCCCAACGGCCGCATGATACGACGTTGGCATGCTTCGCGCTGGTACGCTCGGGACCGGTCGCGAGGTGTCCGTGCCGACGTGTTCGGGCGATGGGGGACCGAGTGTCGGTTTCCGCTCTCGACTCGTCAGTCTCCGCCACCAACGCCCTGCGGTAAGCCAAGCCTCCCCCTTCGACCCCTCTCTCCGTCGCAGAAGCCTGATCGCAGCGCATGACGCAAACCGCTACCCCGAGCGTACCCGGCGCTCAGCCCGATCCCGCGGCCCGGCCCGAGAGCGGGCCGGCCGAGCACGGGCACGGGAAGACGAGCTTCTGGACGCTGGTCGTCGGCTCGGTCGGCGTCGTCTACGGCGATATCGGCACCAGCCCGCTCTACGCGTTCCGCGAAGCCCTCGGCCCGGCGAGGGCGGACGGGATCCTGCTGCCCGAGGAGATCCTCGGCACGACGTCGCTGATCCTCTGGGCGCTGCTCCTGATCGTCACGATCAAGTACGTCGTCATCCTGCTGCGCATGGACAATAACGGCGAGGGCGGAATCCTCTCGCTGATGGCGCTGGCCCGCAAGGCGCTCGGCGGCTCGCGCATCGTCTTCATGCTTGGGCTGCTCGGTGCCTCGCTGTTCTACGGCGATGCCGTGATCACCCCGGCGATCTCCGTGCTCTCGGCGGTGGAGGGCCTGAAGCTCGTCACCCCGGCCTTCGAGCATTACGTCCTGCCGATCACGGTGGCGATCATCTTCGCCCTGTTCATGGTGCAGAGCCGGGGCACCAGCAAGGTCGCGGCCTTCTTCGGTCCGATCATGGTGGTGTGGTTCCTGGCCCTCGGTCTCGCGGCCCTGCCGCACATCATCTCGCGGCCGGACGTCTTCCTCGCCTTCAATCCCTGGTACGCGGTGCACTACCTCCTCGGCCACGGCACCGGGGCGCTGGTGGCCTTGGGCGCGGTGTTCCTCGCGGTCACCGGCGCCGAGGCGCTCTTCGCCGATCTCGGGCATTTCGGGCGCCGGCCGATCCAGGTGGCGTGGCTCGGCCTCGTGGCCCCGTGCCTGACCCTGAACTATCTCGGCCAGACCGCCCTCGTGCTCAACGTGCCCGAGACGACCGACCCGTTCTTCCAGCTCGTTCCCGAATGGGGCCTGCTGCCCATGGTGATCCTGGCGACCATCGCCACCGTCACCGCGAGCCAGGCCGTCATCACCGGCGCGTTCTCGCTGTCGCGACAGGCGATCCAGCTCGGCCTGCTCCCGCGCCTCGAAATCCGTCACACCTCGGAATCGCATTCGGGCCAGATCTTCCTGCCGCAGGTGAACATCCTGCTCCTCATCGGCGTGGTGGTGCTCGCCGTGCTGTTCCGGTCCTCCTCGGCCTTGGCCTCGGCCTACGGCATCGCCGTGACGGGCACGATGCTCCTCACCGCGAGCATGGCCTTCATCGTCTTGTGGAAGTCGTGGAAGTGGTCGCCGATCGCCGCCGCCGCCGCGATCATGCCGTTCATCTTCATCGAGTTCCTGTTCCTGCTCTCGAACCTGCTGAAGGTGTTCGAGGGCGGCTACGTGCCCCTGGTCCTCGCCGGATGCCTCATCATCGTGATGTGGACCTGGGTGCGGGGCGTGAACATCCTGTTCAACAAGACCCGCAAGACCGACGTGCCGCTGCTGGAACTCGTCGGCATGCTGGAGAAGAGCCCGCCCCACCACGTGCGCGGCACGGCGGTGTTTCTCACCAGCGACCCGTCGATCGCGCCGGCCGCCCTGCTCCACAACCTCAAGCACAACAAGGTGCTGCACGAGAAGAACGTCATCCTCACGGTGGAGACCGTGGATACGCCGCGCTCCAGCGATGCGGACCGTATCCGCATGGAGCCGATCGGCCCGCACTTCTCGAAGATCGTGATGAAGTTCGGCTACATGGAGACGCCGAACATCCCGCGGACGCTGACGCTCCTGAAAAAGCAGGGCTTCAAGTTCGACATCATGGCGACGTCGTTCTTCCTGTCGCGGCGCTCGATCCGCCCTGCCGCGCATTCCGGCATGCCGCTCTGGCAGGACCGCATCTTCATCACGCTGGCCAAGAACGCCAACGACGCCACCGACTTCTTCCAGATCCCCACCGGCCGCGTGGTGGAAGTGGGGACGCAGGTCACCGTCTGAGGCCGGCCTTTCCCCCTCGAGGGGCTACGGCCGCGGCAGGTTGATGATCGGCGGCGGCGGCGGTGCCTCGGGAGCCAGTGCGGCGAGCGTCGCCGGGCTGCCGGCATGCGCGACGTGGGTTCTGCCCTGCGGCTTTGCCGCGACCTTGGCCTTAGCCCGAGCACTCGTTGCCGCGTGAGTGGTGACAGCGCGATACGATGCCGACGGAGCCGCCTGGGCGTTCGCTGCCTCGCCCGCAGCGGCAACCGCCAGCGGCGTTGCGGAGGCTTCGGCGGCCGGACTCGCGGCAACCGTCTCCGTCGCGACCGGAACGACCGGGGCCGGCAGAGCCTCGGGGACAGCAGCGACCGGTGTCGCGGCAAAGGCCAGGGCGGCAGGGGGTGTCGCCTGCTCGACGGCACCGGGCTTGCGCTTCTCGTAGAAGGCGTTGCCGCCGGCCACCGCCACGTAATGCATGTTGTTGTAGTGGAACGTGCGTCCGGCGGTGTGGAAGTACATGGCGCGGCCGACCTTCGGGTGGCGCTGGCCGGCAATGACCGCGTCGGCGGCGTCCGCGACCTTGGTCAGGTCCTTTTCCGTCATCGGCTTGGTGAGCACGCCCGTGGCGAACTGACGGGGCTGGCCGACCACGGCGCAGATACCGCCATCCGGGAAGGCCGCCGCCTCCAGACGGTTCATCACCACCGTGCCGACGGCGAGCAGGCCGTCGGAATCGCTGCGGTTCGATTCGAAATACATGGCGCGGCCGAGGCAGTCGCGCTCCGCGTCGCTCACCGCCATGGGCTTCGCGGCGAGACCCGGGCCACCGAGGGAGCCGGTCGTGGTGGGAGAATTGCAGGCGCCGAGGCCCATCGTCGTCATCAGCAGGACCCCGTAAAGTCCTGTCGTCGCCGATCGGGGATACCCCATGCCGTCCCGCTCCCGTTTTTCCTGAACGGTCTAGCTCGGCGGGAAATGTGGTTTCTTTTGGAAAGGGTGAGGCGCTTGGCAGTGCCGGAGCCAGCGAACCGGACCCGGACGGGGGAACCGGTTCGCGAAAAATCAGTCGTGCGATGAGTAGCTTGGTAGGAAACCGATGCGGCGAGGCCACACCGCACCGGTTTCTCCGTCTCAGGCCGTCAGGCTGCCGTGGCAGTGCTTGAACTTCTTGCCCGAGCCGCAGGGGCAGGGCTCGTTGCGCCCGACACGGCCCCAGGTGGTCGCGTCGTTCGGATCGCGTTCGATCACGGCGGCATCGGTCGACATCGCCTGGGCGGCGTAGCCGTAAGCCGGCCCGCCACCGCCGTCGCTGCCCGTGCCGCGCCCGGAGAAATCCATCTCGTTCTCGCCCGTGACGGGATCGAGGTGCTGGGCGAACATGGAGGGCAGTTCGGGGCTCGCGAACGGGTTTACCCCTTGCGATTCCGGCTCCTGATACGTGATCTCGATGCGGGCCAGCTGCTGCGTCACCTGCTCGCGCAGGCTGCCGACGAGGCTGTTGAAGAGCTCGAACGCCTCGGACTTGTACTCGTTGAGCGGGTCGCGCTGGGCGAAGCCGCGCCACCCGATCACCTGGCGAAGGTGGTCGAGGGTGACGAGATGCTCGCGCCAGAGATGGTCGAGGGTCTGGAGCAGGACCTGCTTCTCGACATAGGTCATGACCTCGGGCGTGTTCTTCTCGGTGCGGGCGACATAGGCCTCGTCGGAAGCGGTGCGCAGCCGATCGCGCATCTCCTCGTCGGCGATGCCTTCTTCCTTGGCCCAATCCTCTACGGGCACGTCGAGGTTCAGCACCTCGGTGACGCGCAGGCGCAGGCCCTCGATGTCCCACTGCTCGGCATAGGCGTTCTCGGGCACGTGGACCGCGACGAGATCGTCGACGACGCCGTGGCGCATCTCGTCCACGGTGTCGCGCACGCTGTCCTGGCCCATGAAGTCGCGGCGCTGCTCGAACACGACCTTGCGCTGGTCGTTCATGACGTTGTCGTATTTGAGCACGTTCTTGCGCATGTCGAAGTTGCGCGCCTCGACCTTCTGCTGCGCCTTCTCGATCGCCTTGTTGATCCAGGGATGGATGATCGCCTCGCCCTTCTCCAGGCCGAGGCGGGTCAGCATCCCGTCCATGCGGTCGGAGCCGAAGATCCGCATCAGGTCGTCCTGGAGCGACAGGTAGAATTTCGAGCGGCCGGGATCGCCCTGGCGGCCGGAGCGGCCGCGCAGCTGGTTGTCGATGCGCCGCGATTCGTGGCGCTCGGTGCCGATGATGTAGAGGCCGCCGGGGAGGGGCTTCTTGCGACCGGCCTCGATGTCGGCGGGCTCGCCCGAGGCCAGCACCTTGGCGCGGTTCTCCTCGATCTCGGCCTTGATCGCCGTGGTCCTGGCATCGCGCTCGGCGCCTTCGGGAAGGTCGGCGAGCTCCTTTTCCAGGCGCATCTCGAGGTTGCCGCCGAGTTTGATGTCGGTTCCGCGCCCGGCCATGTTGGTGGCGATGGTGATGGCGCCCGGCACGCCGGCCTCGGCCACGATATAGGCCTCCTGCTCGTGGAAGCGGGCGTTCAGCACGGCGAAGGTCTTGGTCACCCGGCCCTCGCGGGCGGCGGCATAGACGTCGGTGAGCGCGTTCAGGTCGGAATAGTCGAGCTGGCGGAAGCCGGCCTTGATGAGCATCTCGGCGAGGTGCTGCGACTTCTCGATGGAGCCGGTGCCGACCAGGATCGGCTGGTGGCGCGCATGCGCCTTCTCGATCTCGGCGATGATGCCGTCGTATTTCTCGCCCACCGTCCGGTAGACCTCATCGTCCTCGTCGACGCGCTCGACCTCCTTGTTGGTCGGGATGTCGACGACTTCGAGCTTGTAGATCTCGGCGAACTCGTCGGCCTCCGTCGAGGCGGTGCCGGTCATGCCGGCGAGGTTGGTGTAGAGGCGGAAGTAGTTCTGGAAGGTGATCGAGGCCAGGGTCTGGTTCTCGGGCTGGATCGTCACCCGCTCCTTGGCCTCGAGCGCCTGATGCAGGCCTTCCGAGTAGCGCCGGCCCTGCATCATGCGGCCGGTGAATTCGTCGATGATCACCACCTCGTCGTTCTTGACGATGTAGTCCTTGTCCAGGGTGAACAGGGTGTGGGCGCGCAGAGCCTGGTTCACGTGGTGGACGAGGCTGACGTTGTGGGCGTCGTAGAGGTCGCCCTCCTTCAGCAGATCCGCGCCGCGCAGCAGGTCTTCGATGAACTCGTTGCCGCTCTCGGTCAGCGAGACCGAGCGCTGCTTCTCGTCGAGGTCGTAATGCTCCTTCTCGAGATGGGGCATCAGCGCGTCGACGGAGACGTAGAGTTCCGAGCGGTCGTCCACCGGACCGGAGATGATGAGCGGGGTGCGCGCCTCGTCGATCAGGATCGAATCGACCTCGTCGACGATCGCGAAATTGTGCCCGCGCTGCGAGAGCTGCGAGAGCTCGTATTTCATGTTGTCGCGCAGGTAATCGAAGCCGAACTCGTTGTTCGTGCCGTAGGTGATGTCGCAGGCATAGGCGTCCCGGCGCTGCTCGTCGTCGAGCCCGTGGACGATGGTGCCGACGGTGAGACCGAGGAAGCGGTAGACCCGGCCCATCCACTCGGCGTCGCGGGAGGCGAGGTAGTCGTTCACGGTGACCACGTGGACGCCGAGACCCGACAGGGCGTTCAGGTAGACCGGCAGCGTCGCCACCAGGGTCTTGCCCTCGCCGGTGCGCATCTCGGCGATGCCGCTCTCGTGGAGCACCATGCCGCCGATGAGCTGCACGTCGAAATGGCGCTGGCCGAGGGCACGCTTGGCCGCCTCGCGCACGGTGGCGAAGGCGGGCACGAGGATGTCGTTGAGGCTCTTGCCGGCCGCGAGCTCGGCTTTCAGCATCACGGTCCGGGCGCGCAGCGCCTCGTCGGACAGGGCCGCGATCTCCGGTTCCAGAGCGTTGATCTCGGCAACGCGCGGGCGATAGCCCTTGACGCGGCGGTCGTTGGACGAGCCGAAAATCTTCTTAGCGAGGGCGCCGAGCATCGTGAACCTGCGGTCGAGATATCTGAAGCGAGATATCGGAAGTGTGTGTTGGGCGGGCTTATAGAGGTAAATATTGCAGGACGCATCCGAAAGGGCAGCGTCGTCATGCGGTCGCGCCGGCCGTTGCCGCAGCGCCTGTCGCGCCGCCCCCATGCGGGAATCGCGAAAGCTTTCGCGTGCGACGACAAAAAGCCCGCGCCTTCCCGGGAAGGGCGGATTGCTCGGACGGGCAAATTGTCTGGACGGACAGGTCGAGAGCGCGCGAATCGGCTCCGGGACGGCGGAACCGGCAGGGTTCAGTTGATTTCGCAGAAGCCTGAGCCCGACCCGACGATACGCTTGTCGGAACACCAGGCGGCGGTCGTGCGGGCTTCCTTCGCCGGAATGGGCGCCGGTGCGGTCACGGGGAGGATCGGCCGCAGGGTCACGGGCCGGTCCGTCGAGGCATCGCCGGCCATGTCCGCCCTGGCGGAGCGGACGGGCAGGGTGGCCCCGATTCCGACACCCAAAGCCGCGGACCTCGTGGAGGCAGGGGACCTCGTGGAGGCAGGGGATCTCGTGAAGGCAGGGGATCTCGTGAAGGCAAGGGATCTCGTGGAAGCGACCGACGGGGCCGGGCGGGAGACATGGACGGATCGTCCGCCGCGGAACCTTGCCTCCGCGGTCGAAACCGTTCCGGACAGTGCCAGGACTGCCGCCGCGATGATGAAACCGGTCCGCATGCCGCTCTCCCTGCGAGCCTTCGTCCACGAGTCGCCGAAGGATAGCCGCGCGGGCTTAAGGCCGCTTTATCGTGATCCGGCGGATTCGTCGCAAACCTCGGCCGAGCTTGCCTTCACCCCTTGCCCGCGCCACCTCTCACCCACAGATCTCCGCGGCGTCCCGCCGCTCGCTGTTGCCACGTCTCAAACCCGGCCGGACAGAGCCTCGACGGCGTGGCACCCTTACTCTTCGAGGAACCCCATCATGACGACGCCTCACCTCCTCCGGCGCTCGGGCGCCGTAGCGCTCGCCCTTGCCCTGCCGCTCGCCTCCGTCGTCCTGCCGCTGCAGGCCCTGGCGCAGACGCCGCCGGCACCGGCTGCGGCCCCCGCGCCGGCCGCCGCTCCGCTGCCGCCCGAGACGGTGGTGGCCAAGGTGAATGGCGCGCCGGTGACCGCGGGTGATCTCGCCATCGCGGCGGAAGACCCGGCCCTGTCGCTGCCCGGCGTCGACGAGGCGCAGAAGAAGAACCTGCTCATCGACTACATGGTCGACCTCAAGGTCGGCGCCCAGGCGGCCGAGGCGGCCAAGGTGGCCGATTCGCCCGAGTTCCAGCGCAAGCTCGCCTATTTCAAGAGCAAGCTCCTCCTCGACGAGTACCTGGAGCGCGAGGCCAAGAAGTCGGTGACGCCGGAGGCCGCCAAGGCGCTCTACGACCAGACCCTCACCACGATGAAGCCGGATGAGGAGGTCCATGCCCGTCACATCCTCGTCGACAACGAGGAAGAGGCGAAGAAGATCTCGGCCCGGATCAAGGGCGGCGAGGATTTCGCGAAGATCGCCGCGGAGACCTCGAAGGATCCCGGCTCCAAGACCGAGGGCGGCGATCTCGGCTGGTTCACCAAGGAGCGCATGGTCGCCCCCTTCGCGGAGGCCGCCTTCAAGCTGCCGATCGGTCAGGTCTCCGACCCGATCAAGACGCAATTCGGCTGGCACGTGATCAAGGTCGAGGAGAAGCGCACCAAGCCGGTGCCCACCTTCGCCGAGATGAAGGACCAGGTCGACCAGTACCTCACCCGCAAATCGCAGCAGGATCTCATCCTGAAACTGCGGGAGAGCGCCAAGATCGAGCGCACGGATGCAGGCGCCGAGCCGAAGAAGCCGTAAAGCGCGAGTTATCGCGGAGGAACTCTTACAAAAGGAGTTCCTCCGGGTTCGAGACGGAAAAGGCCTGCCCCGTCGCCGGGGCAGGCCTTCTTTTGTCCAGCCGGCCGACGCCTGGAAAGCGTCAGGCGATGTACTGGGCGCCGTTGATCGTCAGGGTCGAGCCGGTGATGAAGCCCGAATCCTCGGCGGCGAGGTATTCCACCGCGCGAGCGATTTCCGCGGCTTCGCCGAGACGGCCCACGGGGATCGTCGAGATGATCTTGTTGCGGATGTCCTCAGCCACCGCCATCACCATGTCGGTGGCGATGTAGCCCGGCGCGATCACGTTGACCGTGATGCCCTTCGAGGCGCTTTCCTGGGCCAGCGCCTTGGCGAAGCCGATCACGCCGGCCTTGGCGGCGGAGTAATTGGTCTGGCCGGCCTGGCCCTTCTGGCCGTTGATCGACGAGATCAGGATGATGCGACCGAAGCCGCGGGCGCGCATGCCCTCGATGACGGGGCGGGTGCAGGTGAACATCGAGTCGAGGTTGGTCTTGATGACCGCCTGCCACTTCTCGAAGGTCATCTTGTGGAAGGCACCGTCACGGGTGATGCCGGCATTGTTGACGAGGATGTCGATGGGGCCGAGTTCGGCCTCGACGGCCTTGATGCCGGCCTCGCAGGCGGCGGCGTCACCGACGTCGAACTTGAAGACCGGAATGCCGGTCTCGGCCTTGAAAGCGTTGGCCGCCTCGTCGTTGCCGCCGTAATTGGCGGCCACCTTGTAGCCCTTGGCCTTGAGGCCCGTCGAGATCGCGGCACCGATGCCGCGTGTTCCGCCCGTGACGAGGGCAACGCGTTCCTGAGCCATGGCTTCCTCCGATTTTCTTGAATGCTTGATTGTTCGTAGGGTGCAATTTCTTGCACGTTCGCAGTGCGAGAGGGCTTAGCCCACTCGGGCCTTCTCGCCCATTCCATATAAATTTGCTGCGCCCTCAAGAATTATCCCAGAGAGTTTCCCAAGGTTTTGTCAGGGGCGCAGCAAATTATACTGTATTCAATCGCGGCTGATCAGACGCGCTCGACGCAGAGGGCGACGCCCATGCCGCCGCCGATGCACAGGGTCGCGAGGCCACGCTTGGCATCGCGGCGCTTCAGCTCGTGCAGCAGGGTGACGAGGACGCGGGCACCCGACGCGCCGATCGGGTGGCCGATGGCGATGGCGCCGCCATTGACGTTCACCTTGTCGGTGTCCCAGCCCATGTCCTTGTTCACGGCGAGCGCCTGGGCGGCGAAGGCCTCGTTGGCCTCGATCAGATCGAGGTCGGACGGCTTCCAGCCGGCCTTCTCGAGCGCCTTGCGGGAGGCTGGGATCGGGCCGGTGCCCATCACCTTCGGATCGACGCCGGCGGTGGCCCAGGACACGATCCGGGCGAGCGGGGTGATGCCCCGGCGCTCGGCCTCGGAGGCCGACATCAGCACGAGGGCGGCGGCGCCGTCGTTGAGGCCCGACGCGTTGGCGGCCGTCACGGTACCGTCCTTGGAGAAGGCTGGCTTGAGCTTGGCCATCGCCTCGACGGTGGCGCCGTCACGGATGTACTCGTCGGTGTCGACGATGGTGTCGCCCTTGCGGCCCGAGACGGTGACGGGGACGATCTCGTCCTTGAAACGGCCTTCCTTGCGGGCGGCCTCAGCCTTGTTCTGGGACTTGACGGCGAACTCGTCCTGCTGCTCGCGCGTCAGCTGGAACGCCTGGGCCACGTTCTCGGCGGTCGTGCCCATGTGGTAGCCGTTGAAGGCATCCCACAGGCCGTCCTTGATCATGGTGTCGACGAGCTTCACGTCGCCCATCTTCTGGCCGCCGCGCAGGTACTGCGCATGGGGGGAGAGCGACATCGATTCCTGGCCGCCGGCCACGATCACGGTGGCGTCGCCGTTGGCGATCTGCTGCATGCCGAGCGCGACGGTGCGCAGGCCCGAGCCGCAGACCTGGTTGACGCCCCAGGCCGTCGCCTTCTCGGGGATGCCGGCCTTGATGGCGGCCTGGCGGGCGGGGTTCTGGCCGGCGCCGGCGGTGAGGACCTGTCCGAAAATCACCTCGTCGACGTCGTCCGGGGAGACGCCGGCACGATCCAGGGCGGCCTTGATCGCCACGGCGCCGAGCTCATGGGCGGGGACGGTGTTGAAGACGCCTCCGAACGATCCCACTGCGGTGCGCGCTGCGCCCACGATGACGATGTCTTCCGCTGCCATTGACGTTCTCCTCATTCGGCCTGCGCGACGTTGAAGCCCTCCGATGGGCATGCGCGCTTGAGGCCAACTGAAGCGATGAAAGCGTTGGGCAGGGTGAAGTCAAGCGCGCCGGGAAGGGAGGTGAGTGACCTGCCGATGTTTGTCACCGAGGGGCCTGCGCGGCGTGTGGCACTATTCTGCGGGGATCCGGGTCGAATTGCTGTTTTCGTCAGCGGGCGAAAGCCTTAAGGTCCGCCCACGCGCGGATACGAATGATACCCGGACGGCGCATCGGGCCTCGAAGGGATTGGGCGCTGGAATGAATGTGTCGGGAAAGGCCACGAGGATGGCGGAGAACGGTAAGTCCCAGCAGACCGTCATCAAGAAGTACGCGAACCGGCGGCTGTATCATACGGGAACCTCGACCTACGTCACGCTCGAGGATCTCTCGACCATGGTGCAGAACGGGGAGGACTTCCTCGTCTATGATGCGCGCTCGGGCGACGACATCACCCGCTCCGTGCTGACTCAGATCATCTTCGAGCAGGAGAACAAGGCCGGCGAGGACAACCTTCTGCCGGTGGCCTTCCTGCGCCAGCTCATCCGTTTCTACGGCGACAGCATGCGGACGATGGTGCCGAGCTTCCTCGAATTCTCGATGGCCAATTTCGCCCGCGACCAGGACGGCCTGCGCGAGAAGATGAACCAGAGTTTCGCCCCCACGGTGTTCCAGAGCGCCATGGAGGAGCAGGTGCGGGCCAATATGAGCTTCTTCGGCGATGCCATGAAGATGTTCACGACCTTCGGCACCGGGCCGCTCTCGGGCATGAAGACCTCCGCATCGACGCCGACGCAGCCGACGTCGGTCACTGCGGCATCCGCGCCCTCGTCGGACAGCGACCTCGACGAGCTGAAGCGGCAGATGGCGGAGATGCGCAACCGCCTGGAAGATCTCGCCAAGAAGTAGGCTCGGTTCGGCTGAGCGTCCCGAGAAAGTGTTGACGAACCGTTAACGACGGCCCAACCCTTGCGCCTTCCCTGCCGATCGCAGGCAGAGAGGCGCGCATGGCACGAACCGGCACGGATGGTTGTCCGGAAACGGCACCGACGGGTCCCGCAGGGGATCACGATGCGACGCGGACGCTCGTGGTCATCGACGGGAGCGAGCCGGTCGGCCGCAAGGCGGGCCTCGCCTACGGCAGGCCGAGAGCCGAATTCCTGACCCAGCTCATGGTCAGTTCGGACCCGGCGATGCGCGCATCCCGCGCGGAGCGCATGCGCTCGGCCACGGCGCGCTACGCCGAGACGCCGTTGGCCGTGACGAATCGGCGGCGCGCCTGATCCACCACGGCATAGAACGACAAAAACCGCCCGAAGGCGGTTCTCATCGGACATCGCATCATCCCGGCTCTCCGCCGGGACGCTCACGACGAGAGAAGCTCAGGCCTCGGCCGACTTCACCTTGAGGACCTGGCGACCACGGTACATGCCGGTCTTCAGATCGATGTGGTGGGGACGACGCAGCTCGCCCGAATCCTTGTCGGCGACATAGGTCGGGGCCTTGAGGGCGTCGGCGGACCGGCGCATGCCGCGCCGCGAGGGGGAGGTCTTTCGCTTCGGAACGGCCATGGGGTAGTCCTGCTACGGCAAAAAGGATGCTCGGGCGCCACCCCGCGAGAGAGGAGGCAACCTCGGCACCGTGTTCAAACGGAGATTCGATGGCGGGTGTATAGCTGCACAACCGCCGTCTGGCTAGAGCCGTCGGAGGCGAGGCGACAGATACGAGCCTCCGCCCGGCGGTTCCGCCCCTTCCGCCTGACGGCGCTTGCGTCCAGGCCGCGCTCGCGAGCCTGTGATGGGCCGTTAAGCGCCGGTTCAACCGCCACGCCCTAACTCCGAATGCGGTGACGCTTCAACGAAGACGGCGCCGCCGCATTTCGGGAGATTGTCATGACCCCATCTCGCATGTCCACATCCCTGTTGCGCACCCTGGCGGTGCTCGCCTGCCTCGGGGCCGCTCCCGCCCTGGCGCAGACGCCGAGCCCCGCGACCCCCACCCCATCGACCACCGTGCCGAAGGCGCCGATGGCCCCCGCCGCGCCGGCCAAGCCCTCGATGGACAAACCGACCGCCCCCACGGCGGCCGCCCCTGTCGCGCCGGCGGCCAAGACCGATCTCATCGACCTCAACAGCGCCTCGCCCGCCGAGCTCGAGGTGCTTCCCGGCATCGGAGCCGCGCGTTCGGCCGCGATCGTCAAGGGCCGCCCCTACCGCGGCAAGGATCAGCTCGTGTCGAAGAAGATCCTCACCCAGGGCGTCTATGACGGGATCAAGGACAAGGTGATCGCCAAGCAGAAGTAGTCTCGCCGCTTGAACGACCCGGCACCGATCCCGGCGCCGGGTTGTTCGCCGAGGGGCACGGTGTTACGCGGCGCGAGACCTTGGTCTCCCGCCAGAAGACATAAGCCCCGATGCCTCCCCAGCCCATCATCCGCATCCATCGCGGCGATCTCCCGGCCGATTACGTGCCGGGGGCGGCCATCGCCATCGATACCGAAACGCTGGGTCTCAATCCGCACCGGGACAGGCTCTGCGTCGTCCAGATCTCGCGTGGCGACGGCAGCGCCGACGTCGTGCAGATCCTGCCCGGCTCCGCTCCGCCAGCCGTGCTCAAGCGAGTCCTGGGCGATCCGGCGGTGACGAAGATTTTCCATTTCGCCCGGTTCGACTTGGCGGTGCTGTTCAAAGCCTTCGGCGTGATGCCGGCGCCGGTCTACTGCACCAAGGTCGCCTCCAAGCTCGCCCGCACCTACACCGACCGGCACGGCCTCAAGGACGTGGTCCGCGAACTCGTCGGCGTCGACCTGTCGAAGCAGCAGCAATCCTCGGATTGGGGCGCCGACAGCTTGAGTCAGGCGCAGGTGGAATACGCAGCCTCCGACGTGCTGCATCTCCATGCGGCACGTACCCGGCTCGATGCGATGCTGGCCCGCGAGGGCCGCACCGACCTTGCGCGGAGCTGTTTCGACTTCCTGCCGACCCGATCCCTTCTCGATCTCGAGGGCTGGGCGGAGACGGACATCTTCGCCCACACCTGAACGTCCGGCCTCACCGAACTCGGTCGGCGAGATCGGTGGCACCCGCCGTGGCGCCTTCGCAAAGCCGGTCCACGTCGAACCGCGACGGTGCGCCGCCGCACATCGGTTGTATCGCTCCGGCCCGGGCCGGTTGATGATTCCTCAATGCTCCGCTCATAAGGTCTTGGCACGGCCACAACTTCGCCATCGGCCGCGCGCATCCGGCGCTGGACCATGGCTGTCGCCGTTTCGCGCGGCCCAGCACATGATTTGCAGGAACTGCCATGTTGCTGGACATGGCATCCACGTCGGATCGATCAGGCGGAGCGGCTCGGATCATCACCATGCACGGGGTCGACGCCATCCACGCAACCGGGACGACGGCATCGGGAGTCGATGCGCGCCGTCATCGCGCCCATACGCGAGCCCGCAGCCACAGCACGCAGGTGCGCTACCTGCGCCGTCTCATCCCCCTCGCGGCCGGCGCAGCGATCGTCGCCCTTGCCGTGGGGACGCTGTTCAACCCTTTCGGCACCGTTCTGCCCGCCGTCACCATGGGGCCCGTCACCCTGTCGGGAACCAAGGTGAAGATGGAAAACCCGCGCCTGTCCGGTTTCAGGAAGGGCGACCGGGGCTACGAAGTCATCGCCACCGCCGCTTTCCAGGACGTGCGCAAGCCGACGCTGATCGAACTCCAGGCCATGAAGGGCCATCTCGTCACCGACGATTCGGGGGGACTCGCCCATATGGAGGCCGCCGCCGGCCTGTTCGATTCGGCGCGCGAGACCCTGTCGCTCGAACGCGACATCAAGTTATGGACCGATAAGGGCGAAGACGTCCGCCTCCAGACCGCCGCCATCGATTTCAAGGCCGGGACCGTGAAATCCGATCAGGCCGTGGCCGTCACCCTGCCCACCGGGACGGTCGTGTCCGACAGTCTCGACATGGTCGATAACGGCCGGGTCATCTCCTTCATCGGCAACGTCCATGCGCTGTTCCACGGGTCGGACAAGGCTGAGAGCCAGGCCGCATCCGAGATCAAGCCCGACGTGAAGTCGCCGCGCATCCTCACCTCCGCCGCCGAACCGCAGGACGGGGAGGATCGCCGGTGATCCGTTCCACGCTGTTCTCCACCCTCGCTGTCTTCGGCATCCTGGCGGCAGGCGGCGCGGTCGCGCAGACCGCGTCCGGCACGGCACCGGCAGCGGCGAAGGCGAGCAAGCCCGTCGCTCCCGGTGGGACTTTCGGCGCGAGCGGCGGCAAGGAGCCGGTGAAGATCGACGCGGATCGGCTCGATGTGTTCGACCGCGAGAACAAAGCGATCTTTGCCGGAAACGTCGTGGCCGTACAGGGCGACAGCACCATCCGCTGCTCGACGATGACGGTCCATTACAAGCGCGGCAAGGACGCCAAGCCGGGTGCGCCCGCTCCCGCCGCCGATGCCCCCGCCAAATCACCCGGCGGCATGGCCGAGAACGGCATCCAAAAGGTGGAATGCGCCGGCCCCGTGACCGTGGTGCAGAACGACCAGGTCGCCACCGGCGACAACGCCGTGTTCGACCAGGAGGCCAAGCGCATCGTGCTCACCGGCAATGTCGTGCTGAGCCAGTGCCAGAACGTCACGCGCGGCAGCCGCCTCGTCTACGACATGAACACCGGACGGGCGAACATGGACCCTGTGCCCGGCGGGCGCGTCTCGGCGATGATCGTGCCGCAGCAGAAGGACGATGCGCCGAAAGGGGGCGCCAAAGGCTGTGCCCAGCCGGCCGGCGTCGCGGCAAAGCCCGCGCCGAAACCCTCCGAGGCCAATGCGGACAAGCCCGCCGCGAAGCCGAGAGCGCAGGCCAATTGACCGCCGCTCTGCCGGTGTCGCCCTCGACGCCAGACCCGATCAGCCCGCGCATCTCCAGAGCCGCCCCTCTCAGCGCCGCTCGCGCGCCGTCCCTCCTGTCGCGCCTCTTCGGCCGCGGCAGGAAGGGAGCCGCCGTCGGCGAGGCCGGATTGTCGGGGAATGGCGGCGGACCGGGCATCCTTCACGTGGAGGGCCTGCGCAAGAGCTACGGCGCGCGCACCGTGGTGCACGAAGCCGGCCTCACCGTCCGCAACGGCGAAGCCGTGGGGCTGCTCGGCCCCAACGGCGCGGGCAAGACCACGATCTTCTACATGATCACCGGTCTCGTCTCTGCCGACCGAGGCTCGATCAGTCTCGATGGCCTGCCGATCACCCATCTGCCGATGTATCAGCGCGCCCGCCTCGGCATCGGCTACCTGCCGCAGGAAGCATCGATCTTCCGCGGCCTGTCGGTGGAGGACAATATCCGCGCCGTGCTCGAAGTGGTCGAGCCGGACCGCAAGGAGCGTGAGCGCAAGCTCGATTCGCTCCTCGAGGAATTCGATATCGCGCGCCTGCGCAAAGCGCCGTCGATCGCGCTTTCGGGCGGCGAGCGCCGCCGCTGCGAGATCGCCCGGGCGCTGGCGACCTCGCCGAGCTTCATGCTTCTCGACGAACCCTTCGCCGGTATCGACCCGATCGCGGTCGGCGACATCCAGGATCTGGTGAAGCACCTCAAGCAACGCGGCATCGGCGTGCTGATCACCGATCACAACGTGCGCGAGACGCTGGGCCTGATCGACCGGGCCTACATCGCCCATTCCGGCCGCATCCTCACGGAAGGCACGCCGGACGAGATCGTCGCCAACGAGGATGCGCGGCGGCTCTATCTCGGCGAGGATTTTCGCCTCTGAGCCATCGGCGCGAGCCGGTGTAGAGCCCTATCCGCAGACCATGTTTCCCGTCGTAGGACCCGAGCCTTTGGATTGCCCGTCTTCGGCAATCCGGAAGTGGCCGAGCTTGCGGTTGGAAGACCGGCCTTGTCCCGCCTTGTCCACTGCCTCATTTGGCGGCAAACTTCATGCCTCGCACGTTCTGCATGCGTTTTGTGCATGTCGGTTCGCGAATCTACGGCGCCTGGCGCTCAGTAGAAAAACGTTTCCTGTTTAAAATGAGATGGTTGCCAAGCACCGACGCGAGCCGGTCGTGTCGACGTCCGGTGCGGGCGATGTTGCGGCGCGGCACGGCCATGGCGATCGCCCACATCGCGCTTTGACGTGGGCGCGAGATGGCGATAGACATGTGATAAGAGAAAAAGAAGCAATATTCATGCCGGCCGACGTCGGGCTTCCGTGCGGTCGTCCGGTTGGGCTCACCTGAAGGCGTCGGGGCGACACCATGAGTTTGCTGCAGCGGCTAGAAATGCGCCAGGGCCAAGCCCTGGTGATGACGCCACAGCTTCTTCAGGCAATCAAGCTCCTTCAGCTCTCCCAACTCGACCTTGCCGCCTACGTGGATGCCGAACTCGAGCGCAACCCGCTTCTCGAGCGGATCGAGGGCGAGCCCGACGGCGAACGCGGGGTCGCGGAGGCGGCGCCGGAAGCGTCGGGCGATGGAGATGGCGACTTCGAATCCGGCGAGCCGGATAACTGGATGTCGACCGAGCTCACGGCCAGCAGCGCCGAGATGGAGAGCGTCCTCGACACGCGGCTCGACAACGTCTTCTCCGACGAGAATCCCACCCATGCCCGCGAGGCGGCATCGGGCGACATGCTCTCCCTGACGCCGGCGCCCTACGGCAATACCGGCGGCAGCTTCGACGGCGAGGCGCCCGATTTCGAGGCGACCCTGACCTCCGAGGTCTCCCTGCGCGAGCATCTCAGCGCGCAGCTCGACCTGGCGACCCGCGATCCGACCGACCGGCTGATCGCCGGCTTCCTCATCGATGCCGTGGACGATGCCGGCTACATGCGCGAATCCATCGACGCGGTGGCCGAGCGCCTCGGCGCCGGCCTCGATTCGGTGGCGCGGGTCCTCAAGCTGATCCAGACCTTCGATCCGCCGGGCATCGCCGCCCGCGACCTCGCCGAGTGCCTGAGCCTGCAGCTGCGCGAGCGCGACAGGTTCGATCCGGCGATGCAGGCGCTGGTCTCGCGCCTCGACCTCGTGGCAAAGCGCGATTTCCCGAGCCTTCGCCGTCTCTGCGGCGTCGACGACGAGGATCTCGTCGACATGCTGGCCGAACTGCGCCGGCTCGACCCCAAACCCGGCCGGGCCTTCGGCTCGCGCGCCGTCGAAGTGCTGATCCCCGACGTGTTCGTGCGTGCGGCCTCCGACGGGTCCTGGCTCGTGGAGCTCAACGCCGAGGCGCTGCCGCGGGTGCTGGTGAACCAAAGCTACTACGCCCGCGTCTCCCGCGGCGCCTCGGCCGATGGCGACAAGGCGTTCCTGTCCGAATGCCTCCAGACCGCCAACTGGCTGACCCGGAGCCTGGAGCAGCGGGCGCGCACCATTCTCAAGGTCGCCTCCGAAATCGTGCGCCAGCAGGACGCGTTCTTCGTGAACGGGGTCGCCCATCTGCGTCCTCTCAACCTCAAGACCGTGGCCGAGGCGATCGGCATGCACGAATCCACGGTCTCGCGGGTCACCTCCAACAAGTCGATCGGCACGAGCCGGGGCACGCTGGAGATGAAGTACTTCTTCACCGCCGCCATTCCGGGTGCTGCCGGCACCGCCTCGCATTCCTCCGAGGCCGTGCGCCACCGGATCAAGCAGCTCGTCGACGGCGAAGCGGCGAGCGCCGTGCTCTCCGACGATGCCCTGGTTCAGCGCCTGCGCGACGAGGGCATCGACATCGCCCGGCGCACGGTGGCGAAGTACCGGGAATCCTTGCGCATCCCATCCTCGATCGAGCGCCGCCGCGAGCATTTCGCCTACGCGCGCTGAGGTTTTCGCCGATCCGGCCTCGCCCATCGCGGCTCTCGGCCGCCCAGCGACAATCCGCGTCCGGTGGCTCTAAGCCGGCGTCCGATTCCGTTGACTTCTCCCCCCGAGGCTCCTTTACTCGCCTGCCGAAAGTCGAAAAAACCGGAGGATACATGGGGTCATTGCGTGTCACAGGCCATGGCCTGGACCTCGGCGAAGCCCTTCGCGGGCGTGTCGAAGAGCGAATGGCCGGAACCTTGTCGAAATATCTCGACAGCCACATGAACGGCACCTGCTCCGGCCATGTGACGCTTCGGCGGGACGGAACGGCCTACCGCACGGATTGCGTGCTCCACCTCGTCTCGGGCCTCACCCTCGAAGCCTCCGGTGCTTCGCACGACCCGCATTCGAGCTTCGAGCAGACCGCCGACAAGCTCGAGAAGCGCTTGAAGCGTTACAAGCATCGCCTCAAGGATCATGGCGCGGCCCTTCATGAGGGGGCGACGGTCCAAGCGGCTTATGCGGTGTTCCAGTCCCCGAGCGAGTTGGACGGGGACGATTACGATGAGGATGCGGACCAGGAAGACGAAGCGCACCCTCCCGTGGTGGCCGAGAGCACCAAGGCGCTGAAGCGTCATTCGGTGAGCGAGGCCGTGACCGCCCTCGATCTCACCGGCGCCCCGGTGATCGTGTTCGTTCACGCTGGCACCGGGCGCATCAACGTCGTATACCGCCGCAGTGACGGAGCGATCGGTTGGGTCGACCCGCCGGACGCAGCGGCCTGATGCATCGGCCCGGAGGGGGAATTCTCTCTTCGGAATTGGCCGATCCAAAGTGCTGCGCCCGACCGCCGCAAGGCTGTTTGCCGACCATCGGCCGTTTCGCGATGCGTGGGAACCACGCATCCGGAGCGTTATTTTAAATGAGCGGCGTCCGTTTGGCCGTCGCCGATGGGGCGACAGTCCTTCCATGCCAGTTCTGGAATTCCTCAGTCCGGATTCCGTGGTGACCTCTCTGCGCGCGCGCGCAAAGAAGCAGATCCTCCAGGAATTGAGCGCCCATGCGGTGCGTCAACTGCCTGCGCTCGACGAGCGCGAGGTGTTCGAGACCCTGCTCCAGCGTGAGCGCCTGGGTTCCACCGGCATCGGCGACGGTGTCGCGATCCCTCATGGCAAGCTTCCGGGCCTCGACCGGCTGTTCGGCCTGGTCGCCCGCCTTGAGCGCCCGGTGGATTTCGAGTCGCTGGATGGCCAGCCGATCGATATCGCCTTCCTTCTCCTCGCCCCGGAAGGGGCAGGGGCCGAGCACCTCAAGGCGCTCGCCCAGGTCGCGCGGCTCCTGCGCGAGCCGGGCGTCCTCGACCGCATCCGCGCGGCGAGAGATGCCAATGCGCTCTACGCTCTCCTGACCCAGACGACGAAATCGGAAGCGGCATGATCCGTCTCCATGCAAAGGGCGAACGGGCGCTGACGGCGGCCGCGGTCGCAGGGCTCACCCTATGGGTCGTCCCCGCCCGGGCCGATGTCGCCTGCGCCCGCGACGTGCTCGTCGCCAACTCGATGCAGCGACAGGCCATCGACCAGCTCGAACAGGCCGAGGGCGACGATGCCAATCGCTGCCGCGTCTGGCGCCGGCACGTGGAGACCATGCGCAGGGTGGCCAGTGTCTATGGCCGCTGCCTCTCGGGAGCGGAGCGCGGCGAGAAGCTCAACGAGGTGCAGAGTTCCGAGAAGGACTTCTCGGGTCTCGTCCGCACCCGCTGCCGCGGCCTCTGAGAGCCGTCGCACACAGGCCTTTGGTGCCCCTCGATTGACTTGAGGCCGGGGCGCGGGCTGTCCTCCGCTCACGCGCCATGCTCTTCGCCCGCCTCTCCGACGACCTGTTCAAGCCGCTGGCGTCTCCGAGCCGGGCCTTCAACGCGGCCCTGCTGCTGCACCTGCATGCGCGCGTCTTTGCCGAGACCACCGAGCCGCTGCGCAAGAGCGAGGTGCTCGCCTCCATCGGCGATTTCTCGGCCGACTGGTCCCAGGGCGAGATCGCCGACGACGAGGCGACGCCGGCCGATCCGATCGAGCGCCGCTCGGCGGTCTACCGGCGCCTCCTCGATGCCGGTTGGCTGGTGGAGCGGCGCGAGCGCTACGTGCCGGTGGTGGATTTCGACCCCGATGCCCGCCACGTCGTCGAAGAACTCGCGCGCATCGACCGGGGCGAGACCCGATCCTATGGCGGCGCGGTGCTCGAAGTTTTGGGCAGCCTGGAGAGCGCCGTCGCCAACCCGGCCGAGCGTTCCGAGGCCCTGGTCAACGCGGCCAAGGCGTCTCGTGCCTTCCTCGGCCACTTGCGCAGCCTCGCCGGCTCCATGCGCAAGATCGAGGAGCGCATCCTTCGCGAAGAGGACCAGGGCACCGCGTTCCGGCTCTATTTCGAGGAGTTCGTGGCGCGCCATCTCGTCAGTGATTATCGCACGCTTCACACCCGCCTGAACCCGTTCCGCTTCCGCTCCGGCATCGTCCGCGAGGCGGGCCGCGCGTTGCGCGACGACCTCACCATCCGGGCGCTCGCCGAAGCGGGACTGCGCGAGGGGAGGGCCGCCGACCTCACTTTGGCCGAGCGGGCGGTGCGGGGCGATCTCGCCGAGATCCTGTCGATCTTCGAGGGCATCGACCGCCATCTCGACAGCGTGGCCGACATCGTCGCCCGGCTGGAGCGCCGGATCGCGGCCGCTCTCCGCTACATGGACCATCGCGATTCCGACCGGATCGAGCGCACGGCGGCGGCGCTACGGGCGGTGGGGGCCGCGGAATGGTCGGATGCTGCGCCCCCCGCGCAGGTCTCCCTGCTACGCCCGCCCATCGGCGAGCCGCATGTCTATACCCCCCGGATGAGGCGGGCGGCGATCCTGTCCGAGCCGCTGCCGGAGATCCGCCTCGACCCGGCGATCGAGGCCTTCATCCTGGCCAAGGACGCCTTCCGTCAGCGGGTGATGGTGACGCCGGAGCGGGTCATCGCCTTCGTCGAACGCAAACTCGGGGCGAGCCCCGCCATCCGCGGCTCCGAGATCACCGTGGCGGATGTAGACGAGTTCGTGGTGTTTCAGCGCCTGCGCGAGATCGACGTCCTGTTCGACGGTCTGCTCAATGCCCGCTACCGCCTGTCGCGGGTGGAGGGCCGCGTCTCCAACGGCTGGCTCGACTGTCCGGATTTCCTGGTGGAGCGGTCGCGCCCGGCTCCCCAGCCGATCCCGCGGCGACAGGGCGCCAGGCTTGCGGGCACCGAGCGAGGATCGTCGAGGTGACGGCCCGCGCAGGCTCGATCGGATCTCGAGACGCGAGATCGCGTTCTCTCACATCGTGATCTGAAACGCGATTGGCTCGATTGCGCTGCACAATCTTCGGGATGGCCACGGCGCGATCACAAGAGTGTTCATGCCCTTGGCAGGAGCGCGAAGTCGGATCATTCTCTTGCCATACCCGTATAAAGCGGGAGCTGAGAGGATGCTCACCCATGAATTCCGGCAAATGCTTGATCAAGTCCGCCTGGATCGCCGTCGAGGTTGGCAAAGAGCGGACGGAGCGCGTCCTCGTCGTCGAGACCTACATCGCCGTCAGCCCGCTGGAGCGGAATTTCGATGCCGCCCGCTACGGCAAGGTGGTGGAGGAGGTGCAGCGGGTGCTCTCCGAGAATCCGTCCATCGACCGCGCCTCGATCCTCAGCATGCACCGCGACACGGAATGCCTGTCGCTGTTCAAGGCCTCCTCCGCCAAACCCACTCCCGCCAAGGCGGCGTGAGGGAGCGGATTTTGTGTCGGGGCCGCGATCCGGCTAACGAGGCGGGATGACGGGGCACCGTGTCCCGTTCGACCGGACCGGATCCTCCCTATGATCGAGGCCTTCCGCGCCATCGTCGATGGTGACGAACCGCCGCCTCCGGGCGCACGCGCGCCGTCCGAGGATGACCTGACCCGCGCGTTGCAGGTCGTCTTGAAGAGCCAGTGCCTTTACGCCGACACGCCCGGCATCGGCCGGTCCTACGACATTGCCCGGCACTACGCGCCCTTCTTCAAGAGCTACTTCGCCTGCCTCGGCTACGGGTTCGAGGTCTCGCCCCGCGATCAGATGGTGTTCCTGCGCGTGCCGGCCGACGGCGTGCGCCACGATGGGCAGGCCGAGCGCCTGCGCAAGGACGAGACCCTGGTGCTGCTCGCGCTTCGACTCGCCTATGAAGAGGGGCTCCGCGACCATCGCGTCACCACCGACGGCGTGGTGGAATGCACCACCGACGACATCGCCGAATCGATCCGCACCGCCGCGCGCAGCGAAGCACCGGAAGAAGCCCGCCTCACGGAGATCCTGCGTTTCTTCGCCCGCAGAGGCGGCCTACGTCTCGGCGAGCGCGACAAGGTCGAGAAGATCACGCCCCTGATGGTGCTGCCCGGAATCGCCGTGCTGTCGCCCGATGCCTGGATGGAGCAGGTCCGCGCCTGGGCCTCGGCACGCATGGAGGACGAAGTCTGAGACCCGGTCGACGGGCGCCCTCGGACCCCATGGTTAAGATTTCACATGAAACACGGGCGGCGCACGGCTCAACCCTCGACCGTCATTCGCTCACCCAGAAAATCCAGCATGCTGCGCAGGCGCGGCGACAGGCGTTCGCTGCCGGCATAGAGCGCATGGATATCCTCGGCATCGCCCGGGTTGAACGATTCGAGCAGAGGTTCGAGCCTGCCTGAGGCGAGGTCTGCGCCCACATGGAAGCGGGCAAGCCGGGCGATACCGCCGTCGCCGATCGCCATGATGCGGACGATCTCTCCCGAGTTGCCGTAGAAATTGCCGGTGATCGGCCGCTGGACCACCGCGCCGTCCACCCGGAACGGCCACGAATCGAGCGAGCGGCGGAAGCTGAAATTGAGGCATCTGTGCCGCTCCAGTTCCGCCGGATGGTCGGGAGATCCATGCTCCGCCAGATAGCCGGGGCTCGCCACGACGACCATCCGGCTCGAGCCCAGGCGCTTCGCCCGCAGGCGCGTGTCCCGTAACGGACCGATCCGGATGGCGATATCGGCTCGCGCCTCGACGAGATCGACCACTTCATCGGTCAGGGTGAGATCGATGGTGATCCGAGGGAAGTCCGCGAGATAGGCCGGCAGCATCGGCACCAGAACATGCATTCCGAACGGGACCGACGCATTCACCCGCAGGATGCCGCTCGGTTCGGCCGAGCCGCGATCGAGGCTGCCCTCAATGGCATCGACCTCGGCCAGAACATCGCCGGCGCGGAGCAGATAGGTCTCGCCTTCCTGCGTGAGGCGAAGCGAGCGAGTGGTGCGCACGATCAGGCGCGTACCCACGCGCGCCTCGATCCGTGCCACCGCCCGGCTCACCGCCGAGGGCGTCTGTCGCAGGGCCCTGGCGGCCGCGGCGAAGCTCCCGGTCCGGGCCACCTGCACGAAAACCTCCATCTCGCCGAGACGATTGTCCACCGACGGCTCCATTCGTGATTTCGATGCACGACCATCGTGCCTGGTCGCGTCCTTCTCATCAATGGTCCTCGGGCGCACCTGTGGTCCATGGACAGGCGCGGCATCCGCGCTGCAACGGAGGATCGACCCATGGATTTGAAGCTCGCGGACAAGATCGCCCTCGTCACCGGCTCGACGGCGGGAATCGGCCTGTCCATCGCCAAGGCCCTGGCCGGCGAAGGCGCGGAGGTGGTGATCACCGGTCGCTCGCAGGCCAAGCTCGATGAGGCCGCATCCCTCGTCAGGGCGGTGCCCGGTGCCGGTGTGGTCCGCGCCGTACTGGCCGATGCGGCGAGCGAGGAGGGAGCGGCGATCCTTGCCCGCGAGGTTCCGCATGTGGACGTGCTGGTGAACAACCTCGGCATCTACGAATCCAAGGCCTTCGCGGACATCTCGGACGACGATTGGCGCCGGCTCTTCGACGTGAACGTGGTCGGAGGCGCCCGCCTCGCCCGGACCTATTTCCAGCCGATGATCGAGCGCGACTGGGGGCGCATCATCTTCATCTCCAGCGAATCGGGTCTGCTGCCGCCGCCCGACATGATGCATTACGCCGTGACGAAATCGGCCCAGCTCGCCATCGCGCGGGGCCTCGCCCAGCTGGCCAAGGGGACCGGCGTCACCGTGAACTCCGTCTTGCCCGGACCGACCCGCTCGGAGGGCATCGTCGACTTCCTGAGAAGCGTCGCATCCGATCCCACGGCCTCGCCGCAGGCGATGGAGGAGGAGTTCTTCCGGGTGCATCGGCCGCTCTCGCTGATCCAGCGCATGATCGAGCCCGAGGAAGTCGCCTCGATGGTGGCCTATCTGGCCAGTCCCCTCTCGGCCGCCACCAACGGCGCCGCCCTGCGCGCGGAAGGCGGCATCGTCCCCACCATTGCGTGAGGGGATGCCAGGTAAGGACTTGCCGCGCGAGTTGGCGGCAGTGGATCGAGCCGCCGACTTGCATCATCGGCCGGTGGCGTTCATGCCGGGCTTCGCCATACTCCCTCTGGAGCCCCCTGCCCGGTGTATCGCCTCACCGACATCGTCCTCTCCAACTGGTACCTGATCCGGCGCGAGCAGATCCGGATCCGGGGGGCGGCTGCCTTGGTCGGGCCGACGGGGGCGGGAAAGTCGACGATCTTCGATGCCGTGGGCACCGTCCTCGCCGGCAACAACGCGAGCCGCCTCGCCCTGAACGCCTCCGCCTCCGGTCGCAGCGCCCGCACGGTGCGCGATTACTGTCTCGGCTGGATCAGCGACCCCGCCGAGGGCGGGCGCCCGACCCGCGAGGCCTGCGAGACCCTGATCGTCCTGGTCTTCGAGAACGAGACCACCGGCCGCGTGGTGTCGGTGGGCCTCGCCATGGCGGCCCGCGCCGAGGATAGCCGCGAGACCACGCTGTCACGCTTCATCGCGGTCGGACACCGGTTCGAGATCGCCGATTACGTCCGCGAGACCGCCGAGGGCAGCTACGTCGCGCCCTGGCCGGAGATCGCCAAGGATCTGCGCGTTCAGGCCGACCGGTTCGAGGAATTCCGCGCCTCCGGAGAGCGCTTCACCGCCGAGGTGCTGGCGCTGATGCGCGAGGGCGCGCCGAGCCCGGAGCCGCGCCATTTCCTGCGGACCTTCTCCAACGCCGTGGCGTTCAAGCCGATCTTCGATTCCTCCGCCTTCGTGCGCTCCTTCGTGCTCGAGCCGGAGCCCCTGGACGTGGCCCGCATCCGCCAGTCGGTGGAGAACTGGCGCCGGCTCCTGGAGACGATCGAGGAACTGGAGCGCCGGCTCTCCCATCTCGGCCGCATCCTCAAGCGCTACGAGACCTGGGCGCAGGCCAGCCTCTCCGCCGCCCTGGACGAGCTGCGTGCGGCCGGCGCCGACCTGCGTCGCCGCATCCTCGATGTCACCCAGGCGCGGTCCCGGCTCGTCGAGACGGCCGAGCGCCTGCGCATCGCCCGCGAGAGCGTGAGCACCAGCCAGGGCTTCGTGCGCGAGATCGACGGCGAGATCGCGGGTAAGAAGGCGATGCTCGCCGGAAGTCAGGGGGAAGGGCGGCTCGCCGCCTCCAATGCCGGCCTCGCCATGCTGGCGCGCGACAAGCGCGACCTCTCCACCCGCGTCGCCGATCTCGTCGGGATGGTCCAGGAGGCGGGTAAGCTCAACGTCGTCTTCGCCGAGATCCAGCGCATCGACAGGGAGGCGGCGCGTGTCGTGGCCTCGTGCTCGCGCTCCGGCCTGCGCCGTGACGCGCCGCCCGAGGAATCGCTCCGCTCCGACGGTCCCCTGGGCGGACTTCTCGCGGCACTGGCCTCGCTCTCCGACATCGCCACTCCGCTCGACACCGCCGCCGAGGACATGGCCCTGCGCGCCCGCGCCCAGGAGAAGGAAGCGCAGGCCCTCTCGGCCGAGGTCGGGACCGGGCGTGCGAGCGGCGCGCGCCTCTCCTCCGACACGGCCGGGTTCCGCGACGAACTCGCCCGCCTCGGGATCGACGCGACGCCGATCTGCGAGCTCGCCGAGATCACCGACCCGAAATGGGGGGCGGCCCTGGAAGGCCTGCTCGGCGGTGCTCGCGAGGCACTCGTGGTCGAGCCGGACCGGCTGAACGAGGCCTTCGCCCATCTCGAAGTCCGCAAGAGCCAGTTCTACCGCTGCCTGCTGGTCAAGACGACGGATACCGCGCGGCGACGGGGCGGGCGCGACGACGAGGGGCCGATCTCGCTGATCGAGACGCGCGATCCCCATGCCCAGGCCTTCCTCGCCGCCCGGCTCGGCGGCTACGATCTCGCCCCCAACGACGCGGCCCTGGCTCATATGAGCCGTGCCGTGGCGCCGAGCGGCCGCTCGACCTCCGGCATGGCCTATTCCGTGGTACGGCCTGTCCAGCTGATGATGACCCGCGGCAGCCGCGGGCCCACCGCCGAGAGCCGCCAGAACCTGGAACACGCGGTGACCGAAGCGCGGCGCCTGCGCGGCGAGGCCGGCGTCTTGCGCGAGGCCGCCCGGATCGCCGCGATCCTGCGGGGCCGCCTCGCCGAGGCGAATCTCGACATCGCCTCCCTGCGCGAGGAGGCCGATGCCATGGAGGGCCGGCGGCGCAGCCTCACCACCGAGCGCGAGGCGGTGGAGAAGGCCGATACCGGCGCACTGGAAGCCGAGATCAAGGAGCTCGCCAAGGAGCGCTCGGCCTATCTCACCGAACTGGTCCAGGTGCTGGAGCCCAAGCGCGACGCGCTTCTCGGCGAGGAAGCGGGGCTGAAGGCGAAGGTCTCCACCTCGCGCGAGGCCATGCGCGGCGCGCTCCAGGCGAGGCGCAGCGCGCATGCGCGCTGGGTCGCGGGGGATTCCGTCCGCATCCGCCTGGTGCGGCCGGACGGGTTCGACCCGAGAGCGGTCGCCAAGGCGCGGGCCGATGCGGCGGGCCTCGATGCGAAGGAGTTGGCGGCCCTCGCCAATGCCGCACGCGGTGCCGCCCGCGAGGCGATGGAGACCGCGCGCACCCAAGGTCGGGCCGCCGAGCGCGATCTCGCCGAGTATTGCGTGCAGTGGCGCATCGAGAACCCGCTCGGCAATGGCGATGCGCCGGCCTCGTTCGGCTATTCCTGGGTCGCCCGCGCCCATGAGGAGGTAGCGGGCCATGAGTTGCGGCGCTACCGCGATCAGGCCGTGCGGGCCGAGGGCGAGATGCGGCGGCTCATGACCGAGGATCTGCTGACGCGCCTCGCCGACAAGTTCGAGCGGGTCCGCGCCCGGCTGGATGCCCTGAACGAGCGGCTCTCGACCCAGACCTTCACCGGCCAGACCTATGCCTTCGAGGCCACGGTCGACCGCCGCTACGCCGCCGTTCACGCCCTCGCCACCGAAGTCGCGCGCTCGGCCGACGCGGCGCAGGCGATTCTGCCGGGCGGGATCTCGTCGGGCGGGATTTTGCCGGAGAAGGCCGGTGAGGCGTCGTCCGGCCCGCTCGCGGCCGCGATCGAGGAGATCACCGCCCTGATCGACGGAGACGAGAGCGCGGCGCGGCTCGCCGATTACCGCAATTACTTCGTCTACGAGATCGGCATGCGCGACACGGCGGGCAACCGCACCACGATGTCGAACCGGGCCCTGCGCGGATCGGGCGGCGAGGCGCAGGCGCCGTTCTACGTCGCCATCGCGGCCTCGCTGGCCTCGGCCTATTATCCCGGTGACAGGCCCGGCGACGAGAATCCCGGCCTCGGCCTCTGCCTCCTCGACGAGGCCTTCTCGAAGCTCGACGTGCGCAACTCCCAGGCCCTGGTCGACCTCTATCAGGCCTGGGGGCTCCAGCTTCTCATCGCCGCGCCGGAGGACAAGCGCACGACGCTCACCGAGGTGATGGACACCATCGTCACCGTCTACAAAAGCCCGGACCTGACCTCCGTGAGGATCGAGGCCGAGCATCCGCTGGAGACGGCCAAGCGCGCGCTCGCCGCCATCAACCCGGAACGCATCGGCATCGCCGGCTTCCAGGTCTCCGACGCAGCGGAGTGAGCCCTCTCCCCTGAGGGGAAGGGGAGCGATGCGCACCCGATCAGGTCGCGCGCCTCGCCGCCTCGCGAATGGCTTCCAGGGTCAGGATGGCGGGAGCGCCATCCCCGGCCACCGACAGATGATTGGCACCGCTGGAAAGGAGCAGGGCAAGGGCGTCCTTCAGCGACGTCTCGGCGGTGACGCTCGGCGCATCGCCCGGATCGCCCGGAACCGCGATCGCGCCCGCAACGAGCAGCGCCAGACGCCGCAAGGCGCGGTCCTCGCCGACGAAGCGCTCGACGAAAGCGTCGGCGGGATTGGCCAGAAGGCGGTCCGGCGTATCCGCCTGGACGATCCGGCCCTCGCGCATGAGGACCACGCGATCGCCCATCCTCATCGCCTCGTCGATGTCGTGGGTGACGATGATGACGGTCTTGCCGAGCCGGCGAAGGATCGCGCCGATCTCGCCCTGGAGCCGGTCGCGGGCCACCGGGTCCACGGCACCGAAGGGTTCGTCCATGAGGAGCACGGCCGGGTCCGCCGCCAGGGCGCGGGCGACGCCGACGCGCTGGCGCTGACCGCCGGAGAGGGCGTCCGGCCTGCGGTCGCGATACGCGGCCGGATCGAGGCCGACGAGGGCGAGCATCTCGTCCACCCTGTCCGCGATCCGGGCGCGGGTCCAACCGAGGAGGCGAGGCACGGTGGCGATGTTCTCGGCGACATTCCGGTGCGGGAACAGGCCGATGCCCTGCAGGACGTAGCCGATCCCGCGGCGCAGACGCACCGGATCGACCCCCGCCACGTCTCGCCCGTCGAGAAGGACGCGGCCGGCATCCGGCTCCACCAGCCGGTTGACCATGCGCAGGGTGGTGGACTTGCCGCAGCCGGAGGGGCCGATGAGCACGCAGGTGGTGCCTTCGGCAATGTCGAGGTCGATCCCATCGACGGCAGGACGCTCAGCGCCGGCAAAGCGGCGCGACACGCCCTCGAATCGGATCACCGCCCTAGCTCACGGGCGCGCGTCTCAGCAGCCGAGGCAGATCGAGCCCATCGTGGTCCGCATCTTCCGGTCCCAGGCCTTGTCGCGGGCGGCGGCGACCTTCTGGGCCTTGAGCATGGCGCCTTCCGTGGAGGCCCGGTTGAAGGTGGAGCCCGGCGGCTTGGTCACGCCCGTCGTGGTGGTCATGCGCGTCGAGGCCGTCTGCTGATGCGGATTCGAAGGCTGAGCCTGAACGGGCACGGCGGCGAGCAGGGCCAGACAGACGGACGCGGCAAGGAAGCGTGTCATGATCAATCTCGACTCTCGTAATCTGTAGAGGCGCGCATAAAACGTGATGAGACCCGCCGGGGACCGGTGGTCGCCCGTTCCCTTGGCCCGTCATGACGGCAAGGTTGAGGCATGCACGATCGAGTCGGCGGGCCGCGCTCCCGACGCTCCACGCCATGGTGCCGAAACATCACGACATCGAGCGTGTGCCAGCACACCGGACGATCGTCGGCCGCTGCCTCGGCGACGGGTCGACCGCGCGCCTCAGGCAATCCCGCTCGGGCGGAAGGCGACGAGGGTCATGTCGTCCCGGCGATTCTCGGAGCCGCGATAGGCGGCAAGCTCGGCTTCCAGCAACCTGATCTGGGGGCCGAGTTCCTCGTCGCGGCTGCGCAGCAGGATGTCCGAGACACCCCGATGCCCGAGCAGCCGGCGCTGCGCGCCGACGGTCCCCATCTGGTCGGTGATGCCGTCGGTCATCAGGTAGAAGGTATCGCCCGGCGCCACATCGAGCGTGACGTTCTCCGTGCTGAACCGCTCGCTGCCATGGTGAGGATAACCGAGGCCGCGCTTCGCCCCCTTGATCCGGGACGTGCCCGCTTCGGTGACGGCGGTCAGCGAGAGCCCGGCGCCGGCGAAGCTCAGTCTTCGGGCCGTCGGGTCCCAGAGGCACAATCCGCAATCGAGCCCGTCATCGGAATCGGACCCGCGCCCGTCCTGGCGCAGCTGGGCGCGGACCATCTCGTCGAGGGCCACCAGGATCTCGGCCGGTGAGCGCAGGCCGCGCTCGTGCAGGATGCGGTCGAGGGCGGTGGCGACGATGAGGGTGATGAAGGCCCCCGGCACGCCGTGGCCGGTGCAATCGGCCACCACGATGACGCTGACGTCGCCGAGGCGCTCCAGCCAGAAATAGTCGCCGCCGACCTGATGCAGCGGCTCCCACAGCACGGCGACGTCGAGGCCGGCACCGAACAGCGCCATCCGGTCGGGCAGGACCGAGGTCTGGATACGACGGGCGTAACCGATGCTTTCCATCACCAACCGGTTGGCGTCGGCGAGCTTGGCATGGGCCTGTTCGAGTTCGGTGAGGAGCTGTTTCGCCTCGTCGCCGGTGCGCAGGCCCTCCACCATGCGGTTGAAGGCGGATGAGATCACGTCGATCTCGTTGCTGGCCCGGACGGCCCCATCGAATTCCACCCTCGACCAGCGCTTGTGTTCGACCTCGCGCATGGCGATCAGCAGGCGCTTCAGGGGTGCTAGGACATGCCTGCGCACATTGGCATGCAGCGTCAGCACGAAGGCGATCATCAGGACGAGGCTCGCGCCGATGGCCAGCAGCGCCTGTTTCTCGGCATTGCCGCGCAGAGCCTCGGCCGAGAGGCCCAGGGTCAGGCTGCCCACGGGCTTCGCACGCCCCGCGACGGTGATGTCGGTGGAGGCGCGGATGAGTTCGATGCTGCGTCCGCTCGGCATGTCGCCGAGGGACATCACCAGATTGCCTGCCGCGTTCCAGACCCGGACGAAACGGAATGCCGGGTCCAGGGCCAGGGCCTGGACCTGCGCCGTGTAGATGTCGGGCCGGTCGCTCCAATCGGGCCGGGCAATGGCCTGGGCGGTCAGGGTGACGAGCAGGTTTGCCCGGTCGGTATAGAGCCGGAGACTGTCGTTGTAGTTCACCCAGGCGATGCCGATCTGCGTCGCCAGCACCACGAAGGCGATGACGGGGTAGATCCGAAGGAACAGCGTGTGCGCCAGGCTGTCGAGGTCGCGGCCGCGCGCGGAGCCGCGCAAGGCCCCCGGCCGCATCGTGCCGGAGGTGGCCGCCGACACGTCGGTGAAACCCGCCAGCGCCAGGAAATCGTCACCGCGCAGCGGGCCGCCGCCTCTCAGGGAGCGGCCGCGGGCGGGAGGTGCGGCTGCGGGCGAAGGCCCCTCGGCGGCGGAGTCGAACGTCATGGCTGCGGCATGTCGGTGATCGGGCCACGGGACGAGCGGACGCAACGGCGTCCGGCATGTTTGGCGGCATAGAGCGCGGCATCGGCACGGCCGAGGGTCTGCTCGAAGGTTTCGGAATCCTCGATGACGGCGACGCCGATGCTGACCGAGAGCGCCAGCGGTCCGCCGGGCCAGGCCACGACGGTCTCGCCGACGAGGCGGCAGAGATCCTCGGCGACCAGGAGCCCGGCATCGGGCTCGATCTCGGTGAGCAGGATCGCGAATTCCTCGCCGCCCATGCGACCGATCACGTCGATCTTGCGCAGGCGCTTCCGGCAGGTCTCGACGAAGCAGATCAGGGCCGCGTCTCCGGCGGCATGGCCGAACTCGTCGTTGAGCCGCTTGAACCGGTCGAGATCCACCATCAGGAGGCAGGCCGGAACCCGGTCGCGCTCGTATCTCAGCCATTCCCGCTGGCTGATCTCCATGAAGCGCCGGCGCGTCATCGCCCCGGTGAGGTCATCGGTGTCGGCGAGGCGCCTCAGCTTCGCTTCGAGGCGGGTCCGGTGCTCGATCTCGCCCGACAGCGCCTCGTTCAGGGCCTGGAGATCGCGCTGCTGCTCGGCGAGGCGGTGATTGGCCTTCTGCAGGTCGAGCTGCATCCGGTCGCTCATCCGGACGAGGCGTCGCTGCTCGCGGTAGCTGCGGCGGTAGGCTTCGGCGAGCTGCTGGACGCCGCCGGCGACCTGGGCGAGCCCCGACAGCATCGCGTCGGTCTTTCCCAGGACCGCTTCCTCGGTGTCGTAAAGACTGAACGTGTCGCCGACGACGGGCGGATGGTCGATCGGCGAAACGATTTCAGGCTTCGACGTCATCCGCATCAGCTCCCCGCCTGTGATGTCTCGACGAGATCGAAGCGTGCGTGGGAGAAGTCGGACGCGAAGTCCTCGCCGGCCTCGGCGATCGTCTCGTCGCCCTCGGTATAGAGCCAGCGGATCGTCACGGCACGGCCTTCGGCGGCCGCCTCCTCGAGGGGCATGAACAGGTTCATCAGTGCCTTGGCGCTGGAACTGTTGAAATAGGCGAGCTCGACCTCGAACACGATCGGATCCGAGGTCGAGGCGGACAGGTAGGTTCGCAGGCCGTGCAGCAGCGGGCCGAAGAAGGCAGCGGCATCCTCCGGGTACGATTCACCGCTCAGGGTGAACCGGCCGGCGGCGAAATCGAAATCCACCCGGGGAGACCGGTCGCTTGCGGGGATCTGGATGGGGTCCATCGGTCGGGCGCCGTCAGATGTAGGCTTTGAGGCAGAACAGGCTGCGCTCGCCGCCAAGATCATGAAAATCGAACTCGACGGGAGCGCTCGATCGGCGAGCGATCTCGATCAATCCGATGCTTCCGCCGAGACTGCCTTCATCGGGCGGCTGGCGCAGCTTCTCGCGGTAGAAACGCTTGAGTTCTTCGCTCGACATGCTGGTAATCAGGTCCAATCGCTCTCGCAGGACGGCGGTCTCGGTCTTGGAGACCTCGTTGCCGCACACGACGAAGAAGCGCTCCTTCTCGACGCCGACGACGATCATTCCTGCACTGATCATGCCGCCGGAGGTGGCGGCTGCCTGCGGGAGCTTGTCGGCCGAGTAGCGGATGATGTTCTGGGCTTGCTCGACGAAGATCGAGAAGACCCGCTTGGCGATCGTCGCGTCCGTCTCACCCTGGATCATCCGAAGCTTCAGGACTTCCCCGAGCGAGAACAGGACGTTCTCCGAGAAGTCACCGCCGAAGGAGAGGATGATGCCGTTGCGTTTCGATGTTTCGAAAAACGACTTGAAATCTTGCGCGAGCAACGCTTCCTCCCCGGCAAGGCGGAAATGCGCCGCGAGGCCAGCACCTCACGTCGCTGCCCGACAGCAGTAATCCGAATGCCTCTACAGACGGTTACCGCAGGTGAGATCGCCGAATGCAGGTCGGAATTGCTCCGGTGCATCGGGCCGGTTGCATAGTGCAAGGCCTCGCATGGTCCGGGCGAGGGAGATGCCACCCTCCGCATTGATGACGGCAGGCCGAGTTTCGTTAATCTAGTCGCGCAAAAAGAAACAATTTATAGGGATTTGTATCTGTACATGTCGCGGGTTCGCCTCAGCGTAGGGACGAACCCGGACCGTAACGGTCTGAAGTGGATCGGATCGTGACACAAGAAAAGTCCGTCCTCATCGTATCGGATCAACCAGAACGAGCGAAGCGTCTCGCACGCAGCATCACGACGATCCTTCCCTGCCACAGCATCGCCGGCGACCAGCCGGTTCCCGCCATCCTCCCCATCGTGGCGGTGATCGACGTCGATGCCCGCGAAGGCGTGGCTGCGTCCTGGACGGCGCGTCTGAGCGTGATGCGCGTGCCGTGCCTCGTCCTCACCGATTCGCCCGCCGACATTTTGAATCGGAGAAGCCCGGCCCTGCGTGTCGTCCCGGTCGACACCCCGCGGCCGGCCATTCTGTCCCTCGTGTTCAGTCTCATCGATGTCGGTCTGGTACTGCCGGCCCGTTGCGACGGCGAAACCGTCACGGTGGAAGGCAAGGCCCACCGCGCCTGTTCCGCCGTGGCGGACATGTTTCATGCGGCGCAATCCGATCGCCCGATCTCCGTGGAGGAAGCCGAGGCCGGCACCGATGTCATCCTGGAGGCCGTCTCGGAGGTCGGCATCCGCGCATGGCTCGATGTGATCGGACGCTACGACGAGCAACTCTACCAGCATTCCTTGAGCGTCGCGGGCTTTGCCGCGGCCTTCGGCTTCAGCCTCAAGCTTCCCCGGTCCGATCAGAAGCGTCTCGCCAAGGCCGCGTTGCTGCACGATATCGGCAAGTCCAAAATCCCGCGTGCCATTCTCAACAAGCCCGGCTCGCTGACCGCCTCCGAGATGGCGATCATGCGCACTCACGCCGGTGCCGGTGCCGATCTGCTGGCAAGGGAACACGGGTTCGATTCCGCGATGCTCGACGTCGTCAGGTATCACCACGAGATGCTGGATGGCAGCGGGTATCCGGCCGGCCTGGCGGGCGATGCGATCCCCGACCTCGTCCGGCTCGTGACGATCTGCGACATCCACTCGGCCCTCACCGAGCGGCGCGCCTACCGCGAGCCGCTCCCGCATGCGGAGGCCCATGCCATCATGCTCGGCATGGCAGGCAAGCTCGACATGGCCCTCCTGGCGGCCTTCCTGCCGATCGTGCGGCAATCGACCCACGGCGACGTGGCGGTCTGAGCACGGTCAGGTTCGATTTAAAGAACGACCCGGTTCGACGGCGCGAGTTTTTCTCTCCCGATCCCGTTCATCGCGTGCGTATTCTGCACGAAATTGCCGATTGAAAAGTTTCGTCTCTTCCTGTCGCGTCTCGACGAAGACTCGTCTCCCCTGCTTCGTTCTTTTAAAAGCACGTTTCGTTGACCCGGAAGGCCACTGCGATCACAGTTCGGCAACGTTGCCGAGGGGCATGTCGTTGCCGGACGATGGGTTCGGACGGATGCCCTCGGCTCAGTCCCGAACCTGATCGGCAGGCGATTCATGTCACTTCCAGGCAGCTCTTTTCCCGGCGGCCCGCTTCCCCGCATCGTCGGCTTCAGCGCCAACCTGCAGCGTCCCTCGAAGACGCGTGCACTGGTCGAGGCGGTGGCCGAGGCGACCGGCGCACGGCTCCGCGCCGACATCCGCCTGTTCGACGTCGTCGATGCCGGAACCGGGCTCGGTGCGGCCTGGTCGCGCGATCAGCTCTCCCTGCCGGCCCGCCGCATCCTGGAGGCGATCGAGAATGCCGACGCGCTCATCGTCGGCACGCCGGTCTACAAGGGCGCCTATACCGGCCTGTTCAAGCACCTGTTCGACTTCGTCGATCCCGCCGCACTCGTCGGCAAGCCGGTCGTGCTGTCGGCGACCGGTGGGGGCGCGCGTCACGCCCTCGTCGTCGAGCATTCGCTGCGTCCGCTCTTCGGCTTCTTCAGCGCGCAGACCGTCCCGACCTCGGTCTACGGAAGCGACGCGGATTTCTCCGACGGTATCCTCGTCGACGAGGGTGTGCGGGCACGGGTCTCCGACGCGGCTGACCAGCTCGCTGTCCTGCTCGGTGCGCGGGCGAAGCCTGTGGCGTCGTTCGACGCCGCGCCGGCGGCCGCCTTCGCCGCTCCGAGCCGATAGGCACGCGATGATCGACCGTCGTGCACTCTCGGCCGCCGGCCTCTCGGCGGTCGACGCTCCCTCCCGGTCCGTCGCGGCCTCACGGGTCGCGGATGCGGTCCGGGCGCGGCCGGGCGATGCCCCCGCGAGCCAGGGCTGAACCATGGCACAGCAGAAGTCCTTCCGTTCCGACATCCTGGCCCGCCTGACGCCCTGGCTCGTGCCGGTGGCGATCATCGCCGGCTGGCAGGCCGCGGCCTCGGCCGGCCTCGTCTCCACCCGCTTCATGCCCGCGCCATCGGACGTGGTCGCCGCGGGCTGGCAGGCGAGCAAGACCGGCGAGCTCTGGACCAATCTCTGGATCAGCTTCCTGCGCGCGGCCAGCGGCTTCCTCATCGGCGGCGCCATCGGCTTCTCCCTCGGCCTCGCCAACGGCCTGTCGCGCCTCTCGGAATCGCTCACCGACACCACCCTGCAGATGGTGCGCAACATTCCCCACCTGTCGCTGATCCCGCTGGTGATCCTGTGGTTCGGCATCGACGAGGAGGCCAAGCTCTTTCTCGTGGCCATCGGCGTGTTCTTCCCGATCTACGCCAATACCCTGCACGGCATCCGCTCGGTGGACCCGCAACTGGTGGAGATGGGCCGGGTCTACGGCATGTCGCCCACCACCCTGTTCCTGCGCGTGGTGCTGCCCGGCGCGCTGCCCTCGATCTTCGTCGGCCTGCGCTACGCGCTCGGCATCATGTGGCTGACGCTCATCGTCGCCGAGACGATCTCGGCCTCGTCCGGCCTCGGCTACATGGCGATGCAGGCGCGCGAGTTCATGCTGGTGGACGTCGTGGTGCTGGCGATCGTGATCTACGCCCTGCTCGGCAAGATCGCCGACACGCTGACCCGGCTGCTGGAACGCTCGTTCCTGGCCTGGAACCCCGCCTATCGGAACATCTGAGCCATGTCCGTCTCCTCCGTTCTCGCCACGACAACTTTCGGGCTCACGGCCATGATCGCCACCGCCTTGCGTCCCAGGGACGAACTCGGCGCCCGGGATGACGAGACCCTCGTCCGGGAGCCGGCACTGCGCGCCGACCCCACCGGCACCGATCCCGTCACGCTCAAGCCCAACCCCGACCACACGCCTTCAAAGGTCGAACGGCCGGCGCCAGCCGGCGGCATCGGGGTCACCCTGCGCGACCTGAAGAAGTCCTTCGACGGGCATCGGGTCATCGAGGGGCTCGACCTGCACATCCCGGCCGGCCAGTTCGTGGCCATCGTCGGCCGCTCGGGCTGCGGCAAGAGTACCCTGCTGCGCCTGATCCTCGGGCTCGAACAGCCGAGCGGCGGGCGGATCGATCTCGAGACGCAAGGCGCGCGCTCGGCGACGAAGCGCATCATGTTCCAGGAGCCGCGACTGCTGCCCTGGGCCAGGGTGGCCGACAACGTCGCCGTGGGCCTCGGCGGAGCGGGGCGTCGTCAGGAACGGCGTGAGCGGGCCGCGTCCGTGCTCGCCGAGGTCGGCCTCACCGACAAGGCCGGCAACTGGCCGGCCACCCTTTCCGGCGGCCAGCGCCAGCGCGTCGCCCTCGCCCGCGCCCTCGTCAGCCGACCGGGGCTGCTCGCCCTCGACGAGCCGCTGGGCGCCCTCGATGCCCTCACCCGGATCGACATGCAGGACATGATCGAGCGGATCTGGCAGGCGCAGGGCTTCACCGCCATCCTGGTCACCCACGACGTCGCCGAGGCGGCGGCCATGGCCGATCGCATCCTCGTGGTGGAGGAGGGCCGGGTCGCCCTCGACCTCAAGGTGGACGTGCCCCGGCCGCGCCGGCGCGGCGACCCCGAACTCGCGCGGCTCGAGGGCCGCATCCTCGACCATCTGCTCAAGGACCGCGCCCCGGCCTGAGGCCGGGCGAGCGCGAGACCTCTCACTCCAGGAGACTTCCATGACCGCAGAGACCGACGTTCTCTGGTTCCTGCCCACCCACGGCGACGGCCGCTATCTCGGTGCCCAGGAGGGCGCCCGCGACGTTTCCCTCTCCTATCTCCGCCAGATCGCGCAGGCCGCCGACGAACTCGGCTATTACGGCGTGCTGCTGCCCACCGGCCGGTCCTGCGAGGATTCCTGGGTGATCGCCTCGGCGCTGGCCGCCCTGACGAAGCGCCTGCGCTTCCTCGTGGCGGTGCGTCCCGGCCTGCAGGAGCCGTCCATGGCCGCGCGCATGGCGGCGACCCTGGACCGGATCTCGGACGGGCGGCTCCTCATCAACGTCGTCACCGGCGGTGACCCGGTGGAATTGCGCGGCGACGGCGTCTTCCTCGACCATGACGAGCGCTACGTCGTCACCGACGAGTTCCTGCACATCTGGCGCGGGCTGATGTCCGGCGAGACGGTGAGTTACGAGGGCAAGCATCTCAAGGTGGAGGAAGGCCGGGTCATCTTCCCGCCGGTGCAGAAGCCCTATCCGCCGCTGTATTTCGGCGGCTCGTCGCCGGCCGGAATCGAGGTCGCGGCCGAGCATTGCGAGGTCTACCTGACTTGGGGCGAGCCTCCGGCCGGCGTCGCCGAGAAGATCGCCAAGGCGCGTGAGGCCGCCGACGCCAAGGGCAAGACCTTCTCCTACGGCATCCGCCTCCACGTCATCGTCCGCGAGACCGAGGGCGAGGCCTGGGCGGCCGCCGAGAACCTGATCTCGCGCCTCGACGACGAGACCATCGCTAAGGCGCAGGCCACCCTCAAGCGCCAGGATTCGGTCGGCCAGAGCCGGATGATGGCCCTGCACGGCGGCGACCGCTCGAAGCTCGAAGTCTCGCCCAACCTCTGGGCCGGCGTCGGCCTCGTGCGCGGCGGCGCCGGCACGGCCCTGGTCGGCTCGGCGGATCAGGTCGCCGACCGGATGAAGGAATACATCGACCTCGGCATCGACCGCTTCATCCTCTCCGGCTACCCGCATCTGGAGGAGGCCTATCGCTTCGCGGAACTGGTCTTCCCCAAGCTCCCCTTGCGCGCCACCACCGGCGTCCCGCCGAGCAACGCCCGCAACAACGGCCCCTTCGGCGAAGTCATCGCCAACGACATCGTCCCGAGCCGCCGCATCGCGGCGCATTGAGACGGCGTTCCTCCCGCTAGCGGGAAGGGACAGAGGGGGAGGGTGGCCCCCAGGCCCCGGCGCGCCCAGGGGCATCCGACCACCCCGCCTCCTCCTCCCGGCAAGGGAGGCGGGTGCGCACACAGACGACCGCTTCCTTCGACGAACGACGAGAACATCCCATGCCCCTCGCCACCGCGCGCACCCTCACTCTCCCGAAACCAACGACCCTGGCCTTCCTGACCGCCCTGGCGTTCCTCATCCTCGGCACCCTCGTGGCGCGCGCCGAGGACAAGGTGATCCGCATCGGCTACCAGAAATACGGCACGCTGGTCCTGCTCAAGGGCAAGGGCCTGCTGGAGCAGAAGCTGAAGCCGCTGGGCTACCGGGTGACCTGGGCGGAGTTTCCATCGGGGCCGCCCCTGCTCGAGGCGCTGAATGCCGGGGCCATCGATCTGGGCTCGGCCGGCGAGGCCCCGCCGATCTTCGGCCAGGCCAACAACCCGGACTTCCTCTACGTCGCCCACGAGCCGGCGGCTCCTCTGGGCGAGGCGATCCTCGTCGCCAAGGACAGCCCGATCACCTCCGTCGCCGACCTGCGCGGCAAGAAGATCGCCCTGAACAAGGGCTCGAACGTGCATTACTTCCTGGTCCAGGCTTTAGAGAAGGCCGGCATCCCCTACGACGCCGTGACGCTCGTGTTCCTGGCGCCGGGCGACGCCGTCGCCGCGTTCTCGCGCGGGGCCGTCGATGCCTGGGTGATCTGGGACCCCTTCCTCGCCTCCGGTGAGCGGGCGACGGGCGCGCGGACACTGATCAACGGCACCGACATCGTCCCGAACCGGCAGTTCTACCTCTCGACCCGGACCTACTCGGACGCCAACAAGGTGGCGCTCGACACGACGCTCGCCGCGATCGGCGAGATCGATGCCTGGGCCAAGGACAATACCGACGCGGTGGCCGCCGAGCTGGCCCCCGCCATCGGCATCCCCGCGCCGGTTCTCACCGTCGCCCTCAAGCGGCTCACCTACGGCGTGACGCCCCTCGATGCCGCCGTGACCGCCGACCAGCAGAAGGTGGCCGACACGTTCCACCGCCTCGGCCTGCTGCCGAAGGCGATCACTATCTCCGACGCCGTCCGGAAGCCTGGCAGTTGAAGGGACCGACCTATGCCTCGCCTGGCGCCGGCATCAACCGTCGCAAGGCGAGGTGGGTCGTTCCGCAGAGGACGACCGGGACGACGACGATGAGGCTCGCGAACCAGGCCCAGGCCGGCATCATCGTCTGGGCAACGGCGTCGCTCATGCCCCAGACGTAGTTGATGTTGACGGGCTCCAGCCCGGCATCGGGACGCGGCCCCGGCATCGTGAAGAAGCAGACCGTCAGCACCATGACGGCGAGGCCGGACCACGCAGCCCAGGCACGACGGTCATAGCCGAGGCGCCAGACCAGGAAGACGAGCAGGAACGGCAGCCAGCCGTGGAACAGCGAGAGGCCGCGCAGGAACAGCGGATTCTCCGCCTTGAACATGTAGGCTGTCATGCCGGTGAGCGGCATGCCGCCGAGTTCGGCCAAGAAGTCCGCCACCCACAGGATCTGCGGGGCCAGGATGCCCACCGTTGGCATGGAGACGAGGAGCGGGCTCTCCCGCCAGATGCCGATCAAGGTGAGGATCAGAGCGAGGTCGCAGAAGTAGAGGAAGTTGGTCGGCCCGTACCAGGTCCAGTAGACGGGCACCAACACCGCCATGAAGGCGGTAAAGGCGAGCTTGAGGGCGAGCGGCAGGCGCTGGCCGAGCGCAGGCTCGAAGAGTTCGGTCGCCGCTTCGGCAATGGCCGCTTCCGCGACGGCAAGCGGGCCAGGATCGGACGCGGGATGTAGGCTGCCGCTCATGGTCGATGGTCCCCGATTTCCGAATCGCGCCGGGCTGTTCAGCGCCGCGTCAAAGCCATGACATCGCAAGTCGGAGCCGTCCGGCGTGACGCCCGGCACACTCCGATCCTGGTCGCCACCATCATTCCAGCCGGACCACCACGCTGTCGCTGGCGCCCGAGGCATCCATCACCGAGATGCGGGCGAAGCCCGCCCCGTCCGGTGCCCATTCCGACTGGCGCCGCGCGCTCTCGGCCACCGGCAGGCTGTTGACCATCCATGTGAGCGGCGGCACTCCGCCCAGAGCCTTCAGGGCGAGGTTCGGTGGCGTGCCGGGCTCGGCCAAGCCGAGATCGATGCGCGCCCCGTCCGGCGGGTAGGCGATCTTGAGAGCCGATCCCAAAGCGGCCGACAGTGTCTTTGGGACATCCTTGCGGATGTGGCGCAGGGGAGGCGGCAGGCCGGCGGTGGTGGTCACCAGCGCATCGCGCGGCATCGGCACGGTTTCCGGCTCGCCGCCGAAGCGCGAGAAGGCGTCGAACAGGATCGGCGCGGCGACCGCCCGCCCGACGAGGCCCGGCACGGCGTTGCCATCCGGCCGCCCGACCCAGACGGCGATGGTGACGCGCCGGTCGAACCCCACCGCCAGGGCATCGCGATAGCCGTAGGACGTGCCGGTCTTGAACGCGATCCGGTTCGGCAGCGCGTTCTCCGGCGGCGGCGCGCCGCGCAACGTATCGGCGACGTACCAGGCCGACACCGGTTCGGTGACGCGGGTCGCCGGCGAGGGGAGGGCGGTCGGCCCGTCGAGGCGGCGGATCAGGTCCGGCGCCGAGCCGCCTCGGGCAAGGCCGGAGAACAATCGCGCGAGATCGGTCAACGTGATGCCGAGGCCGCCCAGCGCCACCGGCAATCCCGGCGCGGTGTCGCGCGGCAGGTCGATCCGTGCTCCCGCGCCGCGCAGGCGGGCAATGAAGCGGGCGGCGCCCACCGCTTCCAGCAGGTCCACCGCCGGGACGTTGAGGGAGAGCTGGAGCGCGCGCCTGGCGGTGACGGTGCCCTGGTAGCTGAGGTCGAAATTCTCCGGCGCGTAGGAGCCGGCAAAGCGCACCGGCCTGTCGTCGAGGAGTGTCTCGGGATGGGCGATGCCGTTCTCGAAGGCCAGGGCGTAGATGAAGGGCTTCAGGGCCGAGCCGGGCGAGCGGATCGCCCCCGTCATGTCGATGGCGCCCGAGCGGCTGGCATCGAGGTAACCCGCACTTCCGACCTGGGCGACGACCGCGCCGCTGCGGTTGTCGATGGCGAGGATCGCCGCCGAGATGCCCGGTCCCGTGGCGGCGGCGCGCTCGGCCGCGAGCTGTTCGAGGCTCGCCTGCAGGCGCCCGTCGAGGGAAAGGCGCTGGATCCGGGCGGCCGGATCGGCCGCGACCGCCGCCTCGGCCGCATGCGCCGCCAGCATCGGGAAGGGTTTTCGCCCGCTCGGCACCGGCTCCGTCTTGGCGGCGGCGGCCTCGGCCTGCGTGATGACCCCGTGCGCGGCGGCGATGTCGAGAACCCGGTCCCGTGCCTGCCGCGCGCGCTGCGGGAAACGATCGGGCCGGCGCGCCTCCGGTGCCTGGGGCAGGCCGACCAGAAGCGCCGCTTCGGCGAAGGAGAGCCGGGCCGGTTCGCGCCCGAAATAGGCGAAGCTCGCCGCCCGCAGGCCTTCCACCGGACCGCCGTAGGGGGCGAGCACGAGGTAGAGGTCGAGGACGCCGTCCTTTCCGAGCCGGCGTTCCAGCTCCACGGCGCGGACCATCTGTCGGAGCTTGGCGCTGAGCGAGCGTTCGGGCCGCGGCTCCACGAGCCGGGCCACCTGCATCGACAGGGTCGAGCCGCCCGAGACGATCCTGCGGTGCCGGAGCCACTGCCAGGCGGCGCGCAGGGTCGCTTCGGGGTCGATGCCGTGATGATCGGCAAAGCGCCGGTCCTCGTAGGCCATCAGCATGGCGAGCATCCGGGGATCGACATCCGCCGCCGTCACCGGCAGCCGCCAGCGCCCGTCCGCGGTGGCGAAGGGGCGCAGGAGACGACCGTCGCGGTCGAGGATGACGGTGGAGCGGAGGCTCGCCTGGGTCAGGTCGAGGGGTGGCAGGGTCGCAACGAAGCGCCAGAGGGCCAGCGCAGGGAGGAAAATGAGAAGGGCGATGACGCCGACGAGAACCCTCCCCCCACGGAACTCGGGCCTGCCCGAGTTCCGCTTGCAAGTGCTCAAGTCGGACAGCGCCGACGTGAGGCGGGGGAGGATGCCTGCGGAGCGGGCGGGCGAGGGGGCGACCGCTCCGGAGGTGGCCCTCTCCTCACCTGACCCACTTGGTGCGACACCCTCTCCCGCAGGGGGGGCAGGGGAGGGGACCGCGCGATCCATGAGCCTACTTCGCGCTCACCTCGACCGAGCCGAAGGCGGTGCGGCCGAAGCGTTCGGGGCGGTACATGTCCTCGATGGTGGCGCCGGGATGGACATAGGTGCCGGGCGAGACCGCGCGCACGGTATAGACCGCCGTTAAGAAGGCGGATTGCTCGGGGCTCCGCTCATAGGCCGCCACGAAGCGGTCGTCGCGGAACTCGGTGCTCACCGGCTGGACGTCCGACTTGGCGAAGGTGAGCCCCGCCAGGGCATCGGAATCGAGGAGCTTCGGATTGTCGATCTCGAGACCGGCGGGCAACCGGTCCACCAGCAGGAGGCGGCCGGCGCTGGCCTTGGCCTCGGCCACCTTGAGCACCACCACGAGGCGATCGTTCTGGCGGACCCCTTGAGCGAGATCCACCAGAGTCCCGTCGAGGCGGTGATACGTCCGCTCGATGGAATAGCCGCGCGATTCCGCCGGCTCGGGCGCGATGGGGTTGCCGGAGACGCTCACCACCGTCTGGGCGGCACCCTTCCCGTCATTGGTGATGGTGACGGGCTTCGCGTCGAGGGCGGGCGCGCGATAGAGCCGCGAGACCGGGCCGGCCTGCCTCGTGCCGTCGACGCTGAAGCTCAACGCCTCCGCATCTTTGGCGAGCCCCTCGGCGGCGAGCACCATCCAGGCATTCTCCTGGGTGCTGGTCAGCCGGCCGCTGGCGCGCTCCTGGGTGATGACCTGCCCCAGCGGCTGGATCGTCTCGCGGGCGAGGCCCGTTTCGGCGGCGAGTGCCAGCAATCCGGCCCCGTCGCGCAGGCGCGAGCCGTAATCGGCGCGATAGGCTGAGGAATCGCGCGCGACCTTGAGGGCGGTCACCGCCGAGTCGAAGGCCTTGGCCGCGCGGCCCCGGTCGCCGAGGAGGGCGAGGGCCGCCGCGATCTGGCCGCGGCCGAGGGGGGTCGCGAACTCACCGAGCTTGGTGTCGGCGAGGTAGCGCAGGTCGCCCATGACCGGCCGGCCGTTCCGCGCCAGCACGTAGGCCGCATAGGCGATGTCCATCCCGCCGTCTCGCACCTCCGTGGTGTTGGCGACGGTGTTGCGCAGGCGATCCAAGGCGTTGGCGAAGGCGGTCTGCGGCACGGCGAAGCCGCGCTCGCGCGCCCGCGTCAGGAAGTCGGTGACGTAGGCGTTGAGCCAGACGTCGCTCGATCCGCCGACGCTCCACAGGCCGAAATCGCCCGAGGCATCCTGGCGCGAGAGCACGCGGTCGATCGCCTCCCGCACGCGCTGGTCGACGGTGTCGTCGAGGCCGAGCCTGTCGAGGGCCGCGAGCTTGTTGACGTAGAGCAGCGGCATCGCCCGGCTCACGGTCTGTTCCGAGCAGCCATAGGGATAGCGGTCGAGGGCCTGGAGCAGGGCCGGCACGTCGAGGGCGGCGAGCGAGGAGGCGGTCACCGAGACCGACCCGGTGCCGGGCAGGATGTCGGCGAGAAGTTCGCTCGTCACCTGCAGGCTGGCGCCGGGCTCCAGGGTGCCGACCGAGCGGCGGACCAGGGCGCCGGTGCCGGGGCCGATGTTCAGCGAGAAGCTCTGGCCGACCGTGCCGGTGATGCCGGGGCCGGACAGGTTCACGTCGAGCCGCGACAGGCCGGGGCCGGCGGCGGTGATCGGGATGACCAGGGATGTCTTCGCCCCGGCCTCGAGGCGGAGGGTGCTGTGGACCGCGGCGGCCGAGACCAGGACCGGGCCGCTGAGATCGAGATCGACGGTGTAGTCGCCGGCCTGACCCTCGACATTGTCGATGGCGATGAAGAAGCGCGAGCGGTCGCCGACATTGAGGAAGCGCGGCAGGGTGCCGGTGAGCACGACGGGATCGCGGATGATCACGTCGGCCTGGGCCGAGCCGACCTTGGCCTTGCTCCAGGCGGTCACCATCACCCGGCCGGTGCCGTTGAAGGCGGGAAGCGGAAAGCTCACGCTGGCCCTGCCGTCCGGGCCGACGCCGACCACGCCGGAATAGAGCGCCAGCGGCGCCTGGGTCGGAGGTGAATCGGAGAGTTCCGCCGCACCCCCGTCGCCGCCCGAGCGAATGGCGCCGACGATGCCCTGCATGCCGTCGATCAGGTATCCGTAGAGGTCACGGATTTCCGGTCCGAGTGCCTTCTGGCCGAAGAAGTAGCCGAAGGGGTTGGGCGATTCGTAGCGGGTGAGGTTGAGGATGCCGACATCGACCAGGGCCACGCTCACCCGCGCCTCCTCGCCGGAGGAGAGCCCGGCAAGCTGGATCGGCAGGGTGAGGGTTTCGCGGGGCCGCGTCGTCGCCGGCGCCGCGATGGTGACGGCGAGGCTGCGCTTGTCGGTATCCACCGAGAACCAGGCGAGGCCGAGCGCCCGGCCGGGCAGGCGCTTGGCCGCCTGATCGAGGGGCCGATAGGCGGTGGCGACGAGGTAGGCGCCGGATCCCCATTCGGCCTTGACGGGGATGTCCACCGTGGTGCCGCCCTCCGGCACCACCACGTCGAGGATGTCGTGGACCTTCTCGCTCACTACGGCGAGGGTCGCGGTTCCGCTGAAGCGCGGTTGCAGGCGCGCCCGCAGGGTCTCGCCGGCGGCGTAAGCCGGCTTGTCGAGCTTGAGATCGAGGAGGTCGGGCACGTCCGCGGCCTCGGACCCGCCCCAGCCCACGGTGAAGGTAACGCTGACCGTGGCTTCGGGCCGGCCGGCCACCAGCGCTTCGAGGCGATAGGTGCCGAAACCGACGGCGGAGCTGACGCGGCCCGGCGCATCGGCGGAGAGATCGAGCCGCCCGTCGGCGACGCGGCGCGTCGAGGTGACGGGCTCGAACGACCAGCGCCCGCCCTCCCGGTACCATTGGTAGTTCCGGTCGACCTTGGACAAGGTCCAGGCGATTCCGGTCTGCGCGAGCCTGCGCCCGTCGGGCGCGGCCATCGCCACGTCGAAAGTGGCGACACCGCCCTCGGCGAGATCGCCGGAGAAGTTCTTGCGGATGGCGAGGACGGGGCCGGAAGGGAGGATCGGCAGGGTGACGCTGCGGCTCAGCGCCCGTCCGCCCGGCTCGCCGACCTGAAGCGTGATCTTCGCCTCGGTAGGGCGGGGTGCGCTGAGGGACTGGACCGGCACGGTCACGATCGCCGATCCCTTGGCATCGGTGGTGGCCTTGCCCTCGATCTCGGACGAGGTCGCCTCGACCTTCTCGTCGTCGAGGCCGATGGAGAAGCCGTCGAGCCCCTTGATTCCGCTCGTCGCGGCGGCCTGGACCAGGACCGTGCCCGACACGTCGAGTCCCGAACCGGGCGCGCCGTAGAGGTAGCGCGCGGCGACATCGATGATGGCCGGCTCATCCTTCGTCAGGCTCGGGTTCTTCGGCGTCAGCGTGACTTCCAGCCGCTCCGGCACGTAATCCTCGACGAGGAACGTGGCCTCGCCGATGGCGGGCGCCTTCGCGTCGGTATAGGCGGCGACCCGCCATGTGCCGTGCATCGCGCCCGGCAGCAGGGGGAGCGGCAGCGCGCGGCCGCCGAGGCCGGCATCGGCGACCTGGACGCGGCGATACTCGACCCCGTCCGGCCGTTTCACCACCAAAGTGAGGGGCAGGTTCGGCACGGCGATGCCGGCGGCGTCGCGCAGGAGGGCGGTGACCTGTACCGTCTCGCCGGAGCGATAGACGCCGCGCTCCGGGAAGACGTAGGCCTCCACCGCGCCCGGCTGCGGCCGGCCCTTCACGCCGCGGTCGGTCAGGTCGAACGCGCTCTGGGAGAAGTCGAGGAAGCCGTAATCGTCTCCGAGCTGCGCCACGACGAGGCCGGGAGCGATGCCGCCCTCGCCCCGCGCGAGGCCCGGATCGAAGGCGACATGGCCCTGGCCATCGGTCTTCTTCGTCGCCAGCACCTCGTTGTTGCGGGCCACCAGCCGGATCTCGGCGCCGGAAATCGTCTTCGCGCTCGCGAGCGACCGGGCGAAGACATGGATGCCGTCGCGGCCCTTGAAGGCGGTGAGGCCGAGATCGGAGACGACGAACCATTGCGTCGCCTTGGCCTCGTAGCCGCCATCCTCATCCACGGAGGCGGCGACGCCGCTCGCCTGCGCCAGCATGATGTAGATGCCGGGCTCCAGCTTGCCGACCGCCTGCAGGACCGGGAAGGCGGTGACCGCTTCCTGGTTCAGCTCGGCCTTGGCCGTATCGAGCGTGCCCTTCCAGATTCGGGTGCCCTTCTGGTCGGCGATCGTCTTCGCCGTCATGCCGTTGAGCTGGCCGAGGAACTCTTCCGAGCGGAGCGAAGGAAGCAGGCCCCGGTCGCCGATGCGCAGCACTTCCACGTCGATCCTGGGCGCGTTGACCGACACCAGCGGCACGCCGGCCTGTCCGGTGCGCGGCAGGACGTAGTTGCGTCCGGTGAAGCGTACCTGGGGCGAGCGGTCGCGCACGTAGACTTCGTAATCGGCCGATTTCAGCAGGGTCTCGCCGACGGCCGACGGGACGCCCGAGCGCAGCACGAAGGCGTAGCGCTCGCCGTGTTTCAGTCCATCGACGCAGATCTGCTGGCCGCTGCCGGTGACGGCGGCGTTGGCCGCGCCGGACACGGCGACGAAGGGTGCGAAATCGGTCTTCGGCGCCAGACTTTCCGAGAACTGGAAGCAGACGCGCGGCGCTGCGGCGTCGGAATCGACCTTGTAGTCGAGGATGCGGAAGCCGTGCTCGACGCGCAAAGCCTCATAGGTCTCGCGCACCGTCGCGTCGTCGGCGAGCGCGAGACTGGCGCGATAGGCTTCGAGCGAGGGCCGCCATTCGGTTTCGTCGGCATAGACCTCGCCGAGCGTCGCCAGGGCCTCGGCCTCGGCGGCGGCACCGCGCGCTTTCAGGTAGGCCTGATAGGATGCCGCCCTCGCATGGGCGCGCAGCCGCTGGCGGAAGGCGTAATCGCCGGTCTGGTCGTCATTGCCGACCGTGCTTGCGGCGCGAGCATAGGCGATCCAGTTCGCCGGGTCGCCCGCATTGGCAGCGACGGCACCGGCCAGGGGTTTCAGGGCGTCGGCCGGCTTCTCGGCTTCCACCAGGGCCTCGCCCTCGGCCCGCAATTTCGCCGCGGGTTTGGTTGAGCCCGAGGCGGCGGCTTCCGCCTTCAGTGTCGCTTCGAGGCGCAATCCGTCGCTGGCCAGCCCGTCGCGCAGGAATGTCTTCGGTGACGGGGCGGGCTTCGCGGCGATAGCCCTCGCCGCCGGACGGTCCGGCGCCTGAGCGAGAGCCGGCACTGCAAGACCACCGCCGAGCGCCAGGGCGCCGGCAACGAGGGTCGCGAGAAAGGTCTTCGCAAGAAGAGCGGGCGCGCGCCCGTGCCCGGTTGATCCCGACATCGCCCACCTCATCCCCGGCGGCGTCCGATCCCCCCTCGGCGCCGCGCCGGACCCTATCATCTCGCGCGGCCGCCGCAATGAGGCGTTCGCACCCGACGAGCCCTGGAAATCAAGCCGTCCCTCTGCCACACCTTCGCGACCGGCATCGGCACAAGCGATCGGGAGGGCGTGGACCATGGCGCGGAGCGCTCGTTTCGCAAATGTGGTGGCGGCTTTGGCCTGCTTCACCCTTCCGGCCCAGGCCCAAGTGCAGGCCCAAGTGCAAACTCAAGCGCCCGCACGCCCGGCACCGCCAGCCGCCGCGGCCGACCCCGTCTTCGAAGCCGCGAAAGCGGCGTTCGAGCCTTTGCCCGAGGCCGAGCGCAAGGGGTTGCAGGACGCCCTGGTCTGGACGGGCGACTACAACAGCGTGATCACCGGCACGTTCGGTCGACGCACCTACGACGCGCTCCTCGCCTACCAGAAGCGGACCGGAAATCCGGCTCCCGGCTTCCCCGACGCAAAGACGCGGGCGGCGATTCTCGCGGCCGGAGAGGTCGCCCGGAAGGCCGCGCGTTTCACGGTGAAGCCCGATCCCGCGAGCGGCGTCGTCATCGGCGTGCCTGAGCGCCTCCTCGCCAAGCGCAGCCCCCAAGGTGGCGGCACCCGCTGGCAGAGCGGGGATGGCCACGTCACCCTCGACACCAAGTCCTTCGGTCCGGGGGAAGCCGATCTCGACGCCCTGTTCGCCCGCGTCACCGCGCCGGCCGCCGACCGAAAGGTGACCTACAAGATCAAGCGGCCTGACTTCCTCGTGGTCACCGGAGAGACGGCGACGGGCAAATCCTACATCCGCTACGCGGCCGGCCCGCTAGGGATACGCGGCTTCACCATCGGCTACGACAAGGCCCTCGGGCCGGATGTGGACCGTCTCGTCATCGCCATCGCCAACAGCTTCGTCCCGTTTCCGGATGCGGCCGACGCGGCGCCCGCCCAAGTCGCCGCCTCCAATCCGGCGTCGGCGAAGCCTGCAGCGTCGGCCGACAAGCTCGCACCGGGCCCGGCCGCCAGAGCCATGCCGCTCCCCGGCCAGAGCGCGGCGCCGGTCGCCATCGGTCTCGTCGTCGCTCCGGGCCGTATCCTCACGAGCGCATCCGCACTGGAAGCCTGCGCGACCCCGCGGATCGCCGGATTGGCCGCGAAGATCATCACGACGGATAAGGGTCGCGGTCTCGCCCTGCTGGAAGCGCCCGGCCTGAAGACCCGCGCCGCCGCTTTGGCCGGGCGCGAAGCCGCGCTGGCGCCGGGCGATGCGGTCGTGGTGATCGGAGCCGATGCCGGGGGAGGCGTCGCCGTGTCGTCCGGAGAATCCGGTCATGACAGGCTCTATGCGCCGCTCCAGCCCGGATCGTCGGGTGCCGTCGTGCTCGCCCGTGACGGGACGCTGGCGGGCATCGTCGCCCGTTATCCAGCGGCGCCGCGCCTCGTCGCCGGAGTGGCTCCGCCGATGAGCTATCCGCTGGTGAGCGGTCGCATGGCGATGGCGTTCCTCAGCGAGAACGGAATTTCGTCGGGGCTGGCGGCGGAAAGGTCGGGGTCCACGATCGGCGCGGTCGCCCACGGGGCTGCCGGCTCGGTGGTGAGCCTCACCTGTCAGTAGACGTGCCGCCCGGCCGTGTCTGAAGGGCGAAGTTCGGTGACGCCGGAACGGCGGGGTGCCGGAACACCCCACCGTCCCTGGGATAACGCGATCAGAGACGTCCCGTGACCAGCAGCACGATCAGAATGATGATGAGGATGCCGCCGAGACCGAAGCTCTGACCGCGATAAGCGCCTCCACCGAGAAAGTTACCGCCGCCGAGAACCGCGAGGATCAGGATGATGAGCAGGATGGTGGTCAGGGTCATGGGATAGAAACTCCGGTCACGCCCAACCAACATTGCTTGAGCTTGACCGGTGAAACGTCCCTGCGTCGATTCCGTTCAACGCTCGGATGCCTGGATGATGCAGATTGATGACGGTGTTGCAGGAAAGTCGATCTCAAGCCCGCCAGTCCGGTAGGGCGCCCTGGTTTTCCGTGAGCCAGGCCGGCACCGGCAGGCCCCGTTCGGTGAGGAAGGTCGGGTTGAAGAGCTTCGAGGCATAGCGCGCCGCCCCGTCGCACAGGATGGTCGCGATGGTGTGGCCCGGGCCGAGAACCTGTGCCAGGCGGATCGCGCCGGCGACGTTGATTCCCGACGAGCCGCCGAGGCTCAAGCCTTCCTCGCGCATCAGTCCGAACACGATGTCGAGGGCCTCGGTGTCGGGAATGCGGAACGAATGATCTGGCCGGAAGCCTTCGAGATTGGCGGTCACCCGGCCCTGGCCGATCCCCTCGGTGATCGAGGAGCCCTCGGCCTTCAGGGTGCCGGTGGTGTAATAGGCATGCAGCGCGGAGCCTTCGGGATCGGAGAGGGCGATGGTGACGCCCGGCTTCAGGGCCCGTAGCGCCTGAGCGGTGCCGGCGAGCGTTCCCCCCGTGCCGGCCGCGCAGACGAAACCGTCGATGTCCCCGTCCGTCGCCGCGAAGAGTTCCGGGCCGGTCGTGTCCACATGCGCCTGTCGGTTGGCGATATTGTCGAACTGGTTGGCGAAAAAGGCACCGGCCAGTTCCGTCGCGGCCAGCCGCTCGGCGAGCCGGCGCGCCACGTGAACGTAATTGTCCGGGTTGGAGAACGGCACGGCCGGCACCTCGACGAGGCGGGCGCCTGCCAGCCGCAGCGTTTCCTTCTTCTCGGCCGACTGGGTCTCGGGGATGACGATGACCGTGCGGTAGCCGCGCACCGAGGCGACGAGGGCGAGCCCGATGCCGGTATTGCCCGCCGTGCCCTCGACGATGGTGCCGCCCGGCCGGATCAGTCCGCGCCGTTCGGCATCCTCGACGATGGACAGGGCCGCCCTGTCCTTCACCGACAGGCCGGGATTGAGGAACTCGGCCTTGCCGAGGATGGTGCAGCCGGTGAGGTCCGAGGCGCGCGACAGGCGGATCAGCGGCGTGCCGCCGATGGCGGCGAGGACATTGCCGGAGAGGGAAGCGTTGCGCGTGGTCATGGCTGGTCGGAAATGTCCTGCGAAGAAGGATCGTCGAAGACGTTCGACGACGCGCGAGCATGACGGAGACCACGTCCTCCGGCCACCCTCGATCGCATGGATCGCAGAAAGGCTGGCCGATCGGTCGGGAAGGGGTTGCCAAGCTGAAAAGGAGATTCTAGACACCCCCACCGACGGCGGAGCGCACAGCTCTCCCCCGGTCAGGTCGGCGCCCGTAGCTCAGCTGGATAGAGCACCAGACTACGAATCTGGGGGTCAGAGGTTCGAATCCTTTCGGGCGCGCCAAACACTCGGCTCGGTTTCCAGACCGGCTGAAACAGCAGGGGTAACGCTGTGGGTAGAACCACGAGCACCCTGAACATTCCAGCCGATCTCACGCTCCGTTCTCCGAACCGGCAACCGGACCGTTATGAGCGAGCGGGGATTGCCGCTATGGGCTCGGGCACCCTTCGACACCGCCGTCTTTCCTCATTCTCCCGAGCGACCTGATACGGCCCACCGATCCGTCGGTGCTGGCGGGTGGGACACGGTCTCGTCTGGCCTCGATACGGCCGGGGGTCTTGATTGATCGGAAGGGCATAAGAACTGGAACCGGCGCCGAAATTTTTCGAACGAGACCTAAAGTCGGCTTGAGCGTTGCTACGTCGCGGACCTTCCGGGGCCGCTCATAGGAGTCCGGGATGGGCATTTTCCAAGACCTCGTCGAAAGCGTCACCGCCTATATGGGCGACAAGACGCTGATGCATGCAGCCGTGTCGGCTGCCTCGAACGTCATCGTGGCTGACAGCGAGGTCGAGGAGGCGGAGGTCGAGGTCGCCCTGGCGGCCATGCGAGCCAACCCGATCATCGAGAAGGGCTACGACACGCTGATGCTGGAGGCCGAACTGTTCGACGGGATTGCGAGGGCTCGGACCCGTGTTGGGCGGGCCGACAATCTGAGCCGAGTCGCCGCCATCGCCGACAGGTCCGTCGAGCAACGGAACAGCGTGTTCCTGATCGCTGCCGATGCCGCCGACCATGAAGGAATCAGCGAGGTCGAGCATCTGGCGCTCGAAGAGGTCGCAGCCGCTCTGTCCGTCGATAAGGACGCGCTTCTCAGACTGGCTCCCGTGAAGCCTGCCATCCTGTCGTGAGACGACCGCGTGGGGTGAGTGCGAAACCCTCGCCCTCACTCTCCGAGCGGTTGATACGACCGATCGCTCCGTTTCGACATGCTCAAGGCAGGCCGTCGGGACGAGCCGGGGCGGGCGTTCCTGCACATCATGTGTGACCTACGCGCGACACCAAATGGTTAAGATGAAATTAACCATTCATGACGACCCCACGTTAGAGAACCTTCGACTATAGAGCCGGCATCGAACCCCTGCCGGTCATCGCCATGATCCTCGCTTCCCGCAATCTCGTCCACGACCACCGTGAGATCGCTGCCATCGCGATCACCTATGGGATTTTCCTCAGTGGGATCCTGTTGCTCACCTGGGCGATGGCCTGAACCAAGCTGCGTTTCGCCGGAAGCGTGTGCGTCTGGCGTCAGGAAGGGCGGCGGCGGTCCGTATGATGGTCTCGTCGCTCGGGCGCGCGCATCCGTCGAGTTCTCCGGATGTCCCAAAGCGGCCGGCCACGAAGGATGAGCCCGAGACGGATCTTCTCTCCGTCTTGGGGCGGTCCTTCGATCGCGGGATGATGGACTAGACGGCCGGTCGACCGATCACATCCGAAACCCGAGGTCATCGTCGCGATCGTATGGGCCCGACCGAACGTCGGACAGGCTTGCCCGCAGCCTCACCGGAACAAGCCCGAGAGACAACTCCTTTGCTCGTCGAGGCCTTCTTGAAGGCAAGCCGGACAGAGGAGGCGCATCCATGCAGAACAAGCTGACGAAGACCATCATCGGCGCCGTCATCGCCGTCGCGCTCGCCGTCGCCGTATCCTATGGGCTGATCAACCAGCAAACCGCCGATCAACTGCAGACCAAGGCGAGCCAGACTCTGTCGGACAATCAAGCTGCACCCCAGACCGCTCCCCAGCAGCCGACACCCGCGCCACAGGCCCCCAATCAGCCGGCGCCGACGCAGCCTGGACCCAACCAGCAGAACCCCGCGCCTGCACCTCGTCCGTGATGTGGCGGAGCCGCGCGCAGGCCTGAGCCGAGAGAGCGAGACTTTACCGCTCGGCGCTCCAATCTTCGGCGTGGAGAGGGGGGACCAATTCCAGTCCGCTACAGCGGAGCTAAATCAGGCCGGTGGCGGTCCGCAGCTTGGAATGTGAAGGGTTGATCCTCCCCCGCCTTCACGGACACGGGTTCAGCTCGCGTTCCGCTCGGCCTGCTCGGGCGTGATGTCGCCGAGAGCTGAGTGTATGCGCTGTCGATTGTAGTAGCCTTCGATGAAGGCGAACAAGTCGCGTCGGGCCTCCTCCCGGGTCGCCCATCGTCGTTGGTGGACGAGTTCGACCTTGAGGGTGTGGAAGAAGCTTTCCATCGGGGCGTTATCGTAGCAGCAGCCGGTCCGGCTCATGGAGGGTATCGCCTTCATGCCGACGAGCTGCGCTCGGTAGGCCTCGGCGGCGTATTGGCTGCCGCGATCCGAGTGGCAGATGAGGCCAGCCCCCGGTCGCTGCCGTTGGGTGGCCATCATCAGGGCCGCCGACGTCAGTTCGGTCCGCATGTGCTCGCGCATGGACCAGCCGACGATCTTGCGAGTGGCGAGATCGAGGACGGCGGCCAGGTAGAGCCAGCCCTCTCCGGTGGGGAGGTAGGTGATATCGGCCAGCCAGACGGTGTTGGGCAGCGCGGCGGAGAAATGCTGCCTCAAGAGGTTCGGCGCGATCGGCAGATCGTGGCGGCTGTCGGTGGTGCAGGGCCGAAATCGACGCCCTGCCAGAGCCTGAATGCCATGACGGCGCATCAGGCGCTCCACCCGCCCGCGACTGGCCGTTCGGCCCTCCGCGCAAAGGGCAGCATGAATCCGAGGCGAGCCGTAGCGCCTGTGATGCCCGGTGTGGATATGCCGGACGTCGTCGAGGAGTTGACGGTTGGACGTCGCCTAGGCGCTCTCGGAGCGTGATCGCCAGTCGTAGTAGCCGCTGTGAGAGACTTCGAGCACGCGGCACATGAGACGCACCGGCCAGGTGCCCGCATGCTGCTCGATGAAAGCGAACGTTACTTGGGCATCTCCGCAAAGATGCCGATCGCTTTTTTTAGGACGTCGCGCTCCATGCGCGTCCGGTCGAGTTCACGCCGCAGACGGGCAATCTCAGCGGCCTGGTCGGAGGGGGAAGCCACCGGGCTCGCAGGCGCGGCTCCTGGTGATGCTGCTGCCCGTGGTGGCGGTGAAGAGCCCCCCATCAGCGCCGTGCGCCACTGCCTCAGCATGGAGGGTTGGATTCCAAGTTCGGCCGCGATCTGCATCTGCGGGCGGCCACTGCTCTCCAGCAAGGCCACCGCCTCACGTTTGAACTCGGGTGTGAACTCGCGTCTCGTCTTGGTCATCAAACACCTTCCCCGCCCGTAACGAGCGTATCAGAGGTGTCCGTGAAACCAGGGGGAGGATCAGGTCGGCGGTTCGAGGCCGTCACCGTGCAGCGCTACATGCGCGCCAACGTCGAGCGTGCCGAGAGCGGTAGCCTCTCGCTGCGCTTGCTGCATGCCGAGTACGTCCAGGAGCTGCAGCGCATCCGGGGCAACCCGATTGGCGAAGAGAGCTTCCGAACCCGCCTGGAGAGCCTGGGCTACAGCATCGTGGATGGCGAATACGGCGAGATGGTCGAAAATGTAAAGACCATCTCTGTTGCCACCAAGCAGCATTTCTCCGCCGCGCTGCCCAACACCGTCTGGCTGGCCGATATCACCTACCTCCCCACCGGAGAGGGCTGGCTCTACCTGGCCGCCGTCCTCGATCTCGCCACTCGCAAGATCGTCGGCTGGTCCATGCGCGAGCACATGCGGACCGAACTGACGTCGGCGGCCCTGATGATGGCCACCCAACGGCAGCGACCGGGGGCTGGCCTCATCTGCCACTCGGATCGCGGCAGCCAATACGCCGCCGAGGCCTACCGAGCGCAGCTCGTCGGCATGAAGGCGATACCCTCCATGAGCCGGACCGGCTGCTGCTACGATAACGCCCCGATGGAAAGCTTCTTCCACACCCTCAAGGTCGAACTCGTCCACCAACGACGATGGGCGACCCGGGAGGAGGCCCGACGCGACTTGTTCGCCTTCATCGAAGGCTACTACAATCGACAGCGCATACACTCAGCTCTCGGCGACATCACGCCCGAGCAGGCCGAGCGGAACGCGAGCTGAACCCGTGTCCGTGAAGGCGGGGGAGGATCAAAGCTGTCTACTGCAGCCCAGTTGCAGTCCCAACCTGACGGGGCTGAGCTGCAAAGTCACCTAAGTCAGTGAGATATTTGGTGGGTGCACAAGGGTTCGAACCTTGGACCCGCTGATTAAGAGTCAGCTGCTCTACCAACTGAGCTATGCACCCATCGCCTTACGGCGGTCGCTGCGGTCCACCAAGCCCGCTGCGACGAGGGGGCTGATAGCAAAGGCCCCAGGGGGTGTCCACCCCCGGGGCCTCATTTTCCCGGCTAAACCGTCGCCGGGTGCTGGGCGTGCAGGCGCACCGCCGTGGCGGAGAGCTTGTTCAGGGCCGAGAGATAGGCGCGGGCCGAGGCCACCAGCGTGTCGGGATCGGCGCCCCGCGCCGTCACGCTGCGCTCGCCGTCCTTGAGGCGCACGGAGACCTCGGCCTGGGCGTCGGTGCCCTGGGTCACGGCATCGACCTTGTAGAGTTCGAGCTGCGCCTCATGCGGCACCAGGGCCTGGATCGCGTTGAAGACGGCGTCCACCGGGCCGTTGCCATCGGCTTCCTCGGTGACGATGCGGTCGTCGATGGCGAGCTTCAAGGTCGCCCGCTGCGGACCGCGCGTGCCGGCGATGACCGAGAGCGAGACGAGGCGGATGCGATCGTGCGCCGTGGCGAGGTTTTCGTCGACCAGGGCCTCGATATCCTCGTCGTAGACGTGCTTCTTGCGGTCGGCGAGCGCCTTGAATCGCTCGAACGCGTCCTGCAGCTGGTTGTCGGCGAGCTGGAGGCCGAGTTCCTCCAGTTTCGAGCGGAAGGCGGCGCGCCCGGAATGCTTCCCCATGACCAGGGAGGTCTTGGCGACGCCGACGGAGGCCGGCGTCATGATCTCGTAGGTCTCGGTGTGCTTGAGCATCCCGTCCTGGTGGATGCCGCTCTCGTGCGCGAAGGCGTTCCGGCCGACGATGGCCTTGTTGTACTGCACGGGGAAGTTCGTCGCGTGCGAGACGAGCTTCGAGGCGCGGGTCAGCATCGTGGTCTCGATGCCTGTCTCGTAGGGCATCACGTCGCCGCGTGTGCGGATCGCCATGACGATCTCCTCCAAAGCCGCGTTGCCGGCGCGTTCGCCGATGCCGTTCACGGTGCACTCGACCTGCCGGGCGCCGCCCTCGACGCCGGCCAGCGAGTTGGCGATGGCGAGGCCGAGATCGTCGTGGCAATGGACCGAGAAGATCGCCTTGTCGGCATTCGGCACCCGCTCGCGAACCTGGCGGAACATGCTGCGGTATTCGTCGGGTGTGGCGTAGCCCACCGTGTCGGGCAGGTTGATCGTCGTTGCGCCGGCCCGGATCGCGGCCTCGACGCAGCGGCACAGGTAGTCGATCGGCGTGCGGGTCGCATCCATGGCCGACCATTCCACGTCCTCGACGAGGTCGCGGGCCTGGGCCACGGTCTTGAGGATGATCTCGATGACCTCGTCCTGGGTCTTGCGCATCTGGTAGGCGAGATGGATCGGCGAGGTCGAGACGAAGGTATGGATGCGCCCGCGCCGGGCGTGACGCACAGCCTCGCCGGCCCGCGCGATATCGGCGGGAATCGCGCGGGCCAGCCCCGCGATGGTGGCGCGCCTGGAGCGGCGGGCGATCTCGGACACGGCCTCGAAATCACCGATCGAGGCGATGGGGAAGCCCGCCTCGATGATGTCGACGCCCATCGTATCGAGCAGTTCGGCGACCGCCAGCTTCTCGTCGAGGGTCATGGTCGCGCCCGGGCACTGCTCGCCGTCGCGCAAGGTGGTGTCGAAGATGAGGACCCTGTCCTTCGGGGAAACCGTCGGCTGGCTGGTGATGTCGGTCATGGCGTGTCGTCCTGTCGGAGGCGCGGTCGCTTGGGGACACGGCGCCTTTGAATCCATCGATCGGTTCGACGAGGCCTGTCGAGACCCTTCCGTCGCGAAACGATCCCCTGAATGCCCAGGCGCAGGCGCCCAGCCGGCCCTCAGGGGCGGATAAGGAGGAGGAGGCCGGCGAGAAGCGCCTGGGGACGCGCATGACCGCGCGCTGCCGCGAAGGCGGCGTCTGCGGTTCCGTGCGTGGAGCCGGCGCTGGCCAAGGCTCGTCTCTCCCGAATGGCGTGACAGGCGCGCAGGCGGCGCAACCTAGCGGCTTCGTACCCTTCGCCGCCCGCGTTGACAAGGATCGCACCGCACCGCCTCGCGCCCGTATCAAATCTCCGTGGGCAACGCCGCGGTCATTGTCGGGCGCCGGATCGCGCCTAGCTTGACCAGCACCCGTTCAGCGGCACGGCGCGGAAATCTCACCGCGCCGACATAACAATATCGGAAGGAACCGCCTCCCATGTCGCGCATTCTTACGCGTCGCTTCGTGCTACCCGGCCTGGCCCTGATCGCCGGCACCGTTCCCGGCTTCGCCATCGATCTCACCAAGACGATCGATGTCGCCGCTCCCCCGGCCAAGGTCTGGTCGACGATCGGCGATTTCTGCGGCATCGGAAACTGGCACCCGGCCATCGCCAAATGCGAACCCTCCACCAAGGGCGGTACGATGCTGCGCACCCTCAGCCTCAAGGGCGGTGGCTCCATCGTCGAATCGCAGACGGCGCGCGACGACAAGGCGATGAGCTACACCTACGCCATCGTCGAGAGCCCGCTGCCGGTCTCCGACTATTCCTCGACCATCGCCGTGAGCCCGAAAGGATCCGGATCGACGGTGACGTGGAAGGGAAGCTTCAAGGCCAAGGGCGCACCGGACGCGGTGGCGACGGACGCCATCACGGGCATCTACGAATCCGGCCTCGCGTCGATTGCCGAGAAGGCGAAGTAGAACGCGTTTACCGGGATCGACGGAGGCCGTTTCGCCCCCGAATCTCGTGATTGACGCGTTCCTTGCGCGAGGGCAAAGACCCGGCGCGGCAGCCACGCCGCGCCGGCACCTTCTGCCGGAACGCCGAAGGAAAACCCCGTGATCAGGAACGCCGTGTCCATGCAGCGCGCCAGCCTGCCGCTCGTCGTCTGCCTTGCCGCCGCGCTCGGGGCCTGCACCTCGTCCGGCCCGTCCCCGACGGCGGCCGCACCCGTCGCCGTCCCGGTCATGGCACCCTTGCCGGAAGGTTCCGGCTGCGGTCCGGGCATCGCCCGCACCCAGGCCGTCGTCGACAGCGACGTTGCGACCGGCAACCTCAACCAGCCGGTGGGCGCGCGCTTCTCGGGCGATCTCGCGCGTGCTGCCGAGGCCTGTCGCGCCGGCCGGGACCGGGAGGCGATCGGTCTCCTCGCTGCCGCCAAGGCTCGCTACGGCTATCCGTAGATCCGAGGTAACCGTCCCCTGTATCGACCTCTCCGAGAGACAGTCGGGCGTTTTCCGCGCCGATGAAGGGGCGCAGCCGAAGCATCCTCACGCCATCACGAAGGTGTGACCGCTTTAATGTCAGACCGTTTCTTCATGTGAACGCGTGAGGCGGAAGTCGGTGCCTGAGAGGACCGGCGCCATATCCTCTTCGAAAACTCGCAGGTCCTTGTCAGGCAACCGGAAAGTCACACCTGCCACATCCCTGGTGCGCTGCCATAAAAGGGCCGGGAAATCACCTATTGTCCAGGCCGACAAAATTTCGGTGACAGGCCCCGCGACGCATGAGCTCAGCGCCCAACAACATCACGCGATTGCCGACCGCCAAGGTCACCGCGCTCCAGTCGAAGGAAGCCGTGGCCCAGGAAGAGCGTGCGCGGGCCAACGAACTGGCTGTCAACGAGGATCGTGAACTGGTCCCGCAGCGGGATGACGAGACCAGGCGGGATCTGGCGCTCGGTTCCGAGGACGACGATACTTTTTCCCTCGTTCCCTTGCCGCCGCCCGAAAATGGCTGGGGCACCACGCTGATCAGCTTCGCCGTAGTCGTGCTCCTGCCGCTGTGCCTGCTCGGACTGTACTTCCTGTTCATGGCGACGCCGCAATACTTCGCGGAATTTCGTTTCTCGGTCACTGAAGTAACCCCATCGAGTGGGGCGCTCGGTGGGGGAAGCAGCGGTGGCACGGCGGCCGCTGCTGTCGCCAGCGCCATGGGCGGCCATGGCGGGGCGGTCACCGGGGGCACGGCCCAGAACTTCGTGGTGGTCGACTACCTCAAAAGCCGGCAGGTGCTCGACGAGCTCGCGCAGACCGTCAATGTGCGGGAGATTTACAGCAGGCCTGAGATCGACTGGCCGAGCAGGTTCGACAAGAACAGTTCCACGGAGCAACTGCTGCGACATTGGAACAAGATGATCTGGACGAATTTCGATCCGCTCACCGGATTGGCGTCGGTCGAGATCAAGGCATTCCGTCCCGACGACGCGCTGACCATCGCCAATCAGCTCGTTACCCTGTCGGAGACCCTCGTCAACAAGATCGCCAAGCGCGCTGAAGAAGATGCGGTCAAGTTCGCCGAGCAGGAGGTCGTTCGTGCCAAGGCGAGCCTCGACAAGACCCGTGCCGCCATGGCGGATTTCCGCGAAAAGGAAGGGGTGATCGACCCGATTCCCAGCGTCGTCACCGGCAACACGCAGCTCATCGGCACCCTGCGCGGGTCGGTGTCGCAGCTGGAGGCCGATTACGACACGATCCGTCGGCAGAACCTGAGCGAGACGGCGCCTTCGGTCCTGGCGCTCAAGTCCCGCGTTCAGGCCGCACGCGAACAGCTGGCCTCCGTCGAGCGTGAGGTCTCGGGCAGCCGCTCCGGTCGCAACGTCCTGGCCGGCGTCGTGGCCCGGTTCGAGGCGCTCGACATGGATCGGCAATACGCGCAGGCGATCCTTCTGACGTCGCTACAATCCCTGGATCGCGCGCGCGCGAGTGCTGCGGCCCAGCACCTCTACCTCACGCCCTACGTCCGCCCTGCTCTCCCAGAAAGCGCCGGTGGCCCACGTGTCTTCCTTTGGATGATACTCGCAGCGCTTCTGCTATCGATCGTCTGGTTCGTCGGTCTGCTGTCCCTGCGGTCGATCCAGAATAGCCGTGCCTAATGGCACAAACCTTCGACCGATGCGTCTAGATCATCTGCTTCGGTCAATGACTTCGACCAGTGCCAGCAACCGACAAGAAGGTTGAACACACGTCGGTCTGGGAAGCGGCAGCTTCGTTTCAGGCGGCATTATCGGATCATCATTGACGATGTCAGATTCCTCTATTGTCCTTCCGACGCCGCGCTCAAGACGGACCGCGAGGCCGTGGCTGACAATCATGGTCTCCTTGATCGTCAGGGATTTTGGATTCCGCTTCCGTAATTATAATCCGCTGATAGGAATCTTGATTTTCGTCGAGCCGATTTTCATCATTCTGACAGTCGCCGCGATGCGGATTTATCTCTTCGGAAAGGTGCCCCCTTTCGGTTCTTCAGTCGTTCTCTTCATGGGAGCCGGGGTCTTTCCGTTCTACATATTTCGTCGTTGTGCTCGCGGCGTTCGGGCGCTCAAGTCGCGGACGGCTGAATACTATTTTGTAAAACCCTTCGATTTTTTGCTCGCACGTTTTCTAATACAGCAATTTCAAAACATTGCTCTGATGTTTCTATTCTTCCTGACCATGTGGCTGTACGGTATACCCGAAGCGGCACCTTGGGCGCCGGAGAAATGTGCGCTCAGTCTTCTGGCGGTCAGCTGTCTCGCACTTGGAACTGCCCTCATCAACTCTGCGATCCGGTCTTACTTCCCCGGATGGGCAAAGATCTACGCCTTCCTCAGTCGACCTCTGATGATGTTCAGCGGAGCTTTCAAGACGGTGGACCTGACTCCCGAGCCCATGCGAACGATATATGCGTGGAATCCGCTTTCCCATGTCATCGAACTATTCCGATGGGGCATTTACCCGAATTATCCGGTTGCAAGTTTAGACGGAATATATCTTGCCAAATGGTCAGTCGGAACTCTCGTTGTTGGTATTATCTTATATAACAACAGAGAAGATGCCTGATTGAATTTGTTAGGAAAAAGTGGAGCGGAGGATCAATCTTGTCGCTCCACTCATGCGGGGAGCTTTCCATCACCGCTGCTTCACATCCCTGAAAGCGCCAAGCTCACCTTCATCACGGTGCCATCGTCCTTGTCCGGCTGGGCCGCGAATCCGAGGCGGCGGCACACGGCCAGCATGGCGCGGTTCTCGCGGAGCACGGTGCCCTCGATGCGCTGGAGGCCCTCCGCCCGCGCCCAGTCGATCATCAACTGCATCAATGCGAAGCCGAGTCCGGTGCCCTTTCGGTCGCTGCGGATGAGGATGGCGTATTCGCCGCTCTCGTGGTTGGCGTCCGCATGCAGGCGAACCGCACCGAGCATCGACGCCGTCTCCGCCTCGATGGCGACGAAGGCGATGGCACGGGCGTAGTCGAGCTGCGTCAACCGCGCCAGGAAGGCGTGGTTGAAGTCGCGCACCGGCATGAAGAAGCGCAGGCGCAGATCCTCGGCGCTGACCTGCTCGAAGAAGGTCTTGAACAGCCCCTCGTCTTCCGGCCTGACCGGACGCACGGTGATCTTCTCGCGCTTCAGGACGAGATTGCGCTCCCATTCCACCGGATAGGGGCGGATGGCGAAGCGCGGATTATGAGTGCCGCCGCGCCGTTCCGGTGCGGGGCCGATCATCACACGGGCATCGAGGGCCAGCACGCCGTTGGCGTCGGCGAGCAAGGGATTGATGTCGAGTTCGCGCACCTCCGGCAGGTCGGCCGAGAGCTGTGCGAGCTTGACGAGGACGAGGCCGAGCGCCCTCCGATCCACTGCCGGCACGTCACGATAGGCGGCGAGCCGCCGTGCCACCCGCGTGCGGTCGATGAGTTCGCTGGCGAGCCGGAGATCGAGGGGAGGCAGGCTGAGTGCCCGGTCGTCGATGACTTCCACGGCGACGCCGCCCCGGCCGAACACCACGACGGGGCCGAAGACGGGGTCCTCGGCAAGGCCGGCGATGAGTTCGCGGCGCTTGCCCTTGCGGATCATGGGCTGGACCGCGAATCCCATGATCCGCGCATCCGGCCGCTGGCGCCGGGAACGGGTGAGAATATCGGCGGCGGCGGCCCGCACATCCGCCTCGCTGGTGAGGTCGAGGCGAACCCCGCCGACATCTGATTTGTGGACGATATCCGGCGAGACCACCTTCAACGCCACCGCGCTGCCCTCGGCGATGATGGGCCAGGCGGCGGCGGCTGCCGCATCGATGTCGGGGGCGAGCGTGAGCGGCACGCTGTCGATACGATAGGCGGTGAGCAGGCCTGCCACGGCGAGGGGATCGAGCCAGGTCTCTCCTGCTTCGAGAGCGGTGGCGACGATCGCGCGGGCGGCCTCGACGTCGGGTGAGAATTCGCGGGGCAGCGAATCCGGTGTGCGCATCAGGTCGTCCTGCGCCTCGCGGTAGCGGACGAGGTGCATGAAACCCTCGACGGCATCCGCGTCGGTGGCGAAGCGCGGGATTCCGGCAGCGGCGAGCACCGCCCCGGCCTCTCCGTCATCGCCGACCGTCACCGCGAAGACGGGCTTGCGCCGTCCGCCCTTGCGTCTGGCGGCGCTCACCGTGTCGGCGATGGCCGAGGCGACGCCGGCACTGTCGGAGCGGGCGGTGGGCACGTGGATCGCCAGCACGGCGTCGTTGGCGGGATCGGCGAGGAGGGGGGCGAGGGCGCCGGCATAGGCCAGGGCGTCGGCCTCGACGCCGAGATCGGCGGGATTGCCGCCCGCCCCTGTCGCGGCCAGCGTGCCGCCCCGATCCGCGAGCCTGTCGGCGGCGAGCGCTCCGATGCCCTCGCCATTGCCGAGGATGGCGAGGCGCTGGCCGGGGAAGGGTCGTTGCCGGCCGAGGGTCTCCGCCGCCGAGAACATGGCGTCGAGCCCATCGACGCTCAGCAGACCCGCCCGGCGAAACGCCGCCTCGTAGACGGCATCCGGCCGGGCAAGGGCGCCGGTATGAGTGACGGTGTGGCGCAGGGGGGCCTCATGGCGACCCGTGCGCAGGACGAGGACGGGCTTGGCCCGCGCCGCGGCACGGGCGGCCGACATGAACTTGCGGGCGTTGGGGATCACGTTCAACGACAGCAGGATCGCCCGCGTGTGGATGTCGGCCGCGAAATGGTCGAGGCAATCGGCGATGTCGATATCGCAGGCGGTGCCGAGCGACAGGATGGCCGAGAATCCGACGTCGCGATGCGCCGCCCAGGCGACGATGCCGGCCGCCACCGTGCCCGATTGCGAGATGAGGGCGAGATCGCCCGCCTTCGGGGTCCCCGCGAACAGGCTCGCATCGAGCGCCGCGCGCGGCACCATCAGCCCCATGCTGTTGGGACCGAGGAGGCGCATGCCCCATCGTCTGGCACGGTTGCGCACCGCCTCGCACAGGTCGGCCGGCATGTCGGAGGTGAGGATGACGGCCACGGCGGCACCTCGCAGGCCCGCCTTGTCGACCCAGCCCTCGACTGCTGGGGCTTCCGCCACGATCACGACGAGATCCGGCGTCACGGGCAGATCGTCGAGGGTCGGAAGTCCCGTCTCGCCGACGAGGTGGACCGAACCGCCGAACCCGGCCTTGGCCAGGTTACCGGCCACGGCAAGACCGAGCGCGCTGCGGCCGAAGCCGACGATCGCGATCGTCCGTGGCGCCAGCAACGCCTCGAAACGATAGGTGCTCATGGACGGGCGTGACCTTCGTTCGGGCCGGCGCGAAGGATTGCGACATCGCGCCGAGCGGCAAGGTATAGGCGCGGATCACTCACGATCGGGGGAAGAAAATGTCAGAGACGGCAGCTTACGAGATTTCCGGCGCGATCGTCGAGGCGATGCGATCCCTGATCACGCTGGGATTGAGCCAGGGCACCGCCGGCAACGTCTCCGTACGTTTCGGCGACGGCTTTCTCATGACACCTTCAGGCATCCCGGCCGATGAATTGCGGCCCGACGACATCGTACCGATGACGATGGAGGGGACGCATCGGCATGCTCTTGTCCCCTCGTCCGAATGGCGCTTCCATCGCGACATCCTGCGGCAGAGGCCCGAAATCGGCGCCGTCGTGCATGCACATCCGACGTATTGTACCGCCTTCGCCATGTGCGGGCGTGAGATCCCGGCCGTCCATTACATGATTGCCGCCGCCGGCGGCCCGACGATCCGCTGCGCGCCCTACGCTCCCTATGGCACGGAAGAGCTATCGATCGCGGCAGTCACCGCTCTCGATGGTCGTCTGGGATGCCTGCTGGCCAACCATGGGATGATCGCGACGGGCAGAGATCTCGCCAAGGCTCTCTGGCTGGCGGTGGAGATGGAGGCCCTGTGCCGCCAGTATGCCGTCGCGCTGCAGGTCGGGCAGCCGGTCATCCTCTCGGACGCCGAGATCGCGCGAACCGTGAAGCGGTTCGAAAGCTACGGACCGCGTAGCAGGACCGAGATGCCATGAGCGAAGGGGGCGTTTGGTGAAGACTCGTCTCGGGATGAATACGTAGGCGTGACTGCAAGGCCCCATATCCGAAGTTGAGAGCGGCCTTTTCTGGTCCGGGCTGGATATTGAATATCGACGTGATCTTTGCGGGAGGGGCGAAAAAAAATTTGAAGGACCACCCTTACTGCCTGTGATTATGTTGCGTGCAATCTATTTCGAGGACACGCATCGTAAGTTGCGAAGCCGAACCAAAATAGCTCTGTTACTGATCGCCGCCGCCCGATTTTATAAATAACTTGCGCATTTCATGATCGAGCGCATTTTTTTTCAGGCCGAGCGAGCTAAAAAATTTCATATCATCGCGATGTCATCAAACGATTATGCAAAATCCAGGCGTCGCTACAGCACAACCAAAGCTTCTTCTCAATTGTCGGCAGCACCCTCGTCTTGTCAGAGCCTCTTGCGCTTTGTTAACGGCTAGCATACGAACGTCCTAGTCAATCCTAGCTGATGCAAGATCTTGCCGCCTGGTTCGACTGGCACCTCAGTCTGGTCGGTTAGGCTGTGATAATTTTCGGAGGCGAACGTGGACGTCGAGAACGACTTTGTAACGGATTACATAGAGCTTACGGCGGATATCGTCTCGGCCTTCGTAAGCAACAATTCCGTGCCGGTTTCCGATATTCCGGCGCTCATCGCGTCGATTCATGCGACGCTGGGCAGCCTCTCGGCGTCCGCCGCTCCGGCGAAGGTCGAGCCTCTGACACCGGCCGTGTCCATCAAGCGCTCGATCACGCCAGACTTCGTCATCTGTCTCGAAGACGGCAAGAAATTCAAATCGCTGAAGCGCCACCTTCGGACGCGCTATTCCATGACGCCGGAAGAATACCGCGCGAAATGGAACCTCCCGAGCGACTATCCGATGGTCGCACCCAATTACGCGGCCGCGCGGTCGGAACTCGCGAAGAATATGGGTCTCGGGCAACAGCGCAGGAAGACCCGCGCCAAGGCTCCCGCGGCTGAGGCACCCGCGGCACCCGCACCGCGTGGACGTCGTCCCCGCACGGCTGCCGTAGCCGCTACAGCGTAGATATCGTTCCATGGCGGGCCTGAACGGCCTGCCTCGGCAAGATCGGGATCTTGCGGCGGATCACCGAAGGAAGACCTTCGCTCTGGGCCCGTGCCGAAGTGCTCGGGTCACTGCCAATGCTCGATCGCAGAAATTTTCCACAGGAGAGTTTCTTGATCGAGTACTGCGTAGGTCGTGACTCTTTGAGCAAATAACCCAAAATTTTGTTTTGAACTCAATGACGGAAGACGAAGAATAGCTGTCAGCCGAATAAAATATATTGAGAACCGCTTTAGATAAGCAATCATTTCTGATCGACGATTCATATATCGCCGACAGCCGGCGTCTTGTTGCATCGGAATGATAGTTTTTCGAGACACGTCTCAGCGACATCTCGAATCTTCCCTCGTTTCATCGTCGGACAGGAACGTGGAGGCTCTCCGCGTGCCCTCTCTCGTCGTCGACGTTAGGCGTGCCGCAAGACCCTCCATGCATTCTAGGAGCGACGGGGATCTGTCGATGCGCAGGTGGTGGCGCGCGCCCTGTCGGCAAGGAAAGGGTGCGCATGTCCGGTCGATCGAGCCTCGTCGCCCGCCTGTTCTGGACGACGGTGATCGGTGGGGCCTTCGCCTTCTGGTTCGGCCTCCCCGCTCTGGCGGCGACCGGTCTCTGTCTCTGCCTGATCCTGCTGCGTCGGCTCGACCGGCCCCGCCGCTTCAGGAGCTCGGTGCGCCGCCTCGCTCGGGCCCATGCCGGTACCCTCGCCCTGCGACGTCGCCAGGAATGCTTCGAGGACGCCTACGGCAATCGGATCGACGACGGCTGGTTGCGTGAGCGGGATTACTTCGCCGAGCGGACGATCCTGCCGCATCTCGACGCCAAAGGCTTCACCGATCTCGCGGATACCCGGTGGGCCACGGTCCTCGACATCATCGACGAGGTCGCCCTGTCCGTGGATCTGCCGGACGAGGACGAGGCTCCGGAAGACGGCATCGCCTATGAGCGCTTCTGTGCCGAAGCCTTGCGCGAGGCGGGCTGGTCGGCGCGCCCCACGAAAGCCAGCGGGGACCAGGGCGCCGATGTGGTTGCCGAGCGGGCGGGAACGCGCCTGGTTCTGCAGTGCAAGCGCTATACGAAGCCCGTCGGCAACGCGGCGGTGCAGGAGGTGGCGGCAGCCGCACGCTACTGGCAGGCGGATATGGCCGCCGTCGTTTCCAATGCCGGCTTCACTCCCGCCGCCCGCAGGTTGTCGGGTGCCACCGGCGTCCTTCTGCTTCACCACGATGCCCTGCGACAGCTTTCGCCGGTGCGGAAGTCCAAGCGCCTCAACACTGCGCCGGCCTGACGCAGGGATATCAACCCAACCTCAGCGATCCCTATCCATAAGGTCGAGCTCACAGAGGTTCGGCGTACGAATGCCGCCGCGCGGTCTCAACTCGTCTTGAGGGGAAGCCAGGCCCGCCCGTCGCGGGTGAGCAATGTGTCGGCTCCAGCCGGCCCGTCGCTGCCCGCCGCATAGGCCTCCACCGGGGCATCGGCCCAGGCCTGGATCAGAGGATCGACGGCCGCCCAGCCCGCCTCGATGGCGTCGGCCCGCTGGAACAGGGTCGGATCGCCGACCATGCAATCGTAGATCAAGGTCTCGTAACCAACGCTCGGCGTCTCCGTGAAGAAATCGCCGAAACGGAACGAGGACGTGACCGCGCCGAGATGCATCTCGGGCCCCGGTCGTTTGGCGTTCCACTGCGTGCTGAGGCCCTGTTCTGGGTCGATATGCAGACGCATCACGTTGGGCGCGAGTTCGGTGCCCGCGAACAGGCCATGGCTCGGCGGCTTGAAATGCACGGCGATCTCGGTGAGGCGCCCCGCCATACGCTTTCCGGTGCGCAGGTAGAACGGCACGCCGGACCAGCGCGGGTTCTCGATGGCGAGTTTCAGGGCGACGTAGGTCTCGGTGCGCGAATCGCCCGAGACATTGTCCTCCTCGCGATATCCCCTCACCGGTCGTCCCTGCTCCTCGCCGGCCGCGTATTGGCCACGCACCGCATGGTCCGGCGCCACCGGCAGCACGGCCTGCTCGATCCGCGCCTTCTCGTTGCGGATATCCTCCGCATCGAAACTGCCGGGCGGCTCCATCGCCACCATGGAGAGGAGCTGGAACAGGTGGTTCGGCACCATGTCGCGCAGGGCGCCGGTCGGCTCGTAGAAGGCGCCGCGCTGCTCCACGCCGATCGTCTCGGCCGCGGTGATCTGCACATGGTCGATGTGGCGGGCGTTCCAGATCGGCTCCAGCATGCCGTTGGCGAAGCGGAGAGCCAGGATGCTCTGGACAGTTTCCTTGCCGAGGAAGTGATCGATGCGGAACACCTGGCCCTCGTCCGCCTGTTTCAGGATCCGGGCGTTGAGGGCCTCGGCCGAAGCGAGGTCGGTGCCGAACGGTTTCTCGATCACCACCCGGCGGAAGCCGCCGTCAGCCTCCTTCAACAGGCCGGCCGCGCCGAGGTTGTCGACTACGGGGCCGAAGAAGCGGGCGGAGACCGCGAGATAGAAGATCACGCTGCCGCTGACGGCGGCTCCGAGCCGCTGGTAGGTCTCCGCGGCCTCGAAATCTCCCTTGGTGAAGGTCAGGCGGTCGCGGATGAAGCCCCAATGCCGCGGATCGATGGAAGCCGGGTGGAATTCGGAGGTGCGGTCCTGGGTGAAGGACTGCATCGTCTGCGAGAGGTCGTCGCGCCACTGATCGGTCGTGCGGTCGTTATGGTCGATGCCGACGATCTTCAGCTCGTCAGAGAGCAGGCCGTCGGAGGCGAGATTGTAGAGCGCCGGCATCAGCAGCCGCTTCGTCAGGTCGCCGGCCGCCCCGAAGATCACGAGAGTGCAGGCCGGAGCCTTCTTGATCTCGTCATTGGCGCGAGGCTGCTTGCCGGCATTCGCTGCGGCATCGGGAAGGGTCATGGGAAAAAGCACTCCGGGCATCGTCGCCGACGCCGGTCAAACCGCCGATGCGCCGCCCCGTTCCGAAGCATGGTGCAAAGCAGCGATCACTCGTCCGTGCGGACGGCTTGTCCCCTGTCGATCGGCAGGCGGTCGCCCTTCAATTCGTCGGGGGTCGGCAGGCTGCGCACGTCCCAGCCTCCGCCCAGCGCGCGGATGAGGGACACCGCCGTGGTGAACCGGTTGAGCCGCACCTGCAACGCGGTCACCTCGTTGTTGAGCTCGAGCGCCTGGGCGGTGATGACCGTGGTGAAGTTCTGCGTGCCGGCGCGATACTCGTTGAGAGTGATCTCCACGGCGCGGCGGGCCGAGGCCACCGCCTCCTCCTGGGCCACCTGCTGGCGGGTGAGGATGCGCACGCCGGCAAGACCGTTCTCCACCTCGGCGAAGGCGGTCAGCACGGTCTGGCGATAGGTCGCGACGGTGACGTCGTAGGCGGCCCTGGCGATCTGCACGGCAGCGGTGCGGGCGCCGCCGTCGAACAGGGTCTCGCTTCCGGCGGCGGCCACCGACCAGACCTGGTTCGCCGCCGAGAACACACCGTTGCTGGTCAGCCCGGAAACGCCGCCCGAGCCCGACAGAACGAGGGTGGGGTAGAAGGCCGCCACCGCAACGCCGATCTGCTCGCTCTGGGCCTGAACCCCGCGCTCCGCCTGTGCGATGTCCGGCCGCCGCTCCAACAGGGCGGAGGGGATGCCGACCGGAACCGCCGGCGGCGTCCTCGGCAGGCTTCCCATCGGTAGGGACAGCTCGGATGGCGGGCGCCCGATCAGCGTCGCGATGGCGTGTTCGAACGTCGCCCGCTGCAGGCCCACCGCGATGGCCTGCGCCTGGGTCGACTGCACCTGCGTCTGCGCCGTGATCACGTCGGACCGGGCCGCCACGCCGGCACTGTACTGGTTCTCGGTGATGGCGAGGCTCTTCTTGTAGGCCTCCACCGTCTCGTTCAGCAGCTTCTGAAGGGAATCCTGGTAACGCAGGCTGAAATAGTTCGTGGCGACCTCGGACTGGATCGCGAGGCGCACGGCGGCCAGATCCGCCGCGCTCGCCTGGGCACTGGCGACCTCGCTCTCGATGTTGCGCCGGATGCGGCCGAACAGGTCGAGCTCCCAGGAGGCCTGGGCCTGGAGCGACACCGAGGTGCGCTCGGTCCCCAACGTCCGCGAGCGCGTGATCGTCGGCGCGCCGATCACAGTGGGATACAGCGCCGCGCGCGCCTGGGACACGAGGCCCCGCGCCTGGTCGTAGGTCGCCACCGAGACCCGCAGGCTCTGGTTGTCCACGTCGACGAGGCGGATCAGCCGGTCGAGGGCGGGATCGCGGAACACGCGCCACCAATCGCCGCGCTCGGCCCCGTCATTGGGTTGGGCCGCGCGCCAGCCCTTCCGGGTGGCGACATAGGCCGTGCTGTCCTCGCGCATTCCGCCGTGCTTGAACGCGAGCGGCGTCTCGACGGCGGGACGATAGTAATCCGGCCCGACCATGCAGCCTGCAAGGCTCGTGGCAAGGCTCGTGGAGACGGCAAGCAGGGCGAAGGTTCGGCGACATGCGCGGTCGCCCTCCCGCCTCCGTGGGAGAGAGCCGCGAGAGGGAAGCGCGGTGTCCGGAATGGAAGCCCCCTGGCCCGCCTGCTCCCTCCCCAGCGGAGAGGGGCGGGTCGCGCGCGGGCCGCCGAAGAACAGAATGCTCATTCGCCCGCCACCGGCAGAGCTGCATCCGGCACGGGCTTGGGCCGGCGGCGGAGACGGTCGAGATAGAGGTAGACGACGGGCGTGGTGTAGAGGGTCAGGAGCTGGCTCACGATCAGGCCGCCGGCAATGGCGATGCCCAGCGGGCGGCGCAGTTCCGACCCTTCGCCGCCGGCGAGGATGAGAGGAGCGGCGCCGAGCAGGGCCGCCAGCGTTGTCATCATGATCGGCCGGAAGCGCAAGAGGCAGGCCTCGAAGATCGCGTCCTTCGGCGAGGCCCCGCGCGTGCGCTCGGCGTCCAGCGCCACGTCGATCATCATGATCGCGTTCTTCTTGACGATGCCGATGAGCAGGAACACCGCGATGAGCGCGATGATGGTGAATTCCGTGCCCGAGACGAGCAGCGCCAGCAGCGCGCCGATGCCGGCCGAGGGCAGGGTCGAGAGGATCGTCACCGGGTGGACGAAGCTCTCGTAGAGGATTCCGAGGATGGTGTAGACGGCGAGCAGCGCCGCCAGGATCAGCAGCGGCTGGCGCGAGGACGAGGCCTGGAAGGTCTTGGCGGCGCCCGCGAATTCGCCGTGGATGGTGGCCGGCAGGCGCAACTGCGCCTCCGCTTCCTGGATGGCGACGGTGGCGTCCGACAGGCTCTTGCCGGGCGCCAGGTTGAACGAGATCGTGGTGGCCACGAACAGGCCCTGATGGCTCACCTGCACCGGCGCGTTGCCGGTCTCGACCCGCGCGAAGGCCGAGAGCGGGATCATCGTCTCCTTCGCGCTCGACACCGGCGCGCTCGACGAGGCCCCGGCCCCGCCCGCGATGGCATTGGAGGCGGCATTGCGGGCGGAATCGGTGGCGATCGACGAGGCCGTGGTCGCCGTCGCCGACGCGCCGGCCACGGTGCCGGCTACCGCGTTGGTGACCGCCGAACCGCGTGCCTTGCCGCCTGAGGTCGAGACGAAGACCGTCTTCAGCGTGTCGGGGCTCTGCAGGTAGCGCGGCGCGATCTCCATCACGACGTGGTACTGGTTGAGCGGGTTGTAGATCGTCGAGACCTGCCGCTGGCCGAAGGCGTCGTAGAGGGTGTTGTCGATCTTGTCCGGCGTGATGCCGTAGCGGTAGGCCGTGGCCCGGTCGATGACGAGGCGGCTCTCGAGCCCGCCCTCCTGCTGGTCGGAGGTGACGTCGGCGAAGACCGGGTTCTTCTGCAGCGCATCGACGAGCCTCGGCGCGGCGGCATAGAGCTCGTCGGCCGTGTCGCCCTGCAGGGTGTACTGGTACTGCGCGAAGCTCTGGCGCCCGCCCATGCGCAGGTCCTGGCGCGGGAACAGGAACAGCCGGGCCCCGGCCACCTGAGCGAGCTTCGGGCGCAGGCGTGTCATCACATCGGTGATCGAGGCCCGCTCGCCCCGTGGCTTCAGTCCGACGAAGACGTTGGCCGAGTTGGTGCCGCGCCCTCCCGTGAAGCCGACGACGCTGTCCACTGCCGGATCGGCCTGAACGATGGCGGTGGCCTGTTCCAGCTTCTGCTTCATCGCCTGGAACGAGATGCGCTGGTCGGCCTGGATGCCGCCCATCATCTGCCCGGTATCCTGCTCGGGAAAGAAGCCCTTGGGGACGATGACGTAGAGATAGACGTTGAGCCCGATCGTCGCGAACAGCGTGGCGAGGACGAGCCGGCGATGGTTCAGGGCTACCCTCAACGTGCGTTCGTAGGCGCTGAGGGTGCCGTCGAAGGCGCCTTCCAGCGCGCGGATGAGAAGATTGGGACGCTTTCCCTCAATGCTCCCATGCGCGCCCTCCCGCTTGAGCAGGAGGGCGCACATCATCGGCGTGGTGGTGAGCGAAAGCACGAGGGAGATCAGGATCGCCAGCGACAGGGTCACGGCGAATTCCTCGAACAGGCGGCCGACGAGGCCGCCCATCAGCAGGATCGGCAGGAACACCGCGATCAGCGACAGGCTCATGGAGATGACGGTGAAACCGACCTCCCTGGCCCCGATGAGGGCGGCCTCCAGCCTCGGCTTGCCGAGCTCGATATGGCGCTGGATGTTCTCGAGGACGACGATGGCGTCGTCGACCACGAAGCCGGTGGCGATGATGAGGGCCATCAGCGACAGGATATCGAGGCTGTAATCGAGGAGATACATGGCCGAGAAGGTACCGATGATCGAGATCGGCACGGCCACCGCCGGGATCAGGGTCGCCCGGCCTGAGCGCAGGAAGGCGAACACCACGACGATCACGAGGATCACCGCGATGACCAGCGTCTCCTCCGTTTCGGCCAGCGAGGCGCGGATGGTGGCGCTGCGGTCGCCGGTGACGGTGAGGTCGATATCGCCCGGCAGTGCCGCCTGGACCTGCGGCAGCGCCGCCTTCAGCGCCTTGATCGTATCGACCACGTTGGAGCCGGGCTGCTTGTAGATGAACAGGATCACGCCCGGCTTGCCGTTGACGAGGCCGAGGTTGCGCTTGTCCTCGACCGAATCCTCGACCTTGCCGACATCGGTGAGGCGCACGCCCGCGCCGTTGCGATAGGCCACGATGATGTCGCGGTAATCGGCCGCCACCCGGCCCTGGTCGTTGGCGTAGAGCTGATAGTGCCGGGTATCGGTCTCGATCGCCCCTTTGGGCGAGTTGGCATTGGCCGAGGCGAGCGCCGCGCGCACGCCTTCGAGGCCGATCCCGTAATGGTTGAGCGCGGTGGGATCGAGCTCGACCCGCACCGCAGGGAGCGACGAGCCGCCGATATCGACGTTCCCGACTCCGGGGAGCTGGGACATCTTCTGCTGTACCACCGTGGCGGCGGAATCGTAGAGCTGGCCCGGCGACAGGGTGTCCGAGGTCAGCCCGAGGATCAGGATCGGCGCGTCGGCCGGGTTGAACTTGCGATAGGTCGGGTTCGACCGCAGGGCCGTCGGCAGGTCGGCGCGCGCGGCGTTGATCGCCGCCTGGACGTCGCGGGCCGCCCCGTCGATGTCGCGGTTGAGGCCGAACAGCAGGATGATCCGCACCGTGCCGACGGAACTGGTGGAGGTCATCTCGCCGACATCGGCGATGATGCCGAGACGCCGTTCGAGGGGGGCCGCCACCGTCGTCGCCATGGTTTCCGGCGAGGCCCCGGCCATCTGCGCCTGGACCAGGATGACGGGGAAGTCGACCTGGGGCAGCGGCGCCACCGGCAGCTTGAAGAACGCGAAGATCCCCGCCAGCAGCACCCCGATGGTGAGCAGCGTCGTGGCGACCGGGCGCCGGATGAAGGGTTCGGAAACGTTCATGGGCGATCGCCCGTCGAGGGAGACGCCGTGTGTCCCAGCGGATGCGCCCTCACGGCGTCGCCTCCGCCGCCGTCGCCCCGCCACCGCCGCGCTTCGTGAACCGCCGTTCCAGGCGGTCGAAGGCCAGGTAGATCACCGGGGTCGTGAACAGGGTCAGCACCTGGGAGACGATGAGGCCGCCGGCGATGACGATACCCAGCGGCTGGCGCAGCTCGGAGCCGACGCCGGTGCCGAGGATGAGCGGCACCGCCGCGAACAGGGCGGCCAGCGTCGTCATCAGGATCGGGCGGAAGCGCAGGAGGCAGGCCTCGTAGATCGCGTCGCGCGGGGCCATCCCGTCCTCGCGCTCGGCCTGGAGCGCGAAGTCGATCATCATGATCGCGTTCTTCTTCACGATGCCGATGAGGAGGACGATGCCGATGACGCCGATGATGTCGAGGGGCATGCCGTAGAGCATCAGGCCGAGCAGCGCGCCGATCCCGGCCGAGGGCAGGGTCGAGAGGATCGTGATCGGGTGGACGAAGCTCTCGTAGAGCACGCCGAGCACGATATAGACGGTGACGATGGCCGCGATCACCAGGAAGAGCTGGTTCGAGAGCGCGGATTGGAAGGCGAAGACCGAGCCCTGCGGCACCACGCGGAAGCTCGGCGGCAGGTTGATCTCCTCGCGCGCCGCCTCGATCGCCTTCACCGCCTCGCCGAGCGCCGCCCCTTCGGCGAGGTTGAACGAGACGGTGGTGGCCGGGAACTGGCCGAGATGGCTGATGAGCAGGGGCGCCCGGCGCTCGCTGATCCGCGCCACCGCCGAGAGCGGCACCTGTCCCGAAGCCACCGTCGAGGACGGCAGGTAGATGCCGTTCAGACTGTCGAGGGTCTTGTGCAGGTCGGGATCGGCCTCGAGGATCACCCGGTACTGGTTCGACTGGGTGAAGATCGTCGAGACGATGCGCTGGCCGAAAGCGTCGTAGAGCGCGTTGTCCACGGTGGCCGGGGTGATGCCGTAGCGGCCGGCGGTGGGCCGGTCGATGGTGACGTAGGCCGCCAGCCCGTTGCCCTGGAGGTCGCTCGCCACGTCGGAGAGAAGCGGCGAGCGCTGCAGCGCCTGGACGAAGCGCGGCACCCAGGTCTCGAACTCGGCAAGGTTCGGGTTCTCGAGGATCACCTGGTACTGCGTCGCGCTCACGGCCGTGTCGATGGTGAGGTCCTGGACCGGCTGCATGTAGAGCCGGATGCCGGCGACCCCGAGGGTCGCTTCCTTGAGGCGGCGGATGATGGCGCTGGCGTCGGTGGTGCGCGCGTCATGCGGTTTCAGGTTGATGAGGAAGCGCCCGGAATTCAGCGTCACGTTCTGCCCGTCGACGCCGATGAACGAGGACAGGCTCGCGACGTCCGGGTCCTTCAGGACGATCCGGGCGAGCTGCTGCTGGCGATCGGCCATCTCGGCATAGGAGACGGTCTGGTCGGCCTGGGTCACGCCCTGGATCACCCCGGTATCCTGGACCGGGAAGAAGCCCTTCGGGATGACGACGAACAGGTAGGCGGTGAGCGCGATGGTGCCGAGGGTGACGACGAGCGTCAGCCCCTGGTGGTTGAGGACGACCCGTAGCAGGCGCCCGTAGCCGGCGATGATGCCGTCCATCGTCCGGCGGCCGGCGCGGGCGATGGCGCCCTCGCGGCGTTTCGCCTCCGGCGCGTGCTTGAGCAGGCGCGCGCACAGCATCGGCACGAGGGTGAGCGAGACCACCGCCGAGATCACGATGGTGGCGGCCAGCGTGATCGCGAATTCGTGGAACAGGCGCCCCACCACGTCGCCCATGAACAGGAGCGGGATCAGCACCGCGATGAGCGAGACGGTGAGCGAGATGATGGTGAAGCCGATCTCGCGGCTGCCCTTCAGGGCCGCCTCCATCGGCGAATCGCCTTCCTCGACGTGGCGGGCGATGTTCTCGATGACGACGATGGCATCGTCGACGACGAAACCGGTGGCGATGGTCAGCGCCATCAGGGAGAGGTTGTCGAGGGAGAACCCGTAGAGATCCATGATCGAGAGCGCGCCGATCAGCGAGAGCGGCACCGACAGGCTCGGGATCAGGGTCGCCGAGAGGCTGCGCAGGAACAGGAAAATCACCAGCACCACGAGGCCGATGGCCAGCGCCAGTTCCACCTGCACGTCGTGCACGGAGGCGCGGATCGTGGTGGTGCGGTCGGTGAGCGGCGTCACCGTGATCGCCGCGGGCAGCGTTCCCTGAAGCTGGGGCAGCAGCGCCTTGATCTTGTCGACGGTGGCGATGACGTTGGCGCCGGGCTGGCGCTGGATGTTGAGGATGACGGCGGGCGTCTCGTCCATCCAGGCGCCGAGCTTGGTGTTCTCCGGGCCGTTGACGACGTCCGCGACGTCCGAGAGCCGCACCGCCGAACCGTTCTTGTAGGCGATGATCGCCTGCTCGTAGGCCTTCGGATCACGGATCTGGTCGTTGGCGTTGATGGCGTAGGACTGGGTCGGCCCGTCGATCGTGCCCTTCGGCGTATTGACGTTGAGGTTGGTGATCGTCGTCCGAAGGTCGTCGATGTTGAGGCCGTAGGCGGCGAGCGCGCGGGAATTGAAGCGCACGCGCACGGCGGGGCGCTGGCCGCCGCCCATGCTGACGAGGCCGACGCCGGAAACCTGGCTGATCTTCTGGGCGAGCCGCGTTTCGGCGAGGTCGCGCACCTCGGTGAGCGGCATCGTCTTGGAACTGAGTGCCAGGGTCAGGATCGGCGCGTCGGCCGGGTTGACCTTGGCATAGACCGGGGGCGCCGGCAGGTCGGAGGGCAACAGGTTGCCGGCCGCGTTGATCGCCGCCTGGACCTGCTGCTCCGCGATGTCGAGGCCGAGATCGAGGCTGAACTGAAGCGTGATGACCGAGGCGCCCGCCGAGCTCTGCGAGGTCATCTGGTTGAGGTTGGCGAGCTGGCCGAATTGCCGCTCCAGCGGCGCCGTCACCGCCGAGGTCATCACCTCCGGGCTGGCACCGGGATAGAAGGTCTGCACCTGGATCGTCGGGTAATCCACCGAGGGCAGGGCCGAGACCGGCAGGTTGAGGTACGACACCATGCCGACGAGCAGGATCGCCAGCATGAACAGCGTGGTCGCGACCGGCCGCAGGATGAAGATGCGGGAGGGATTCATCGGACGGCGGCCGGGTCGGGCGCGCCGCCGCGTCGTCCCTCTCCCCGCCTGCTCGACAGGCTCTCGCTCCCGCCGCAGGGGGAGAGTGGTCTGGCGTTCGGATCGCTCACTGCGCGGCCGGCCGCTGGCTGCGGCGCTCGCGCTTCTGCGGGGGGCTTTCCGGGGGCGTGCCGGCGGCGGGCGTGGCCGTCGCCCCGTCCGGTGCCGCGGCCTCTCCGGGTGCCGCCGCCTGACCCTTGCCGCCCTCGGTGACGCGGACCTTGGCGCCGTCGCGCAGGCGGTCGGTTCCGTCGACGACGACCCGGTCGCCCACCGCCAGCCCCTTGGTGACGGCGGTGCGCGCGCCATCCGGCTCGCCCGGAGTGATCGGGCGGACCACGACCTTGTCGTCGCCGTCGAGCAGGTAGACGTAGGCGCCGGGCGTCCCGCGCAGGATCGCGGCGGTGGGGACGATGGGAGTGTCGCGCACCGTGTCCACGGTGAGCTTGGCATTGACGAACTGGTTCGGGAACAGGCTCTCGTCCTTGTTCTCGAAGAGCGCGCGCAGCTTCACCGTGCCGGTGGTGGTGTCGATCTGGTTGTCCACCGTCTCGAGGGTGCCGGTTGCGAGCACGTTGGCATCGCCCCGGTCATAGGCGGTCACGGCGAGTTTCGCGCCGGAGCGCAGGCGCCGCATCACCCGCGCGACATCGTCTTCGGGCAGGGTGAACACCACCGAGATCGGATGCAGCTGCGTCACCACCACGATGTTGGTGGAGGCGGCGGTGACGTAATTGCCCTGATCGATCTGGCGCAGGCCGACGCGGCCGTCCACCGGCGAGATGATGCGCGTGTAGGCGATGTTGAGCTTCTGCTGGTCGACCTGGGCCTGATCGATGGCGACCGTGCCCTCGTTCTGCTTCACCAGCGCGCCCTGCGTGTCCACGTTCTGCTTGGAGATCGAGTCCTGCAGGCTGAGGCGCTGGAAGCGGGCGAGATCGAGCTTCGAGTTCTGCAGCAAGGCCTGATCGCGGGCGAGCTGGCCCTGATACTGGGCGAGTTGTGCCTCGTAGATGCGAGGATCGATCTGGGCCAGGAAATCGCCCTTCTTGACGGTCTGGCCCTCGCGAAAACCGATCTCCATAAGGTAGCCGCTGATCTGCGACTGGATGGTCACGGTGGCGAGCGGCGTCACGGTACCGAGACCTGACAGCACCACCGGGATCTCGCCGCTCGAGACCGTGGCGATGCCGACCGCCTGGGGCATGTCGCCGGAGCGACCGCGGGCACCCTTGCCGCGCGCAGGCGCGCCATCCGCGCCGTTCTCCGTCCCGGTCTTCGGCGCGAGATAGAATTTGTAGCCGGCGGCTCCCGCCCCCGCGAGGAGAAGCAACAGGATGAGCCATGTGCCCGCACGGCTACGCCGGCGCGTCGGCACCTGGGTATCCGGTCTGAATTCCCGGGCCGTTTCGGTCCGGATGGGCGATTGTTCGTTCATGCCTCGACGATCCGGCCGCTCGTTTCCGACCGGCGCTGCGTAGTGTGGACGAAATGGAGATGCGAGTCCCGGCGAAACAGGGGGCGCGACGACCTCGCACCGGCACGAAGACGGCGGACCGTCCCGAGGGCGTCGCATGGAAGCCGGAGGGCTTGGCCTGTCGGTCGATCGCTCAGCATCGTCGCCAGCTGTGGCGGGTTATTGCGACGCCAGTGCGGCGCGGAGGTTTCCCGGCTGTTTCTGCGGCCTCGAACCCGGATATTCCGACGGGTTCAGGGCAGCGGCTTCGACGGGTAGGCGTCGACCACCGCGCGGTAGGCCGCGTCCGGCGGCGTCACCGGCACCGCGAGGCGCAAGCCCGCTCCCGCCAGGGCGACGAGGATGGCGAAGGCACAGCAGGCGCGGGTGCTCAAGGGACTCGTCCTTATGATCCGGAAAAAAGGTCGCTAACGCCACGCACCCCAAATCACAAGCGGAACGCAAAAAGCCGCCACTCGGCGAAGAGTGACGGCCTTTTACTTGGGAGATCGAGTTCTTGGGGGGATCAAGTTCTCAAGAGATATCAGCGTCTTGGGAAGGACCGGAGCGGCACGTAGCCAAACAGAAACGAGGGGGCGGTGTTCCCGTCTGGCGACGACCGCTCCGGCCATGTCGAGAAGGTACGTTACGTCTGATGAATGTCAACAATCGTCAGGCCCGGCCTACGATGTCCGAAGAAGTGGAGTGCTATCGCGCACATTCTCGGCGCCTCGTTTCTCGACCCGAAACGCCCGTGCTACCGAGGCGGGACCGTCGCCCGTTGACGAGCGGAGCCTGCCCGAAATCCCGCCCGCTGCGAGCGTTGTCCCGGATGAGTTCCGCCCGATGAATCCCGTCTTCGCCGATCTTCCCAATACCGTGTTCGACGTGATGTCGGTGCTGGCGCGCGAGCTTGGCGCGATCAATCTGGGACAGGGCTTTCCCGACGATCCCGGCCCGGCGGACGTGCGTGAGAAGGCGGCCGAGGCCCTGCGGGACGGCTACAACCAATATCCGCCGATGATGGGCCTGCCGGTCCTTCGCCGCGCCATCGCCGCGCATTACGGGCGCCACCAGGGCCTCGATCTCGACCCCGATACGGAGGTCATGGTCACCTCCGGCGCCACCGAGGCTCTGGCCGCGAGCCTGCTCGCCCTGGTTTCGCCCGGAGACGAGGTCGTGCTGTTCGAGCCGATGTACGACGCCTACCTGCCGATCATCCGGCAGGCCGGCGGCATTCCGCGCTTCGTCACCCTGCGGCCCCCGCATTTTCGTCTCGACGAGGCGGCGCTGGCGCAGGCCTTCACCGAGCGCACCAGAGTCGTCGTGCTCAACAACCCGCTAAATCCCACCGCGACGATGTTCCGCGACGACGACCTCGCGCTGCTGGCGAGGTTTTGCCAGCGCTTCGACGTCACGGCGATCTGCGACGAGGTATGGGAGCACGTCACCTTCGACGGGCGCCTTCATCGCCCGCTGATCGGGTTTGAGGGCATGCGCGACCGCACCGTGAAGATCGGTTCGGCCGGCAAGATCTTCAGTCTGACCGGGTGGAAAGTCGGCTTCGTCATGGCTTCCCCACCCCTGCTCAAGGCGGTTTCCAAGGCGCATCAGTTCCTCACCTTCACCACCCCGCCGAACCTGCAGGAGGCGGTGGCCTACGGTCTCGCGAAGGACGAGGCCTATTTCCTCGACATGCGGTCACGGTTCGCCTCCTCGCGCGACAGGCTGAGCGCCGGCCTCACCGAACTCGGCTTCTCCGTGCTGCCGTCGCAGGCGACCTACTTCCTCACCATCGATATCGGCGCATTGGCGCCGAGCCTCGGTTTCGGGCTTGGTCGCGATGGCGAGGCGGACGACGTCGCCTTCTGCCAGGCCCTGGTGCGCGAGCACGGCGTCGCCGCGATCCCGATCAGCGCGTTCTATGCGGAAGGAGCGGTGCGCACCCTCGTCAGGCTGTGCTTCGCCAAGCAGGATGCGACCCTCGACGCAGCTCTCGACCGTCTCTCCGGCTTGATGCGGGGGCATACGCGGTGAAAAGGAACGGCGCATGAGGCCGGCTGGCCGGATGAGCCCACCGCTTGCGGGAGGACGGGGGCAGGGCCACATCTCGTACCATGACCACGACGCGCATCCCCCGGAGCCCCGCCATGGCCTTCAACGACGTCGTCTTTCCCGCCCGCGATATCCCCGGCAGCGATTTCGGCCAGCGCAATCGCGACTCGAGGGCGACGCAGTTCCGCGCTCGGCCCGACAGCCGGGAGGCGGCGCTCCTGCGCCTGGAGCAGTTCGCCCATCTCATGGACACGGCGTTCGTGATCCCCGGCACCAACCGGCGCGTGGGGTTGGATGCCGTGATCGGTCTCGTGCCGATCATCGGCGATGCCGCGGGCATGCTGCTCGCCTCCTATATCGTCTACGAAGCACGCCGCCTCGGCGCACCGAGATGGCTGCTCGCCCGCATGGCCATGAACGTGGCCTTCGACGGGGTCGTCGGCGCGGTCCCGCTGGCCGGCGACATCTTCGATGCGGCCTTCAAGGCCAATCGTCGCAACGTCCGCCTGCTGCGCCGCCATCTCGAAAAGACCGGCGGCCTGCGGCCCAACGAGATCGAGGGAACGGCCGTCCGTCTCGACGGCTGACGCGCAATCCAATAGGGGCGGTCTCATGAACGAGATCGCCCGCCCCGCGGAAGCCGTCCCCGTCCCCGTTGCCGCCCCGCCCGCTCCCGTGCCGACGGCACGCGGGTTGTCGCCGCTGAACCGGCGACGGCTCGCGAATTTCCGGCACAACCGGCTCGGCTTCTGGTCGTTCGCGATCTTCGTCGCCCTCTTCACGCTGAGCCTGTTCGCGGAGTTCATCGCCAACGACCGGCCCCTGGTCGTCTCCTACAAGGGCGAGATCCTCTTTCCCGTCCTCATCGACTACCCGGACGAGAAGTTCGGCGGCTTCTACGCGCGGCCGAATTACCGCTCGGCCGAGACGAGGCAGGAGATCGCCGAGAACGGCTGGGCGATCTGGCCGCCGATCCCCTATTCCTACGACACGATCATCGACGGGCTGCCGACGCCCTCGCCCTCGCCGCCGACCTGGATGCTCACCGACGAACAGTGCCAGGCCGCAGCCGGGCAACGGACCGAGGCCGCGGCCTCCGCCGATATCAAGGCCTCAGGAGAGACCGGCAGGGCAGGGTGCAAGGGGCTGGAGATGCACTGGCTCGGCACCGACAACACCACCCGCGACGTCCTGGCGCGCGTGATCTACGGGTTCCGCATCTCGGTGCTGTTCGGGCTGATCCTGGCCTTGGTCTCGTCGGTGATCGGCGTGATCGCCGGTGCGGTCCAGGGCTATTTCGGCGGCTGGGTGGATCTCAGCCTGCAGCGTTTCATCGAGGTGTGGAGCGGCATCCCCACCCTCTACCTCATCATCATCATCTCGGCCTTCATCGCGCCGGGCTTCTTCGTCCTGCTCGGCATCCTGCTGCTGTTCTCCTGGGTGGCGCTGGTGGGCGTGGTGCGCGCCGAATTCCTGCGCGCCCGCAATTTCGAGTACGTCCGGGCCGCCCGCGCGCTCGGCCTCTCGAACATCCGCATCATGAGCCGGCACCTCCTGCCCAACGCCATGGTGGCGACGCTGACCTTCATGCCGTTCATCCTCAACGGCTCGATCGGGACGCTCACCTCCCTCGACTTTCTCGGCTTCGGCCTGCCTCCCGGTTCGGCGTCCCTCGGCGAATTGCTGGCGCAGGGCAAGGACAACATCCAGGCACCCTGGCTCGGGCTGACTGGCTTCTTCGTGGTGGCGGTGATGCTGAGCCTGCTGATCTTCGCCGGCGAGGCCGTGCGCGACGCCTTCGATCCCCGCAAGACCTTCAAGTAGAACAAGACCTTCAAGTAGAACGAGTCCTTCCCTCTCAAGGCGTTTTCGATCGCCGGGACCGCGAGCGGAGAGGCCTGCGCGGAGGTGCCTTTGGCGTCTCCGTCGTACTCCCGCGCGCCTCGACCGCAGGTCCCGATGGAATCCGATCGGGCCGACGCGCGTTATCAGGAGGCGGCACCAGCGATCCGGCCGCGAGATTCACCCCTCCTGGGTCCGGAGATACGATGTCCGACGCCTCGAATACTGCGCCGTCCCGCCGCCTCTTCATGGCCGGAAGCCTCGCCGGCATCGGCGGAGCGCTCGCTTCCGAGCACGCTGCGTCCCAGACGATCCCCACCACCCCGATCGGCCGGCCGGAGCCCAAGCTCGACCAGCCGCCGCCGCTGCCGCGCGACCAGCATCTCGGCTGGGCCGTGGTCGGACTCGGCGACTTCGCCCAGGCGCAGGTCCTGCCCGCACTGGAACGCGCGCGCCGCTCGAAGATCGTCGCCCTCGTCTCCGGCAACCCGGAAAAGGCCAAGGCCGTGGCCGGCCGTTATGGGGTCGGGCCCGGCGCCCTCTACGATTACGGCTCGATGGGGAGGATGGCCGACAACAAGGACATCGCCGCCGTCTACATCGTGACGCCGAATTCCACCCATGCCGACCTCACCATCAAGGCCCTGGAGGCAGGCAAGCACGTCCTCTGCGAGAAGCCGATGGCGACCAGTTCCGCCGAGTGCCAGCGGATGATCGACGCCGCCAAGGCGGCCGACCGTCGGCTGATGATCGCCTACCGCGTCCATTGGGAGCCGCATAATCTCCGCGCCAAGGCGATGATGGACAAGGGCGAGTTCGGCGAGGTCCGGTTCGCCTCCTCCGACCATCACCGCCCGCTCGAACCGTCACGCCCACGCGACCAGTGGCGGATGCTGAAGGCGGTCGCCGGAGGCGGCTCACTCGTCGATATCGGAATCTACGGTCTCAACGGCATCCAATGGTTCTTCGGCGAGAGCCCGTCCTCCGTCTCGGCCTCGATGGGTTCGCCGCCCGACGATCCGCGCTTCGCCGAGGTCGAGGACGTGTTCACGGCGCAGCTGGTCTTTCCCTCCGGACGGCGCGCCACGGTCTCGTCGGGCTACACCTCCGACAAGAAGCGGATCGACATCTGGGGCGAGAAGGGCGTGGCCACCCTCGATCCCGGCACCGCCTACCAGGGCAACCGCCTGGTGATCGGCAATGCCAAGCGCGCCGACGAGATCCTGACGGTCGAGGGCGATGCGGTCCAGTTCACCGGCGAGATCGACCACCTTTCGCAGGTGATCGCGGAAGGTGGGGAATTGCAGACGCCGGGCGAGATGGGGCTGCGCGACGTTCGTCTGATCGAGGCGCTGTATCAGGCGGCCGCGACGCGCAGATGGGTCGATCTCAATCCCGACATGACGATGCGGTCGGGCACGCTCTGAAGGCGGGCGGGAGAAGAAGGTGGGCAGGATAGGCGGCACGAAACCGCGGCCTCTCCACCTGGAATTGTGCGGCACAAAATCGGTCTTGCGTATGGGTCGTGATGATTCCGGCGAAGAACGTGCAGGGACAAGTCGGTCGTCATGGACGCGTATATCTACATGCTCGGCGGTTTCGGAGCGCTCGTGCTCCTCACCGCCTGGCTGCCGATGGCACTCCGGCAATTGCCGCTGTCGCTGCCGATCTGCTGTGTCGCGATCGGAGCCGGCCTGTCGCTGATCCCCGGAATCTCCGGTCTCTCGCCGCAACCTGAGCATCATCTGCGGCTCATCGAGAGAACCAGCGAATTCGTCGTCATCATCTCGCTGATGGGGGCCGGGCTGAAACTCGACCGCCGCATCGGGTGGAGGCGCTGGATGGTGACGTGGCGCCTCCTCGCCGTCGCCATGCCGCTGACGATCCTCCTCATCGGGTTCCTGGCGTCGCACCTGCTCGGCCTCGGCGTCGCGTCGTCACTGCTGATCGCGGCTGCCCTCGCGCCGACCGATCCGGTCCTCGCCTCCGAGGTACAGGTCGGCCCACCGTCCCAGGGAGGTGAGGACGAGATGCGGTTCGGCCTCACTTCCGAGGCCGGGCTGAATGACGGGCTCGCCTTTCCCTTCGTCAACCTCGCCATCGCGCTCACCGCCGCCAACGGGCTCGGTGCCGGCGGATGGGCCGAATGGATCGGGATCTCCCTGGTGTGGAAGATCCTCGCCGGAATCGTCCTCGGCGCAGCCATGGGACGGGGTCTCGGCTGGTTGACGTTCCATCTGCCGAACCGGGCGCGCCTGTCGCGCACGGGCGATGGCTTCGTCGCCCTGGGCATCACCTGCCTGACCTATGCCGCCGTCGAGGCCGTGCACGGCTACGGCTTCGTCGGCGTCTTCGTGGCGGCTCTCGCCATGCGCTGGTCCGACCGCGGCAACGATTACCATCATGCCCTCTACGGATCGGCCGAGGCTTTCGAGCGACTGGCGATGATGGTGCTCCTGGTCGGCTTCGGCCTTGCCATCGGCGGCGGACTCCTGCGCGACCTCACCTGGGAGGGCATCGCCTTCGCGCTGCTCGTGCTCTTCGCCGTGCGGCCGCTCTGCGGCTGGATCAGTCTCATCGGGCATGACAAGCCCGCCAGTGAGCGGGCGGTGATCAGCGTGTTCGGAATCAGGGGCCTCGGCACGATCTACTATCTCGCCTTCGCCCTCGGCCATGCTGCGTTCGAGCGTCCGGGCCTCCTGTGGAGCACCGCCGGGCTGACCATCCTCCTCTCGATCATCCTGCACGGCGTGAGCGTCTCGCCGATCCTCGGCTTCCTCGACCGCCGCAGCGGGCGCGACACCGAGAGCGCTCAGCTCGCCCTGCCGCTGGCCTCGTCACCCGCCGAATGAGCCCCGCCTGCGAAGCGGGAGCAGCGCCGGGGAATACCGGACGTCGTCCAAATTTCATCGGGACCGATGTGAATAAAACCCAAGTTTTTCACGGCGTTTGCTAAATCGTCCCTCAGGGAGTACATAGCAGCCATCGATACGTGGTCGATTTTCATTTGCGTGAGTCGTGAGGCTTTTGCGCTGTGAGGGTCTGATGCGTGGCGAGACAACGGAGAAGGCCGTGCATCTTCGTGCGGACCTCCGAACTATGATGCCCGCAAGGGCGAAGGATTATGATGGCTGTCGGTACTGTTAAGTGGTTCAACGAGCAAAAGGGCTTCGGCTTCATCCAGCCGGATAACGGCGGCAACGACGTGTTCGTGCACATCTCCGCCGTCGAGCGCGCAGGCATGCGCGGCCTCGCCGAAGGCCAGAAGGTTTCCTACGAAATGGAAACCGACAAGCGCAGCGGCAAGCAGTCCGCCGGCAGCCTCCAGGCCGCGTAAGCCTCAACGCTGCGTGGTCCATGGTAGGCTCTTCGAGAGCCTGACAATGGACAAGGAGCCGCTCTCCATTGGAGAGCGGCTTCCTGCGTTTTCGACCAACTCTTCTCTGTCCGCGGCATTGCCCGCCGCTTCCCAAATCAGGATTCTGTGTGAGCCAATTCAACGAAAACTCCATGACCGACCGCCTCAAGGCTTCGCAGGAAGCCCGTCAGGCCGCGCTGGCGCGTTTCCGCGACCGCCCGGCCGCTGACGATCCGACGGTACTGGCCCGCAAGGCCGAGCGTGAGGCCATCGCCCGCGAGCGCGAAATCCGCTTTGCCGCCCGCGAAGCCGAACGGGCCGCCGCCGCCGCCCAAGCCGCAGCAGAGGCCGAGGCCGAGCGCGAGCGTCAGGCCATCGAGGCCGTCCGCCTCGCCGAAGAGAAGATCGCTCTCGCCGCTGCCGCTCGCATCGAGCAGAAGCAGCAACGCGATGCCCGCTACGCCGCTCGCAAGGCCAAGGCCCGCAAGTAGGCTCGCGCATAGGAAGCATCGGCGCGGAAACTGGATGCCATTTTCCGAAAAAAGATGCTGCAGAACAAAAACTTAGAGCATCGCTCTCCCGATAAGAGTTCGGGAAGCATGCTTTCGGGATTCGGTGTCGCCGCCGCGGTCAGATGATCGGGGCGGTCGCGACCGAATGGGTTGGCTCGGTCCTTCGTGAGGGTTCGAGCGCAGGGTGGCATCTCCGGACGGGGCTGCCGCTCATCTCGTCCTTTTCCGTGAGGCAAGGCGACTGGGGACCACGATTACCCGTCCGAGGACGCGAGACCGTTTCGCGTCAACTCAGAAAGGCACATCCCATGGCCCACAAGTTCAAGCTAGGGCAGCGCGTCCGCCGCGCGCGCATCGGCTATGCCGACGTCAAGACCGATCCCGCCGACGTGTTCGAGATCGTGCGCCTCGTTCCCGAGGACCAGACCGGCGAGCCCTTCTACCGGATCAAGTCCGGCGGTGGTGAGCGCGCCGTCCGCGAGGGCGAGATCACCCTCGCTTCGTGAACGACGCAGCCGCGCCGGCATCCACCGGATGCCGATGACGCGAAAAAAGGCCCCGCATCGGATGATGCGGGGCCTTTTTCCTTGGGTGATAGAATCGACCAGGATCAGTGGCCGCCCTCTGTGGCGTTGCGGGTCGCCTCGTAGAGGAACCAGGTCCGCTCCTCGGACTGGTCGATCCACTCTTCGAGCAGGCTCGTGGTCGAGACGTCCTTGGCCTCGTCCGTCACCTCGTGCAGCTCGCGCATGTTGGCGGTGAGGGTCTTGTTGTCGTCGCGCAGTTCGGCGAGCATCTCGAGCGGGCTGACATACTCGGCGTCGTTGTCTTCGACGCGGGACAGCTTCGACGCCTGGCCGAGTGACCGCAATGTCGTGCCGCCGATCTTGCGGGCGCGCTCGCCGACATCGTCGATGATGCCGAAGATCTGCTGCGACTGCTCGTCGAGCATGAGGTGATAGTCGCGGAAATTCGGGCCGCTGACGTGCCAGTGGAAATTCTTCGTCTTCACGTAGAGAGCGAAGAGGTCGGACAGCAGAACCGTCAGGCCCTCGGCGATCTTCTTGGTCGCCTCGGGGGGAAGGTCGGTGGGGGTGTTCAGGCGGTCGCCGTCAACGCGCGTGCGTCCGCTCAAGCTCTTTGCCATGACGTCATAACTCCGGTTGAATTCCGATCGTGGGCGGCGTCCAGCGCACGCCCCGTGACGGGAAAAAGCCAGAGAGGCGGGGGAAGTTCCGATTCGCGATGCAGAGTGCGCCGACACTCTCGCGGTCGTGACTGCGACACGGGCCGAGATTCACGTCGTGATCGGGGGACCCCGGCGGGACGAGCCCGCCGGGCGGAGCAGCAGGAGAAAGGGATCAGGTCAGGACGACCACCCGGGAGCCGATCTCGACACGACCGTAGAGGTCGATCACATCCTGATTGATCATACGGATGCAGCCGGAGGAGACGCTGAGGCCGATCGATTCGGGCTCCAGCGTGCCGTGGATGCGGTAGAGCGTGTCCTTGTTGTCCTGCCACAGGTAATGCGCCCGCGCACCGAGCGGATTGCGGGAGCCGCCCGGAACGCCGAGGCCGCTCTGGAGCTGGCTCACCGACCGCGCGAGCTTGGGCGTCCGGGCGATCATCTCCTTCGGCGGATACCAGTCCGGCCACATCTGCTTGGAATTCACCGTCGAGACCCCGGACCAGGAAAAGCCCTGCTTGCCGACACCGACACCGTAGCGGCGCGCACGGCCGTTGGCCTGGACCAAGGTGAGATGGTGCGCACGCGGATCGACCACGATGGTGCCGGGAGGCTCCGCGCCGGTATAGGCGATCTCCTGGCGCAGGAAGACCGGGTTCGCCTTGCGCCAGTTGAAGGCATTGACCGGGAACGGCTCGTCGGTGATCGCGGCATAGGCCCGCGCGTAGTCGATCGGCCCGTTATCCACGGGGCGGGACGCCTGATCACCCTGATTCGCGGGCGGCTGGGCGGCCCTGCGCCGGGCGTTCGGATCGGCATAGGGGTCCGCATCGGGATCGTCCTCGAAGCGCGGTGCGGTGGTGCGCTCGCGATACGGCTCGTAGCGCCCGCCACGGCGGCGGTAGAGCCGGCCCGCCTCGTCCCGGTAGAGGCGGTCGTCGTCATAGGGGCCGTACCCGTCATCGGATTCGATGGCGAGACGGCCGCGAACCTGGGCCAGGGCGGTGAGCGGGGAACCGAGGACGGTCAGTGCCGCGCCCGCGCCGCTCAGCAGGGTCCGCCGGCTGAAGGGAAGAGTGGGTCGCAGGAGGATGGGGCGTTCGGGCATGGGGTGCTCAGAGATGGGCCGCTCGCATGGGTGCGAGGACTAAAGCCAAGATTGGGCGGTGACTTAACAAGACCAGGGGCTGCCGTCACGCGATGACCATTGCTGACCAGCATTGCGGTCAGGGCAGGCTGTTCCCCTCGTCCGAATGGACAGGTCGACAGACCCTTCATCATGCCGCGAAAATGAGCGGGACATGTCTGAGGTTCGCTGACCTTTGCGATTGCAAAAACGTCCCGTCGCATCGACATAAGCTGACGCTTTTCAACACCATCGAATCCTCGGAAGACGGACCAATCCTGTGCCGATTTCTTCGTTCGCACGCCTTGGCGCGTCGGTCCTCACGCTGGCGCTGCTCGTTGCCGTGGGGCCCATCATCGCCTTAGGGCCAAGCGAGGCCTTTGCCGCTCCGAAGCCGGCTCGCTCGGCGGCCGCTGCAAAAGCCTCAAAGGCGAAATCCGTCGAAAGGACGAGATCGGTGAAGGCCAAGCCGGCCCCCGCCGCGACCGGATCCCTCGCCAAGGACGCCGGTCCCTCGGACGCGAACTCGACCGACGCGCCGGGTGTGACCTGGGCATCGGCCGAGCCGGACGAGCTCCGGTGCGGGCGCAGCCGCCGCAAGCTGTGGCAGCCCGGCGAGGGCTGGGTGGTCAAGACCGTGACCGTCTGCCGCTGACCGCGAGGGGGCCGGGTAGGACGCGTCTCGGCGACGCGCTACAAGGCTCGGCCCTCGGCGAGCATTTCTGTGCGAAATGGCTCGGGCAACCTCGTTGGGGCAATCTTGGAGCGATGACGTGATCCGCGTGCTGCATACGGGCGACTGGCATATCGGGCAGTCCCTGCGCGGCTATTCGCGCCATCACGAGCATGCCAGAGCGCTCGCCCATCTCGAAGCCATCGTCATCGGCCATGAGGTCGACGCCCTGGTCGTGGCGGGCGACGTCTACGACAGCCAGAACCCGTCCGGCGAGGCGCAGGCGCTCCTCTACGACGTGCTGGTGCGCCTGCACCGGGCGCGCCCCTCCATGACCATCGTCCTCACTGCCGGCAATCACGATGCGGCGGGACGGCTCGAGGCGCCGAGCCCGATCCTGGCGGCGATCGGCGTGCGGGTGATCGGCAACGTCCGCCGCCGCGACGGCGCCCTCTCCATCGAGCGTCACCTCGTGCCGATCCTGCGGAACGGGGACGTGGCGGCTCAGATCCTGGCGGTGTCCTATCCCACCGCCGCCTGCCTGCCTCCGATGCGGAAGGACGAAGGCTCACCCATCGTGCGGGCGGTGCGCGCGCTCTACGCCCAGGTGATGGAGGCCGCGACGCCGCATCTCTCCGGCCTGCCCCTCCTCCTCACCGGGCACCTGCACGTGGCCGGGGGAACCGAATCGGAGGGAGCCGAGCGCCGCATTCTCGTCGGCGGCGAGCATGCCGTTCCGCCCGACGTGTTTCCGGGGGAGGCCGATTACGTGGCTCTGGGCCATCTCCACAAAGCGCAGACCATAGGCGGCGGAATGGTGCGCTATTCCGGCTCGCTGTTTCCGCTCTCGGCCACCGAGCAGCCCTATGCCCATGGGGTCAGCCTCGTCACCCTCGGCGACGGGCCGGCACGGGTGGAGCACATCCCGATCCCGCGCCCGGTCCCGTTCCTGCGCCTGCCGCCGCGCGGCGACATGCGGCTCTCCGAGCTCGGCGATCATCTCGCGGCGCTCGGCCTCGACCCGGCCCTGCCGATGGAGGAGCGGCCCTACATCCAGGTCCGGCTCGCCCGAGAGGGGTTGGGACCGGGACATCGGGCGGAGGTCGACCGGATCGCGGAAGGCTTCCCCGTGCGCATCGTCGATACCCGCGTGACGGCCGCGGCCGATCCGGTCGCGGAGGCCGTGGACGCGGCCCCGCTCGTCCGCTTGTCCGAGCGCGACCCGGAAGACCTCTTCCGGCTCGCCTTCGAGCGCGTGCGAGGGGCGCCGCCGGAGCCGGCGCATCTGGACGTGTTCCACCGGGTCCGAGCCGAGGCGGAAGCCTGAACGCCACGAGCGGCTCGATCCGCTCCTCCTGATCGGCACGTCTCACGAATACTGGTCACGGGCACTTGTCACGATGCCGTTACCCTGCACATAGTCTAATTCGATTGTGCGCCATCGAGATTCGCCGGCTCATGCCGATGCGAGCTGGGCGACGGGGGAAACTGCGCCATGAGGTCCACGATCTTCGCCAGCGGCTGCGCCGTCGCGTTTGCCCTCGCCTCTCCGGTCCAAGCCGAGGAGGCGGACGCGGCCGCCATCGTCGGCGCCCAGTTCGCCGCCGGTGGCAACAAGCCCGGCGTGCGGGCGAGTGGCGCCAAGGGCGTCTGCGTCACGGGGCAGTTCACGCCCTCGGCCGAGGCGGCGAGCCTGTCGAAGGCACCGCAATTCGCGAAACCCGTCCCGGTGACCGCGCGGTTCTCCATGGGCGGCAGCAACCCGAAAGTGTCCGACAAGGCCAAGCCCGTGACGCGCGGCTTTGCCATGCGCCTGCGTGATCCCGCCGGCGACCTCGTCCTCGTCATCATTTCGGCACCGGTCTTCTCGGCGCGGACACCGCAGCAGCTGTTCGAATTCGCCTCTGTTCGCGCTCCGGGCGCCGACGGAAAGCCCGATGCCGAGAAGATCAAGGCTTTCGCCGCCGCCAATCCGGAGACCACGAAACAGGCCGCCTGGCTGAATGCACGCCCGGTCCCGGCGAGCTATGCCGGCGTCGATTACTGGGGCGTCCACGCCTATACGCTCACCAACGCCAAGGACGAGGCGAACGTGGTGAAGTTGAAGACCGTCGCCGCCGCCGGTCAGCTCGGCCTGAGCGAGGACGACCTCAAGGCGAAACCCGACAGCTTCTATGCCGACGAGCTGAAGGAGCGACTCGCCAGCGGGCCGGCCACGTTCTCCCTGGTGGCGATCCGTGGAGAAGCCGGCGATCCGACCGCCGATCCCACCGTGATGTGGCCCGAGGACAGCCGCAAGACCACGACGCTCGGCACCATCGCCATCACCGCCCTGGAGCCCGACGCCACCTGCGACGCGTCCACCTTCGATCCGGTCGTGGATCTTCCCGCCGGCATCGCCGGCCCGGCCGACGACCCGATCTTCGCGATCCGCTCGCCGGCCTATGCCGTGTCGCTGTCGCGTCGCTCGCAATAGGGGCCGGCGCGACCACCGCCGCCCGATCGCGGGGAGTTCACGCGACCGGGCGGCCGGATGAGGGCGCGGGCGTCAGAAGATGAAGCTGCCGTCCGTCAGGGAATCGGCCGTGACGCCGAGGAGGATGATCTTGTCGGACGGCCCGGAATCGCCGGTGAAGGTGATGATCGCGTTGGCCGCGCCGTGGAACGACCGGATCTCGAGACCGCTCATGTCGTCGGCGAGCGTGCGGACGTCGAGGACGTCGTTGAGCACGTCGAACTTGCGGATCACATCGCGGCCATCGCCCGCGGCGAAGACGAAGGTGTCGGCACCCGCGCCGCCGAAGAGGGAATCGCCGCCGAGTCCGCCGGTGATGACGTCGTCCCCCTTGCCGGCCTGGATGCGGTCGCCGAGGTCGGTGCCGACGATCGTGGAGCCGCCGTCGCTCAGGCTCTGCGAAAAGATCTTCGTGCCGATATCGACGCCCGTCATGGTGATGGACGCCCCGTCGCGGACATAGACTTTCTCGATGCTGGCCGAGATGCTGAACGAGACGTCGGTCAGGGCGACGGTGCTGCCCTTCGCGATGAAGAGCATGTCCGTCCCGCCGCCGCCATTCACGATCACGGGCGAGCTGCTGATGATGAGGCGATCGTCGCCGCCCCGACCGTACAATGCGTCGTCGCCGCCATTGCCGATCAGCGTGTTGGCGTCGCCGTCTCCGGAAAGGACGTCACCGGACGTACTCCCGAGGACGCTCTCGAATCCCGTATAGACATCCCCTTCCGCGTCACCGCCAGAACCGGTTCCTCCCTGAAGACCGATAATCACGCCCGCGCTGGAATGCTCGTAGCTCAAGGTATCGATGCCGCCACCACCTTTGAGAAAGTCGGAGCCGGCACCGCCTTCGATGACGTTGTTGCCGATGTCGCCGTCAATAACGTCATCATATTGCGAGCCGCGAACGTTGGCGATGTTCGTGAATGTATCCTGGACGACAGTCCCTGTACCGTCGTCGGCCTCGCCCGTCCGCAGGTCGATGTTCATCCCGTAGGAAATACCGAAGCTGGGCGCATCGAAATGCTCGTAGCTCAGGGTGTTCGTGCCCGTGCCGCCGTTGAAGATGTTGGAGCCGCGACCGCCCTCCAGCACATCGTTGCCGCCGCCGCCGTTCAGGACGTCGTTGCCGTCGCCCGTGCGGAAGACGTCGCCGAAATCCCCGCCGGTGACCCGCGTGACGTAGTCGAAGTCGCTGGAATCGCCGTAGATGCCGGCCGACCATGTCGTCAGGTCGAAGGCCTGGGACTCAGCGGACATGTCCGGCCCATCGACCACGTATACAAATCGACTTCCGAAAAGTTCATACCCTGAAACCGCCGATCCGGGCCCGAAATCGAGCGTCCTGGCGTCCGTATTAATCGACTCTTGATATCCTAAATCGGAATTGTCGGGGTCGTAGTTGCCGTTCAACGTATAACGAAAATGAGCCATCTTGAGTCACCACAGAACAGATTCGTGCCAAAATTGCTCTGCTTCGATATGACGCCGCCATTTAAAATACAGTTATGGCTTTTTCTGAAAATGACCGGACAAAGCCCGTCCGAGCCCAATACTCTCCCCTTGCGGGCGGGCGCCGAGCGGCGCCACCCTCGCGCCCGGCCGCACCGAAGGGGGCGAGATCCCTGTCGTCCTCGCCCCTACCCGGAGGCGATCATGTCCTTGATGCGGCTGGCCAGCACTTCCATCACGAAGGGCTTGGTCAGCACCTGCATGCCGGGCTCCAGATGGCCGTTGCCGACCACGGCATTCTCGGCATAGCCGGTGATGAACAGGATCTTGAGGTCGGGCCGCGCGATCCGCCCCGCATCGGCCATCTGGCGGCCGTTCATGCCACCGGGCAGGCCGACATCGGTGACGAGGAGATCGATGCGCACGTCCGATTGCAGCACCTTCAGGCCGGATGCCCCGTCGGCCGCCTCAATGGCGGTGTAGCCGAGTTCCTCAAGCACCTCGGTCACGAGCATGCGCACGGTGGGCTCGTCGTCGACGACGAGCACGGTCTCGCCGAGGAGCGCGCGCGGAGCGGCAGCGAACTCTCCGGCCTCGTCGATCTCCGAGGCCTCGCCGTAATGGCGCGGCAGGTAGAGGCACATCGTGGTGCCCTCGCCGAGTTCGGAATAGATTCGCACCTCACCGCCCGATTGCCGCACGAAGCCGTAGATCATCGACAGGCCGAGGCCGGTGCCCTCGCCCAGGGGCTTGGTGGTGAAGAACGGGTCGAAGGCGCGGGCGATCACCTCCGGTGTCATGCCGGTGCCGTTGTCGGTGACGCAGAGGGAGAGGTACTGGCCGGGTTCGAGGTTGCGCGCGCGCGCACCATGTTCGTCGAGCCACTTGTTGGCGGTCTCGATGGTGAGGCGACCGCCATCCGGCATGGCGTCGCGCGCGTTGATGCAGAGGTTGAGCAGCGCGTTCTCCAGCTGGTTGGGATCGACCAGGGCCGGCCACAGACCGGCCGCGCCGACCACCTCGATGAAGACCGCCGGGCCGACCGTGCGGCGGATCAGGTCTTCCATCCCCGAGACCAGGGCGTTCACGTTGGTGGGTTTCGGGTCGAGGGTCTGGCGCCGCGAGAAGGCGAGGAGGCGGTGGGTCAGGGCCGCCGCGCGCCGCGAGGCACCCTGGGCCGCGTTGATGTAGCGGTCGAGTTCGGTCAGGCGCCCCTGCGCCATCCGCGTCTGCAGGAGTTCGAGGCTGCCCGAGATCCCGGTGAGCAGGTTGTTGAAATCATGGGCGATGCCGCCGGTGAGCTGGCCCACCGCCTCCATCTTCTGGGATTGGCGCAGGGCCTCCTGCGCCTGGGCGAGGGCCGCCTCCCGCGCCTTCTCGTCGGTGATGTCGCGCGCCACCGCGTAGAACACCTCGCCCACCGGCGCGCTGACCCAATCGAACCAGCGATAGGCGCCGCTCGCGGTGCGGACCCGGTTCTGGTGGCGCACGGTGCGGCCCTGCCGCATCGCCTCCACGATCTCCGCGCTGATGCCGAGGAAGTCGGGATGGATGATCTCCCAGAACGGCCGCGCCAGCAGGGTCGCCTCGTCGTAGCCGAGCGTTTCGGTCCAGGCCGGGTTCACGCTGACGAGGCGGCCGTCGAGGGTGCCCGACATCAGCAGATCGGGGATCAGCGTCCAGATCCGGTCGCGCTCCTGGATGCGCTCGGCGATCTCCCGCTCGAGCTCTATCCGCGAGCGGGCCAGAACGTCCCGCGCCTCCACGATCTCCTGGATCTCGGTGCAGGTGCCGAACCAGCGCACGATCCGGCCGCCGGCATCGCGCACGGGCTGCGCCCGCCCCAGCACCCAGCGGTACTGGCCCGAGCGGTGCCGCAGGCGGTACTCGATATGGTAGGGCTCGCCGGTGTCGAGGCTGTGGCGCCAGACCGCCCAGGCCCTGTCCCGGTCGTCGGGGTGGAAGAGGCCGTTCCAGCCCTCGCCGTCGGTGGAACCCGGCGGCACCGCGGTATAGTCGTACCAACGCTGGTTGAAGTAATCGTGGTGCCCGTCCGGCAGCGTCGACCAGACCATCTGGTCGATGGAATCGGCGATGGCCTGGAATCGCCCCTCGCTCTGGCGAAGGCGCTCTTCCGCCTCCCGGCGCTCGTCGATGTCGATGACCGAACCGACATAGCCGAGGAACTCGCCATTCGTGCCGAAACGCGGCGTCGCCGCGTCGATGGCCCAGCGATAGGTGCCGTCCGCCCGGCGCAGGCGGTACTCGACCCGGAAGGGCTCCTGCCTCGCATTGGCGGCGAGGAAGGTCTCCGCCGCCAGTCCCTCGTCGTCCGGATGCGTCGCCTTGGTCCAGCCGAGGCCCAGCGCCTCCGCCTCGCTCTGCCCGGTGAATTCGTACCAGAGCCGGTTCAGGTAGATGCAGGACCCGTCCGGAATCGTCACCCACATCATCACCGGCGCATGGTCGGCCATGTTGCGGAAGCGCGCCTCGCTCTCGAACAGCGCTTCGGCCTGGGCCCTGCGCTGGGTCTCGTCCCGCGCGATCCTGAGGAAGCCGGGCGAGCGTCCCTGCATGTCCGGCGGGAGCCTGTGGAGGGAACCGGCGAGGAACACGCGCGTCCCGTCGGCCCGCCGGTGCCAGCGCTCCGCATCGGCGCGGCCCTTCTCGACCGCCTGGGTCATCTCCCCGGTATCGATGCCGCTCGACCGGTCCTCCTGCGTGAAGATCATCGACCCGTGACGGCCGAGCGCATCGGCGACGCTCCATCCGAGAACTTCGACCGCGCCGGCCGACCAGCTGGTGACGATGCCTTGCGGGTTCATGGTGAAGACGACGTGGTCGCGCGCGCCCTCCATCACGAGGTGCAGGCGCTCCTCGCGCTCGCGCAGGGCCTCCTCGGCCGCCCTGCGCTCGCTGATGTCCCGGTAGAAGACCGAGAGGCCGCTGCCGGAGGGGTAGACCCTCACCTCGATCCAGATGTCCTGCCGCGTCGAGGTGTGGCGGTAGGTGAGTTCCGCCGAGGCCTGTTCCGCCATGGCGCGGCGGTAGAGCGGCCAGGTAGGCATCTGCTCGGCATCGGGCCATATGTCGAGGAGATGGCGACCGAGGATCGCCTCCAGGGATCGCCCGTCGAGGCGCAGGCCCTCGGCGTTGATGCGACGGACCCGGAAGTCGCGGTCGAGGAGGAGGAAGCCCTCGCCCATCCCGTCGAGGACGCCGCGCGCCTCGGCCTCGCTCTCGCGCAGCCGGCTCTCGGCGCTGACGCGCCCGGTCGTCTCGGTGCAGGCGCAGAAGAAGCCGGCGACCGTGCCGTCCTCCTCCCGCACCGGCGTGTAGGAGAACGCGAAATGAGTCTCCTCGGGGAAGCCGTTGCGCTCCATGACGAAGGAAACGTCGTCCATCTGGACGGCGATACCGGCATAGGCATTGGCGACGATGGGCGCGAGATCGCTCCAGATGTCGGACCAGACCTCCGCGATGGGGCGCCCCATCGCCTCGGGATGCTTGTCGCCCATGAGTTGGGAATAGGCGTCGTTGTACAGGACGATCCGCGCCGGACCCCAGGTGATGAACATGGGCTGGCGGGCGGCGACCATCATGCCCGTCAGCGTGCGAAGGGAGACGGGCCACGACCCGAAGGGGCCGAGGGGCGTCGCGGACCAATCGATCGTCTCGATCAGCGCGCCGCACTCGCCCCCATCTGCGAGGACACTCACTGCCACCCTATCTCCGTCGCAAGCCTCGATGCAGGACGGAAACGCGCGTCTGCACAATGGGGATGAGCCCAACAACGGCCAAGGTCGAACCGACGTTCCCCGCCGGAGCCTCCGATGCGGAGACGCGCTCGCTTCGTCATCGCGGCCCGATGGCACGAGCCGGCCTCCGGTGTCAAAATCATCGGACCCTGCAACCGCCGCGGGTTCGTGTTCCGCCGAAGTCCTGAGTCGCATGTGGACATCGGCCCGCCGCGCGGCATCGGCGAAGCCCCGCATCCGTCATCCTGCGCTATGAAGCGGCAGCATTCTTCCGTTCGACCCTCCGCCGACCCGACGCTTCCGTTCCCCGATCGTCCGAGACGAGGCCACGAATCTTGCGCATCCTGGCGATCCGCGGCGAAAACCTTGCGAGCCTCGCCGCGCCCTTCTCCGTCGATCTGTCCGACGGACCCATCGGCGCCACCGGCATCTTCGCCATCACCGGCGAGACGGGAGCGGGCAAGTCCACCATCCTCGACGCCCTCTGCCTCGCGCTCTACGGCCGCTATCCGCGCGTCGCCACGAGCGGACGGGAGAGGGCGCCCGATCCTGGCGGCGACCCCATCACCATCGGCGACGAGAGGGCGATCCTGAGGCGAGGAGCGACGGAAGGCTTCGCCGAGGTCGATTTCATCGGGAAGGACGGCCAGAGCTACTGCGCCCGCTGGTCGGTCTATCGCGCCCGTGGCAAGGCCAACGGGCGGCTTCAGAACAAGTCTCGCTCCCTCAAGCGGCTCGCGGACGGGACCTTCGTCGGCGACAGCAAGGCCGGGCTCGTCGATGCGGCGATCTGCGACCTCACCGACCTCACCTTCGACCAGTTCCGCCGCACCGTCCTGCTGGCGCAGGGCGAGTTCGACGCGTTCCTGCTGGCCGCCGAGGGCGAGCGCGCCGAACTCCTGGAGAAGATCACCGGCACGGCGATCTATTCCGAGATCTCGAAGCGGGTCCATGCCGGTGCCGAGGTGCAGCGCGCGAAGGTGAGGGAGCTGGAGGCGCATCGCGACGCGGTCGGCCTCCTCGACGAGGCCGCGCGAGCCGAGAAACATGCCGAGCGCGACCGGCTTCTCGCCGAGGTGGCGGACGTCACGGGCCGGCTGATGGAGCTGAACGCGGCCCTCTCCCATGCGCGGCGCATCGCCGACACCCGTGTTCAGGTGTCGGCCGTCGCGGCACGGCTCGCCGTTGCGCGCGAAGCTCTGGAAACCCACCGGCACGAGAGCGCCCGCCTGGCCGAACTCGACGAAGTCGAGCGTCTGCGCGAGCCGGCCAGGGCCGCGTCCAGGGCGGCGCTGGATGTCACGGCCGCCGAAGCGGCTTTCGCGCAGGCTCTGACGAAGCGCGGCGAGGCCGAAGCGAGCGCGGGCGCCGCGCGCCTGGCCCATGACGAGGCCTATCGGGCGGACGAGGCCTCGGAAGCAGGGTTCAAGGCGTTCGGCCCGATCTGGACACGAGCGGCCGACCTCGACACCCGGATTGGCGAGGCGGCCCTCGAATCCGCCCAAGCCTCCGAGGCGGCTGGGGCCGCGAAGACGCGCGCGGAGGAGGCGGCGACGGCGCTGATACGGCTGGAGGCCGGCCTCGCGGCAGCGGAATCCGCGCGCGCGGACGTGGCCGGCCGGTTCGAGGCGGACAGGGGCGGGGCCTTTCTCGCCGGGCGGACCGACGAGGCCGAACAGCTCTTCACCAAGCGCGCCAGCTTGAGCACGCAACTCGCGCAGGCGAAGATCGAGCTCCGCAAGGCCGCGGACGAGGCAATCCGCCGCTCCGACCTGATCGCTGCGGGCGACCAGGCGATCACACGGACGAAGGCATCGCGTGCCGACGCGATCGAGCGCCGGGCCGGGCGCAGTGCCGCTCTGAATGAGGTCGGAGAAGCCTCGGCCCGCATGCGCGTCGGCACGCTCGACCGCTTGATCGAGCACCTGCGCGAGACGATCCCCCTGGCGCGGAGCCATGACGAGGCGTCGCTCACTCTCGACCGGGCGCGAGCCGAGGCGGAATCAGCCCGCCATGCCGATGAAGCCGCAGGGTCGGCCGGGGACGAGGCCGCCGCCAAACAGGCGCGGGCCATCGAGATGCGCAAGGCCGTGGCGCCCTTGGCGGAGCTCGCCGAGGAGGCTCTGTCGCAGCAGGCGGCTCATCTGCGCAGCCTTCTGGTAGAGGGTCAGCCCTGCCCGGTCTGCGGTGCCGCGGATCATCCGCATGTCCATGATCGGGGCGGCCTCGGGCAGGTAGCGGAGGCGCTGAAAGCGCAGCGCGCGCAGCACGATGCCGACATCGCCACCGCCCGCGCAGCGATCACGGAAGCCGCCGCCGCCAGGGCCGGTGCCGGCGCACGCTGGCGCAATGCCGAGCAGGGAATGGCGGTCGCCCGAGGAACGCTCGACCAGACGGCCGCCGCCTATGCCGGTCACCATGCCCACCTGCTGGCTGCCCATCGTGATGCCGCGATCGATGGCCGCGTACCGGAGGAGCTGGGCACCGAGGCGCACGCCACGCTCACCGGACTCGTGGAGACCGCCAGGAACGCCCGTACCCCGCTGCTCGCCGCGCTGGAGCGGGCCAAGGTTCTCCGCGATGAGATCGACGCCCTCACCGTGCGGATCGAAGGCGCGGGCCGGGAGATCGAGGCGGCGGAACTGTCCCGTGCGACCGAGCGCGAGGCCCTCCGCCTCGCCGATCTTGCCGCCAAGGGCGAGACGGTTCGGGTCGCGAGCCATACGGAGCGGGTCGAATCCCTCGGCCGCGAGATCGCGCCCTATCTCGCGGCCGCCGGCCTGTCGCTCGCCGATCTCGACCGGGACGGGGCCGGCGTCGCTCGGCGCGTGGCTAAAATCGCGGCCGAGCACCGAGCCCTCGACCAGCGCCGCAAGGGGCTCGAGCAGGAGGCCCAGGCGCTCGCTGCGCGGCGCGCCGGCGCGGCCGAGGCTGTCGGTTTCACCCGGGCTGCCGCCGATGCGGCCGGGCAGCAGGCGCGGGTCCGTTCGGAACGGCTCGCCGCCCTGCGGGCCGAGAGAGCTCCCTTGCTCGGCGGGGAGGAGACCGGCGCGCACCGGACCCGGATCAACGAATCCCGTAAGCTCGCCCGCGAAACGTTGAAGCAGGCCGAAGACGCGCGCGCCTCCGCCCATGCCACCCTCGCCTCGGCCATGACGGCGGCCGAGCACGGTGCCGCGTCCCTCGACACGGCACGGCGCCTCCGCGCGGAGGCCGATGCGACTTTCGAGACCGCCTGCGCGCCGCGTGACGTCGAGACGGTGCGCGATTGCCTGGCGCTGGCGCCCGAAATCCGCTCCTCCCTGCGCCAGGCGGTCGAGGCCCGTGCTTGGGAAGCCCGCGAAGCGGACAGCGCTCTGGCCACGCGGCAGGCCGACCTCGCCCTTCTGCTCGTCGCGCCGGAGATCGACGGCCCCGCCACCGAAGCGGCGACAGCCGGCCTCGCCGAGGCGATGGCCACTCATCAGCAGGGTCTCGGTGCGATCACGGCCGATCTCGCGCGCGACGATGCGGCGCGCGCACGGGCCGCCGGATTGGAGGAGAAAGTCGCTGAGGCGCGCGGCGACTACGCCACCTGGGAGGCGGTGAACGACGCGGTGGGCTCGGCCAGCGGCGTCAAGTTCAGGCTTTTCGCGCAAGGGGTCACGCTGGAACACCTGGTCCGGCTCGCCAACGAGCACCTGCTGGCGCTGAGCCCGCGCTACCGGCTGGTGCGCGGCGACGTGGCGAACCTTTCCCTCTACGTGGTCGATCGCGACATGGGCGAGGAGGTGCGCGCCACCCGCAGCCTGTCGGGCGGCGAGCGCTTCCTCGTCTCGCTCGCTCTGGCCCTCGCCCTGTCCGGCCTGGAGGGCCGCGAATCCTTCGTCGATACGCTCTTCATCGACGAGGGCTTCGGTTCCCTCGATGCCGAGACCCTCGATCTCGCCGTGGACGCGCTGGAGACCCTCCAGGGCCGTGGCCGCAAAGTCGGCGTCATCACCCATGTGGCGGCGATGATCGAGCGCATCGCCGTGCAGGTCAGGGTGGAGAAGCGCGGCAACGGCCGCAGCGTGGTGAGGGTCGTGGAGGCGGGGGCGGGGTGAGGAGGGAGGCGCCTCAGCCGGCCGCGAGTGGCGAGCGATCGAACCCGTCGAGCAGGTCCTGCGGATCACGGTAGATCGCGATGCAGCCGGCCTTGGAGAGGTCCGCTTCGGGGAAACCTCCACAGAGGACGCCGATCGTCGAGAGGCCGGCCTTGCCCGCCGCCTCCGCATCGTAGGGCGTATCGCCGATCACGAGGATCGAGCGGGCGTCGAGCGGCGCGAGTTTCTTTATGGCCGCTTCGAAGATGTCCGGATGGGGTTTGGAGCGCTCCACGTCGTCCGACGAGGTCGCGACGTCGACGAGATCGGCAATGCCCAGGATCTCTTGATAATGCTCGACTTCGTCGCGCTTGCCCGACGACGCGAGGGCAATCCGCTGGTCCGCCGACTTGATCCGCTCGAACAAGGCCCGCACGCCGGGAAACGGGCGCACCCGATGCAGATACTCCCGCTTGAACAGATCGGAGCGGTAGGCCTCGATCGTGTCGCCCTCGCGCTCCACGCGGTCGGGCGGCAGGAAGACCGGCATGAGTTCATCGCCGCCCTTGCCGATCTGGCGCCGGACCTTCTCGGGATCGGTCTCCACGCCGAAATGCGCGAAGGCGTCGACCCAGGCCCGGGCATGCAAGTCGACGCTGTCGAGCAGCGTGCCGTCGATGTCGAAGATCACTGCCCGCATGTGAGGCCCTCCGCGCCGACAACCCTTGGAATCAGGCGCCGTTCCGTCCTCGGCTGAGCCCGACGGGCGTCCAATCGCCGGCTCTCTCCGGTCCGACACGCCTCTATCCCGGCATCAGGGGAGCTCGGAATCCGCAGGCTCGGAGCAGGCAAGTCCGTTGCAGGTGACGTTGTGACGGTATGGCTTGCTGCTAAGGCAGCATGAATTGAGTACCGCCCTGTCTTGTGCTCAAGGCCTAGACTAACGTCTCAAACGGCTGGCGGAGTGGCTGCATCTTACACCGGCCAGGACCGCACTATTAAGGCGGACGTCTCGCGATCCGTTCGAGACGGGATATAGGTATGTGCCGGTGGTTGTTCATGGTGGGGAGTATTGAAGGGCAACTTCAGACCATGTAGGTTCAGTCAAAAAATACTTGTTGTTCAGAGGGCCTTGCCCTGCCGCTTAGCCTCGCGCTCGCGGATCCGCTCGGACCGACGCTGCTCGGCTTCCGCAGCCCTGAGTTCTGCCCGCAGGGCGCGGCGCCGGTCCTTGATCTCGTTGAGGGTGCCCTGCTCGATCTCGTCCCAGGCGGCATTCCCGGACGCGACACGCTTGTCGTCGGCCAGTGCACTGCGGAACGTATTGACGACAAAATCCGAAGAAAATTCATTGTAGCAGAAGTAATTCTCAAATATCTTCATATTTAGATCGATCACCTGCAGGCGTACATGCCGTCGATCCGATCGGAATGGATTGAGAAAGTCGTTCGTTACGATCTCGTAGCTGGGGAAATAGAAGAGCTTGTCGTCGTTCGGTTTTATCTCGCGGTAGTGCTGATCGATCGCGGCCCGCAGGATCGCCTTGGAGACGGAGCTTGCGACCTCGCAGGCGATGGGACGGAACGTTGCCGTGAGGGCTACCGGAGACAGGGTGAAGACGATGGCCGCCGACGGTCTGAAGTGCCGGATCAAGGCGTAGATCGCCCTGATGTTGTCGAGCCTCTCCCCGAACTCGCTGACACGAAACTTGTGTCTCTCGCGATCGAACACCTCCCGGGGCGGCGCTCGCCAGAAGACTTCCCCGGTCACCTCGTCGTACCAGATTTCGCTGAGGCCGAAGGTGATAATGAAGACGTCGGCTCCGTCGAACAACTGCTTCGTCGCGATCCTTGCTTCGTCGTCGTAGCCGAAATCTTCCGCTTTGTAGCCGTGCCAAATGGGCTGCTCGGGAACTCTGTTGAGCCACGCCCACTCGAACTGCTGGCGGATAGCGTGGGTGTGAACTATGCCGTCAGCCATCTGTGTGACGTAGGCTTTGCTGCGCTGCTTGCTCGTCACATTGTAGCCTGCGTCGTGCAGGTAGTCGGCCACGTAGGCGGCAAAGCAGGAGCCGAAGGCTACGATGGACGCCCCCTTATCGATGAAGGGCCGGACCGGCATCAGACCTTTGACGAGGTATTCGGGAACTACGTCGTCACGTTGTAGAGACGTGTCGGTCGGGTAGAATTTCGGGTTCTCGCCGCGAAAATAGCTGTCGGACGTCTTTCGCGTCACGCCATCCTGAAACACGTCGGTCAGTGCAATCGGTGTCTGTCTCCCGTTCCAAGAGCAAAGATCCGTAAGCGGGGTATCGCGTCAATCCCGTATTCCGGATCGGGCGCGAACAGCACGCTCCTCGTCCCGACCATGCAGAGTTTCGCGGCTCTGACGTCGACTGACGTGGTCCTCGACGTGCCGGTCCAGGTGAAGCGTGCGGCCCGCTACAGCCGCCTGCTGTGGAAGCCATCCGTGACCGAGAACATCAGGATCAACATCGCCGTGTGTCGGCGGCTGCTGCGGCAGTCGGAAGTGTTCTGAGCGACGAGGTCGCGAGCTTCAGTCTCTCTAGGCGCCCCGAGCGGAGCAGAGTATGATCCTTCCCATGGCCTTGGATTTTGCCCTGTCCGACAGGGTTCTGGCGCTTTCGGCGCCGCCGCTGGCGATCGTCGAACGCTTGGCGGACACGCATTTATTTCAGGAACGCAATAGACTTGAGTCCCTGCTAGCCCACATGGACTCTCTTTTGAGAAAGCTGGAGGAAGGCGTCAAAAGAAATCACTAGGTTTTCTGGAATTTCATGATATTTGTCGATGACAGGCCGGACGATATCATGGAAATACTTGATAGTCTTATCATGGTCAGCGATGAGCGCATCGAATGCCATGAAAGAATGTCTAAGTGGTTCCGAAGGATTATCAAAGGAGCGAGAAGGCAGTCCGGGAAGCACAACTCGCTAGCCGATCTTGATGAGCGTCTTTTCGCTGTCATTGGCAGAGAGATTGATCTGAGAGTTGAAGTTTCCTCTGAACTCCGGGCAATGCGGGCCGAGGTAAATCCTGAGGCAAGGGGTGGCCCAACATTTGATCAGCCGGGCGATCTGGCCCGATACCTCCTCAATTAGCTTGTGAAGGTTCAGGTCATGCCAAATCCAGCCTTTAAAAACACTGTCAAGAAGTTGCCGCCCCATCGGCAGCGAACAGTTGCAATGTCAATTGACCGGTTTCAATTCGAGCCATCGCTCCCAGGCTTCGACAAAAGAAAACTCGGCGGAGCTCCTGGATACTTCATCATTGATGTCAATCAGAGCGACCGAATCATACTGCATCTTATCGCCGAAGACGTATATGAAGCTGTCGACGTCAGTACTCATGACCTCTATCGGAAATGGAGCCGACGATAAGGCCCTGCTTAAACCGACGCGCGCCCCAGTCGGACCCTCACGGGCTGACAGCAGGACTTCGCCGCTCACTTACTAGAACCGCATCGGTGCCCGCCGAACCTTCGTGGCCGTCAGGGCCTCGGGCCAGTAGCCGGCCCATTCGATGAGGCCGAAGACCAGAGCGAGGGCAATCACAGCGAGGGCGACGGCAGCTTCCGTCCGCGTCCAACGCCGCCGTGTCCACCGGCTCAAGATAATCGTCAGTCGTAGAAGCTGATCCATCCGGACGGCTTACCATTCCCGTCCCGGCCGGTCGCCGCGCAACTCCCCATAATCGAGAGAAGACACCCATGGCAGCCAGCCTGGATCGCGCGGCGTTCTTCGCCAGCGCGCGCAAATCCGTGTTCGGAGGCGCCCTGACGTAGGGGCAAGTTTCCGGAATGGAGGCCATCCTCGACGCCTGTCCGCCCGACCTCGGTAGCGACGCGCTGGCCTACTGTCTGGCGACCGTGCTGCATGAGACCGCGAGGACCATGCTCCCGATCAAGGAGTACGGCGGCACGGCATACTTCACGAAGTTGTACGCCCCGCAGGGGAACCGGCCGGCGGTCGCGAAGTCGCTGGGCAACACCGTGCCGGGCGACGGCGCCAAGTTCGCGGGTCGCGGCTATGTCCAGCTCACGGGCCGTTCGAACTATCGCCGCGCAACCGGAGAGCTTCAGAACCGAGGCTCACCTCACCCGCGACCAAGACCTCACTCAGACGCCCGACAGCGCCATGGTGCCGGACATTGCCGCGGCGATCATGTTCATCGGTATGCAGGAAGGCTGGTTCACCGGCTGCAAGCTGTCCGACCATTTCGGCCCGACGAAGAGCGTCCCGGTCGCGGCCCGCGCCATTATCAACGGCATGGACAAAGCGTCGACCATCGCCGGCTACTTCCGCGACTTCCAGGCGGCGCTGCGGGCTACGGGCCATGTGCCTGGCGGCATCGCACCATTCATCCCCACGCCACCCATCACCACCGCGCCCGTGCCGCCTATCACAAACGACAATCCGCCCGCGACCGATCTCACCAAACCGGTGGTTCGTGACAATCCGCTGCCGGAGCCGACTGTCGTGGCGAGGCCGTCATGGGGTTCTCGTGGCTAGTGTCGCGGCTCTCCCGCCCATGGTTCGGTTGAACGAGGATCGCCGGTGCTCAGAGCCTCCAAGATCAATTCGCACTCATTCTTGGTCTGCTCAAGATCGAACGTACTCAAACCGACTTCAACCGGCTCGGCCGATCCGATCTTTGTGATTGTATATCCGTGACCAAAATTACCGACGGAATAAACTCTCGCCTTAAAGACAGCATTCCCGTCAAGGCTGGCAATGCTCAATATTGCAGCATCATGCCCTCTACTGAACCACGATAAGGCCATTGCAGGCTCCCGCGTCATAGTTCGAAGCATAGACTATAACCGTCCCGGTCGGTCGCCGCGCAACTCCTCCATAATGAGTATTGACATGACCCGCATCATTCTCGCGGCGCTGGCGCTCGCCTGTGCTGTCTCTGCCGTCCATGCTCCCGAAGTCGTCACGACCGTGCCGGCTGCAGCCGTCATTCTTCCGTATGGCGATTGGCTTATCGCCGCCGCCAACCTCTTCACCGCCGTCATCGTGCCGGTCCTCGGCGGCTTCCTCATCCAGGCAGTGACGAAAATTTATCCCTGGGCCGCGCTGTTCCTCACGCAGAAGCGCATGGAGCCGATGGCCAAAGCCGTCACCGAGTACGCGGTGAGCGCCGCCCCTGGCGCGGTGAAGGAAGGCAAGCTGTCGATCCCGGTGGGCTCGGCCGTCATCGCCAAGGCGATCCAGTACGCGGTGGATGCGGCTACGAAGAAAGCGCTCGCGGCGGCCGGCGGACCCGCAGGCCTCGCCAAGTTCATCGTCCGCACGCCCAACCTCGTTGACGAGGCGAACGTGCTCGCGCCGGCCATTGCGGCTCTGCCGAAGAAGTAGACGGCAGCGCTCCCCGTCGGTCTCCGGCAGCAGTGAGATGCAATGGCTTCCGAAGAAAGACGGTTCACGGCTGCCGAGTGGGCGGCAGCGCAATTCCAATATCGCGAGCAGCCAAAACGGGGCGTCCGGGCGATGTACCCGGACCCTGAAGCGGAGTGTGAGCTGGGGCCGCTCGTGCCGGCGGGCGGGTACCGGACGCCGCGCACGGCCGATCCCGTGACCTTCAAGCCGCATCCTCACCTCGAGGTCTGGTTCGCCTCGCTCGGCAAGGAGGACGTGACGCGACCCGAAACGCTGTTTGCCCTCCGGGCCTGAGACGGTTGCCTGGGTCTCGGGCAAGAGCCCAAGGAGCTCGCCAGTATGGACGGCGTCGTCGAGTTCGTCTCGTCGTCACGGACCGCGGCGAAGGTGCTGATGTGGGTCTGCGGAACGACGGCCGCTTTTGTCGGCGGCGTGATCGCACTGACGAAGGGTGGGTTCGATCTCTTCAAAACGATGAGGGGTGGCTGATGGGCCTGCGCATCTTCGGCTACGCCTGGCTGGGGGGCATCTGCCTCGCCATCATCATCCCGGCAGCCTTCCTTTGCTGCCGGCTTGCCGACCGGCATATCTCCGTCGATGTGACCAGCACGGAGGTGCTGACACCTGTCGTGAAGCCCGGCGGCAAGCTCATTATCCGGCAGACGATCCGGTACACGCGGGATTGTCGAGGTCACGTCGACCGCGTCCTGTACGACGCGCACACCCACCGAAAATGGCTGGCCGATGTCGACTATGAGCGCCCACCGCGCGGCTTGGGCGAGCACGTGGTCACCTTCGTCGAGGACGTGCCGGAGACGGTCAGCAAGGCGAGCGCTGCGAGCAACCAGGGCAAGTCGTTCAGCAGAGCGAATAATAGCAAGCCGGTGTAAGCGCCCGCCTTAGAGGTCATGATCGCTGCGACGTAGGGGGTCACCGAAAAACACTCATCGTCGCTCATTTCAAGTACCGAGTATTTCAGACAATAACTGCGGTATGTACAAAAACGTACGCTTCACCCTAAAGCGCGGGATTGCACCATGCGGAATATTGCAATCAGAAATTAATGACCCTAGAATTCAAAAAATAATCATATCTTGGGAGGTGGTATTGTCTTCCGTAACAAATCTTATAGATCTATTACTTAATAAAGCTATCGATCTTATGGATTCTTATAGACCAAACAATAAATTTCGAAAGTTGGAAATCGAGATAGCATCACTGGAGCGACGCATCGAGAAAGAAATGATGCTTAGTTCTCCGAAAGAAGATTATATCAAAAGCCTTGAAGATGAACTAAAGAATAAAATTGCCGAGCGATCTATTATGTGAAGCATTATTCTTGTGTCTGATTTTCGTCTTCGCGATCTTAATCTAAAGAGATGAGCCCTACCGCCGTCAAGGCGGGACATCATCCCAGCGCCTCGTCCATCGCCCGGTTTATGGCGTAGGATGGCGCGTGGCCAGCCAGCATGTTGCCGGTCGGGCTTGGCGACCGCATGAGGCTGTCGCGCTGCTGGCCGACGATGCCGCCTTCTCGGTCTTATCCAGCAACGTCATCCAGAAGCGTTGCCGATGATATTCTTTGCTCACCACGGAAATCTGTAGGTTGGCTACGCTGGAAAACATGCGATTATGAATTCGTGGCAGAAGTGATCAATCGTTCTCGCCAACGAAGTCATGGAGTACGTCGTGAAGGCAGCAATCCTGATTTGCGCTTGGGCTTTGAGTGCCACGACAGCGCAGGCTTTGGAAGCGAATGAAGTCGTTGGCACATGGCGGCTCGTAACAGCAACACGCAAGATTGTTGACACTGGAGAGACCGTGGATGCTTACGGCGGTCCGAAGCCAAATGGCTGGCTTAACTATGATAAAGACGGTAGAATGATGGTTATCTGCGCTTATGAAGGGCGCGATAGGCCAGTCGCCAATGATAAAATGACAGATGAAGACCGGGTAAAGCTTCATAAATCATTCTTTGCTTACGCCGGCACGTACAAAATTGAAGGCAACAAAATTACTCATAACATCGATACGTCGTGGAATGAGGCTTGGACGGGAACCGCACAAGTTCGCGACGTTGCATATCAGAATAATATTGTTACACTCACGACGGTACCATTCAAGTTCAATCTTGATGGAAAGATGAGCGTCATTACTCTTATTTGGGAAAAATATTCTCGACCTTAGTTTTTACGTATATCGAGGGCTTGCTCAGCGATTGAGCCCTCGCCCTGCTTGAGCTTATGCCGAGAGATTGCCCGCACGGCCACTTCAAGCGGTGCCTCTGTTTATTCATCGCACCCAGCCTCGCGGGCCAGTTCCACGAAGCGGCGCTTCTGTACCCCTGGCGTCAGCTTCTGGGCGCCGAGATTGTCCCATTCGTCCAGTCTCGTTCTGCTCACGCCCGGCCGCCGTCAGGGCCTGTCTGGCTCACGCCGTGGCAGGTTTTCACCGTACGACCGGGCCAAAATGATCCTCTGGCCATCTGTCGCGTTCTATTAGCTGGATGCTTACGGCAGAGGAACGGATTGATGAGCGACAGCGCCACTGCAAGCGACAGCCCCTTCATCAAAGGGCGAAATGCCCGCCTTTACGGCAAATCTCGCGATGCATGCCCGTATTCGGAGGGAACCTCGGACTACGACGCGTGGATGCAGGCGTTCGACGAAGCCGCTGTCGATGACACGGCTGCCGATGGTGGAACGGTCGACCCGCAGAAGGAAATTTGAAAGCTGAGAGGAACGCTACCGTTTCCCCGCCCAGCAACAGCTGGAGCGGGGTTTTCTTGTTCATCTGACTGGAATGCCCCCCTTCGTCCTGCTCGTCGTCGGCAGTTAAAAGGTTCATTTCATACTGCGGGCTCGCCCGGCTTACGCTTCAGCGGATTTTTCGCTTGGGTTGCCCTATATCGGCATTTCCATGAACGGAGGAAACCTCTTGCTGAATCGTATCGGCCGCCTGACCCCCCTCATCGCAGGCCTTTCCCTGTGTATTCCCCTTGCATCAGAAGCGCTTGCCCAAGCCGCAGCGCCAGCAGCCAAGCCTGCTACAACGGCGGTACAAGATCCGGCGACGCTGAAGGTGGCGCGTGAGGTCGTGGCGCAGATGCAGGGGGATCGCGCGACGACGCTATCCTCAATGGCCGCTCCCATGGCTGGCATGATGCAGCAGATGGGAATCAAGGAGGCTGACCAGGCGCAGGTCATCGTTCAAGAGGCTGTGCTTCCATTGTTGACGGCCCATTACGACGAGCTCCTCGATATCCAGGCACGCAGCTTCGCAGCCGTCCTGAGCAAAGAGGATCTGCAGGCGGTGGGAACGTTCTATGCCTCTCCGGCTGGTCGCCGCCTTGCCGCGGCACAACCTCAGCTCGTACAGGCTCAGATGGCCGGCACGACGCAGTGGATGCAGGGCCTGATGCCCGAGATGCAGACAAAGATCGTGCAGATCATCAAAGCGAAGGGATGGGGGCCTGGCGCCAAGCCCAAATAATGACTTTCGTTTGGGCGATAGCGGCCTGAAGACGTGGTCATACCCGCCCGGCTTAGACCGGGCGGGGAGGGGCGCTTTCAATTAAACCAGCACCGTGGGGCAGATCCATAGACGGCGAGCCTGGGTCCGCCTTGGCAGGTCACCAAACCTTCGGCCGCGTCACCATCGTATCGACCCTTTTCCGCGGGCCGTCTTTCCGCTCGACCCAGACCTCAGCGCAGCACAGGGCGAGGTCCGGCCCCCAATAGTAGTCGCCCTTCCAGTTGGGGTCGCGGCTCGGTCCGCGCCGAAAATCCACTTCTTCCCGCAGGACCAAGCGCAGCTTGAACTCGCCATTGTGCTGGCGCTGAAGCAAAGCGCGCAGGCACTCCGACGAGGAGAGCCAAGCCGATCCTCCGATGTCGTCGGGGAAGACCTTCGGGCCGTACTCCGAGGTTAGGAGATCGCGCCAGGCCGGCTCTTCGTCGGCGTCAGAAGCTGCCACTCAACGGCACCGGCGCTGATCTATCGGCGTCCTGCGCCGGCCGCCCAGAGTTCAGCATGTCGTCCAGCATCGATAGCAGGCCCAGCAGTTCCAGCTTGCCGTCGTTCGACACGTCCGCCTCATTCACCCGGCGCTGGATCGTGTTTCTGACGTTCGACAGGGCCTCATGGTAGCCATCGGCGCGATCTGTGCTCATGCTCGTTCCTAGCGGTGACCGCGAGGACATAGGGCCGGCTCCAGGATCGGCTACCGCCTCACCGACCAGATCGGCACGGCTCCTTTCGGCTTATCGCGTTGGGCTCAGAGATGCTGATCGGCTGTCATCCGTGATCCGGCTAGGGTGACGCCGCTTCGCGAACCGCGATGTACGTTGCCATAGGCGCCCTCCCGGTACCCTTGACGCGACTGCCGATGGATCGCCTCCCCGAGATCGCCAGCAACCTGCTGTAGGGTTGTCCGATCGCAGGTAGCCGCGACGCGTGTCCCAAGCTCTCGGGTATGGGTCCGCGCGTAGAGGAAGGTGGCCAATCGGGCCCTGGTACGTTCAGGAATGCCGGTCAACAGAGAAGGAAGAGTGCCTACGTTGGCCCGATAGATCCTGCCGAGTTGATCTTCCGAGACCGGGCATCCGTGGTCGAAATCCTCGATGCCAATCGAGCGAGCCTGAAACACACTGGTACCTGCGGGTTGAGCCGACTGCATCAGTGGGAGACTGTGGTTAATGATCGGTTCACGTCCCGGCCGGTTGGCAACGGTGTGTTAAGATTACGCCACTCCCCACTGCTCCCGTGTAGGCGAAGAGGGAATCGACCAACCATCCGAGCTTCGCTTGCATCACTTAGCGTTGTGATCCTGCCTGTCGGGATGCACGGTCGGTTCACTGGCCGCACCCATTGGCGCTCTGTGTTGGCGCACCATTTCAAGATACTCGGCTCTGCGGAGGGCTATATCCGCTTCCCTTTTCTCGGCGCTGGCTATGGTCTGATCGAGCCAAGTTTCAATTCCGGCCGAGATCGCTTTGAGCACGTTCACAGTGAGTCCTTTTAAGCGAGAGCTTGAGCGGCATTATGCGGAGCGTCAAAAAGCGCACGTATCGGAGCGGCGGTCGATCAGATGAAGAGGCAACGCCGATACAGCTCGGCGATAGTCTCAACGATGGCCGTTGCCGGCGGTGCTGACAAGCGTGCGGATCATGGCCCAAAGCGCTTGGTGTTCTGGCCCGCCACTGTCGAGGCTAAGAAAGATCGGGAGGGCCATGTCCACGATGTTGCCACCGGAGGCTTCATTGGCGTTATGCCGCACGAAGGTGTGCCCTGTACTCTCTTCGATGATGAGGTGCCATCGGTCCCCGTTGGAACTGGCGTACAGCTCACGCACGTGATCGTGCCCCCCAGTCAGCTTCGTTATGGCTCCAGCTTCTTGATTTTTGGACCATTTTTCGCGGATGAGCTGATGAGGTCTGGCGTCGCAACCGGCACGCTCTCCACCAGCGCTCTCACCATATCGGTGCGGCTATCGAGCATGATGGCCGGCGGTTCTCCGACAATGGCCTTCCAGCCCTTCACAAATTCCCCCTTTGATAGGTCATCGAGGGTATCCGGCTTCACGGATGCGGAATTGGTTCGAGAAGGGTCGGGCTTCGCCATGCCCCGCGTACGAAGCAGGCGGCCGTTAAGTTTCGCGAGTACGGCACTCGACGTCGTGGGCTAATCGGGACCACGGCTTAGCCTCTGAGTAAGTTGAGTTCGGATTGAGACGCTTCACTGCCCCGCCTTCTCCCGCCTCTCCGCCAGGGCTAGCAACCCCTCAGCGTAAAGCCCGACCTGATCCTGCGGGAAGTAGGCGCCCCTCTCGGTCATCGTTGCGAGGCGGACGGCTGTGGCGCGGAGATCGGTGGGGTCATGCGTCACTCTGCTCAACGAGATCAATACGCAGCTTCCGAGCTACATCGTTGGCTGCCACGCTCCCGGCTTTCATCGCGTCAGGGCGCTTTGCGAATTCCTGTCGAGAGCGGGCAATAAGAAAGTGGCCTGTTCCGCAATAAATGGCCCACGCTCATTCGTTGGGCTGTTCGCCAATCGCTTCAGCTTGGACTACCAGAGAGGTCGAACTATCGTGTAGCAGACCTCATCACGCCACGGTCGCCCAGGCGCCCCAAGGCGAGGTCAGCCTCGACATTTTACGACTTTAACGCACTTTTCGATCCTGGCATGCCCCAAGCGTCGTCGTGACGCTCCTAGTCGAAGGGCAATCCTCCCCATGCTGCGACGCACAGGCGTCGTAGCTACGGCTTGCGTTTAGCTCGCGGTGGGCTGAGTTGCAGGGTTTCTGTCGGGATAGCTGTCGGGGCAGCCATCAGAAACCTAGCTAAATGTTGGTCGGAGTGGCAGGATTTGAACCTGCGACCCCCACGTCCCGAACGTGGTGCGCTACCAGACTGCGCTACACTCCGACGGCCGGCGTTTCCACCGGCGAGCGGACGTATAGCGACGCCGGCGCGGAGCCGCAAGCACCATCGTGACCCTCATTTCGATCCCGCGGGCCAGTCGGGCGGGAGAACATGCCGGACGAAGCCGGCATTGGCCGCCGCGACGGCGATTGCGGCGGCATAGCCCGGCACGGTCGGGACGGCATGCAGGCTCCAGTCCGTCGTTCCGCCCGGCATCGCGAGTAGCGCTGCCTTTGCCGGCGAGACGGAGACGGCGAAGCTGTCGAGGCGCAGCGACAGGCCCTGTCCGGTCGCCTTCGCCACGGCCTCCTTGCGTGTCCAGCAGGCGAAGAACGCGTCCCTCCTGTCGCTGGGGCCGAGAGCTTCGAGCGCGGCGATCTCGGTGGCGGCGAAATGGGCGCGGGCGATGCGAAGCAGATCGGGCATCGAACGCATCTCCTCGACGTCGACGCCGATGTCCGTCGATGGGGAAAGTCCGATCAGGGCACGGGTGCCCGAATGGGACAGGCTGAAGCGGCACGAGCCTGCCACGGCGCCCGCGAGATACGGCTTGCCGGAGGCTTCGGTGGCGAAGGTGAGTTCTCGCGGGTCGGCACCGATGTAACGCCCGAGAACGATGCGCAGGGAGGCATGGCTCGCCGCGTAGCGAAGACGATCCTCGTCGCGGACGAAGCGGGCGGTGCGCGCGATTTCGTCATCGGAGAGGAGGGCGAGGCAGTCGGTACGGTGAGCGACGGCGGGCGTGAGATCGATGTCCCACACCGTCACCGGTTCAGCGGAGACGGGTAGGGTCGCACTCATCTCATATCCCGCCCCAGTCCCTGAGATGTCGGGATGCCCGTTCGCTTCCGGGGACGGCATGCATCCGAGGAGTCGGTTCAGCGGCGGTAGCAGTCTGCCGACCACGGGACGATGCTTCCACCACCAGGTGGCGCATCATCCTTCTCGAAAACCGGGCCCCACTTTTCGGGATGACGCCGTATCCCGCCCGTGGGAGATCACGAGACCGAGATAGGCGAACTGGCAGAGGGCGAGCGCACCGTAGAACGTGCCGAGGCCCGTCAACAGCGAGAAGCGATATTTGATGGCGGCGCCGATGACGGTCGCGGTGCTGATGCCAAAGAGCATAGCGAGCGACATCAAGGGTCTTTGCGTGGCAAGCCTCATCCGCTGAGCCTGCCACACATGACATTACCGGAACAATACTACCCCTCCATTCCGTTGCCGGAATAGAGAAATCCTACAACTTGCGGCCGCGTCCGACGTGCTGCCGACCCGCATCAGACGTAAACGTTGCCCGCACTCTGTGGAAAACGCTCCGCCAACGCACGCCGTAGCTTCTCCAGCGCACGGTTCTCGATCTGGCGGACCCGTTCCTTCGAGATGCCGAGCCGTCGACCAAGGGCCTCGAGGGTAGCTTGATCTTCCGTCAGCCGGCGCTCACGCAGGATGCGCAGTTCGCGCTCGGAAAGCACCGTCAACGCCTCATTGAGCCAGGTGAGCCTGCGCTCGCCATCCACCGATGCGGAGACCGTCTCGTCGGGAAGCTCAGACCCGTCGACGAGGAAATCCATCCGTTCGGACGACGCCTCGCTTTCCTCGCCCACGGGGGCGTTGAGGGACATGTCGGGGCCAGACAGCCTCGCATCCATCAGGGCCACGTCTTCGCGAGAGACACCGATGGCGGTGGCGATGCGGCGATGGATTTCGTCGCCGACATGTTCTTCCGTCGATTGCATGAGCCGGGCGCGCAGGCGGCGCAGGTTAAAGAACAGCGCCTTCTGGGCGGAACTCGTACCGCCGCGGACGATCGACCAGTTGCGCAGGATGTAATCCTGGATCGAAGCCCTGATCCACCACGTGGCATAAGTGGAAAACCGAACCTCCCGCTCGGGCTCGAACCGGGCCGCCGCTTCCATCAGGCCGACATGGCCTTCCTGAACGAGATCGGCCATGGGCAGGCCGTAATGGCGGAAGCGTCCACCGATGGCGATGACGAGACGCATATGCGCGGAGATGAGGCGGTGAAGGGCACGCTCGTCGCGCTCATCCTTCCAGCGGACCGCAAGACCACGTTCCTCGTCTCGCGCCAGGAAAGGCGCCTCCATGGCCGTACGAATGAACTGTCGCCGTATCCCCGCGATGTCCGCCATTCCCGCCTCCGCCTTCTTCCGTTGCATGCGCGCGCCGCAAGGAAGCCGTCGGGTCTAGATGACCCGATTGGTCCAGAAAGCGAGGGCATAGGCCCAGGGGCATGGCCCAGGCATCGGACAACGGAGCCGTTGCACCGATAGTTCCGCGAGCGGGACGCGACAGGGGATGTGACGTTGCGCCACTTCCGGACCATTCGGAGACTGCGCGCCGGATGAGCCGGAAAAGCAGAAGGCCCGGCGCTGGTGCACCGGGCCTTCTGCTGTGTCGCCGAACGTCGTCCTTGGACGAGGGATCGATCAGGCCGCTTCTTCCTGAATGTCGTCGCTCTCTGCATCCGCCTCGCCTTCGGCCTCACCCTTGGCGCGGCGCGGCGACTTGGCGAGGCTCTGCTCGATCAGCTTCAGCGCTTCCGTCTCGGTGATGCGGTTCACCGAAGAGATCTCGCGCAGGACGCGGTCGAGGGCGGCCTCGTAGAGCTGACGCTCGCTGTAGGATTGCTCGGGCTGGGCCTCCGAACGATACAGGTCGCGCACCACTTCCGTCACCGAGAGCAGGTCGCCGGAATTGATCTTGGCCTCGTATTCCTGGGCGCGGCGCGACCACATGGTGCGCTTGATCCGGGCGCGGCCGGTCAGGACTTCGAGGGCCTTCTTGACGAGTTCCGGCTCGGCGAGTTTACGCATGCCGACGCTGTTGGCCTTGGCGGTGGGAACGCGCAGGACCATCTTGTCCTTCTCGAACGAGACGACGAACAGTTCGAGCTTATAGCCGGCGATCTCCTGCTCCTCGATCGCGGTGATGCGTCCGACGCCATGGGCTGGGTACACGACCGCTTCGCCGGTCTTGAAGCCTTGGCGGCCAACCGTCGTCTTCTTAGCTGTGGTCATGCGAGAAGCGCCTCCAGAACATCGCGCGCGTATCGAACCGCGCCGAACCTACAATTCCGGGGTGGGTGACCCGGCTCAAGCCTCTTGTCCGCCGGCCATCGATGCATCTCGCAACGGCCAAGCAGGTCCCAGGCTAGCCGATCATTCACACCATGCGATCAGGGCCGCGGAAGCCGCACGGGCCTCCAGCGAACGATCGCATGCCGCCTCGTCTCGGCGAGGAAGCCTCCCGGAGATGGGAGACAGATCCTGTCGAAAAGTTTGGAAACCACCGCTGGGGTAGCCAAAGGCAGCACGTCAGGCACAAACGACGGCAGGCGGTCTGCATACCACAAACCGGGCCTCGAATCAAAGGATTGCCGACGTAAGGCAAGGGCGTGCGATCGGCGGAGCCGATGTTTTGCACGATTACCGTCCTACCCGGGACGAAGGGCTCCGGGGGCTTGTCCGGAGGGCCATGCCTTCGGGAAGCAGCCCGCCTGCGGCTTCATGCAGCACAGGCGAGCGCGAGGTTTTATCGCGAACGATCACCGCAAAGCGGAGACTGCAAGACGCGGCCCCGATGCGACCGGGGCCGGCGTGTGGCTCAGTCGCCCGTGCCGGGGGCGGTCGAGAAATGCGCTTCGAACTTGCCGCTGACGCCGTCCCATTCCTTGGCGTCGCCCGGTGCGTCCTTCTTCTGCGTGATGTTGGGCCAGCTTCTGGCGTAGTCGGCATTCAGCTTCAGCCAGCTTTCGAGGCTCGGCTCGGTATCGGGCTTGATCGCCTCGGCGGGGCATTCCGGCTCGCAGACGCCGCAATCGATGCATTCGTCGGGGTGGATGACGAGCATGTTCTCGCCCTCGTAGAAACAATCCACGGGGCAGACTTCCACGCAGTCCATGTATTTGCACTTGATGCAATTGTCGGTGACGACGTAGGTCATTTGCCCTTCAGCCTTATCCGTGTCCGGACGGGTTCGCGACCCGAGCCCGTTCCGACCGGGATTCTGGACCCGGCCCCTGCACGGCTCCGTTAACGCGCCCGTGGGTGACGTGCCGCCTGATTATTTCCGCACGGCTCTAGACCCTGCCACGGGGACTGACAAGCAGCGGAGGCATCACGACAACGAAGGCGGTGCAGCGGGGACACACCCCGCGACCCGAGCCGTTGGTCAGCCCGCGTCGCCCGGCTCTTCGTTCCCGCCCGCCGAGAGGTCGAGATAGAGGCGCCGGGCCTCCGGTGCGGGGCCGCGCCGATCGCCGAGATCGACCACCCGCACCGCCGCCGTCACATGTGCGGCGGCCACGGTGATCACGTCCCCGACGCCGATCCCTTTGGCGGGATTGTCGGTGCGTGTTCCGTTCACCCGTACGAAGCCGTCCTCCACCAGTGCGGCGGCAAGGGAGCGGCTCCGCGCGAAACGGGTGAACCAGAGCCATTTATCGAGACGCTGACGTCCCGGCTTCATTCGGCCTCGGCTTTTCCCAAATCAGCGTTTGCCGCCATCGCCGGCTTCGAGCTGCGCCTTGAGAGCCGCGAGTTTGGCGAAGGGCGAATCCGGGTCCGGAGCCCGCTCGCGGCGCGGCGGACGCTGTTCCTGCGGTGCCGCCGAACGCCCCTCGTCGCGGCGCTCGGGACGAACCCGGCCGGGCTCGAACCGATCCCGGCGGGGCGGACGCCCGCCTTCCGGCCGGCCACCGTCACCACGTCCGCCTTCGCGGCGTCCACCGTCCGGCCTGTCGCCCTGTCCGCTGCGCTCACCCTGGCCGCTGCGGGTATTGCGCTGAGCGCCGTCCGGACTACCGGCATGGGCGGGGCGACGGTCCTGGCGGCCTTCGCCGGGAGCGCGGTTCCCCGCCGGCGCACCGTCGCGACCACCGCGCGGGCGGTTCTGGCGCGGGGCGGAGCTGCGCTGATGCCGCTGCAGGCGCCACACCTCGACCACCACCGGTTCCGCAGCAGCCGCTTCGCCCACCGCCTCGGCGGTTTCGGTCGACGTTGCTTCGTCCGGTGCAGGCGCTTCCGCTGCCGTCTCGTCGGTCGCTGTCTCTTCCGGAGCGGTCTCCTGCGCCGAAATCTCGGTCGGCTGCTCGGTCGAATCGGCGCCTGTCGCGTGCTCCGGCTCCGGCTCGACCTGTTCGGAGGGGGGCGCCTCGGCCGGCTCCGCATGACTCTCGGTCACCTCGGCCTCGGCGGGTGCGGCCTCGGCTGGGATCTGCGAATCTTCGGTGGCATCCGGGGCCGCATCGACCTCGCTGGGCGAAGTCTCCTCCGGCGCGTCCTCGAAGGGCGCGTCGTCCTCGGCTTTCGTCGCGGTCTCACCCGACGACGCGGCGACCGGTGCGATGGGCTGGGTCGACGCGGCGGGGAGCAGCGGCACGGTGATCGCCGGACCCGGACGGGTCTCGGGAGCGTAACCAAGGGATTTCAGGATCGAGCCGAAATCCTCGCCCGAGCAGCCCACGAGCGAGGTCATCCCGACGGTAGCGACGAAGGCATCGCCGTCGGCGGTGCCGGCGGGCGCCTCGCCCGGCGTGGTCCCGGGGCGATAGGTGACGGCGGGACGGATCAGGTCGGCGAGGCGCTCCAGGATGTCGACGCGCACGGCGCGTTCGCCGCAGACGCGGAAGCCCGCCGCGCGATAGAGGCCCTTGGCGATCTCGGGATCGACCTTGATCGAGGTCCGGCCCGAGCCGGCCAGATGCGCGATCTCGTCGAGGCCGCGCTGGTCGAGGCCGCCGTTCTTGAGGGCCCAAAGCTGAGCCGCCAGCGTGCGCGGCGCCGGCTTCAGCAGGGCCGGCAGGAAGATGTGATAGGCGCCGAAGCGAACGCCGTGACGGCGCAGGGCGCCGCGGCCCTCCTGATCGAGGGTGCGCATCTCGTGCATCACCTTCGCGCGCTCCAGCACGCCCAGCGATTCAACCACCTGATAGCCGATGCCCTTCGAGAGGCCGACGAGGTCGGCCGCCGTCTCGATCTCGATCAGCGGACCGAGGAGCCGCACCACATAGGCCTTGAGCCAGGCGACCAGCCGGGTCTCGACCTTGTCGCGGGCGGGTCCGGTCAGCTGCTCGTCGGCGAGCAGCCGCACATGCGGCTCGAACAGCTTGTCGCCGGGCGTCAGCTTGGCGACCGGGTCTCCGGTCCAGCGGATGATGCCGTCATGGGACAGAACCAGGGACGAATCCGCCGCGGCCGAGAAGCGCTCGGCGCGCGCCTCGATCTCGCCGCCCAACGCCTTTTCGGCGGCGCTGCGCAGGGTCTTGGCCTCGTGGCCTTCAGCGCCCGGGTCGGCGACGAACTGAAACCCGTGCAGATGGCCGACATGCTGGCCCTCGACGGTGACGTCCCCGCCGGCGGTGATCTCAGCTTCCAACATCGTATTCTCTCTCAGGCGCCGCATCAGGACGCTGGTACGCCGATCGACGAAACGGCTCGCAAGGCGCTCGTGCAGGGCGTCAGACAGCCTGTCCTCTACCCGACGCGTCTCGCCCTGCCAATGCACGGGATCAATGAGCCAGTCGGGACGGTTCGCAACGAAGGTCCAGGTTCGCCCCTGCGCGATGCGCTGGGACAGGGCATCGATGTCGCCGTCGGTGCGGTCGATCATGGCCACGTGCTTGGCGAACCAGTCGTTCGGGATGCGTCCGGCCATCCCCCGCATGAGGAAACGGAACAATTGTGCCACCAGATCCGCATGGGTCTGGGGATGGACCTTGCGATAATCGGGCACGCCGCAGGTCTCCCACAGCCGCTTCACCGTGGTCGGAGTGGACGCCATGTCGCGGATGTCGTCCTCGCGCATCAGGATCTCGAGGGCCGACTGGTCCTCGCCCATGGGCGCACGGGTGAGGCCCTTCTCGCTCGGATGCTCGTCGAGACTCTCCTGCAGGGCCTTCAGCGAGGAAAAATCGAGGTCGGGATTGCGCCATTGCAGCACCCGCACCGGATCGAAATCGTGATTCTCCAGCGCCTCGATCATCTCGGGCTCGAACGGGGCGCAGCGTCCCGTCGAGCCGAAGGTGCCATCCGAGAGGTGGCGCCCGGCACGTCCGGCGATCTGGCCCATCTCGGGCGGCGTCAGCTTGCGGAAGCGCGTGCCGTCGTATTTCGAGTTCGCGGCGAAGGCGACGTGGTCGACATCGAGGTTGAGGCCCATCCCCACCGCGTCGGTGGCGATGAGGTAATCGACCTCGCCCGATTGGTAGAGCTCCACCTGCGCGTTCCGGGTGCGCGGCGAGAGCGCGCCGAGCACCACGGCGGCCCCGCCGCGCTGGCGCCGGATCAGCTCCGCGATGGCGTAGACCTCCTCGGCCGAGAAGGCGACGATGGCGGTCCGTCGGGGCAGGCGCCCGAGCTTCTTCTCGCCGGCATAGGTGAGCTTCGAGAGCCGGGGGCGGGTGGTGGTGTGCACGCCGGGAATCAGCGACTGCACCAGGGGCAGCATGGTGGAGGAGCCGATCAGCAGCGTCTCCTCGCGCCCGCGCTGGTGCAGCAGGCGGTCGGTGAAGACGTAGCCGCGGTCCATGTCGGCGGCGAGCTGGATCTCGTCGATGGCGACGAAGGCGACGTCGAGATCGCGCGGCATCGCCTCGATGGTGGAGATCCAGTAGCGCGGACGGTCCGGCTTGATCTTTTCCTCGCCGGTGACGAGGGCGACGTGGTCGACCCCCACCCGCGCGACCACGCGCAGGTAGACCTCCCGCGCCAGCAGGCGCAGGGGCAGCCCGATCATCCCCGTCGGATGCGCGAGCATTCGTTCGATGGCGAGATGGGTCTTGCCGGTATTGGTCGGCCCGAGCACCGCCGTGACGCCGCGCGAGCGGGCCTGCGGGGGGAGGGAACGGCGCGTCATGTGTGAGGAGCGGGTCCCTTCGGCGAAAGAGGCCGGCGACAGGTTCTTGGGACGGCCCGTTGAGAAGGCCGCCTCGGGTCAGTCGCCGCCGCGCAGGGGCCGTCCGGGCGGCCGGGTCCCACGCTGCGTCTCCCCGCCATATGGGGCGCCCCCGCTCCGATAGCCACCGCCCCGGTGGCCATAAGGGTCGACGTAGATGTCCACCGGAACCGACGGCTGCTGCGGCGCGAGATCGGCGCAGAGCGTGTCGGGCATGGCGATGAGGGGGCCACGCTGCGGTGGACGGCCCTCGACAACCTGTGCGGAGGAATAGGCGTCGCCGCCGCAGGGCGAGGTGTCGGTGCTCAGTTCGCCGGCCTGGCCGGGTCCGACGACCAGCAGGCTGCCGCAGGTGAGCAATCTGCCGAGCATGACGAGGCAGCGGTGCATCAGAGGCTCCCGAGGCCGGAACGATCGCGCCGCTCGCTCGCCGCGGGACGAGGGTATCCGTGCGCGGACGCTGGTAGCCGCGAGGACGATGAGGAACGGCCTTGCCGAGCCGGGACGCGAGACGGGAATGTCGATCTGCACGTCCATGGTTCGGACGATCCCCGCCCGATCTTTCGTCACTGATCGACCAGGGTCGCCTGAACCACTGGAACCGATCCCGGGCCTTCTGGTGCCCGCGCGGTGCCGGTCTGGCCTCCGCCGCGGTTCCACCGGGTCGCCTCGATGATGTTGGTGCCCATCGTCGTGCGCACGGCGATCCGCACCGGCAGCAGCACGCGTGTGCCCTCCACCGGCGCCAGCCACACCGACATGTCGCGGTTGTCCTCCATGAACTTCACGCCCGGCCGGTCAGGACGGTGCCCCGCGATGGCCTGATAGCGGGCGTTGCAGACGAGGACGGGGCCGGCATAGCCCGGCTTCTCGATGCTGCGCGTCTCGCCGTAGCTGAGCACCACGTTGAAGCGCGTCGCGCCATCGAAGACCGGGATGGTGCGGTTGCAATTGGCCTGATCGGTGAGATCGCCCCGACTGACCGCCGGCATCATCAGGGCGCTCGCCGGATCGACGATGCCGCGCTTGTTGGCCGGGGTCACCGGGACACGGTCGCCCATGTCGATGAGGGGCGGCGTCACCTCGGAGAGCGTGACGTTGCCGCGCGCCAGGGCCATTCGCACGGCGATGCCGGAATTCGAGGTCTTGGTGGAGATGGCGAAGGCGCTCGGCTGCGGGCCCTCGGCGATGAGGCCGCTGGCACGGGCCGAGCCCATGCCGCCGGTCACCGCGCCGACGAGGCCGGTGAGACGGGCCGAGACGTCCATGCGATAGCGCGCGCTCTCGAACTGGCCGGAGACCTGCGCGGTGCCGATGGGAATGCCGGCAAGAGCGATGCCGTAATCGACCGTGACCGTCGCCGGCGCGCCAGGCTTCACGGCGGCGGATCTGGAGCGCGCGAATCCCTCGGATGCGGGAATCACGCTCAAGCTGGCGAGAAGACTGGCGCGGAGGAGGCTGGCTCGGAAGTGGCGCATGGCGCACATGGCGTGAGGCTCTGGGGTTCCAAGGCTTGAGGCTGCCCGGCGCGAGACACCGGACGGCATTGTCTCGCCATCGTCCCCGCTCGTGGTTAACACATCGTTTGGCCGCACCGCCGCCGGGGCGGATCGGGGCAGTCGCGATGCGCAAAACTCCGCCCCGCCCTTGACGGATACCCCGGCCGTCACCTATAGGCTCGCGCCTTCAATGAGACGCCGCTCGACCGGAGTTTGGCGTGCGTGAGGCCCGTGGCGCGTTGCGACCGGTCTTCCGCCATCGCCCGGTCAGACGCGGAACGAGACGGGATTTAGAACAATGTCGCGCCGTTGCGAACTCACGGGCAAAGCCGTGCAGACCGGCCACCTCGTGAGCCACTCGAACCGTAAGACCAAGTGCCGGTTCCTGCCGAACCTGTGCCAGGTCACGCTGCAGTCGGACGCCCTGAAGCGTCGGGTCCGCCTGCGCGTCACGGCTCACGCCCTGCGCTCGGTCGAGCACCGCGGTGGCCTCGATGCCTTCCTCATCAAGGCCCGCGAGATCGAGCTGTCGCAGACGGCGCGCCTGATCAAGCGTGAGCTTCACAAGAAGCTTGCCGAAGTCGAGACCCCGGCCGCCGCGGCCTGAGGGTCGCGCCGATCGGAGCATCCGGGCGACAAACCCGCTTCGATCACGCTGATATCCGATTCCTAGCGAATGGCCGCTGCATGCATCTTGCGTGCGGCGGCCATTCGTTTTGCGTCCGGCTCCTCGTCTCACATCGGTCTGGCCTGGAGGGTGGAATCCACTTTTCGGGCTGACGCCTCAGGGTCTCCGGCTCCCCTCGATGACCGTGCTGTCGCTCATCGCCCCGATCTTCGGGCTCATCCTGATCGGCTGGATCGCGGCGCTGGCCGGGTTCCTGTCGGACAAGGTCAGCGACGGCCTGTCCGAATACGTCTTCTCCATCGCCGTTCCCGCGCTGATCATCGCGACGCTGACCCGGCCGGGCCTCTCCGGCGAGATCACCTGGTCGTACTGGTTCAGCTATTTCGGTGGGGCCGGCCTGTCCTGGCTCGTCGGGTCACTGATCGGCCTGCGTCGCGAGGGCGTCGGGCGGACGGGGGCGATCCTGCACGGCTTCGCCGCGAGCCAGTCGAACACGATCTTCATCGGCGTGCCGATGATCCTCCAGGCCTATGGCGATGCGGGCGCCTTTCCGCTCTTCATGCTGCTCGCGGTCCACCTGCCGCTGATGATGGGCTGCGCCACCTTCCTCATCGAATCGGATGGGCAGCAATCGATCCTCCAGCGCGTGAAGGGGCTCGGCCTCGTCCTGTTCCGCAACCCGATCTTCCTGTCGTTGATGATCGGCCTGTGCCTGAAAGGGTTCGGCCTGGCGCCTGTCGGGATGGTGAAGTCGCTGGTCGACGCTCTCGCGGGCACCGCTTCGACCTGCGCGCTGATCGCCCTCGGTGCCGGCCTGGTGCGCTACCGCGTGCTCCACGATCTGCCCGGCGCCATGGTGGTGACCACCCTGAAGCTCGTGCTGCATCCCCTTGCGGTCTGGGTGCTCGCCTTCCACGTCTTCACCATGCCCCCGGCCTATGCCGGCGTCGCGACCCTGTTCGCGGCGATGCCGGTGGGCATCAACTCCTACCTCCTCGCGGCTCGTTACAAGACCGAGACCGGGCTGATCGCCGCCGCCGTCATGCTCTCGACCCTGCTCGCCGCCGCGACCACCATCGCCTGGCTGGCGATCCTCGGCCATGCCTGACGCCCCTTCCACGAGGTCTTGACCCGAAGGCTCCATGTTTGTACCGATCGGTACAGATCATCACAGGAGCCCGAGCCCATGTCCGAATCCCGCCCGCCGCTACCCCCGTTCACCCGCGAGAGCGCGATCCAGAAAGTCCGCGCCGCCGAGAACGGCTGGAACGGCTGCAATCCGGAGAAGGTCTCCCTGGCCTATACCGCCGACAGCCGCTGGCGGAACCGCTCCGACATCTTCTCGGGCCGCCCCGCCATCGTCGATTTCCTCACGCGGAAATGGGCGAAGGAACACGAGTACCGGCTGATCAAGGAGATCTGGGCCTTCACCGAGAACCGCATCGCCGTGCGCTTCGCCTACGAGTTCCACGATGCGGCGGGCGACTGGTTCCGCGCCTACGGCAACGAGAACTGGGAGTTCGACGCCAACGGGCTGATGTGCGTCCGGCATGCCAGCATCAACGACCTCGCGATCTCCGAATCGGAGCGCAAGTTCCACTGGGACCGCAGCGCGCCGCGCCCCGAGGATCATCCCGGCCTCACCGATCTCGGGCTCTGACCGGGGCATGGCGAAGAAGCCGGGAGCGCGGGAGGATGCGATCCCCGCGATCGCCGAGGTGTTTCGTGAATACGGCTACGAGGGCGCGAGCCTCGCCCTCATCGGAGCCCGGACCGGGCTCGGCAAGGGCAGCCTCTACCACGCCTTTCCCGGCGGAAAGGTCGAGATGGCTGAGGCCGTCCTCGACGCCATCGGCGGCTGGTTCGAGGAGCGCATCTACGCCCCCCTGCGCGAAGGCACCGACCCGCAGGCGGCCATCCGACTGATGCTGTCGGAGACGGATTCGTATTTCCGCTCGGGCCGCCGGGTCTGCCTCGTCGGCGCCCTCGCCCTCACGGAGGGGCGCGACGGGTTCGCGGAGCGAATTGGCGGCTACTTCCTGGCGTGGCGTAGTGCCCTGGCGCAGGCGCTGGTCCGCGCCGGCCGGGAGCACGGCGAAGCGGAATGGCTCGCCGAAGATGCCGTCCTGGCGATCCAGGGCGGCCTCGTCCTCGCCCGCGCCCTCGACGATCCGGCGGTGTTCGGCCGGATGCTGGCGCGGTTGGAGAAGCGGCTCCTGGGAATGGATTAGCGCCGGCCGCCGCCGGCTCTCCGCGTCGGCATGGCGCCGCCCCCATCCTCCTCGAACAGCTCCGCCAGCTTTTCCGTCATCGCCCCGCCGAGTTCCTCGGCGTCGATGATGGTGACGGCGCGGCGGTAGTAGCGGGTCACGTCGTGGCCGATGCCGATGGCGAGGAGCTCCACCGGCGAGCGTGTCTCGATATCCTCGATCATCCAGCGCAGGTGGCGCTCGAGATAGTTGCCCGGATTGACCGAGAGGGTCGAATCGTCGACCGGCGCCCCGTCCGAGATCACCATCAGGATCTTGCGCTGTTCGGACCGGGCGAGCAGGCGCTTATGCGCCCAATCGAGGGCTTCGCCGTCGATATTCTCCTTGAGCAGCCCCTCGCGCATCATCAGCCCGAGGTTTTTTCGCGCACGGCGCCAGGGGGCGTCCGCCGATTTGTAGACGATGTGGCGCAGGTCGTTGAGGCGGCCCGGCGCGTTGGGCTTGCCCGCCGCCAGCCATGCCTCGCGCGATTGGCCGCCCTTCCAGGCGCGGGTGGTGAAGCCGAGGATCTCGACCTTGACGCCGCACCGTTCCAGGGTCCGCGCGAGAATATCGGCGCAGGTGGCCGCCACCGTGATCGGCCGCCCGCGCATGGAGCCGGAATTGTCCAGCAGCAGGGTCACGACCGTATCGCGGAAGTTCGTGTCCTTCTCCCGCTTGAACGAGAGCGGCTGGAACGGATCCGTCATCACGCGAACGAGGCGGGCGGGGTCGAGCTGGCCCTCTTCGAGGTCAAATTCCCAGGCCCGGTTCTGCTGCGCCAGGAGGCGGCGCTGCAGCCGGTTGGCGAGCCGGCCGACGACGCCCTGGAGATGGGCGAGCTGCTTGTCGAGATAGGTGCGCAAGCGCGCGAGCTCTTCGGCGTCGCAGAGATCCTCGGCGTCGATCATCTCGTCGAAGCGCGGGTTGAACACCTTGTATTCGGGCCCGCGCATCTCGTTCGGCCGGGTGTTGGGCGGCCGCTTGGCCTCGGACGCCTCTTCCGATTCCGCGTTCTCGGCCTCGTCCGGCAATTCGCCCGAAGGCGCATCGGCGGCCTCCGTCGCGCCGTCCTGCAACTCGTCGGAGGCCTCCTCAGAGGTCTCCATCTCGGAGCGGTCGCCCTGCGACTGTTCCTCGGCCTCGCCCTCGCTCGGGGTCTGCTCGTCGTCCTGCGCGTCGTTCTCGTCGTCGCTGTCGTCGTCCTCGGGGTCCAGCGGCGTCTCGTCCGCCATGTCGAGGGAGGACAGCAATTCGCGCACCGAGCGCGCGAAGGAGCGCTGGTTCTCGATATTGCCGATGAGCCCGTCGAGATTGGTGCCGGCCTTCTCCTCGATATGGGAGCGCCACAACTCGACGATCTTGCGGGCGGCCTTCGGCGGGGCTTCCCCGGTCAGGCGTTCGCGCACCATCAGGGCGACGGCATCCTCCATCGGGGCGTCGGCCCGGTCGGTGATGTCCTCGTATTTGCCGCCGCGATGGTAGCGGTCCTCCAGCATCGCCGAGAGGTTCGAGGCGACGCCGGACATGCGGCGAGACCCGATGGCCTCGACCCGTGCCTGCTCCACCGCGTCGAACACCGCGCGCGCGCCGGCATTCTCCGGCGCCAGGCGGCGGTGAACGGCGACGTCGTGGCAACCGAGGCGCAGCGCCATCGAATCGGCATTGCCGCGCAGGATGGCGACATCCTCCGGCGTCAGCTTGCGCGGCGGCTCGGGCAGGCGCGCCTTGTCGCCGGTGAGCGCCGGGCGGTCGCTGGCATAGACCACCTCGATCTCGGAGCGCTTGGCGATGGCGCGCAGGCACCCGGCGACCGAGCGCTTCAGCGGTTCGGCGATAGGCTCCCGGCGCTCGCCGGCTTTGCGGTTTGAAATGGCCACGATCGCTACTTCTTCACGGAATCGGAATCGAACGAAGAGAGCTCATCCTCATGCCGCACCGGTAGGCGCGACCTTCGGCGATCGCGTTCTCGTGCTTCAGGACCGGATGGGCCATCGCATCCTCCGAGGGATATCCCCTAGCTCAGCGCCACGTTCATCGCGCTCTCGGGCAATTCCTTGCCGAAGGCGCGCTGGTAGAATTCCGCCACCAGCGTACGCTCCAACTCGTCGCACTTGTTGAGGAAGGTCACCCGGAAGGCGAAGCCGATATCCTGGAAGATATCGGCGTTCTCGGCCCAGGTGATGACGGTACGCGGGCTCATGACGGTGGAGAGGTCGCCGTTCATGAAGGCGTTGCGGGTGAGGTCGGCCACGCGGACCATGCGGTTGACGATGTCGCGGCCGCCATCACGCTGGTAATGCGTCGCCTTCGACAGAACGATGTCCACCTCGCGGTCATGGGCGAGATAGTTGAGCGTGGTGACGATCGACCAGCGATCCATCTGGCCCTGGTTGATCTGCTGGGTGCCGTGGTAGAGGCCGGACGTGTCGCCGAGGCCCACCGTGTTGGCGGTGGCGAACAGGCGGAAGGCCGGGTGGGGGCGGATCACGCGCTTCTGGTCGAGGAGCGTGAGGCGCCCCGAGACTTCGAGCACGCGCTGGATCACGAACATTACGTCCGGGCGCCCCGCATCGTACTCGTCGAAGACGAGGGCGACGTTGTTCTGCAAGGCCCAGGGCAGGATACCGTCCTGGAAGGCGGTGATCTGCTTGCCGTCCTTCAGGACGATCGCGTCCTTGCCGACGAGGTCGATGCGCGAGACGTGGCTGTCGAGGTTGATGCGGATGCAGGGCCAGTTCAGGCGGGCGGCGACCTGCTCGATATGGGTCGACTTGCCGGTGCCGTGATAGCCGGTGACCATCACGCGGCGATTGCGCGCGAAGCCCGCCAGGATCGCCAGGGTGGTCTCGCGATCGAAGATATAATCCGGGTCGAGATCGGGAACGTGCTCCTCGCTCTGCGAGAAGGCCGGCACCTTGAGGTCGAGATCGATGCCGAAGGCCTCGCGGACGGAGACCATCCGGTCGGGCAGCGCGGCGGGGGTGTCGTCAGAGAGCATACGGGACCTCGTCGGGGCGGGCGTCGGCGCTGGCCGGGCTCGCGGATCTATCACGGTGGGCATGGCCGTTTCCTGCGACGGGCAGGACGTGGAATGCCACCTTTAAGGGGCTGCGTCGGCGGACGCCAAGGGGTGCAAGGCCTCGATATAGGGCTTCTCGCGCGGTTTGCCGCCTCCCGCCGCACGTCATTTGCAAAAACAGGTCGTTTGCGGAAACGCTGCATCGATCGTGCCGCGTGGGGAAATCCAGCTCAGCACAGGCCGGCGGCACGCAGGGTGTCGTGGGCGCGGATGATGTCGCGCAGGCGTTCCTCGAACGAGCGATCGCCGCCATTGGCGTCGGGATGGAATCGTTTCACCAGCACCTTGTACTGCGCCTTGATGGCGGCGGTGTCCGCGTTCTCGTCGAGGCCGAGCACGTCGAGAGCCTTGAGCGCCGCCACCGAGAGGCGCGGCCGGATCGGCTCCGGCTTTGCCCTGCGGGACGTCTCGCCGACCCCTTCGCTGCGCAGGATGTCGAGGGGATCGACATAGGCCCAGTCGCGCTTCGGCTCTCCGGGTTTCGCCGCATTCGTGCGCGTCGCCGGGTTGACGCCCATCGCCCAGGTCGGTCTGTGCCCGATCACGGCGTCCTTCTGGTAGGCCTGCACGGCGGCGTCGTTCATGCCGTCGAAGTAATTGTAGGTCGCGTTGTAGGCGCGCACGTGGTCGATGCAGAAGCGCCAGTACTGACCCTCCGCCTTGCGACCCTTGGGAGCCCGATAGAGACCGGCATTCGTGCAGCCGGGAGTCTCGCAGCCCTTCTGGGACGCAGCCTTGGGCTCGTCGCAGGTGGGCTTGATACGGATGCTGTCGAACAGGCGCGAGTTGAGATCCATGGTGGGGCGATTATGAGAGGGCGGGTCCGAGACACAAGGGCGGCGGGCCTGATGACGCATGCGGAGATCGGGGGTTGACGACCCCGGAGCCTGCAGGCGCTTACAGGCCGGAATTCATGAGACGGAAACGCGAGGAAACGATGGCCGACACGCTCAAGGATTGGATCACCGGAGTGCTCGGCACGCAACTGTCGCCGCAGGCCCTGACGGTGGTCGACGAATCCCACCTGCATGCGGGTCATTCGGGCGCACGGCCCGAGGGCGAGACGCATTTCCGGGTGGAGATCGTCTCCGCCGCCTTCGAGGGCAAGAGCCGGGTGGACCGTCACCGCATGGTGAATGGCGTGCTCGACGAGGCGTTCAAGCGTGGGCTCCACGCCCTCGCAGTGAAGGCGAAGGCGCCCTCCGAGGCCGCCTGAACGCACCCGACCTCTGAGGAAGATGGTGGCGATGGCCCTGCAATGCACCCCGCATCTCGCCATCGACGAGGCCGAACTCGAAGAGACCTTCGTGCGCTCGTCGGGGCCGGGGGGGCAGAACGTCAACAAGCTCTCCACGGCGGTGCAGCTCCGCTTCGATGCGCGGCGCTCGCACTCCCTGCCCGATGCCGTGGCGGTGCGCCTGATGCGGCTCGCCGGGCGGCGGCTGACGCTGGACGGCGTCATCGTCATCATGGCCCAGCAGTTCCGGACCCAGGACCGCAACCGGGCCGATGCGCGGGAACGCCTCGCCGCCCTCGTCGCCGAGGCGGCGGTGCCGCCGACGCCACGTCGCGCCACCCGCCCGACCCTCGCCTCCAAGAAGCGGCGCCTCGACGACAAGTCCCGCCGCGGCGCCACCAAGCGCCTGCGCGGTGACGGCGGAGGCGATTGAGAGCGTCGGCTCGCTTCAGTTCGACGGTCTGACCGATCCCTGCGCGTCCGGCGGATGGTACTCCTCGGCTCCGGTGACATAGGCGCTGCCGGGCTTCAGGACGGTGAGCACGATCGCCACGAAGGCGAGGAGCGCCGCAAGGGCTGCCGGGAACAGGAAGGCATCCTCGCCGTAATGGGTCTGGAGGAAGCCGCCGATGACGGCGCCTGTGCTCAGGGCGCCCCAGAGCGGTGCCTGAAGCCAGAAGGAAGGCGCCACCTTGCCCATCAGCAGGTTGGCGAGCCCGGTCCCGAACCGCACCACCGCGCCGGTGACGTAGGTGAGTGCGAGGCTGCGCCCGGCTTCGTCCTGCAGCGTCGCGTTCTGGAGGCCGAGCGCGATGACGATGGGATAGACGTGAAGCGGCCAGGAGAAGGTGCCGTAGGGCATGACGAGGCCGACGGCGAGGAGTACCGCCTGCAGCAGCAGCATCACCGAGAGCCGCCACCGCCCGACCCAGGCCGCGATCAGGGTGCCCATGAAGGCGCCGAAGCAGAACATGACGATGACGGAGCTGACGCGCGCCGTGCTCTCCCAATCGAACTTGCTCACCGAGACGCCGAAGCGGGTGGTGTTGCCGCTCATGAACGACATGAAGAGCTGTGAGTATTCGAGGAAGCCGATGGAATCGGCGCATCCTGCCAACGCCGACAGGGCGAGGGCGAAGGGGATGCGCGTGCTCGGACTTGCGGGAAACGACTTGTCGGTCTTGTCGGCCATGCGTCTGTACATGCTCCTTCGGAAGGACGGTGCGGGCTCGGCGAAGCCCGACCTTACCGATCGGGCGCGGCCGGGGAACCGCTCGCGTCCGGTCGACAGGCATCGGTTGGGGAGTGCCGTGCCGTGCAACACATGCCGCAGCGCTTCGGTTCAACCCAATCGCGCACAATTGGGATTAAGGTGCGGGGGACGGGGGTTTGCGCAACACCACGATGCGCCCCGGAACGTCGATCTCACGCTCGCGGCGTATGGCAGCGGGGTCGAGGCTCACGAGATCGAGCCCGGCCTCGTCCGACATCCGGCGCAGGTAGCGGTCGCCATGGGCGTAGCGGGCATCGGCTCCGAGGACGAGCCCGCCCTCCGCTTGCCACTGGACCGTGAAGCCGACGAGACCCGAGGGCCGCAGGATGCGGGCCGTCTCCGTCATCACCCGTCCGAGGCCGCCGACATAGATGAAGACGTCCGCCGCCACGACGAGGTCGGCGCTCCCCGACGGCTCTCCGTCGAGGACAGGGCCGAGATCGCCTTCGACCAGACGGTCGTAGCGCTTCCGCCGCGCGGCCTCGACGAGCATGCCGGGCGAGAGGTCGATGCCCATGAGGCTTCGGGTGCGGCCGGCGAGCGCCTCGCCCATCAGGCCGGTGCCGCAGCCGAGATCGATCACGTCGCCGAAGCTCGCCGGTGCGCCGGCTACCGCGCCGAGAGCCTCCACCAGCAGTTTCGGTCCGCGATAATGCAGGTCATCGACCAGATGGCGCTCGAAGCGCGCGGCGTAGCCGTCGAACAGGGCGCGGATATAGGCCGGCGAGATCGCTCCCAGCGTCGCGCCCTCGCCGATCTGGACGAGGCGCAGCCGCGCCCCGAGTTCGTCATGGGGATCGAGATCGAGGGCGTTGCCATAGGCCCTCAACGCGGCGTGGTGGTGGGCGACATCCGTCGTGGCGAGGTGGCGCGCCTCCCGTGCCCGTCCGAGCAGGAACCAGGCCGCCGCGTAGCGCGGGGCGATCTCCAGGGTCTGCTCGGCCATCTCGGCCGCACCTTCCGCATCGCCCTCGGAGAGACAGGCCTCGGCATAGGCGTAGCGCCGGTCGGCGAGAAGGTCGCCCGAACTGTTCTGGAGGGAAGTGCACGCTCGCGGGTTCATATGGGCGCCCTATATCACGTCGGATGACCCGCCCTCTCACTGTTCGGTCCCGCGCATGAGCCTTCGCGCAGGCGACCTCCTGACCCAGACCCGCGAGGGCTTGTACTGTCCCCTCGGCGGGTTCCACGTGGACCCGACCTGGCCGGTGCCGCGCGCGCTCATCACCCACGGCCATGCCGACCATGCCCGGTCCGGCCATGGCAGGGTGTTGGCTACGGGCCAGACCCTGCGCATCATGGCCGTGCGCTACGGCGAGGATTTCTGCGAGACGCGCCAGGAGGCGAAGCTCGGCGAGGCGATCCGCATCGGCGACGTCACCGTGCGCTTCGCCCCCGCCGGCCACGTCCTCGGCTCGGCCCAGATCGCGATCGAGGCGCAGGGCGTGCGGGTGGTGGTGTCGGGCGATTACAAGCGCGCCTACGACCCGACCTGCCTGCCCTTCGAGGTCGTCCCCTGCGACGTCTTCATTACCGAGGCGACCTTCGGCCTGCCGGTCTTCAGGATGCCGGATACGGCGGGCGAGGTCCGCAAGCTCCTCGATTCGGTCGCCCTGTTCCCAGAACGCGCCCACATCGTCGGCGCCTACGCGCTGGGCAAGGCGCAGCGGGTGATGGCCCTGTTGCGGGAGGCCGGCTACGACGCGCCGATCTATCTTCACGGCGCCATGGAAAAGCTGACCGAGCTCTACAAGCGCGAGGGTATCCCGCTGGGCGAGACGCCGAAGGTGGTGGCCGCCGAACGCGGCAAGCTCCAGGGCGCCATCGTCCTGTGCCCGCCCTCGGCGATCCAGGACGTGTGGTCGCGTAAATTCCCCGATCCCGTCACCTCCTTCGCCTCGGGCTGGATGCGGGTGCGCGCCCGCGCCCGGCAGAAGGGCGCCGAACTCCCCCTCGTCATCTCCGACCATTCCGACTGGCCCGACCTGTGCCGCACCATCCGCGAAACCGGCGCCGGCGAGGTCTGGGTCACGCACGGGCAGGAGGACGCCCTGGTTCATTGGTGCGGGACGCAAGGGATCAAGGCGAAGCCGCTGCACATGCTGGGCTACGGCGACGATGGCGAGGCCGAGCCTGCCGCGCCGGTGGAAGAGGCCGTCGCGTGAACGACTTCGCCGAACTTCTCGACCGCCTCGCCTACGAGCCGCGCCGCAACGCCAAGCTGCGCCTGCTGCAGGATTACTTCGCCCATGCGCCGGACCCGGAGCGGGGCTATGCGCTCGCCGCCATGACGGGCGGCCTGAGTTTTCGCGAAGCCAAGCCCGCGATGATCCGCGGCCTCGTGGAGGCGCGGGTCGATCCGGTGCTGTTCGCGCTGTCGCACAACTATGTCGGCGATCTCGCCGAGACCACGGCGCTGATCTGGCCGGCGCCGGCACAGAACCCTCTCTCCCTCGCAGAGGGGGGAGGGGACGCAGCAGCGCCCATCGGCCACAATAATCCGCCGCCCCACGTGCCGACGCTCGCCGAGGTGGTCGAGACCCTCGCCACCGTGAAGAAGGCGGACCTGCCCGCCCGCATCGCCGAATGGCTCGATGCCCTCGACGAGACCGGGCGCTGGGCGCTCCTCAAGCTGATCACCGGGGCTTTGCGCGTCGGCGTCTCGGCGCGGCTCGCAAAGACTGCGGTGGGCGCGCTCGGCGGCCACGAGCCCGATGCGGTGGAGGAGGTCTGGCACGGGCTGGCGCCGCCCTACGCCACCCTTTTCGCCTGGGTCGAGGGGAGGGCCGAGCGCCCGACGACCCTCAACCCCGCCCCATTCCGGCCGCCGATGCTCTCACACCCCATCGATGAGGAGTCGGATTTCGAAAAACTCGATCCGGCCGCCTTCTCCGGCGAGTGGAAGTGGGACGGGATCCGCGTCCAGCTCGCCGGCGGGCGCGACGAAGCGGGCGCCCAGGTGGCGCGGATCTATTCGCGCACCGGCGAGGACATCACGCACGCCTTCCCCGACCTCGCCGAGGCGGTCACCTTCACCGGCACGATCGACGGCGAGCTGCTGATCCTGCGGGAGGAGCGGGTGCAGAGCTTCAACGTGCTGCAGCAGCGCCTCAACCGGAAAGCCGTCACGCAAAAGCTGCTGGAGGAATTCCCCGCCCATGTCCGGGCCTACGACCTCCTCACCGCCGAGGGCGAGGACCTGCGGCCGCTGCCCTTCGCGGAGCGCCGCACCCGGTTGGAGCGATTCGTCGCCGCCCTCGACCACGCCCGCATCGATCTCTCGCCGCTGGTGACCTTCGCGACCTGGGACGATCTCGCCGCCGCCCGTTCGGACCCGGCGAGCGTCGGTGCGGGCGAGGATGCCGATGCCATCGAGGGGGTGATGTTGAAGCTGCGCGACAGCCCCTATCTCCCCGGTCGCCCCAAGGGGCCGTGGTGGAAGTGGAAGCGCGAGCCGCACCTCGTCGACGCGGTGATGATGTACGCCCAGCGCGGCCACGGGAAGCGCTCGTCCTTCTACTCGGACTACACGTTCGGGGTCTGGCGCGACCAGCCGGAGGGCGGGCAGGAACTGGTGCCGGTGGGCAAGGCCTATCACGGCTTCACCGATGCGGAGCTGGCCAAGCTCGACCGATACGTCCGCAACAACACCACGAAGCGCTTCGGCCCGGTGCGCGAGGTCGCCTATGGGCCGGAGCACGGCCTCGTGCTGGAGATCGCCTTCGAGGGGGTGCAGCGCTCCACCCGGCATAAATCCGGTGTCGCCATGCGCTTCCCCCGCGTCCACCGCATCCGCTGGGACAAGCCGGCGGCCGAGGCCGACCGGATCGGAGCCCTGGAGACCATCCTGGCCCGCGGCGAGCGCGAGATCGCGCCGGGCGCCGCCATCGACGAGGAGACACCATGAGAGGGTCGGGCAGGATCGGCGGGATCGAGGGGTTTCAGGAGGGAGAGGTCCGGCGCCGGGCGAGCGCCCGCCTCACCGTCTCGACGCCGGGCCAGGGTTTTACGGATGTCACCCGGGCGGTGTCGGAGTTTCTGGCCCGAAGTGGGATCGCAGACGGCCTGCTCAGCGTGTTCTGCCGGCACACCTCGGCCTCCCTGACGATCCAGGAGAATGCCGACCCGGATGTGCGAACCGACCTGATGACGGCGCTCGACGGCCTCGCCCCGCGTCACGGTGCCTATGTCCACGGCATCGAGGGGCCGGACGACATGCCCGCCCATATCCGCACCATGGTCACCGATTCCGGTCTCACCATCCCGGTGACGGACGGACGCCTCGTCCTCGGGACGTGGCAGGGCATCTACCTCATCGAGCACCGCGACCGGCCGCATCGGCGAGAGTTGGTGCTGGCCGTCATCGGCGAGTGAACGCGCCGGTTCAGTCCGCCACCGCTTCGGCCACGAACTTCGTATGGCCCTTCGCCCGGAGCTCACAGGCCGGGCAGGTCCCGCACCCATACCCCCACGCATGCCGCGCGCCGCGCGTCCCGAGGTAGCAGGTATGGGTGTCCTCGACGACGAGGTCGACGAGGGGACGACCGCCGAGATCTTCGGCGAGCTTCCAGGTCTCGGCCTTGTCGATCCACATCAGTGGCGTGTGGAGGACGAAGCGGCGGTCCATGCCGAGATTCAGCGCGACCTGAAGCGCCTTGATCGTGTCGTCTCGGCAATCGGGATAGCCGGAATAATCCGTCTCGCACATGCCGCCGACGATGTGGCCGAGGGATCGGCGATAGGCGAGGGCGGCGGCGAAGGTGAGGAAGATGATGTTGCGGCCGGGCACGAAGGTGTTGGGCAGGCCGCCCGCCTCGAGGGCGATCTCGGTGGTGCGGGTGAGCGAGGTCTCCGAGACCTTGCCCAGCGCGTCGAGTTCGATCGTGTGGTCGCGGCCGAGACGGCGGAACCAGGCCGCCTTCATGGCGGCCATGCTCTTGCGCAGGGTCGCCCGCTGGTCGAGCTCGACCTTGTGGCGCTGGTTATAGTCGAAGCCGAGGGTCTCCACCCGCGGGAACCGTTCCAGCGCCCAGGCGAGGCAGGTGGTGGAATCCTGCCCGCCGGAGAAGAGGACCAGGGCGCCGTCGTCGCTCATCGTCAGCCCTCGTATTCCGCCCAGGACATCGGGGTTTCCATCACCTTGACCGAGGACAAGCCCGGCAGAGCCGGCTTCGTCCGATGCCAGATCCAGGCCGCGATATGCTCGGCGGTGGGGTTCTCCAGGCCCTCGATCTCGTTGAGGCAGTAATGGTCGAGCTGGAGCAGGATCGGCGCGAACGCACTCTCTACGTCGAAGAAATCGACCACCCATCCGGTCTCGGCGTCGACATCCCCCGAGATCGTCAGCTCGACCCGGTAGGAGTGGCCATGCATCCGGTGGCAGCGGTGCGTTACGGGCACGTTGGGCAGGCGATGGGCCGCCTCGAAAGTGAAAGCTTGAGTGATCTTCATGACGTGACTCTGAGGTTCTTCGCGCGCCGACGTGACCGGCAGAGGATCAGGGAATGGCGGTCACGGGATTCCGATGATCTTGTGGGTCTGGAGCGACAGCCGCCAGCGCGCGTCGCGGCGGCAATACTCCACCGCCGCCTGGGTATGAGCAAGCCGGTCCGGCCCGTCCATGGGCTGGAGCCAATGGTGGCGGAAGTCGAGGGCTGCGAAGCGCTCGGGCAGGGCCGCTGCCTGCGGGTAGACCAGCTTCAATTCGTGGCCCGTGGTCTGGACCAGGGCATTGCCCGCCTTCGGGCTCACGCAGATCCAGTCGATTCCCTCGGGCGCGCTGAGCGTGCCGTTGGTCTCGACCGCGATCTCGAAGCCGCGCGCATGCACGGCCGTGATCAAGTCGGGGTCGAGCTGCAGCAGCGGCTCGCCGCCGGTGAAGACCACGTAATGGTGCGAGGCGCCGCCCTCCCAGGTCGCGGCGATGGCGTCGGCCAGGGCGTCGGGCGTGGCGAAGCGGCCGCCGCCCTCGCCATCCATGCCGATGAAATCCGTATCGCAGAAGGTGCAGGCGGCGGTCGCGCGATCCTCCTCGCGGCCGGACCAGAGATTGCAGCCGGAAAACCGGCAGAAGACCGCGGCCCGGCCCGCCTGGGCACCCTCACCCTGGAGGGTATGGAACAGTTCCTTGACCGCGTAGCCCATCGCTCTCTCAGCCGATCTCGTCAGAATCCGTTCCGCAGGGGGAACGGCCCGACCTCTCGTCGAGACCCCATAGCGGTCCGAGCCACCGGAGGCCATGGCGCGCGGCCGGACGCATCCATGCGTTCGCCGAGGAACGAGGATCGACCGGGGCCGATCCTCCGACGGCCCCGAAAATCGGAAGCGAGTCCATGATCACGACGTCGCTCCCGCCGTCGGAGGCGCGCGCGGCGCCAGGGCCGCGCGCGCCTGTCGGGAACCGGCCTTACCGTGTTTTGACGTCGTAGCGGTCGAGCATCATCATCTTATTCCACACCGTCACGAAGTCCTTGGCGAACCGCGCCTCGCCGTCGCTGCTCGCATAGACTTCGGCGACCGAGCGGAGCTGCGAGTTCGATCCGAACACGAGGTCGCAGCGGGTGGCGGTGAACTTCGCGACTCCGCTGTCACGATCGACCAGCGAGAAGGTCATGCCGGCCTCGTCGGCCTTGTGCCATTCGAGATCGACGCTGGTCAGGTTGGTGAAGAAGTCGTTCGACAACACCCCGACGCGATCGGTGAAGATACCGTGCGTCGAGCCATCGTGGTTGGCGCCGAGCGCACGAAGGCCGCCGACGAGGGCGACCCATTCGGGCGCGGTGAGCGAATACAGGTACGCCCTGTCGAGGAACAGTTCCTCGGGCGAGACCCGCGCCGCGGTGATCGCCGCGAAGTCATCCGCCACGTAATTGCGGAACCCGTCGACGACGGGCTTCAGCCACTGGAACATCTCGATGTCGGTCAGGTCCTGCCGGGTGTCGACGCGGCCGGGCGTGAACGGAACCGTGATGGCGTGACCGCCATCGGCGAGGGCCTTCTCGACCGCCGCGCATCCACCGAGCACGATGAGATCGGCCAGCGACACCCGCTTGCCACCCTGCGCGCCGTTGAACGCGTCGGCGACCTGCCGGAGCGCCGCGACCACCGGCAAGGTCCGCCGGTTGATCGCCCAATCCTTCTGCGGGGCCAGAGCGAGACGTCCGCCATTGGCGCCGCCGCGCTTGTCGCTGTCGCGATAGGTCGCCGCCGCCGAGAAGGCGGTGAAGGCGAGGTCGGAGACAGACTGGCCGGTCGCCATGATGGCCTGCTTCAGCGCGGCGATGTCGCTCGCGTCGATCAGCTCGAAGTCGCGCGGCGGGATCGGGTCCTGCCACAGCAGATCGTCCTCGATCGTCACTTCGGGCCCGAGGTAGCGTTCCTTGGGACCCATGTCGCGATGGGTCAGCTTGTACCACGCCTTCGAAAAGGCCAGCGTGAACGCGTCGAAGTCGTTGAGGAACTTCTCGCAGACCTTGCGATATTCGGGGTCGAGCTTCAGGGCGATGTCGCTGGTCATCATCATCAGGCCGTGCATCTGGCCGGGGACGTGCGCGTCGGGGGTCTTGGGCGCGTTCGGGTCAGCCGGCGTCCATTGGGAGGCGCCGGCCGGGCTCTTGGTCTGCACCCACTCGAACTTGAAGAGGTTCTCGAGATAGGCGTTGTCCCACTGGATCGGGTTCGGCGTCCAGCTGCCCTCGATGCCGTTGGTCATCGTGTACTGGGCGAAGCCCGTTCCCTTCGGGTTGTGCCAGCCGAGGCCCATCGCCTCCATCGGCGCGATTTCCGGCGGTGGGCCGACCTGATCGGCCGAGACCATGCCGTGGCTCTTGCCGAAGGCGTGGCCGCCGGCGATCAGGGCGACGGTCTCCTCGTCGTTCATCGCCATCCGGGTGAAGGTGGTGCGGATGTCGCGCGCCGAGCCCAGCGGATCGCCGTTGGCGTAGGGACCCTCGGGGTTCACATAGATCAGCGCCTGATGCGAGGCGGCCAGGGGCGTTTCGAGGTCGTAATCGGCATCGCCGTTCTGGCCGCGCCAGCGCTTGTCGCGGGTGACCATGCTGTCGAACGATGTGACGTCGGTCGGATCCCAGATCTCAGGCCCCCAATAGGTGGCGTTGTCGGCCTCCCACGCATCCTGGCGTCCGCCGGCGAAGCCGTAGGTCGGGAAGCCCATGATTTCGAGGGCGCAATTGCCGGTCAGGACCATCAGGTCGCCCCAGGACAGGGCGCTGCCGTATTTCTGCTTGATCGGCCAGATCAGGCGGCGCGACTTGTCGGTGTTGCCGTTGTCCCACCAGCTGTTGATTGGCGCGAAACGCTGGAGCGCCTCACCGGCACCGCCGCGGCCATCCGCGATGCGATAGGTCCCTGCCGCGTGCCACGCCATGCGGATCATCTGCGGGCCGTAATTGCCGTAATCCGACGGCCACCAGGCCACCGAGGTCGTGAGGAAGGCTTTGATCTCTCGCTTCAGCGCGTCGAGATCGATCTGCTCGAACGCGGCCTTGTAGTCGAAATCCGCGCCCAGCGGATTGGCCTGCGGCCCGTTCTGATGGAGCAGCTCGACCTTCAGGCGGTTGGGATACCAGTCGTTGAGGGTCGGAGGCGTGCCCACCGCGCCGCCGATCCTGTCGCCGCCGAAGGGGCACTTGCCCGCCATCTCGAAGGTCTTCGCATCGAGCTGGTCGTTCTTCGTCGTTTTGAGAGCGTGAATATCGTCCACGTGGATGTCCTTTGAAAAGTCGCTGTCGTCCGGGCGCCGGGCGGGCTCGGTCGACCCGAGACACCGGTTCCTCGGCGCGTGCCTAGGTTGTTCTTGTCGTCCGTTCACGACCGGAGGTCGAGCGGGATCGCAACGATCGCAACGATCGCACACGCGGACCGCCGCGACATGTAGGGCGCCATCCCGATCCCTCGATCACGATCCCGCGCCGGAGACGCGGAAACGTCCGACCCCACGAGGTGTCCGGCGTCGGCGGCCGACCGTTCGTCATGAACACGGTCCTGCCTGCCTCCGAAGACATTTGCATGAAGGCGATCTGCCGCAGCGGCATCGCAACGAGGCCGCGCCCGGACAGGATGGAATCGAATGCCAGAGGGGCGGGCGCCGACCGGAGATCGGGAAAAGCCCCGGTGGCCCGCAAGCCCGCTCCGATCGGGCGTGTTGTCGCCAGGCCCCGTGAGGCCAGGCCCCGTGAGGCCAAGTCCCGTGAAGCCAAGTCTCGTGAAGCCAAGTCTCGTGAAGCCATGCGTGTGCGACGCACCATTGCCGCCATCCATCGCCATGGTCTTGCCACGGAGACCGCGTTGATGAGCCTCGCCGTGGGCTCGGGCCTCTCGACGGCCGGATTCTGGCATCCCTCGCCAAAGCTCGGCCGTTGCGGTAACTTTTTCTCCGGACGGACCGGCCATGATGGCGTCGGGGCGTTCCCAGTCGAGACGGGCCTGATGTCGAACCGAGTGTTGAGCCGCGTCGTCCTTGGTCTCGCGGTCGCAGCGGGCCTTCTCGGATCGGGTGCGGCCGGCGCGGTGACCTCGCCCATCCTCGTGGTCGAGGTCGATTCGGGCAAGGTCGTCTACGCCCAGGGCGCCACCGATCCGTGGTTCCCCGCCTCCATCACCAAGCTGATGACCGTCTACGTCGCCCTCGACATGGTGCGGCAGGGCAAGGTCACCCTCGATACGCTCATCACGATCTCGCCCGCCGCCGCCGCCGAGCCGCCTTCGAAGATGGGCTTCCGGCCGGGAACGCAGCTGACCCTCGACAACGCCCTGAAGATCATCATGGTCAAGTCGGCCAACGACGTGGCCTGGGCGATCGGCGAGAATCTCGGCGGCTCCGTCGAGGGCTTCGCCGCCATGATGAACGAGGCCTCCGCCCGGATCGGCATGCGCGAGAGCCGCTGGACCAATCCCAACGGCCTGCCGGATGCCCGGCAATGGACCTCGGCCCGCGACATGGCGGTGCTCGGCCGGGCGCTGATCCGCGATTTTCCCGACAACCGCGCCCTGTTCTCGATCAGCGCGATCCAGTTCGGCAAGTCGATCATGGCGAACCATAACGGCCTTCTCGGGCGCTATGCCGGGGCCGACGGCATGAAGACCGGGTTCATCTGCTCGGGCGGCTTCAACGTGGTGGCGAGCGCCACCCGCAACGGCCGCCGCCTCATCACCGTGGTGATGGGCCAGCCGAGCGCCCGCGAGCGCGACCTTAAGGCCTCCGACCTGTTCGACCACGGGTTCAGCCAGTCCGCCGGCTGGACGGCGCAGACCCTCGACGCGCTGCCCACCTCCGCCATCTCCGAGCCGCCGGACCTGCGCCCCTACATCTGCGACAAGCGCAAGCCGATGCCGATCGACGAAGGCCCCGGCCCGATCGCCTCCCAGGCCGGCAGCGAGAATGCATCGATCCTCGCCGCAGCGGCCCCCGTGGGCTCGGCCCTGGCCTTCGCGACCCTGAACAACGGCTCGATGAAGGGCCGCGCCCTGCCGCCGCGCGCGCCGCTGCAGCCGATCCTGGTCTGGATCGGCCGCGATCCGGCCGAGGGCGCCATCGCCCTCAACGAGCAGGCCGAGGCCGAGAAGGCGGAGCGTGCCGCCAAGCTCGCCGAGATCCGCAAGACCAAGATCGAGGCCGCGAACGCCAAGCGCGAGGCCGCCAAGCTCGCCAAGTCGGAGGCCAAGGAAAAGTCGGATGCCAAGGGCAAGGGTGATGCGAAGTCCAGGGCGGGCGGCAAGGGTGCCGTGCCGGCGACCGCCAGCGCCTATGCGCCGGTGGAGACGACGCCCGTGATCGCGGGGGCCGCCAAGGCCTCCAAGTCCTCCAAGGCCGATGTCGGAAAGAAGCCCGCCGCGAAGGCCGCGACCAAGCCGGCGCACGCGTCGCCGGAAAAGCCTGCCACCAAATCTGTCGCCAAGCCGGCGAAGAGCGCGGCCAAAACCTCCAGCAACAAGACCTCCACCGCGAAATCCGCGGAGGATTGAGCCGGCGGCGCGGGCGAGGTAGGCCGGTTCCATGGCTCATCCTTCCCCGCCCGCTTCGGTAGAAGCCGATCCCCGTCGTCCCGAGCCGATCCCGCTCACCGTGCTCACCGGTTTCCTGGGTGCCGGCAAGACGACGCTCCTCAACCGGATGCTGCGCGATCCGGCGCTGTCCGACACCGTGGTCATCGTCAACGAGTTCGGCGAGATCGGCCTCGATCACCTGCTGATCGAGACGGTGGACGAGGACATGATTCTCCTCGGCGCCGGCTGCCTGTGCTGCACCGTGCGCGGCGACCTCATCGCCACTCTCGAAGACCTGCTGCGCAAGCGCGACAACGGCCGGATCACGCCGTTTCGCCGGGTGGTGATCGAGACCACGGGGCTCGCCGATCCGGCCCCCATCCTGCACGCCCTGATCTACCACCCCTATCTCGCCATGCGGTACAGGCTGCAGGCCGTCGTCACCGTGGTGGACGCGGTCAACGGCGCCGCCACCCTCGATGATCATCCCGAGGCGCTACGGCAGGCCGCCGTCGCCGACCGGATCGTGCTGGCGAAGGACGATCTCGCCACCGGTGGCAGCGATGCTTTGCGTGCCCGCCTCCACGCCCTCAACCCGATGGCGCCGATCCATGGCCCCGACGTCGCCCCGGCCGACCTGCTCGGGGGATTCTTCGGCCTCGACGGCAAGAGCGACGACGTGCGTGCCTGGCTCGGGGCGGAGGCCTTCTCCGACCATGGCCATCATCACGGCCACCACCATCACGACGTGAACCGGCACGATGCCTCGATCCGCGCCTTCACGCTCACCAGTGACGTGCCGGTGAAGCGGGCGGCCTTCGAGATGTTCCTCGACCTCCTGCGTTCCGGCCACGGCCCCAAGCTCCTGAGGCTGAAAGGCCTGGTGGCACTGGCCGACGAGCCGGATCGTCCCGTGGTGGTCCACGGCGTGCAGCACGTGATCCACACGCCCGTCCAGCTCGCGGCTTGGCCCGACGCGGACCACCGCTCTCGCCTCGTCCTGATCGTCCGCGACCTGGAGCCGACCTTCGTCACCGGTCTGTGGGATGCGTTCCTCGGGCGTCCGAGGATCGACGCACCCGACGCCGCGGCGCTGACGGAGAACCCTCTGGCGATCCCCGGCGGCTAGGATTTCGGTCCAGTCCGCCGCCCGCTCCGGGGCCCGTCTTCCGGTCGTCGTCGGAGACGGCTCGCTCCCTGCCGTAGGCCTCGTGCCGCGGCGGATGCTGCGACCTCTGCGTCTCGTTTCGAGTACGGCCGGCGCGGCATCGCTTTTGATCCCATCCCCCTACTCGGCCGCAGAGCGGCAGGCAGCGTCCCATCCCGGGACGGATCGGTAGCAGGATCGCTGGAATGAGACAGGGGCTGAGCGTCATCGAAGGCGGGCGTCTCTCGGAAGCGGATCCTATGGGGGCTGACATGGACCCGGACGATTGGCGCATCGATTTACGGCGGCCCCACGCGGTGGAGCCGGTTGAGGCCGAGGCCTGGCGTATGCTGCTGACCCGCATCCGCTGGCCGGAGCCGATCTACGCCGATCCCGACTACCTGCTCACGGCTGCCGTGCATCAGTCGGGCGGCCGGGACCTCGTCTTCGCCTTCGCCTGGAGCGGAGAGGGCGAGCGCTCGCGTCTGCGCGGCGTCGTTCCCCTCGCCATGCCGCACGGACTCTGGGGCAACGGCCGGGCGCAGGTCTGGTACCCGCCGGGGCCGGTCCTCGCGCCCACGATCGAGCCCGGATGCCTCGACGAGGTCGAAACCGCCTTGCGGGCGGCGATCAGGGCCGTCCATCCCCGCTCGACCCTGGTCCTGATGCCGCCTCCCGCCGCATCGGCCTCCGAGGGGGAGCGCACTGCCCCACGCGATTCCGTGACCAGGGCGATTCCGGCGAGGGACCGCGTCGGCGTGCGCCTCACCGGGCCGTGGATCCGCGATGGCGTGGAGATCGAGCGCATCACCGAGCCGCGCCGCATCCGCGATGCGGTCGAGGCCTATCTCTCGTTCGATGCGCAGGTATCCGGCAGCCCGATCGTGCGGGATCCGTCCGCCTCGTCCATGGTCAGGGTGGTGACGCGGCGCTTCGCCCAGAGGCGCCAGACCAGCGTCGATTTCGCGCGCAAGGACGGCATCCTCGTCGCGGCGGCCCTGCGCCTCGGTACCGGCGCGGGCTCGATCGTGTGGCGGCAGGCCGAAACCCGAGCGGCTTAGAGCATCATCCCGAAAAGCGGGAACCGGTTTTCGGACAACATGATGCTGGAAATCGCCCGACCGGGCGTCGCCTCCGGGCCTACTCGTCCTCGCCGAACTTGTTGGCGAGGAGGTCGGTGATGGCCGTGAGGCAGGCCTCGGCGTCGCTGCCCGACGCCACCACGGCGATCGACGTGCCCTGCGCCGCGCCCAGCGTGAGCAGACCCATGATCGAGCGCCCGCCCACCGTCTCGCCCGAACGGGTGACGGTCACCGCCGCTTCGAACTTCTCGACCGTCTGCACGAACTTGGCAGAGGCCCGCGCATGCAGGCCGCGCCGGTTGATCACCGGAACGATGCGAAGGTGGCCACCCTCGGGAACCGAGATTTCGGGCTCGACATCGTCGTCGTAAGCGTCGCTCATGCGCGTCTGCCGTCCCTGTCGCTCTCGTCGGTCCGCCAAGGGGAGAGCCCGCTGTGGCCGATCGTATCCTGGTTCAGTGATGGCACGGACGCGCTCAGACAACGCCGCGCGAAATCGCCACGCTTGCCTGATAAGCCGACAGTGGATGTTTGGGAAAGTCCGTTTCGCTCGCGGAAGTTTTATTTGCCGGCGAGGACACGGGAGGCGACGTTGATGTACTTCCGGCCCGCTTCCTGGGCGTGGAGCACCGCATCTCCTAGAGGCTCGGCATCGCGCACGCTGGCGAGCTTGATCAGCATCGGCAGGTTGATCCCGGCCACCACCTCGACAGTCCCGCCATTCATGCAGGACAGGGCAAGATTGGAAGGCGTGCCGCCGAACATGTCGGTGAGCACGACGACACCCTTGCCGGAATCGACCCGGTCCACGGCGGAGACGATGTCGAGCCGGCGAAGCTCCATATCGTCCTCGGGGCCGATCGTGATCGTCTCGATCTGCTTTTGCGGACCGACCACGTGTTCAAGGGCAGCCTTGAACTCGGTGGCGAGCAGCCCGTGGGTGACGAGCACCATTCCAATCATAGACGCGTGTTCCGACACCCAGTGGGAGCCGCCATTTTGTGCAGCGCAAGGTCGAACGCAAGACGAGAGGCTCGTTCTGCGCATCCTAGCCCCAGGATCATGCCATGTGGGGTGCCCCCACGCTATATGGGAGGGTCCAAATCGCATGAGACGGTGCCGAGGTGCGTCCATGGGGCAACGCTTGCCTTCTCGGCCAGAGCATCGAGGACGAGGCCGGGCGCCAGTCCGCGATCGCAAATGCTGCGGTCCAGCATGATCCGGCGAATCATCACCCCGAGGAGATCGACGGGATCGGGCGGGGCGTCGGGCAGCCGTGGCAGTGTCTCGACGAGATCGACCACGAGGCGGATGACGGCCGCATCGGCGAGAGCCGAGTGCGGCATCAGGCCGATTCCCCTGACCTCGATCAGGCCGTGCAGGGCGGGATGGCCGCGAGCGACGATGCGCCCGTGGCGATGTTCGATCTCGACACGATCGTCGCCGACGAGGGCGGCGTAGCTGCCGTCCCGGCCTGCCCGGTCAAGGAGGGAGAGGGCGAGAGTCGATTTTCCGGCGCCCGATTCGCCCCTGATCAGGATACCTGCTTCGCGGAGCACGAGGCAGGTGGCGTGGATCGCGAGGGCCGGCTCGGGACGATTCCGGTCCATGGGCCGGCTTTTCTAGCGCAAAGCGGCGGGCAGCCGCACGACGAAGCGCGCGCCGCGCACCGTCGGCTCGCCGTTCTCGTCGGCCGGGCCAGGCCGGTTCTCGGCCCGGATCGTCCCGCGATGGGCCTGGACGATCTGGCGCGAGATCGAGAGGCCGAGGCCGGAATTCTGGCCGAATCCCTGTTCCGGACGGTCGGTGTAGAAGCGCTCGAAGATGCGCTCCAGGGCATGTTCGGGAATGCCGGGTCCCTCGTCCTCGACGATCAGCTCCACGTCGGTCCGGGACCGGCGCAGGGCCACCCGCACCTTGGCGTCGGGCGGCGAGAACGAGCGGGCATTGTCGAGGAGGTTGTTGACGACCTGGCCGAGACGGCTGTCGTGTCCGAAGATCATGAAGGGCGCTTCCACGTCGCCTGACGGCGCGTCCACGTCGAACTGGATGAGCGCGTCCTTCGAGCGCCGGCGTTCGTTGGCGACGGAGACCACCGTCGTCATGAGCTTGCGCAGATCGACCCGGCGCGCCTCGGCGCGGGCGAGTTCCGCATCGAGACGGGAGGCGTCGGAGATGTCGCTGATGAGGCGGTCGAGCCGCTTCACATCGTGCTGGATGATGGCGAGCAGGCGCGAGCGCGAATCGTCGCTCTTGGCGAGGGGAAGCGTCTCGACGGCGCTGCGCAGGGAGGTGAGGGGGTTCTTCAATTCGTGGCTGACATCGGCCGCGAAGCTCTCGATGGCGTCGATGCGACGGTAAAGAGCCTGGGTCATGTCGCGCAGGGCGCCCGAAAGATGGCCGATCTCGTCGGTCCGGCCGGTGAAATCGGGGATTTCCTCACGCGACTTGATGCCGAGGCGGACCTTCTCAGCGGCATCCGCGAGACGCCGCACCGGACCCGCGATGGCGCCGGCGAGAAGGATCGACAGGACCAGCATCACGGCGGCGGCGATGAGGAAGACCTGGAGCAGGCCGAATCGCTCCGAGGCGATGACCCGGTCGATGTCGCCGCCCTGCGTCGAGAGCATCAGGGCGCCGCGCACCGATCCCGCCCGCAGGATCGGCACCGCCACCGAGACATTCGTCTCGCCGGCCTCGTTGCGGCGGACCAGGGTTCCGCGGGCGCCGCCCAGCGCGACCTGGACCTCCTTCAGGCTGTGACCGCTCGCGGGGCCGACCTCCTCCATGGCGGGGGCCCGGGCCGCGCCGAACAGCTTGGCCTGGACGAATTCCCAGGCCTGTTCGAGGAAGTTGCGCTTGCCGCGCACGACGATGCCGTCGCTGCGGCCCATCTCGCCGCGGGCCGAGAGCGTTCGGGTGTCGAACAGCAGGCCGCCATCCTGGTCGTAGACTCGCGCCCGGTTCCCCGTCGGCGTGATGAGGCGGCGCAGAAGCGGCGCCACCCGCTCGGGGTTGAGGGAGAAGGTGAGCGGGGAGGGATTGTCGTCGCCCGCTCCGCCCTCTCCGGCCTGGAGCTGGAGCAGCTTGTCGGGATCGATGCGGATCGCGTCGGTATCGACCGAGGCCGAGGAGGAGATCGCACCGGCGATGATTTCGCCCTGGATCAGCAGACTCTGCACCCGCGCCTGGATCAAGCCCTGCCGGAACTGGTTCAGGTAGAGAAAGCCGAACAGCAGCGCGATCAGCCCGACGAGGTTGAGGACGACGATCCGTCGCGTCAGGCTCGACGAGGCACGCTGGCCGATGCCGCGCCAGATCGTGCGCGGCAAGGTGAGGAGGCCGCGCTGCGGGACTTCGGCTTGGTCTTGGGAGTCCACGATCGTCCGAGGTTCGAGTATCCGCCCGAGAGGTGCATCCCACGTCTCGGAAAGGTTATTGAGGACAAAGCTTTATGACGTCGTCGCGCGAGAATCCCGCTCGCCGTTGCGTCACGCTCAACCTTCCTTGAAGCGGTAGCCGACACCGTACAAGGTCTCGATCATGTCGAAGTTGGTGTCGACCACCTTGAACTTCTTGCGCAGCCGCTTGATGTGGCTGTCGATGGTGCGGTCGTCCACGTAAACCTGATCGTCGTAGGCCGCGTCCATGAGGGCGTTGCGGCTCTTCACGACGCCGGGCCGGTGGGCCAGCGCCTGCAGGATCAGGAACTCGGTCACCGTCAGCGTGACGGCCTCACCCTTCCAGGTGCAGGTATGTCGCTCCGGGTCCATCATCAGAAGGCCGCGCTCCAGCGACCGGGCGGCGGCATCCGCCTCGCGCGCCGCGGCACCGGGGCCGTCCTTGGGGGCGAAGCGTCGCAGGACCGCCTTGACCCGCTCCACCAGTAGCCGCTGTGAGAACGGCTTATGGATGAAGTCGTCGGCGCCCATCTTGAGGCCGAAGAGCTCGTCGATCTCCTCGTCCTTCGAGGTCAGGAAGATCACCGGCAGATCGGATTTCTGACGCAGGCGACGCAGCAGCTCCATTCCGTCCATGCGCGGCATCTTGATGTCGAAGATGGCGAGGTCCGGGGGGGAATGCTTCAGCCCGTCCAGGGCCGAGGCACCGTCGGTATAGGTCTGGATCCTGTAGCCTTCGGTCTCGAGGGCGATCGAGACGGAGGTGAGGATGTTTCTGTCGTCGTCCACGAGGGCGATGGTGGGCATTGCGCGTTCCCTGTTGCTCGGATGCGGCCTTCGCGGACGTCGGTTCGCTAAAAACGTCTCCGCATCCCGCCCTCCGAAAACGAGGGCCGGCAAAACGCGCTGGCGGACCATTCGAAAGCAGGGCCGCATGCGCGCGGAGAGTCAGGCTGTGTAAAGAGTTCGGTTCAAAAAAGCGAGCTTGCTCGATATCTAGGCCGATTTGCCGCTTGACTGAGGCCGTCGTGCCGCAGTCCGGCGGCCTCGCGCAAGCAGTCCGCAAACCATTATCATCGCGATTCTGAATGGAGGCCGGCGGTCCGGGACCCCGGTCGAAACCACATGAGGGCAGGGCGCAACATGGCTGACGATACGCGGGTCGAGGATGGTCGGGTCGAGGGTGCGCAGGCCGATGCGTCGCCGCAGCGGCGAGGGCCCGCCGCTCCGCTGCCGGCCTCCGAGGCACCCTTCGATGCGATCGGCCTCGCCCGGCATCTTCTGCGCAGCATCCGGTCCGGTGCGCTGGCCACCCTCGACGCCCAGGACGGGATGCCGTTCGCCTCCCTGGTCACCATCGCCACGGATGTCGACGGCACGCCGCTGATGCTGCTGTCGCGGTTGTCGGCGCATACGCGCAACCTCCTCGCCGATCCGCGCGCCTCGCTGCTGTTCAGTGCCGGCGGCAAGGGCGATCCCCTGGCCCATCCCCGGCTCACCGTCACGGGGCGCGCGACGCAGACGAAGGAGCCGCGCATCCGCGAGCGCTTCGTCGCCCGTCATCCGAAGGCGAAGCTCTATGCCGACTTCCCGGATTTCGGTTTCTTCGCCCTGGAGCCGAGCGCCGGGCATCTCAATGGCGGTTTTGCCAAGGCTGCGACGCTGACGCCCGCCGAACTTCGTCTCGATCTCTCCGGCGCCGAGGCCCTGATGGCCGGCGAGCGCGGCGCGGTCGAGCACATGAACGCGGACCATGCCGACGCGCTCGCTCTCTACGCGAAGATCGAGGGCGGCGGCGACGGGCCCTGGCGCCTGACCGGGCTCGACCCGGAGGGCATGGATCTCCTCGCCGGCGACCGTACCGCGCGCATCCGCTATCCGGCGCCGGTCACCGATATGGGCGGCCTGCGCAAGATCCTGGTCGAGATGGCCGCGAAGGCGCGCGAGCCCGTCCCGTCCGCCGGCTAAGTCGAGCGTCCGCTACGTATTCGAAACGACTCTGCGCCTAGGTGAGGGGAGGCAGGCGTCCGATCGGTACGCCCATCGACGGGATGGCGAGCGGTGCGCAGGAGCGGAGAGCGGGGGCAACACTCGGCGGTGGCGACCATGATGGTCTTCGCGCTCGCCGTCGCACTTCCCCTCGTGATGCTCGCCGTCGTCACCACCGACTGGTACGTCTCGGCGGAGCGGGCCCGCCTCGCGACGATGGGGCAGCTCACCGGAGATCATCTCCGGGAGCGCCTCGACCGCGACCTGTCGGAGATGACGACCATGGCGCGGACGCTGGCGACCTCGCCGTCGATCGACGCCGAGGATTGGGCGCGATTCGACGCACAGGGCCGTGCACTCGTGGACACCACCGAATTCACGGTGTCCCTCGTGCGCCTCGACGGTCGCCAGATCGTCAACACCCGCGTGCCCGCCGGCGCCGCGATGCCGACCTCCCCTCGTCCCGAGATCGCCGCGAAGCTGGTCGCGACCCGACGCCCGGTCGTCTCGCCGGCCATCAAGAGCGTGATGAGCGGGGTCGACATCGTCCTGATCTGCGCGCCGGTCCTGCGTGGCGGAACGCTGGAGATGTATGTCTCCATCGCCGTGCGCATGGACCACTTCCTCCGCCTGATCGCGCAGGCGGATATCGCCGATCCGTTCTCCGCCGTCTTCGTCGATGGCGCGAAGCGTGTCATCGCGCGGACCGACGATGCGCCGGACCCATCCGATCTCTCCGAGAAAGGCCCGCCTGCATCTTCGTCTCAGCCCCAGCTTCTGGAAGATTGGGAGAAGGCGGAGGCGAGCGTCATGGAGTTCCGACATCGCTCGGGAGCCTCCGATTGGACGGTGGTCACCGGCCTGGACAAAGAGGCGTTCGAGGCCCCGCTCTATCGCTCGCTCTCGGTCCTGGCCTTCCTCGCCGTGGCTCTGGTCGGCAGCGGCGGGATCATCGCCTGGATCTACACCCGGCAGGTGGCGAAAGCGGTGCGAGCCCTGACGCGGGCCGCCGAAGCGATCGGGCGCGGCGATCCCGTCGACATGCCCACCGGCGAGATTCGCGAAGTGAACCAGATCGGCATGGCGCTGGTGACGGCGTCCCGTGTCTCGGCCGAGCAGCGCGCCGCCATCGCGGAGTCCCATGCGCTGCTCGAGGTCAGGGTCGCCGAGCGCGGCCGCGAGCTCGAGGCGAGCCGGGCGCATTACCAGCTCCTCGCCGAGACCATGACCGACGTCGTCATCCTGCGTCATGCCGATTGGCGCATCGCCTATGTCTCGCCCTCCGGTGCGGCGCTGTTCGGCACGGAAGGACCCGGCTTCGATCCGCGCGTCCGCATCCATCCCGACGATCTCGCCGCCTTCGCCACGGCGGATGCCCGGCTCGGTCCCGACCGGCCGAGCACTGTGTCCCTGTTCCGGATGCGCCACGCGGACGGACGCTGGATCTGGATCGAGGCGATCAACGACATCCTGGCCTCGGCGGCGCCGGAAGCGCCGAACGTGATCTCGACCCTGAGGGACGTGACGAAGCGGCAGGATCAGGCCGACGAACTGCGCATGGCCCGCGATGTCGCCGAGCTGGCACAGGCCAAGGCCGAGAATGCGAGCCGGGCGAAATCCGAGTTCATGGGCCTGATGAGCCACGAGATCCGGACGCCGCTGACGACGATCAAGGGGTTCGCCGACCTCCTCGCCCATACGGCCGATCTCTCACCCGACCAGGTGCGCTATCTCGCGCTCGTGGGGGCGGCCACCGATACGCTCATCGGCGCGGTGGACGACGTTCTCGACTATGCCAGGGCCGAGGCCGGCGACCTGCGCCTCGACAGCATTCCTCTCGACCTGCCCGCTCTGGTGAGCGAGGCGGCCGATCTCGTGAGGCCCGTGGCCGAGGGACGGGACCTCACCATCGACGTGGTCGTCGCCTGCGACGGACCCCGCCACGTCCTCGGTGACGAGCGCCGCCTGAGGCAGATCCTCCTCAACCTGCTCAACGACGCCATCGGTACGCTCGACCGGGGCAAGGTCACCCTCGCATTGCAGGGGCCGCGCCGCGGCGATTCCGTCGGGCGGTGGCGCGTGGCCGTGACCGCCAATGCCGGCGACGACCCGGAGCATCTCGCATCCCGCGCCACGGCCCTCGACGGCAGCGGCCTCGGCTTCATCATCGCCCAGCGCCTCGTCGGGCTCATGGGCGGTGGACGCATCGACCGGAGCACGCCCCTCGGCGAAACGGCGGCCTACCGCTTCTCACTCTCGCTGGCGCCGGCGCCGATCGTGAACCGGACCGCCCCGGCTCCGAAAGGCGGCGAGCCCGGTGCCGGCCGCATCCTCGTCGTCGAAGACAACCGGATCAACCAGGAGGTCGTCCAGGCGATGCTGAAGCGCCTGGGATACGGCGTCGACATGGTCGATAGCGGCGAGGCGGCCATCCTCGCGGTGCAGGCCAGCGGCTACGATCTCGTCCTGATGGATGTGTCGATGCCCGGAATGGACGGGATCACGGCCATCCGGCGCATCCGGTCCCTGCAGCACCCTTCGCGTCGCGTGCCGGTCCTGGCCATGAGCGCCAACGTGATGCCGGAGCGGGTTCGTGCCCTGAACGAGGCCGGAGCCAACGGCCATCTCGGCAAGCCCTTCGATCTTCCGACCCTGTCCCGGGCCGTGGGCGGGCAGCTCTCGGCCATCGTCCTGCGCGAGAGCGGCGAGGGCATGCCCATGCCGGAACGGCCGCCGATCTTCGACCGGACGGCCTTCGACGCCCTGAGTGCCGAGATCGGCACGGAAGCGGCCCGCGAGGCCGTGCGCGCTCTGGTCAGCCTCGTCGAGCGATCCGGCCAGGACCCCGACGCGGCCGACGCGGCCTCCATCGCGGTCCATGCGGACCGGACCGGGTTTCGCGATCTCGCCAGATCCTACCGGGCGCTCGCCGCCGCCCCGGCCGGCATCGAGAGAGACGGCGCATGCGGGCGCAGCCGGATCGCCCGGGATCTGATGAACCGCATGGTCCACGAGATCACGGGGCCGACCATGCCCGAGATCCGACGGACCGTGGCCCTGCTCTGAGCCCCGCCGCGGATCGATCGGGGGGGCGCGACCACGTGCTGATGCGGCTCCGCTTGGCGTGTGGGGGCCGCGCTGCTATCTCCCGACGCGCGTCCACACACCAAAAAGCCGTGCGCCGGGCCCGTCCTTACGCCGACGGACCGCGACCGCGCCGGAGACAGACCCCTCGATGACCACCGTCCCCATCGACAACATCCGCAATTTTTCCATCGTCGCGCATATCGACCACGGCAAGTCGACGCTGGCGGATCGGTTGATCCAGACCACCGGCACGGTGGCCCTGCGCGACATGAGCGAGCAGATGCTCGACTCGATGGACATCGAGAAGGAGCGCGGCATCACCATCAAGGCGCAGACCGTGCGCCTCGAATACAAGGCCGAGGATGGCAAGGATTACATCCTCAACCTGATGGACACCCCCGGCCACGTGGATTTCGCCTACGAGGTGTCCCGGAGTCTCGCGGCCTGCGAGGGCTCGCTCCTCGTGGTCGACGCCTCTCAGGGCGTCGAGGCGCAGACGCTCGCCAACGTCTACCAAGCGCTCGACGCCAACCACGAGATCGTGCCCGTCCTCAACAAGATCGACCTGCCGGCTGCCGAGCCGGAGCGCATCCGCGCCCAGATCGAGGAGGTGATCGGCATCGACGCCTCCGAGGCGGTGGCGATCTCGGCGAAAAGCGGCCTCAACATCGAGGCGGTGCTCGAAGCCATCGTCAAGCGCCTGCCGGCCCCGAAGGGCGACCGCGACGCGCCCCTCAAGGCCCTGCTGGTGGACAGCTGGTACGACGTCTATCTCGGCGTCGTGGTGCTCGTGCGCATCGTCGACGGCGTGCTCAAGAAGGGCATGAACATCCGCATGATGCGGGCCGACGCCGTACACGGTGTCGACAAGATCGGCGTGTTCCGGCCGAAGATGGCGGATATCGGCGAACTCGGCCCCGGCGAGGTCGGCTTCTTCACCGGTTCGATCAAGGAGGTCGCCGATACACGCGTGGGCGACACGCTCACCGAGGACAAGCGGCCCTGCAAGGAGATGCTGCCGGGCTTCAAGGACGTGCAGTCGGTGGTGTTCTGCGGGCTCTTCCCCGTCGATGCGGCCGAGTTCGAGACCCTGCGCAGCGCCATGAGCAAGCTGCGGCTCAACGACGCCTCGTTCTCCTATGAAATGGAGACATCGGCGGCGCTCGGCTTCGGCTTCCGCTGCGGCTTCCTCGGCCTGTTGCACCTCGAGATCATCCAGGAGCGCCTGGAGCGCGAGTTCAACCTCGACCTCATCTCGACGGCGCCCTCCGTGGTCTACCGCCTGCAGATGACCGACGGGACGATCAAGGAGTTGCACAACCCGGCCGACATGCCGGACGTGATGAAGATCACGGCGATCGAGGAGCCCTGGATCCGCGCCACCATCCTCACGCCCGACGAATATCTCGGCGGTGTGTTGAAGCTCTGCCAGGACCGGCGCGGCACCCAGGTCGACCTCAACTACGTGGGAAAACGCGCCATGGTCGTCTACGACCTGCCGCTCAACGAAGTGGTGTTCGATTTCTACGACCGCCTGAAGTCGATCTCCAAGGGCTATGCGAGCTTCGACTACCACATCTCGGATTATCGCGAGGGCGACCTCGTCAAGATGTCGATCCTCGTCAATGCCGAGCCGGTGGACGCCCTCTCGATGCTGGTCCATCGCAGCCGCGCCGAGCATCGCGGCCGCGCCATGTGCGAGAAGCTGAAGGACTTGATCCCGCGCCACCTGTTCCAGATCCCGGTCCAGGCGGCCTTGGGCGGCAAGATCATCGCCCGCGAGACCATCAAGGCCCTGTCCAAGGACGTGACGGCGAAGTGCTACGGCGGCGACATCTCGCGCAAGCGTAAGCTCCTCGACAAGCAGAAGGAGGGCAAGAAGAAGATGCGCCAGTTCGGCCGCGTGGAGATCCCGCAGGAAGCCTTCATCGCCGCGCTGAAGATGGACGATTGAGCCGCTACTTTGGAGGACGGAATCGGATTCTTGCCGCTTCGGTCCTCCGGGACGCCCATAACGAAGCCTTAACGAGTCTGACTCAACGTCGATCATCCGAGGCAGCGAGGCCCGCTAAGCGATGGGCGTGACACGTACCAGGCACCGATACGGGAGCCTGGGAGGGAGTACCGATGGTCCTGCTGCGTCGACTCGCCCGCAGGCTTCGCTCGGCGCGTAGCTGGATCGCTTTCGGAATCCTGGCGCCGGTCGGCATGGTCGTGGTGTCCGGCATCATGTTGCTCGACCTGCGGCAGGATGCCTGGGACAAGGCCGAGCAGACCTCGCGGAACCTTCTGCAGGTCATCGAGCGCGACATCGCCCGCAATATCGAGATCATCGATCTCTCTCTGCAGGGTGTCGCCGACAATGTGAAAAATCCGACCTTGGCGGATGTGTCGCCCGAACTGCGCCAGCTGATCCTGTTCGACCGGGCGATCACGGCACAGGATATGGGCGTGCTTCTCGTGCTCGACGAGAAAGGCGACAGCATTCTCGACGGGAATGCGATCCCGGCGCGCCCGACCAACAATTTCGATCGGGACTATTTCCAGGCGCACAAGGCCCAGGGCGGCCGTGGCCTCTATATCAGCCGGCCGCTGATCTCGCGCCTGACGGGCGCCCGGGTGATGGTGCTGAGCCGTCGTCTCGACAGGGCGGACGGATCGTTCGACGGAGTGGTTCTGGGAACCCTGAAACTGTCCTACTTCACTCGCCTGTTCGACAGCATCGGACTCGGGCGCGAGGGCGCGATCAACCTGTACCTGCACGATGGCACGCGCATCATGCGCTACCCGTACAAGGAGGAGGATATCGGCGTCAGCATCGCCGGATCCTCCAATTTCAACCGGTTCGTTCAAACCGTCAGCGGCAGCTTCGTCGGAGCCTCCAGCCGCGACGCGGTCCAGCGGCACTATGCCTTCACGCAGGTCGGGTCGCTGCCGTTGATCCTCAACGTCGCCTTGTCGGTGGATGAGATCGAGGCCGAGTGGCGGGCGAAGGCCATCGTCATCAGCGCCGTCGTGCTCGCCCTCTGTGGCCTCACCATCAGCCTCTCGCTGCTGTTCGGACGGGAGCTGAACCGCCGCGGCGCCATGCAGGCCGAACTCGCCCGGCAATCGCTCACCGATGCGTTGACCGGCTTGCCGAACCGCCGCCGTTTCGAGGAAGCGCTGGCGACCTTGCGGGGTGAAGCCCTTCATTCCGGCAAGCCGGTCGCGCTGCTGGTCATCGATGCCGATCACTTCAAGCGCTACAACGACCGCTATGGACATTCGGTCGGCGACGACGTGCTGCGTAAACTCGCTCAGTGTCTGTCGGACAGCCTTCAGCGTCCCGTCGACCTCGTCTGCCGGGTGGGCGGCGAGGAGTTCGTGATCCTGGTCCAGGACGGCGATGAATCCGCGGCCCTGCGCATCGCCGACAGGGTCCATGCCGAGGTGGCGCGCCTGTCCGTCGAATCGGCGCAGATCGCAGCCGGATCGGTGACGGTCAGCATCGGCGTCGCGACGATGGGCGCCCCCGGAGGAGACCTCCTCACGCCGTCCGACCTTTACCGGCTCGCGGATGCCGCCCTCTACGAGGCCAAGGCCAACGGCCGCAACCAGACCCGCTGCGCCGAGCGTCGTCACGGGACGGGGGACCGCCGGCAAGGCGGCGTTCGCCTGACGGGCGCCCCTGCCTGAAGCCGACTGAGACGGGGGCACTGCCTCGGCGTTGCGCGGATTTCGCGGGAACGCTCGGCATCGACAGCCGCGAGACGGCTTGAATGGCGGTCACAGACAACCTGTGTGTGGCTCCGATCGCGACTTGATGGGCAACCTGAGGTATATTATTTCGCTCCTCTCTTGAAGGAGCCGCCGATGCCGATCGACGATGACGCGCTCGGCGCGATAGTCGCAGAACTCCTGACGCGTCCGGGGCATGAGAAGGTGAGAGCGTTGCTCTACCGTCTGCTGACCGAGGCCCTCGGTGCCCGCAGCGAGCAGATCTTCTTCGAGAGAAAGATACCTGAGGTTAGAGGTCGCCTCGACGCGTTGCTGGGCCGGACGATCGTCGAGATCAAGTCCGACCTGCGCAGGGAAGGCAGGGAGGCCGAGGCGCAGCTCACGCGTTATCTGCCGGAACGCGAAGGCGCCACCGGCCAGCGCTATGTCGGTCTCGCCACCGACGGTGCCTCGTTCCTGGCCTACGAGATGAGGGACGGCGCGCTGGTCCGGCTCACCGAGCACGAGGTGAGGCTGACGGAGGCGCGCGGCCTCACCGCCTGGCTCGAAGGCGTCATCGCCGTCCTCGACTGGCTGCCGGCGGACGCCACCGGGATCACCAACGAACTCGGCCGCCAGAGCGCGGCCTTCGCGCGGACCCTCGGCCTGCTCGCCAAGGCCTGGGATGCGCTGTCCGCCGACCCGGAGGCGGTGCTGAAGCGCCAACTCTGGTCGCGCCATCTCGGCTTCGTCTACGGCAAGGCCATCGACGACGATACGCTGTGGCTCCAGCACACCTATCTCGTCATCCTGGCCAAGGCGATCGCTGCCGGAACCATGGGAGCGACCGGCCGCTCGCCGGAGGATTTGCTGTCGGGGCGCGCCTTCCACGAAGCGGGGGTCCACGGCGCGGTCGAGACGGATTTCTTCGGTTGGGTGCTCCAGGCGCCGGGCGGAGAGGCCATCGTCGCCAGCCTCGCGGCGCATGCCGCCCGGTTCGATCTCGGCAGCGTCGATGTCGATCTGCTCAAGGTTCTCTACGAATCCCTGATCGATCCGGCGCAGCGCCACGATCTCGGCGAGTATTACACGCCGGATTGGCTCGCCCGGAAGGTGGTCCGGCGCGCCATCGACCGGCCGGCCGAGCAGACCTGCCTCGACCCCGCCTGCGGCTCGGGCAGCTTCCTCTTCCATGCCGTGCGCCTCAAGCGCGAGGCCCTGATCGCGGCAGGCGTGCCCCTCACGGAGATCGCTTCGCGCTGCTGCGCCTCCGTGACGGGGTTGGACGTGCACCCGGTCGCGGTCATCTTCGCCCGCGTGACCTACCTCCTGGCCCTGGGCGATGCCCTGCCGGGGCGCGGCGGCGATATCTCGCTGCCGGTCTATCTCGGCGACGCGCTGCAATGGAACGTGAAGCGCGACGCCTTCGAGAGCGACCTCGTGGTCGAGGTGCCGCGCGATCCCCGCGAGGGCAGGAAGGGGTCGCCGACCCTGCGCTTCCCCCTCGGCCTCTGCGCCGACCCGCCGCTGTTCGATCGCGTGGTCACGGCCATGCACGATGCCAGCGAGGCCGGCCGCACGGCCGAGGCCTTCGCCCGAGGTCTCGCCGGCCTCGGCATCCCGGCCGAGCAGCACGAAACACTGCGCACCACCTACGCCACCTACGACCGATTGCGCCGGGCGGGCCGCGACCATGTCTGGGGCTTCTTCGCGCGCAACCTCAGCCGCCCGGTCGCCCTGTCGGATGGCGCCAGGGTCGATGTCGTCATCGGCAACCCGCCCTGGCTCTCGTATCGTTTCATGGCTCCGGCGCTGCAGGCGCTGTTCCGTGATACGGCGCGTCGGCTCGGGATCTGGGTCGGACCCGACGAGGCGCGGCTGGTGACGCAGACCGACCTGTCGGGCCTGTTCTTCGCGCGGGCCGCGGAACTCTACGCCCGTCCTTCCGAGGAGGGCGGGATGGGGGGACGGGTCGCCATGGTCCTGCCGCTCGCCGCGATGAGCCGCGGCCAGTTCCGTGCCTTCCGCACCGGCGACTGGACGGGCGTCCGGGTCGCGTTCTCCGAGGCCTGGATGCTCGACAATCAGGCGGTCTCGCCGCTGTTCAGGGTCCCGACCTGCGTGCTGTTCGCCGATGTGACGGCGGGGGAGGCCCGGCCGATGCCGGGGCGGGTGACGGCTTTCTCGGGGCGGCTCCCTTCCAAGGATGTGCCCGAGGAGGTGGCCGACCGGTGTCTGCGTCAGGAGCAGGCCGATGCGCCCGCGGCCGCGAATTTCAATGCCGGCTCACCCTATCGCCCACTGTTTCATCAAGGTGCCACTCTGGTCCCGCGGATGCTGTGCTTGGTGGAGCGTGTCCAGGCTGGTCGACTTGGTGGCAATGCCGCTGCGCCTCTTTTGCGGAGTCGCCGTTCCGCACAGGAGAAGGCACCTTGGCGAGATCTGCCGGCTCAGCAGGGCGCGGTCGAAGCTGCCTATGTCCAGCCTGTCTATCTCGGCGAATCAATCGCGCCCTTTCGCGTCCTGAGACCCTTCGAAGGCATCGTGCCGGTGACGTCCGGTGGGACTATGCTCGACGCGAAACAGGCCAGCGACCGCAGTGCTCCCCGGCTCGGAGCATGGTTACGGCAAGCCGAGGCAGAATGGGCACAACACGGCGCGGGGCGCATCTCCCTGAAACAGCGCTGGGATTTTCAGCGTGGGCTATCCTCACAGTTTCCGATGCCGCCCATACGCGTTGTCTTCACCAAGGCTGGAAAGTGGCCTGCGGCTTGTATCCTCAGGGATCGCCGCGGGATCATCGATCACAAGCTCTACTGGGCCGATGTTCCGACTGACGAGGAAGCGCGCTTCCTCATCGCCATCCTGAACAGCGAAGCCGTCCGCATCCGCATCGCCCATCTGCAAAGTCGGGGGGAGCAGGGTGTGCGTGACTTCGACAAGCTGATGTTCACGCTTCCGATCCCGCGCTTCGACCCTCGCGAGGCGGTCCATGCCGCATTGGCGGCGGAAGGCGCAGTCGCGGAGGAGATCGCGGCCTCCGTCGTGCTGCCGGCGGAGGCCTCGTTCCAGCAGGCGCGAGCCCTGGTGCGGAACGCCTTACGCGAGGGGGGCGTGTCGGCGCGCATCGATGCCCTGGTCGAGACGCTCCTCGGCCCCGACCCGCGCCTTGCCGTGGCGGACCGCATCGCCGAGCCCGTCTTCGAGGACGCGGATGCCTGACGGCTCTATTCTGCCTTGTCGCTCGCCTCGTCGAGGGTCTTCTCGGCGGGCGGTTCGGCGATCGCCACCGCCTTGCGCTCCAGCATCGGCTTGAGGCGGATGGCGAGTTCGCCGCCGAGATGCTTGGTGTAGGCGATCTTGAAATAGCGCTCGCCGGTGCCGGTGCCGAAAAGGCGGTCGTGGGTGCGGATCATCGCGTCCACCTCGGGCCGGCACAGGAAGCCGATGATCCCGGCCGCCTCGTACCACCGGCCCGCCCTGGCGTGACGCATGGCGGCCGGGTTGGCCATCACTGTCTCGGCGAAGCAATCTGTGGCCGCCTGTTCCAGCGGCACCATGGCCGCATGAGCGGCGTGGTCGGGGGTGCGCGGGACGGCGTTCGCGACGCTGGCCGTCACCAGAGGGATCAAGAAAGCGCTAAACAGCCGAACCTTCATCGCCCACAACCCCTGAAGTCGATCGATCCCGATTCGTTGCGAGTATTCAACGAAGACTTGGACCGGAACAGGGCCTGTTGCACTGCAAGATCGTCGACTCACCATTTCGTGAGTCGGCTGTGCTCAGCCGATCACAGGTGCCGCGTCAGCCCCGCTTCTCGGCGTTCCAGCGACCGGTGCAGCGGATCATGCCGTTGCTCGACCAGGTGCCGTTGCCGTAGCCGCCACGATCGAGCTGTCCGACGACGTTGGCGCCGTCCGAGCCGCGCATGATCGTCGCCCGCACGGCGCCGTTGCCGGAGACGCGGCCCCGGATGTCGAAATCGCCGCCCGGATAGCTCGCCTCACCCTTGGCGATCCGGACGCCGTAGCGATAGGCGCGGTCGCACGGTCCGTCCTGGGTGATGACTTCGATGCTCCAGTTGCCGTCGTAGCGATTCGGCACCGAGACCTTTCGCTTGGCCGCCTCCGCCGTCCCGAGGGAGGTGGAGAGGAGGGCGAGGGCGCCGGCGGCAAGGAGGAAGCGTCGCATCGTGGCCTGTTCTGCAAAGACGGGATCGGGGCTGGAAACGTCCCGGATCCCGTATCGGTTGCGGTTCACGCCTTCGAAGTCTCGCTCGGCGCGGCGTGCGTGGCCTCGCTCAGCGCGGCTTGAAGGAGCGCGAGGAGATCGCCTCCGGCATGGAGATAGGCATCGACGCCGGCCGCTTTGAGCCCCTCCGCGAGGTCACCCGGCTTGCCCGCGAGATAGACGGTCGTCGCGCCGGCGGCCTTGAGGGCCCGGGCCGCGTCGACGGCATGGGTCGCGTAGAGGGCATCCGACGAGCAGAGGCAGGCGATGCGCACACCGGAGGCCGCGAAGGCCCGGCCCAGGACTTCGCTCTCCGAGAAACCCTCTTCGTTCACCGCCTCGATGCCGCCGGCCGCGAAGGCGTTGGCGGCGAAGGTCGAGCGGGCGTTGAAGACGGCGACCGTCCCGAGATTGGCGAGGAACACCAGGGGGCGCCCACCGGTCCTGGCGAGATAGGCGTCGGAGGCGTCGCGCAGCGCCTCGTAGGGCTCGGCGAGACGTAGCGAGGGCAACGGCTCGCAAGTGGTGGTGCCGGTCCCGCCGAGAGCGAAGGCGGGTGCCAGCGTCTGGTTGGGCGCGAGGTCGAGGACCGTCACCGGCTTCTCGGCGAGGAAGGGGAATTCGCTCGCCCCGGTCAGCGGCTCGCGGCGCGTGGCGATGTTCTTCGTGCGGGTGGCGCGGGTCTCGCCGATACGGGCCTGGACGGCGCCGGCCTGCAGGCTCGCGACGATGCCGCCCTCGCGTTCGATCGCCTGGAAGGCGGCCCAGGCCGTGGTGGTGAGTTCCTCGGTCAGCGCCTCGAAACCGCCGGCTCCGGCCGCCGGATCGGCGACGCGGGCGAGGTTCGATTCCTCGATCAGGACGATCTGGCTGTTGCGGGCGACGCGCCGGGCGAAGGCATCGGCGAGTCCGAGCGAGGCGGTGTAGGGCACGATGGCGACGGAATCCGCGCCACCGAGGCCGGCCGAGCAGGCCGCCATGCCGGTGCGCAGGATGTTCACGAACGGATCGCGCCGGTTCATCATCCGCCACGCGGTCTCGGCATGGAGGCGCAGCGGCTTTGGGTCGAGCCCGCAGGCGGCCTCCACCCGCGCCCAGAGCCGGCGCATGGCGCGGAACTTGGCGATGGTCAGATACTCGTCGGCATCGGCGACGAGCAGGATGGCGACGGCGTCACGGGCGCGGGCGAGATCGTGTCCCCCGGCTTCCAGCATGCGCAGATAGGCGACGGCCGTGGCCAAAGTGGCGGCGAGTTCGGCGGCCTCGCTGGCGCCGGCCTCGTGATAGGGGCGCCCATCGGCGAGCATCGCCCGTCCTGTGAAGCCGGCCCCGTCGAACTCCGACAGCAGCGACGACACCGCCGCACCGATATCGGGAAGCGCCGCATCGAGCCGGCCGGTGGCGGCGAGGGTGCCGATGGGGTCCAGGCCGAGGTCGAGATCGAGGGCGCCGAGATCGTCGTTCCGGTGCGCGGCCAGCGCCTGGACCAGCCGGGCCGCCTCGAGGCCGCGCCCGCCCGCATCGAGGCGCGTCGCGATGAGAGACAGCATCACGCCGGACAGCGCCGTGTCGAGGGTCGGCACGTCTTCGGCAGTAATCCCGAAACCGCGCGCGGAGACGGCGCCCGAAAAGACCAGAGTGAGCGCGTCGGCGCCGCCTTCGAGATCGGCCATCGCGAGGTCGTGCGCGGCCTGCGCGTCGGGATGGTCGACCCGCTGGGCGATGCGCCAGGGGCCGGGGGCGCGCATCGGCTGCGCCACGGGGGCGGCCGGCTCATAGAGCGGCTCGATCCGGATGCCGTCCGCCGTCTTCGAGACGAGCCGCTTCTCGAAATCGCCGCCCTTCAGCACGCCTTCCACCAGACCGAGCCAACGCTCGCGGGTCGGTGTCGGAAACAGGTCGGCGAGGGGGCGATCTTCCATCGTCAGGGCCTTGGCACGCGCTTCCGCCGGCCGCTTATGGCCGGACTTTGTCGGCGACAGCCCTCGCACGGCGTGGCGTGCTGGGCAACACGCCGCGCCTATCAAAGAAGTCAAGGCGGGGGCAAAGAAAACGCCTCCCGCCGTCTGCTTGCCGCGCCGGATCGCAGCCCGCGCGCGGGCCTCGTCATCCGAACAGGATCAGTCCCGCGAAGCCGAGGGAGCCGACGATGATGCGCCACCACGCGAACAGGCGGAAGCCGTGCGAGGAGACGTAGTCGAGCACCGTGCGTACGACGATGAAGGCCGAGATGAAGGCCACGATGAAGCCGATGACGATCAATCCGGCATCGTCCTTCGACAGGTTCTTGTAATTGTCGAGGAGATCCTTGGCGAAGGCGCCGGCCATGGTCGGGATCGCGAGGTAGAACGAGAACTCGGTGGCCGAGCGCTTGTCCGCCCCCATCAGCATCGCGCCGACGATGGTGGCGCCCGAGCGAGACACGCCCGGGATCATCGCGAGGCACTGGAAGAGGCCGATCTTGAAATCCATCGGCAGGGTGAAGTCGAAGACGTCGCGTTTCTTCACCTCGAGGTCAGTCTCGTCGAGAACGAGGAGGACGAGGCCGCCGGCCACCAGCGTCGCGCAGACGATCCAGGGATTGAACAGGTAGAACTTGATGTATTTCGAGAACAGGCCGCCGATGATCGCCGCCGGCAGGAAGGCGAGGAGAATGCCGTAGACGAAGCGCCGGGCGTTCGGGTCGCTGGGGAAGGCCTTGGCGATTCCGAGCAGGCGGCGGAAGTAGACGGCGAGGATCGCCAGGATCGCGCCGAGCTGGATCAGCACCTCGAACGTGTTGTTGGGCGACTGGAAACCGATGAAATGGCCGACCAGCAACTGGTGGCCGGTGGAGGAGACCGGGATGAATTCGGTGGCGCCCTCGACGACGGCAAGCACGACCGCCTTCACGATGCTCATGGCATCCATCATGTCATCGCCTCAATTGTTTCGGGTTGGGAGCGCGGTTCGCCAGAGGGTGTCGACGATCAGGGTTGACGAGCGGTTACCGGGCCATGTTCAGCGTGTTAATGAGGCGGCAATGATCGGGCAATAAATCATGCTCGCCGACCCTCTTGCACAAGCGGCTCCGACACGGCGCGTCCCGCGATCCCTTCCCCTCCGAAACGGCCTCTATGGCGACGCTTCACCATTCCCCCTTCTGCCCGCATTCGCGCTTCATCCGCCTCGTGCTCAGCGAGATGGGGATGGAGCCTGCGCTCGTCGAAGAGCGGGTCTGGGACCGCCGCGAGGCCTTCCTGCTCATCAATCCGGCGGGTACGACGCCGGTCCTGGTGGAGGAGACCGGGCTTGCCGTGCCGGGTGCGGGCATCATCGCCGAATATCTCGACGAGACCCGCGGTCTCGGCCTCACCGGGCGCCGGCTCCTGCCGGAAACCACCGCCGAGCGCGTGGAGGTCCGTCGCCTGCTCGACTGGTTCCTGGTGAAGTTCGACGCGGAGGTGACCGGCTATCTCGTCACCGAGAAGATTTCCAAGCGCTTCATGACCAGCGCCAATGGCGGCGGTCCGCCGGACATGCACGCCATCCGCGCGGCGCGGACCAATGTGCGCTACCATATGAAATACATCGGCTATCTGATGTCCCGCCGGAAGTGGATCGCCGGCGACCATCTGACCTATGCGGATCTCGCGGCCGCGGCCCACCTCTCCTGCGTGGATTATCTCGGCGACGTGCCATGGGACGAGGACGAGACGGCGAGGGACTGGTACGCGCGGCTGAAGTCGCGCCCCTCGTTCCGGACGCTCCTGGCGGACCGGGTGCCGGGCATGGCTCCGGCCGACCATTACGCGGATCTGGATTTCTGAACCTTCCGGCAGGCCACCCCCAGGGCGAAGGCAGAGAACGGGAGGGCAAGCAGGCGGCCGGTCGCCGTCTGCAGCGCAAGATCCTGTCCGGCGATGCCCTGAGGCAGGCCGTCGAGGCGCGCGCCCGCCATCTCGGCTTCGATTCCGTCCGGGTCACGACACCCGATGCCGTGCCCGCCCTGCGCGAGCGCCTGCCGGCCTGGCTCGCCGCCGGGCATCATGGCGACATGGATTGGATGGTGGAACGGGCCGACCAGCGCGCCGATCCGGCCATTCTCTGGCCGGGTGTCCGCAGCGTCGTGATGCTGGGCATGAATTACGGCCCGGAGACCGACCCGCTCGCGCTGCTCGCGCTGAAGGATCGCGGCGCCATCGCGGCCTATGCCCAGAGACGCGATTATCACGATGTGTTGAAGGGCAAGCTGAAGGAGCTCGGCGGCTATCTGTCCGCCAAGGGCGACGTCCGCGTCAAAGTCTTCGTCGATACCGCCCCGGTGATGGAGAAGCCTCTCGCTGCCGCCGCAGGTCTCGGATGGCAGGGCAAGCACACGGTGCTGGTCTCGCGTGAGCACGGCAACTGGCTGCTGCTCGGCGCGATCTACACCTCGGCCGATTTCGCGCCGGACCTGCCCGAGGCCGACCATTGCGGTTCCTGCCGCCGCTGCCTCGATATCTGCCCGACGGCCGCGTTTCCCGCGCCCTACCAGCTCGATGCCAGGCGCTGCATCTCCTACCTCACCATCGAGCACGAGGGGCCGATCGCGCCGGAATTCCGCACCGCCATCGGCAACCGCATCTTCGGCTGCGACGATTGCCTCGCCGTCTGTCCCTGGAACAAGTTCGCCGTCACCGCCTCAGAAGGGCGCCTCGGCGCGCGGGCCGACCTCGCCGCACCGCCGCTCGCCGAACTGGCGCGCCTCGACGACGCGGCGTTCCGGGCGCGGTTCGCCGGCACGCCGGTGAAGCGCACGGGGCGCGACCGCTTCCTGCGCAACGTCCTCATCGCCATCGGCAATTCGGGCGCGCCGTCGCTGGCCGCCGAAGCGGAGCGCTGCCTCTCCGACGCCTCGCCCCTGGTGCGCGGCATGGCGGTGTGGGCCTTGGGCCGCCTTGTCGGCGCAGCGGCGTTGCGCGACCTTTTCAACAGCCATGCCATCGGCGAAACCGATGGCGACGTCGGCGCCGAATGGCGCGCGGCGCTGGATCACGCGGGAAACACGGCGGCATGAATCTCTTCGTCTTCGGCCTCGGCTTCACGGCGCGCCGCTTCGCCGAGCGCGCGGCCGGACGGTTCGACCGGATCCGCGCCACCGTCACCGACCCGACGCGAGTGGGCGCCGGGCTCGGTGACGTCGCCCTGCGCGGTTTCGGCCCCGATGCGGATGACGCGCGGATCGCGGACGATCTCGCCGATACGGACGTCCTGCTGGTCTCGGCCCCGCCATCGCGCGACGGCGACACGGTGCTCGCCCGCTACCAGGATGCCATCTCCGAAAGCCGGATCGGCTGGATCGGCTATCTCTCCACCATCGGGATCTACGGCGATCAGCAGGGCGCCTGGATCGACGAGACCACGCAGCCCAATCCCACCAGCGGTCGCTCGCACGGTCGCATCGCGGTGGAGAAGGCCTGGCTCGATCTCGGCGAGCGGACGGGCAAGGCGGTGCAGGTGTTCCGGCTGTCCGGCATCTACGGGCCGGGCCGCAACCCGATCGTGAAGCTGCGGGAAGGCAAGTCCCAACGCATCATCAAGCCGGGTCAGGTGTTCAACCGCATCCATGTCGACGACATCGCGACGACGCTGCTCGCCTCCATCGACAGGCCGCGCAACGGCGCGATCTACAACGTCACCGACGACGAACCGACGCCGCCGCAGGTGGTGACGGAATATGCGGCCGGGCTCGCCAACCTGCCCTTGCCGCCGGAGATCGACTTCGAGACGGCGGATCTGAGCCCGATGGCGCGCAGCTTCTACGGCGAGAACAAGCGCGTGCGGAACCGACTGATCCGCGAGGAGCTCGGGGTCGATCTCGCCTATCCGACCTACCGTGAGGGGCTCGCCGCCCTGGTCGCCGACGCCAGAGGCTAGGCAGCGTGATCCTCGTCCCGGGACCGGCCCCGATCAGTCAGGAGAAGCGGCATGACGGACCCTGCGCGGAACAAGGCGAACGTGATCTCCTTCTACGAGACGATGTTCAACGACTGCCAGCCGCGCGAGGCGATCGCGCGCTATGGTGGCGACGAGTACATCCAGCACAACCCGCATGTGGCGACGGGTAAGGACGGCTTCATCGCTTACTTCGAGCGCATGGCGCGGGAATGGCCGGGCAAGCGGGTCGAGGTGAAGCGAGCGGTGGCCGAGGGCGATCTGGTCGTCCTTCATTGTCTGCAGCACTGGCCGGGCAGCCACGATTACGCGGCCATGGATATCTTCCGGCTCGATCATCACGGCAAAATCGTCGAGCACTGGGACGTGCTGCAGATCCTGCCCGAGGCGTCCGCCAATCCGAACGGGATGTTCTGAGCCGTGGGCGGCTCGCTCGACCGCACCGCAGCCTCGTCATTCAGGATGCTTGACGGACGGGCGGGCGACGGTAGCGCGACGTCCGACCGATCCGACCTTCACCCTATCGCGAACCGAACCACGTTTTCACGGCCGCGCGACGCTGGCCGGGAGCGGTTCCACAAAGCCTCAGCTCGTTTCGGGACGAGCCGCGATCCGATCGAGCGCCGCCATCGTCTCGTCCGGGAGCGTGAGGGCTGCCGCCGCCAGGTTTTCGTGCAGGTGCCCGAGTGACGATGTGCCGGGGATCAGCAGGATGTTGGGCGAGCGGGCGAGCAGCCAGGCGAGGGCCACCTGCATCGGTGTCGCGCCAAGCCCCTCGGCGATGTCGGTGAGGGCCGTCGACTGAATCGGGCTGAAGCCGCCGAGCGGGAAGAACGGCACATAGGCGGTGCCTCGAGCCGCCAGCTCGTCGATGAGCGCGTCATCCGCCCGATGCGCGAGATTGTACGCGTTCTGAACACAGACGATCTCCGTGATCGATCGCCCCTCGGCGACCTGCCGGGCCGTCACGTTACTCAGGCCGATCCGGCGGACGAGGCCCTGGCGCTGAAGCTTGGCGAGGATGGCGAGGGGCTCCGCGATCGAGCCTTCCGCGGGGCCGTGCACATCGAGCATGATACGCAGGTTGACCACGTCGAGCGCGTCCACCGCGAGATTGCGGAGATTGTCGTGGACCGCGCGCGTGAGTTCCTCCTCGGAGAAAGCCGGATTCCACGACGCGTCCTCACCGCGCTTCGCACCGATCTTCGTGACGATCACGAGGTCGTCCGGGTAGGGGTGAAGCGCTTCGCGGATGAGCTGGTTGGTGATGTGAGGGCCGTAGAAGTCGCTCGTGTCGATGTGGTTCAAGCCTCGCGCCACCGCCTCGCGCAGGACGGCGATGGCACCTGCCCGATCCTTCGGAGGACCGAAAACCCCCGGCCCCGCCAATTGCATCGCGCCGTAGCCCATCCGCTTCACGGTGCGGTCGCCCAGGGCATAAGTCCCGGCCTGTGCGTTATCGGTCATGGTCGCCTCCGTTGTGATGAGAGGACATGTAGACCCGGCCGGATCGTGTGATAATGCGGGCTAGTCGGCACGGGCCGTACGAAAGATCGCACAATGGCCGATGATCTCGGGGATCTCGCCGCTTTCGTCACCGTCGCGGAGGCAGGCGGGTTTCGTGATGGCGCGCGGGCGAGCGGAACGAGCGCATCGGGCTTGAGTGAGGCCGTCCGCCGGCTCGAGGCAAGGCTCGGCGTCAGGTTGCTCAATCGCACGACGCGGAGCGTCGCACCGACCGAGGCGGGGACGCGCCTGCTGGAGCGGCTGACGCCGGCCTTGAGCGAGGTGAAAGCGGCGCTCGATGTCGTGAACGGCTTTCGCGACCGCCCGGCCGGCACGCTCCGGCTCAACGTGCCGGTCAGCGCGGCGCGGCTCGTTCTGCCGGCGATCGTTCCGCCTTTCCTCGCCGCCTATCCCGATATCCGTCTCGAAGTGGTGGCCGAGGACGGATTCGTCGACGTGCTGGCCGCCGGCTGCGATGCCGGGATCCGCTACGACGAGCGCCTCGAACAGGACATGATCGCGATCCCGATCGGGCCGAGGGAGCAGCGTTTCGCAACGGCCGCCTCGCCGGCCTATCTCGATCGCCATGGGCGTCCGTCCCACCCAAGCGAGCTGCTGACCCATGCCTGTATCGGCGGACGCTTCGCCAGCGGCGCGATGACGGCGTGGGAGTTCGAGCGTGACGGGGAGATCGTGCGCGTCGATCCCAGCGGTCCTCTCGTCGTCCGCGTCGGTGCCGCCACGGATCTCGCCGTGGACGCCGCCATCGCGGGGACCGGGATCATCACCCTGTTCGAGGATTGGCTACGGCCACATCTCGACAGCGGCGCATTGGAGCCTGTTCTGGAGCCCTGGTGGCAACCGTTTTCGGGGCCATTCCTGTACTATCCCGGCCGTCGCTACCTTCCCGCGCCGCTGCGGGCCTTCGTCGATTTCGTCGGCCGGCAACGCCCCCGTTCCTGATTCCGGACATCGACCGATGCCCGGGCTTCCCGGTCAGGTGAGGAATCTCCGCTTCCGGGAAGGAACGGTAACGGAGCGTTCGACGCCGGCTCAGGCCGCGCGTTTGTTCGCCGCCGGGGTGAAATGGCCGATGTAGCGGGCGGCGATGGCCGAGACCGGCAGCACGACGAACACGTCCGTCGTGCCGAACTGATGGTCGATGACGGCGCCGTCTCCGAAGGTGGCGCCGACGCGCAGGTAGCCCTTGATCAGCGGCGGCAGCGACTGGAGCGCGGCCTTCGGGTCCACCACCTCGCGCGGCATCCTGTCCATGGCGACGTGGCGTCCCGGCAATGCCCGCGCGCGCCAGGGCTCGGGGGCGCGGGCATGGTGGTGCAGGAAACTCAGGGCGAGGGCGAGCTTATCGGGGTCGGTGCCTTCCAGGCTGGCGCAGCCGAGCATCGCATCGATGCGGTGGTGCTGGACATAGGCCCAGATCCCGGCCCAGAGCAGCTCGACCGTGCGCTTGGTCCGGTACGGCTTGAGCACGCAGGAGCGGCCGAGTTCCAGGAAGCGCTTGCCCGGATGGGCGGCCAGAAGCGGCGCGATGTCGTATTCGCCGGCGGTGTAGAAGCCGAAATTGCGGTCGGCCGCGTCCTGGCGCAGCAGGCGGTAGGTGCCCACCACCTTCGGTCTCGGGCGTCGGAAGGGTTTCGCCTCCGTCGCCGCATGATCGATCACCAGCAGGTGGTCGCAGACCGTGTCGTAATCGTCGATGTCCCGCCGCGACAGCAGGGACATGCCGGAGGCGACCGCCGACATCTCCTGGTAGAACACCTGGTAGCGCAGGCGCTGGGCGCGGCGGATCTCGGCGACGGTGGTGGCGAGGCGCACTTCGAGATCGCCGATACGGCCGAGAATCGGGTCGAGTCCCGGAGCAGCCAGCGGTTTCTTCAGGCGCGGCTTGAACCTGATCGGCGTCGCGCCCGGAGGAACCAGGGCCCTCGCACCGAAGCCCGGAAGGCTCGAGAATCCCGGAAGCCCGGCGAGTCCCGCATTCCCCGCTTCCAGGCGCTTCTGCTTGAATCGGGCGATGGGCGCATGGACATGCGCTTCCCAGCCATTGAGCCAGGCCGTGGACGCATCGCGTGCGAAGTTCGGGACCATCGTCCATTCCGCTCTGTCGGACCCGCGAGGCCGGCGCCCGATGGAGCGCCGGAACCTCGTGTCCGCGAGGCCACATCATCACGAAGCCCGAACGCTTTTATGACAGGCTTTTGCTTGAAACCAGAGGCGGTTAGTGAAGGAGAAAAATGGTTCGCCGGCGCCATTCCCATGGGTAGCCGCCGAACCTTCCGCGCACTCTCGCTCCCTGGGTCGATGCCGGAGAGGAGAGGGGTATCGAATCGGCCTCAGACGAACTGGTTGAGGCCGGGGATCGCACCGACGATCGGTCCCATCACGTCTTCGCCCGCCTTCTCGCGACCGAAGGCGAAGAGCTCGCTGCCGAGGGGTTGCATCTGCCCCATGGGGACGCCCGCCGCCATCAGCTTCTGGCCGAGCGCCATCACGCCGCCACCCATCATGCCGCCGAGCATGCCCATCAGCCCGCCGCCGCCTTCACCTTCGTTCGACTGGGCCGCCGCCGCGTCCGCTCCGGGCATCGCCGCGAAGAGTTGGGCGACCTCGGTGGCCGGGCCTTCCTTCTGCAGGAACGCGAGGATGTGGCCGATGGCCGTCTGCGCCGTCGCGGTATCGAGGCCGGTCACGGTGGTGACGCGGGCGATCAACTCTTCCATGTGCAAATGCTCCAACGCATGCGGGTTCGTAGTCCATCTGGCCTGTCCGCGCTGAAATCAAGCGCTGGCGGCGGCGGCGCTGGAAAATGCCACCTCGCGGCTGCATAACGCCAAGGTCGATGCGCTGGGCGCGACGCGGGACGGTGGGATCAGGCGATCATGCAGAGCGACGGCACCATCCTCGTCGGCAAGAGTGGCACCAAGCCGGAGGCGCTCAGCCTCAGGCTCGCCAACCGCCACGGCCTCGTCGCCGGCGCAACCGGCACCGGCAAGACGGTGACGCTGCAGGTGATGGCCGAGGGCTTCTCCAATGCCGGCGTCCCGGTCTTCGCCGCCGACATCAAGGGCGATCTCTCGGGCTTGGCGGCCGCGGGCGAATCGAAGCCGGTCTTCGTCAAGCGCGCCGAAGAGCTCGGGATCACCTACGAGCCCGACCGCTTCCCCACCGTGTTCTGGGACCTGTTCGGAACACAGGGTCATCCGATCCGCTGCACGGTCATCGAGATGGGGCCGCTGCTGCTCGCCCGCCTGCTGGAACTCAACGACACGCAGGAAGGCGTGCTCAACATCGCCTTCCGCGTCGCCGACGACAATCAGTGGCCGGTCCTCGACCTGAAGGACCTGCGCGCGCTGCTCCTCTACTGCACCGAGAACCTCAAGGAGATCTCCGGCAAGTACGGCAACGTCTCGGCGGCATCCGTGGGCGCGATCCAGCGCCAGCTCCTCATGTTGGAGAACCAGGGCGCGGACCAGTTCTTCGGCGAGCCGGCCCTCGATCTCAACGACTTCATGAAGGTCGACCGCGAGGGACGCGGCATCGTCAACATCCTGGCCGCCGACAAGCTGATGCAGCGGCCGCGCCTCTACGCGTCGTTCCTGCTCTGGATGCTGTCGGAATTGTTCGAGCAGCTGCCGGAGGTGGGCGACCTCGACAAGCCCAAGCTCGTCTTCTTCTTCGACGAGGCGCATCTCCTGTTCAACGATGCGCCCAAAGCCCTCCTCGATGCCGTGGAACAGGTGGTCCGCCTGATCCGCTCGAAGGGGGTCGGCGTCTATTTCGTCACCCAGAACCCCCTCGACGTGCCTGAAACGGTGCTGGGGCAGCTCGGCAACCGCGTCCAGCACGCGCTTCGCGCCTTCACGCCCCGCGACCAGCGCGCGGTGAAGGCGGCCGCGGAGACCTTCCGGCAGAACCCCGGCTTCGATGTCGCCTCGGCGATCACCGAACTCGGCGTGGGCGAGGCCCTGGTCAGCTTCCTCGAGGCCAAGGGCACGCCGTCGATCGTGGAGCGCGCCCTCATCGCCCCGCCCCAGGGCCGGGTCGGACCGCTCACCGAGGCCGAGCGCGCCCAGCTGATCGCGAACAGCCCGCTGCGAGGGAAATACGACGCCGCGGTCGACAACGAGAGCGCCTACGAGATTCTCGCCAAGCGCAAGAACCTCGATTCGGCTCCAGCCGAGGCGGCGCAGCAATCGGAGGGTGGCTTGAGCGGCATGCTCGGCGGCCTGCTGGGCGGCGTCCTCGGCTCGAAACCCGCCGCTAAGGGCGGTCGCCGCCCGCCGCCGAGCCTCGCCGAACAGGTCATCGGCAACGCCGCCCGTTCCATGGCCCGCAGTGTCGGCACGCAGGTCGGCAACGCAATTTTGCGGAACGTGCTGGGCGGGTTGATGAAGCGGTGAAGTGTAGAACCTGTCCGCATCGGAGATCGGCGTAACCAGACTTTCGACGAAGGATAGAGGCGTCCGTCGCTGAGTTTCATCGGCGAAACACGGCGATGCACTGTTACCCTGTGCCGAGGCCGACTTTGACGTCGATGGTCGTGGGCCGCTTGCGGTCTGCGTTCATACGCAGCGATGGTCCCGTGTACGATCGAAGAGGACGCTGTGGCGTCCTCGGTGACACATTGACACGACACCCCTCCCACGCTTATCCACCGGCACTCGCGCGGCTTCCTCGACGAAGTCCGCGCGTTTCGCGTTCGCGCAACGGCTCGATCCGGTGTCGCGGATGACCTGAACAAGAAGACGGTCCAGGCTCACAAGGCCGGAGGCCGGCAGAGAACACGAAGAGAGAACGATGTTCGCAGTCATCAAGACGGGCGGCAAGCAGTATCGCGTTGCCGCCAACGACACCATCACGATCGCCACTGTCGAGGGCGAGCCCGGCTCCGCCGTGACCTTCGGCGACGTCCTGCTGTTCACGGACGGCGCGGGCGCCACCCAGGTCGGCGCGCCGCTCCTGTCGGGCATCAGCGTCGCTGGCGAGATCGTCAGCCACGGCCGCGACGCCAAGGTCATCGCCTTCAAGAAGCGCCGCCGTCAGAACTCGCGCCGCAAGCGCGGTCATCGCCAGCACCACACCGTGGTGCGCATCACCGGCATCAGCGCCTGACGTTCTGATCGAGACATTTCGGAGTTAAGCCACCATGGCCCATAAAAAAGCAGGCGGTTCGTCCCGCAACGGCCGCGATTCGGCCGGTCAGCGCCTCGGCGTGAAGAAGTTCGGTGCCGAGGCCGTCATCGCCGGCAACATCATCGTTCGTCAGCGCGGCACCAAGTTCCATCCCGGCGTCAATGTCGGCATCGGCACGGATCACACCCTGTTCGCCAAGGCGGATGGCCGCGTGTTGTTCCAGGTGAAGCGCGGCCGCGCCTTCGTCGCCGTGGTGCCGCACCAGGAAGCCGCGGAGTAATCCACGGCCTCCCACGGCGCGGCGTGCTCCCTCGGGGCTCGCCGCCACCACGATCGTCTGACATCGAAGGGAGGATGGCGCACCATCCTCCCTTTCGTCGTCTGCGATGTCGCCGCCTGACGGTGTCGTGTTCGGCAACGGTTCCGCGATGACGACGCTCAAACTCGTACTGGCGGGGATCGCGGCCATCGGTTCGGCCGCTATCGCCCTCGTGGTTCTGAACGGCCGAGGCGAGACGCCCGCTACTCCGGTCGCGGACACTCCGAGACAGTCGCGGAAGAGCCCGACGCTCTATTGCGAGTTCTACAATGTCGTCGGGCGAAGCCCCAAGGTCGGCTTCACCTTCGCGATCTCGGACCACGACTCGCGGCCGGTCTTCGCCCAGGCGAACCAGTTCGAGATGGACGGGACGCGGACCGAATTCGGCCGGGAGGCGCCGCGCCCGGTCTGGACTTTCGACGATGCGCAGGTTCCGGCGACCCTCACGTCGCCGGATGGCGCTATCGTCATCAATCTCTACGCCTACGACCGGACGAAGTCGGGTGAGGCGTGGTTCGAGGCCGGCCTGCGCAGCGTGCAGTATCTGAACCTCGACGGGAAGTGCCGTCAGGGCGCAGCCTGAACCCGAACCCGCATGTGATTCGCCAAGGTCCGGATCCCGCAGGACCCGCCCTCGGCGCATGAACGACAGAGACGAGAACACCCGTGAAATTCCTCGACGAAGCCAAGGTCTACGTGCGCTCCGGTGACGGCGGCGCGGGATGCGTGGCCTTCCGACGCGAAAAATTCATCGAGTTCGGCGGCCCCAACGGTGGCGATGGCGGCCGTGGCGGCGACGTCTGGGTCGAGTGCGTCGACGGCCTCAACACGCTGATCGACTACCGCTACCAGCAGCACTTCAAGGCGAAGAAGGGCGAGCACGGCATGGGCTCGAACCGCCACGGCGCCAACGGGGCGGATGTGGTGCTGAAGGTGCCCGCCGGCACCGAGATCATCGCCGAGGACGGCGAGACCCTGATCGCCGACATGACCCATGTCGGCCAGCGCGTGCGCCTCGCCAAAGGTGGCAATGGCGGCTTCGGCAACGCCTATTTCACCACCTCCACCAACCGTGCGCCCAAACACGCTAATCCGGGGCTCGAGGGCCACGAGCAGTGGATCTGGCTGCGCCTGAAGCTCATCGCCGATGCCGGCCTCGTCGGCCTGCCCAATGCCGGCAAGTCGACCTTCCTCGCCACCGTCACGGCGGCGCGGCCCAAGATCGCCGACTACCCCTTCACCACCCTGCATCCGGGGCTCGGCGTGGTCCGCTCGGACGAGCGCGAATTCGTGCTCGCCGACATTCCCGGCCTGATCGAAGGGGCCCATGACGGCGTCGGCCTGGGCGACAAGTTCCTCGCCCATGTGGAGCGCTGCCGCGTGCTGCTCCATCTCGTCGAGGCGACGAGCGAGCATGCCGGCAAGACCTACAAGCTCGTGCGCAAGGAATTGGAAGCCTATGGCAACGGCCTCGCCGACAAGCCCGAGATCGTCGCCCTGTCGAAGGCCGACATCGTCGATCCCGACACCTTGAAGGAGCAGGTCGCGCGCCTGAAGCGGGCATCGAAGGTGAAGCCGCTGATCCTGTCCTCGGCCACCGGTCTCGGCGTGCAGGACGCCCTGCGCGCGATCACGCGAGAGATGATGGAAGCCAAGGCGGCGGAAATCGCGGCGCAGCCGGCGGAGGCGTGGCAGCCCTGAACGAGCGTATTGTCTGCGGCGCGACTCGGGGTAGAATGAGTCTATGTCGGTCGAAGTCCTTTATCTGCTGAGGAAAGACGATCCGGGAGGCACGCTCCGGGATCTGGACGAGGTTACCCTGCTTGCGGAGGCGATGACCGATGACGGCGCGACGGTTCCCGCAGGCACGGCGGGGACGATCGTCGGCATCTGGCGTGACGGCGAAGCGTTTGAAGTCGAGTTCGCGCTTCCCGAGGGAGCATTGGCGACGGTGCGTGCCGAGGCGTTGACCCGCACGCGGCGCAGTGCCCATTGAGTCGAGATCTGCCTTCGATCCGTGGTCTGACGATCAGCGAAGACAAGGTGACTCGATACCTTCTCAATACCGATCATCCGCGCGGTGGCCCGAAGGCCAGATTTTTGCTCCGCTTCGGCTTCGACGGTCATGAGCCGCGTGTTCTCCAGGATTCGCTCGCCGATCACCTCCTCCTCGCTCCTGATGCTTGGACGGTCTCAAATGCGCAGAGCGACATCAAGATCGTGTGCGAGGGGCCGATGACCTCGCCGGATGGGCGGCACCCCATGATCCGATCCGTCTGGATGCTGGAGAATGAGTTTGCCGCCTTCGTTACCCTGGTTCCACTGACGCGCGGTCAGCCAAGGTCGACGCCGTGAGGTGGAAGGCTGGTTTCGCCCGGACCCATGCGCAGCCGCCGCTGTTTAAGGGCACGGATTTCGTTCACACGGATATCGCCTTCGCCTACACCCCAGTGCCATGACCTCTTCCCCCCAGATCCCTTCCCTTCAGGATTTTCGCCGCGTCGTCATCAAGGTCGGCTCGGCGCTTCTCGTCGACCGTGCGCGCGGTCGCCTGCGCCATGCCTGGCTCGCGGCGCTGGCAGAGGACATCGCCGACCTGCATGCCCGCGGCGTCGATGTCCTCGTCGTCTCCTCCGGCGCCATCGCGCTGGGACGGACGGTGCTCGGCTATGCGCCCGGCACGCTGCGGCTGGAGGAGAGCCAGGCCGCCGCGGCGGTAGGGCAGATCGCGCTCGCGCGCTATTGGGCGGAGGTGCTCGGCCATCACGGCATCGCCGCGGGCCAGATCCTGGTGACGCCGCAGGATACCGAAGAGCGCCGCCGCTATCTCAATGCCCGCGCGACCGTGCTGAAGCTCCTCGAAGTCCGCGCCGTGCCGGTGGTGAACGAGAACGACACGGTCGCCACCAGCGAGATCCGTTACGGCGACAACGATCGCCTCGCCGCCCGTGTCGCCACCATGATCGGCGCCGACGTGCTGGTGCTGTTCTCCGACATCGACGGCCTCTATACCGCGCCCCCCGCCAGCGACCCGGAAGCCCGGCACCTGCCCCTGATCGAGCGGATCACGTCGGAGATCGAGGCCATGGCGGGCGGGCCCGCCTCCGAATTGTCGCGCGGCGGGATGCGCACCAAGGTCGAGGCGGGCAAGATCGCCGCGAGTGGCGGAACCCACATGGTCATCGCCGACGGGCGCGAGAAGAACCCCCTGCGCGCCATCCTGCAGGGCGGGCGCTGCACCTGGTTCCTGTCGGGCTCGAACCCCATCGCCGCCCGCAAGGCCTGGATCGCCGGATCGCTGGAACCGCGCGGCATCCTCGTGGTCGATGCCGGTGCGGCCCGCGCCCTGCAGGGTGGGGCGAGCCTGCTGCCCGTCGGCGTCACCGGGATCGCGGGGAGCTTCGGGCGCGGTGACGCGGTGATCATCCGCGATGTGCAGGGCCGCACCCTGGGGCGGGGCCTCGTGGCTTACGACAGTGCACAGGCGGCTCAGATCATCGGTCGCCCGAGTCGCGAGATCGCCGAATTGCTGACTCATCCCGGTCGCGCCGAAATGGTGCATCGCGATGACCTCGCTATGGTGGGGGAATAGGCTCGAATATTATGCAATGTGCTTGTTTTGCTGCCTCATCGCGTGGCATGACGGCGCAGTCGACATGCCGCCATCGCCTTGAACGGTGAGCCGCGAGGAAACAGACCGTGCCCGTCCTGAATTTGAGATCCGATTTCGCCGACGCTCCCGATCTCTCCGAACAGATGAATGAGATCGGCCGCCGCGCCCGCGCCGCCGCGCGCAAGATCGCCCAGGCTTCGGCCCAGGCGAAGGACATCGCCCTGCGCCAGGTGGCCGACCGTCTGAGGGCGAGCCGCGATGCGATCCTGGCCGAGAATGCCCGTGACGTCGCCGCCGCCAAGGCGAGCGGGCAGAGCCAGGCGCTGATCGATCGTCTCACCCTCGACGAGGGCAGGCTCGCCGCCATGGCCGATGCGGTGGCCAAGATCGGTGCGCTGCCCGATCCCGTCGGCCGCCAGCTCGCGGCGTTCGAGCGCCCCAACGGCCTGCTGATCGAGCGGATCGCCGTGCCGCTCGGCGTCGTCGGCGTCATCTTCGAGAGCCGCCCCAACGTCACCGCCGATGCGGGGGCTTTGTGCCTCAAGGCCGGCAATGCCGCGATCCTTCGCGCCGGCTCCGACAGCCACCGTACCGCCATGGCCATCGCCCGCGCCATGCGCGAAGGGCTCGAGGCCGCCGGCCTGCCTGCGGACGCGGTCCAGATCGTCCCCACCCGCGATCGCGCGGCGGTGGGCGCCATGCTGTCGGGCCTCGACGGCTGCATCGACGTGATCGTGCCCCGTGGCGGGCGCGGCCTGGTGGAGCGCGTCCAGTCCGAGGCCAAGGTGCCGGTCTTCGCCCATCTCGACGGCATCTGCCACGTCTACGTGGCGGCCGGCGCCGATCTCGACATGGCCCGCACCCTGGTGATCAACAGCAAGATGCGCCGCACCGGCATCTGCGGCGCGGCCGAGACCCTGCTCGTCGATGCCGCCGTGGCGGAGACCCATCTCGCCCCCCTGGTCACGGCGCTGATCGGGGCCGGCTGCACCGTGCGCGGCGATGCGACGACCCAGGCCGTCGATGCGCGGGTCGTGCCCGCCACCGAGGCCGACTGGCGCACCGAGTATCTCGACGCGATCATCGCGGTGAAGGTGGTGGACGGGCTGGACGCGGCCATCGCCCATATCGAGACCAACGGTTCGCACCACACCGACGCCATCGTCACCGCCGACCCGGTGGAGGCGGCCCGGTTCCTCGCGGAAGTCGATTCGGCCATCGTGACCCATAACGCATCGACGCAGTTCGCCGATGGCGGCGAGTTCGGTTTCGGCGCCGAGATCGGCATCGCCACCGGGCGCATGCATGCGCGCGGGCCGGTGGGCGTCGAGCAGCTGACGACCTTCAAGTACCGTGTCCATGGTCGCGGTCAGACACGTCCTTGATGCGGCCTGCCTGATGCGGCTCGCCGGCATTCCTCGTGCGGCTTGATGCGGCCGGGCTCGCCCGGCTGCCTCCTGCCGCGCCCGGCCTGCGGATCGGGCTCTATGGCGGGTCGTTCAATCCGGCCCATCTCGGCCATCGCCATGTGAGCCTCGTCGCGCTGAAGCGGCTGGCCCTCGACCGCGTCTGGTGGATGATCACGCCGGGCAACCCGCTGAAGGACCGATCGGCGCTCGCTCCCCTCGACCGCCGGATCAGGATCGCGGAAGAGATCGCGAACCATCCGCGCATCGCCATCACCGATTTCGAGACGCGGATCGGGGCTCGCTACACGCGCCAGAGCCTGGACTACCTCCGGGCCCGGTATCCCGAGGTCCGGTTCGTCTGGATCATGGGCGCCGACAGTCTCGCGGCATTTCACCGCTGGCGCGATTTTCGTGCTATCGCTGCCATGATGCCGATCGCGATCATCGATAGGCCCGGCTTCACCCTGACGGCACCGAATGCCCGCGGGGCACAGGCGATGGGCCGATGGCGCATCGACGAATCGGATGCGGGCCTCCTCGCCGATCTCGAACCCCCGGCCTGGGTGTTTCTCCACGGCCCGCGCTCGACCCTGTCGTCCACCGCCCTGAGGGCCGGACGATGACGAGCGCGTCGCGACTCTTGAAAACGGAGAGTGATCGTTCCACTCTCATCAGACTATAGAATGTTCAGGTAAAATGACCGCCGCCACTTCGGGAATCGAGACACTGACCGATTCGCACCATACGGGAACCGCTGGTTCCGACCACGCCGCCGATCAGAGGATCGGTGATCTGAAGGCGCTTGCGCTCGATTGTCTCGAAGACATGAAGGCCGAGGAAACCATCGAGATCGATCTCGCCGGCCGCACGTCGCTGGCCGACACCATGATCATCACCTCCGGCCGTTCGCAGCGCCATGTGGGCGCCATCGCCGACCGCATCCTGCAGGACATGAAGTCCAAGGGTTTCGGCACGGCCCGGGTCGAGGGTCTGCCGGCCTGCGACTGGGTGCTGATCGATGCGGGCGACATCATCGTCCATATCTTCCGGCCGGAAGTCCGCGGCTTCTACAATCTCGAGAAGATGTGGGGCGCCGATCGTCCCGCCGGTCTGCTGGCCGGCTGAGCGGTCGATCCCGATGAAGCGAGGCGCCTGACGCGTGCGGCTGCTGGTCACGGCCGTCGGTCGCCTCAAGCCTGGACCGGAGCGGGATCTGGCATCCCGCTATCGCGACCGGGCGGTTCAGCTCGGCCGCGGTTTCGGCCTCACGGCTTGCGACATCGTCGAGATTCCCGAAAGCCGGGCACGGCGCGCGATCGACCGGAGCGTCGAGGAGGGAGCGGCGATCCTGTCCCAGGCCCCGGCCTCGTCGAGCGTGCTGCTGGTCTATGACGAGCGCGGACGCTCGAACTGGACGAGCGAGCGAATCGCCGAACAGATCGCCTCGTGGCGCGACGCGGCCACGGCCACCCTCGTGGTCGCCATCGGCGGCGCGGACGGGCTCGCGCCGGCGGTGCGGGACCGCGCCGACCTCTCCCTCGCTTTCGGAGCCGCCACCTTGCCTCACGGCCTTGTGCGCGTCCTGGTGCTCGAGCAGGTGTACAGGACGCTGACGATCCTGGCGGGGCATCCCTACCATCGGGGAAATATCGACGCATTATGAGCGGAGCTTTGCGGCGCGGGCCCTATGGCGGAGCGATCCGCATCGCCGCATGCGCGGCGGTGGCGGTGCTCGCGTCCGGCTTGGCTCTGGCCCAGGATGCGTCGAAGGCTCAGGACGCGGCCAATGCCGATGCGATCCAGCGTGCCATCGACGAGAAGGCCCGCCGCGCCGAGAACCTGAAGCGGGTCGAGGAGCAACTGGCCGCCTCGACAGGGGCGCGGGCGAAGCTCGAGACGGAGATCGCTTCCATCGGCGGCGACCGGGCCAAGCTCAACGCCGCCCTCCTCGATGCCGCCCGGCAGGCGCAGGCGACCGAGGGCCGGATGAGCCGGTTGGAGGAGCGTTTGAAGACGCTCACCGCCAGCGAGGCCGGCATCCGCCGCTCGCTCGATGCCCGCCGTGGCGTCATCGCCGAAATCCTCGCCGCCCTCCAGCGCATGGGCCGGAGGCCGCCTCCGGCGGTCCTGGTCCAGCCGGAGGACGTGCTCGCCGTGATCCGCACCTCGATGCTGCTGGGCGCCGTCGTGCCCGAATTGCGCGGCGAGGCCGAGACGCTGGCCGCCGACCTGACCGAGATGGTGCGGCTGAAGGGCCTCATCGCCGCCGACCGCGAGGGCCTGCAGAACGACCTCGCCGGCTGGGCCAGGGAGCAGCAGCGGATCAACGCCCTGATCACCGCGCGCCGGACGCGCCTCGCCGAGGTCGAGAGCGGCCTCGTCACCGAGCGCGCGCGCACGGCCGAGCTGGGAGTCCAGGCCAGGAGCCTGAAGGAACTGCTCGACAGGATGGAGAGCGAGGTCGCCTCGGCCCGCCGGGCGGCGGAGGAGGCTCGCGCCGCCGAGACGCGCGAAGCCCGCGTCACCCAGGAGCGCTTCGCGGCGGCCGGAACACGCGATCCCGCCCGGTTGGCTCCCAAGATCCGCTTCGTGGATACGCGCGGCGAGGTGCCCAGGCCCGTGAGCGGCGCCACCCTGCGCAGCTTCAACCAGCCCGACGGAAATGGCGGAACGACCCGCGGCATATCGCTCGCGACCCGCCCGAAGGCGGTGGTGTCGTCTCCGTCCGATGGGTGGGTGTCGTTCGCCGGGCAGTTCCGCTCGTATGGACGACTCTTGATCATCAATGCCGGCGATGGCTACTATCTGCTGCTGGCCGGTATGGATCAGATCAACGTCGAGGTCGGACAGTTCGTGCTTGCCGGGGAACCGGTGGCCGCCATGGGAGAGGGCGGCCAGGGCGCCACTCCGGGCGACCGCGACGGACCGGTTTTGTACGTCGAGTTCAGGAAAGACGGCGGCTCCATCGATCCGGAGCCTTGGTGGGCCAAAAGCCCCAGCGAGAAGGTTCGCGGATAATGCGCAAGATTTCCCTAGTCCTGGCCGGCGCGTTCCTTGGCGTCGGCTCCTCTCTCCTCGCCACGCAGACGCACCTGCTCTCCGGGACCAGCGCGGTGGCGGCTTCCGCCGAGACCTACCGCCAGCTCAGCCTGTTCGGCGACGTGTTCGAGAAGGTGCGGACCGATTACGTCGAGAAGCCCGACGAGGCCAAGCTGATCGAGGCGGCCGTGAACGGCATGCTCACCTCGCTGGACCCGCATTCGAGCTACATGGACTCGAAGAGCTTCCGTGACATGCAGGTGCAGACCAAGGGCGAGTTCGGCGGCCTCGGCATCGAGGTCACGATGGAGGACGGCCTGATCAAGGTGGTCAGCCCCATCGACGACACCCCCGCCTCCAAGGCCGGCATCCTCACCAACGACATCATCACGCAGATCGACGAGGATCAGGTCCAGGGCCTCACCCTCAACCAGGCCGTCGACAAGATGCGCGGGCCGGTCAACTCGCCGGTGAAGCTCAAGATCAGCCGCAAGGAATCGAAGGACCCGATCGACGTCGTCCTCAACCGCGACGTCATCAAGATCAAGCCGGTGCGCTCGCGCGCCGAGGGCGGAGACGTCGGCTACATCCGCCTGACCCAGTTCACCGAACAGACCTATGACGGCCTGCGCAACGCCATCGACAAGCTCTCCACGGAAGTCGGCCAGGACAAGCTCAAGGGTTACGTCCTCGACCTGCGCAACAATCCGGGCGGTCTCCTCGATCAGGCGGTGATGGTCTCCGACGCGTTCCTCGACCGCGGCGAGATCGTCTCGACCCGTGGCCGCAACCCGGACGAGACCCAGCGGTTCTCGGCCAAGGCCGGCGACCTCACCAAGGGCAAGCCCATCGTCGTTCTGGTGAATGGCGGCTCGGCCTCCGCTTCCGAGATCGTGGCCGGCGCCCTGCAGGATCACAAGCGCGCGACCGTGCTCGGCACGCGCTCCTTCGGCAAGGGCTCGGTCCAGTCGATCATCCCGCTCGGCGGCAGCGGCGCGCTCCGCCTCACCACGGCGCGCTACTACACGCCGTCGGGCCGATCGATCCAGGCCAAGGGCATCGAGCCGGACCAGGAGGTCCTGCAGGAGATCCCGGACGAGCTGAAGGGCAAGGACGAGACCAAGGGCGAAGCCGGCCTGAAGGGGCACCTGAAGCAGAAGGACGTCGAGGAGCGCGGCGGTTCGTCGGCTTACGTCCCGCCGGATCCGGCCAAGGACAAGCAGCTGATCGCGGCGATCGACTTCGTCCGCGGCATCCAGAAGGGCGCGGCCAACACCCCCAAAGCCGCCGTTCCGAACTGAAATCGTCAGTTCCGTACTGAAACGCGGCCCGTGTCGCGTGATTTAAGCAAGCGTTAACCAGCGCGGCCTGCAATGTCGGTAATGACCGACTCTGCGGGCCGCTTCGTTTCCTGGATGGAAGCGCCAAGTCTCTGTCGGTCGCGAGGCTTGAGGAAAGCGGCTGAACGTGGCCACCGACGACATCCTGACCCGCCCGCTGGGGACCAAGAGTGCTGCGGCCTCGCGCTCGCTCGGCCAGCGTCTGCGCTCTGTCTCGGCACCCAGGATGACCCTGCCGGCGGTCGTCGCGATGGCGGTCGCGGGCCTCGCCATCGGCGGCACCATCCTGGCGATCACCGGCGATCCCCAGGGCGGCGAGCCCTCCGCCACCACTGCCATCGCGTTGCGTGAACCCGCACCCCCTCCGCCCGTCGCGAAAGCGCCGGAGCCCCCACCGTCAGGGCCACGCTCGGCCGGCGAGGTCGAGACGGCGTCCGGCGTCCATGTGGTGCGGCCGGCCGGCTCCGCGGCCCCCACCGATGCGGTGATCATCCGCGTGCCGACCGCCGAGCCGACGCGCCTCGCCGCCCCCGACCCTCGGCTGATGGAGCGGGGACGCCACGGCAGCCTGCCGAAAATCGGAGAGGGCCGTCGCCGACCCCTCGACGCCTATGCCCGATCGGATTTCGATGCGGGCGCACCGGGCGCGCGGATCGCCATTCTCGTCACCGGCCTCGGCGTCGGACAGGCCGCGACGGCCGGCGCCATCACCAAGCTGCCGCCCGCCGTCAGCCTCGCCTTCTCGCCCTATGGCGGCGATCTCGAACGCAGCGTCGCCCGCGCCCGTGATTTCGGCCACGAGATCCTGGTCCAGGCCCCCATGGAGCCGTTCGACTATCCCGACAGCGATCCCGGTCCGCAGACCCTGCTGACGAGTTCGCGCCCCCCGGAGAACCTCGACCGTCTGTCCTGGGTGATGAGCCGGTTCGGCGGCTATGTCGGCCTCGTGAACTTCATGGGGGGCAAGCTCGGCAGCGATTCCGCCGCCTTCGAGCCGGTGCTGCGGGAGATCGGCGCCAGGGGGCTCGGCTTCGTCGATGACGGCTCCTCGCCCCGATCACTCGCGACATCCCTGGGCGGCAAGCTGAAGATTCCTGTCGCCCGCGCCGAAATCGTTCTCGACGCGACGCCCAATGCCGAGGCGATCGACCGCGAACTCGCCCGGCTCGAAGCCCAGGCCAAGACGAACGGGTTCGCGCTGGCATCGGCCGGGGCGATGCCGCTGACGATCGAGCGGATCGCCCGCTGGTCGCGCGATCTCGAAGCCAGGGGCATCCGCCTCGTCCCCGTCAGTATCGCCCTGCGGGGAACGCCGCCGGCACGGATGACGAGCGCCACGCCGTGAGAGGGTTTCCAGCGGAGCCATTGGGCTGAACCCGCCGCCCGCCGCCCGCCACCCGCCAGTGGTGAAAATCTGACGTTTGGTACCCGCTGCCGGGGCTGCTTTCGACTCAACGCAGACGTTGTGACCGCGATCGGCACACACTGAAAGCAGCCCCTCGTATTTTACGACAAATACGCACAGAGGCGTTAAAGCTATCAGGTCGGCGGTTATAGAGGGTGGTGAAGGGGTGCAGCGACAATGTGAGCGGCTACATGTACGTTTAATACATCGTGGGCGACGATTTTATTCACTAAAGATCCTGCACAACAAGGTTTAAATAAGGAGTTATATATAATCGAACCATCGAATTGTTATATAAGTTGACGATTATGTAATCACATTGATGACGCGATGGTCTATATGAAATTCACTAATTTGATTAAAATTGCGCTCAAAAGCGCAGCTATCGTTGCTGTCGGAGTTTTATCATGGGCCTATATCAATGAGGAGTACTACTGCAAAGTTTCAGAAGAAAATATCAAAAATAAAGAAGAGGCTGTCGAAATTATCAAGCGCAACATTCGTTGGTTCACGAGCGGTAAAGCCACACGGATAGAGCAGTTAGAGAACTTCAAGAATCCCAAAATTACAAATCTGGTCCATTCGGGAAATGGGTGGGGAGCTTGGGAAACCGAAGATAGTAAACCGCACAAAAGAAGGTTTTTTGTGAGTTACAGCCCCTTCGATCCCATTGATCACACATTCGAGTGCAAGGTAGCATGCGGAACTATATATACAGATCAGTGCCTTACACTTAGAGACTCGCGTATCAACCTCGATTAGATCAATATGCTTGCATGGTATTTTGCGGGCAGGTGGAATAGCAGTGGAGGCGTCTCGTTTGATGCCTGTACCGCTCGAAAGCAGACAGGCGGGAAACCACCCATCTCGGACGCTCAGGGCGGGTAGCATCCGTCAGATTTTGACCATTAGGAAAACGAGGGCGTTCTCGGCGGCCGAAGGTGGACCGTCTGTCGTGCGATCATGGCGTTAGCACCCCTCTTCCCTGCGTGCGGGGAGAGGGGAGCCCGCTCATCCGTATGCGCTAGCGCTGCGCCAGGGTCTCGACGATTGCCGGCGGGGTCGGGGCCGGCATCTGCCCGGCGAGGGACGCAGAGAGCATCATTGGCAGCGTCTGCTCGTAGCGCGTGACGAGGTTCGTGAAGCGTGACGGTTCCGTCTCGTAGGTCGGTTTGAACCCGCGCACCCGCGTCAGCACGGGAACGGAGGCCGCCGCCATCCAGCGCGACCACACCACCTCGGCGACCTGAACAGGGCGGCGCTGGGCCGGGATCACCACGACGTCCTGGCCGGCATAGGCGAGCGCTTCGGGTCGGCTGACATCGCCGAGCGAGACGCCCTTGGCGGAGAGCGCCGCCCAGAACGGATGCTGCGCGCCGTCGGAATAGGTGGTGCGCACGGCCGCGCTCCCGTCCTCGACGAGGCTCGCGATACGGGCCTCCTCCTGCGCCCGGCGCGCCGTGACCAGGGATTCCAGGGCGGGATCCTTGTAGGGCAGGAAGGCGTAGCGGCCGGCGGTGACGGTGACGTTCGGCTCCTCGCCCGTCGCGTCGAACCGGTCCGCACCCTCCTTGAGCTGGCGCCAGAACGCGATGTTCGCGTCGGTCCGGTAGCGGGCCATGTTCGCCGCGTTCATCCGGAATGGGAAGGATTGGAACTGGAACGCTGCCTGGCCGCCCGCGAAGGCATCGCGGGCGATGGCGTAGATCTCGCCGACCACCTGGTCGGTCATGGCGAAGCATCCCATCGACGAGCAGACGCCGTGGACCATCACGGCCGAGCCGGTGGAGCCCTGCGCGCGGTCGTAGGCGTTCGGATAGCCGACGTCGAAGGAGAGATAGTAGCTCGAATTCGGGTTCATCTGGCGCTGGGGCACCGTGTAGAACCCCTCCGGCGTCTGACGGTCGCCGGTCTTGCGCTTCGGCCCGAGCTGGCCCGACCAGCGGCAGATCGGGAAGGTCTTGATATGGACGAAGCGCCCGTTGGCGGCCTTCTTCCAGACCTCGATCTCGGATTCCTTCTTGTAGGCCCTGAACAGGACCGGCGCCGAGGCGCTGGTGCCCTTCTGGCTCATCAGCGCGAGGGTGGCCGCCGGGATCGGCGCGGTGGCCTTGGCCGATTGGGCCTGCGCGACGTTCGGCGCCGCGAGGGCCAGACCGAACACGACCAGGCAGGCGATGCTGAGGCGCGGCACGATTGGCGAGGGTCGAATGACCATTCCCGGCCCTGGAGAGCGATCCGCCGACATTCGCCGGCGCCGTGCGACAGGTTGCACGATGGTCTTCCTATCGCATCCCATTGGGGCGGCAATAGGGAAGTGCCTGATTCCCTTCGGTTGTCCTCGTCGCGTCAGGCGGCCAGAACCGCGTTGCGCTCCACATGCAGCACCGCGCCGAAGGGATCGTTTGCATCGAGGGCGTTGGTGTCCGGCAGGCAGACGATGAGTCCGCGCCCGGCCCGCGCCGCGCGCAGGCTGGCGAGGCGCTCCTTGATCTCGGCGGCCTTGCCGTCGTCGAGGGCGATGGCGATGACGACGATGTCCGGCTTGCGCACGAGGCAGCGCGCGAGATCGATGCCGATTCGCTCGCGCGAACCGATGGCGTTCTCGCCGAGACTCGCCCCGCCGCCGCCCATGCCCGGTTCCACACGGCTGGCGAGGCCGAGCCGGTAGACGGCCGATTCGAGTCCCTGCTGTACGAGGACGCGGCGCACCAGCGCCCGCACGCGCTGTTCGGCGCCGGCTTCCTCACCGTTGATGCGCCCGAACAGCAAGTTCTCCTCCAGGCTGGCGGCCGGGTTGAGGCGGGTCGGGTCGTAGAACTCGACGCCCGAGCGCAGGCTCTGCGGCATCAGCCGCGCGAAGGAGTGCCGCGCCACGACGATGCGTTCTTCGAAGGCGGCGTCGATCAGGCCGAACCGGTGCCGGGTCTCGCTGTAGCGGAGCGCCAGCCCGATCAGGCGCTTGCGGTCGCGCTGGCCGGCCGGGCCCCGGCGCCAGCCCTTGGCCTCCGGCTGGCGGCTGACCAGATCCTCGAAGAACCCTCGCTCGGCCGCCGGAAACAGGGAGAACGCGTCGAAGAGAGGGTGATCGTCGGGCAGATCGGCGAAGATCTCGATGGTGCTGCGCGCCACCTGCAGACCGATCTCGGTGAAGGGCCGGGTCAGGTCCTCGGCTTCCAGCACGGCGCGCAGGTAGGGATGGGCGGCGATATGGCTGCCGGAGAAGGCCGCCCCGACGGCCTCGCCGAACAGGATGTTCTCGCCCACCGTCGCCTGATGGTTGTAGCGGGCGGGATCGAACGGCTCCACCAACCGCGCCGCCTTATCCGCCGCCAGGGCCTCCCGCACGGCGTGACGGGCGGAGACGATGGCCTCGGCGATGCCGGGCTCTGCGCTCGGATCCACCGTCCCTTCGAGGCCGCGGGCATAGACGAAGGCGTCGAGCCCGGTCAGACGCAGCACCTCGATGAGGTCCGTCTCCGAGGGCCGCTCCTGCCGCGCCGCGCCGTAGAGGATGTTCTGCTCCAGCGTTCCCTCGATCAGGATCGCTTCCGCGCCCGCGAGGGCGATGTGGCTGGCGCGCTCGGCCGGGTCGAGACTGCGCAGGTCGATCCCGTCATAGGTCACCGCGCCCGCGGTGGGTTCGAGCTGTCCGGCGAGGAGGGCTGCCAATGCCCGCGCGCCGCTGCCGCGCTCGCCGACGATCGCCAGATGGGAGGGCATCGGTACCGTGACGTCGACGCCGGCGAGGCGCTCCCCGCTGGCGGGATCGTAGGCGCCGACCCCGGAGGCTGCGAGCGCGCCGCCCTGCGGCAGAGCGGCGAAGGGGCCCGGCCGGAAGCCACCCCGTCCCTCGAGAGAGACTAGGGTCGTCGCGAGATCGCGGAAGACCGGCGTCACCGCCTCATGGACCGAGCGCAGCCGAAGGGTCACCGCGAGCGCCAGGACGGCGAGGGCGAAGCCGCCGCCGGCGGCCACCAGGGCTCCGGGCGCCACCGGCGGTGCCGTGCCGCTCTCTCCGCGCCAGAGGGCTACGGCCAGGATGATGGCGGGGAGCAGGACGCCGAGGGCGAGCGAGGGCGCCCGCGCGAAGGCGAGGGAGGATTCGGCGGCCGCCAGGGCATCGCGCATTGCCGCCCCCTTGGCCGCGAGGCGGTTACGCTCGAAGGCTTCGGCTCCATGGGCCCGCACCGCCGGGACCCGCCGGATGAGGTCGGCGAGGAAGCGCTCGGCGCTCGCCCCGGAAGTCAGGCGCAGGGCGGTGCGCGCGCGGGTCCGCTGGAGGATCAGGATTCGGGCGAGGCCCGCCGCGAGAAGGCCCACCGCGACGGCGGGTACCAGCCTCGGAGCGGCAAGGCCGGCCAGCGCGAGGGCCAGGATCACGGCGGCGAGGGTGGTGACCGGGACGACGATGCCGAGGCCGAACAGGGTGTCGATCCGGGCCAACAGCGCGCCGATGAGCTGCGTCAGGGTGCGGGCCTCGTCCCTGGCCGCCGTCGGGGCATGCAGGATCGCCGTGGTCACCCGCTCGTTCAGGAGACGGATCGTCCGGGTCTGGACGAAGAAGCACAGCCGCGCCACGATCCAGCCCAGGGCAGCCGCGAGGAGAGCGACGGCGGCGAGCCCGCTCAGCGCCCACAGGATCACGTCGACGGGTGGCATCGGCCAGCCGGACACGGCCACCAAGGGCGGGTCGCCGGCCGAATTCCAGGGCCGCTCCATCGCGATCCGGAGGAACGGGACGGTCTGCGCCGGTGCCTGGACCAGGACGCTCACGAGATCGCGCAGGCAGAGGAGGGCGAACGCGGCGAGGGGGAAGCCCAGCCCCAGCGTGAGGGCGATGGCCGAGAGCTGGAGCGTCCGTGCCGACTTCCAGGCGAAGGCGATCGGATCACGATCCATCGACGTTTCCCTCCGGCGGCCCGTGCCGGGTACGGTCCATCAAGGCCGGCTTAGAGGATCGCCGGCGGCCATGGAAGGCGCGAGAACACCGGTGACGAATCTCTTCGTGTCTCCCGGCACATGCGGCTCCGCGGTTGTCGGACGCGGCAAACACTCCTAGGTTTGTGTTTCTCCGGCGACCTCGACGCCCGCCCGCTTCCTCACCCGCTTTCCCGTCGCAAGCGCATCGCCAGAAACCGCAAGATTTTCCATGTGCGAATTGCTCGGCATGAGCGCGAACGTGCCAACCGATATCCGCTTCTCTTTCGCCGCGCTCGCCCGGCGCGGCGGCGAGACCGGACCTCACGCCGACGGATGGGGCATCACCTTCTACGAGGGCCGCGGCGCCCGCGCCTTCCATGAGCCCGAACCGAGCGCGCGCTCGGTCCTCGCCAAGCTCCTGCGCGAATATTCGATCAAGAGCCGGATCGTGATCGCGCATGTGCGCAAGGCCAATCGCGGGCGGGTCGGGCTCGAGAACACCCATCCGTTCAGCCGCGAGCTCTGGGGACGGCGCTGGACCTTCGCCCATAACGGCCAGCTCAAGGGCGTGAAGAAGTGGCCGCTCACCTGGTTCAAGCCGGTGGGCTCCACCGACAGCGAGTACGCCTTCTGCTGGATGCTCGACCGGTTGCAGGCGCGCTATCCGAGCCTGCCGAGCCCGGCACGGCTCGACACGGCGGTCGCCGAACTCTGCGCCGAGCTGCACGGGCTCGGTGTGTTCAACATGCTGCTGAGCGACAGCCGGACGCTCTATGCCCATTGCGGCAAGCGCCTGTGCTACCTCACCCGCTGCGCCCCCTTCGGCACGGCCACCCTGATCGACGAGGATTGGCACGTCGATTTCGCCCAGGAGACGCGGAGCGACGACGTGGTGACGGTCATCGCCACCAAGGCGCTCACCCGCGACGAGTGCTGGACCGACGTGGAGCGCGGTCACATGCTGTCCCTGCGGGACGGCATCGTGCGCATCGTCAAGCCGGGTGCGCCGAAGCCGGTGCGCGTCCCGCTCCCCTGCACGCATTGAGAGCGGCGAGCGGTCTTCGCACCTGACGGTCGGATTTCAGACCGGCCAGACCGCCTCGCGGTAGGCGCCGTCCCAGAACATCCATTCGAGCTGCGTCGCGCGGGTGAAGGCGCGGTGCATCCTTGCCCGCAGCGAGGGCGAGACCCCGAGCGCTGCGGCATCGGTGGCCGCGATCATCTCGGCGACGGCGATGCCGAACTCCTCGCCGGCATAGGTGTCGATCCAGGCGGCGTAGGGATTGCCGGCGCCGGCGCGCGACAGGATGTCGGTGCCGATCTCGGCATAGATCCAGAAGCACGGCAGCAGGGCGGCGAGCAGAACCTCGTAGGGTTCGGCATAGGCCGTGGCGAGGAGATACGAGACGTAATGGTCGCAGGGCGGGGACAGGGGAGTGCCGGCGAAGGTCTCGGCCGTGATGCCGTAATCCCGGAAGAAGCCGCCATGGAGCGAGCGCTCGACCACGATGGCCGTCTCGGCCGCCTTGGCGAACTGCACGATCCCCTCGGGCTCCGGCGCCTTCGCCGCGGCCAGGGCGAGCGCCCGGCCGAATCCGATCAGGTAATGCGCGTCCTGCAGGATGTAGTGCCGGAACCGGGCCTCTGCGAGCGTGCCGGCGGCGAGCTCGGCATTGAAGGGCATCGTGCGGATGGTCTCGTAGGCCGCTTCGTTGCGGGTCCAGGCCTCCGCCGCGAAGCCGGTCTCGTCGATGGGACGGATCATGAGCGGGGCCCTTCCAGGGTGAGGCTGACGCCGTGGCGGGCGCGCTGGCCGGGTGCGAGGAGGCGCTGCGAGTCGCGCCGGGTCAGGTCGCCGTCGAATCCCGACCAGTCGGCGTAGCCGGTCCAGCATTCGAGGGAGAGGAACGGCGCCGTGGGCTTCGTCCAGATGGCGAGATGGGGGAAGTCCGAGACATTCATGCGGATGGCGCTGCCATCGGGCGCGGTGAAGCGCATCCTGGCGCTCGCCGCATCGCGCAGGACGATGGCTTCGGAGAACATGTCCGGATCGAGGGGTAGTATCCGACCGTCGAGGGCGAACGGGCGCTCCTGGCGCAGGAGCAGGCCGCCATCTCCCACCTCCGGGGCCATGGCCCGCTCGGGATGCTCGAATTCCACCGCGTAGCCGCCGCCGGCCCTGCGCTCGCCATCGGCGAAGGGCCAGGGGAAGGCCGGATGGAAGCCGAGCGCGTAAGGCAGGGGCGTCTCCCCGGTATTCTCGATCCAGATCTCGAAATCGAGATGGGCCGGGCCGACCCGCGTGGTGATGTCGAGGCGGAACGGGTACGGATAGTGGGAACGCGTCGCCTCGCTCTCCTCCAGGCGCAGGGTGACGCCGTCGTCGCTCTGCGCCACGATGGCGAAGGGCAGGTCGCGGGCAAAGCCGTGCTGGCCCATCGGATAGGTCTCGCCGTCCACCCGGACCACGCCGCCGGCCGAGGCGCCGACCACCGGGAAGAGCCAGGGCGCATGCCGGTTCCAATGCGCCGGGTCGCCGTTCCAGAGATATTCGCGGCCCCCGACCTGCCACGAGACCGGCTCGGCGCCGGACGCCGCTACCACCGCAACGGTGCCGTCTCCGGCTTTCAGAGTGATGCGGTCGCTCATGTCGGGATCCTCGGGGCTTTCATGCTGGAGCGGTTGTGGCCGCGGGAGGGGCGTCGGTCCAGCCTCGTCGCGATCGGGTTCGGCATCCGGCATTCGCGGGTCGCCGAGAAATCCGTCCGTCCCGACAAGTTTCCCATACGGCTGGTTCGGCAAGTCAGGCATACAGTATAATGCCAAGCTGATTCGGTTGGACGAACCGGATCCTCCCGGCCGATTTGTTGTCCTTTGCGACCAGCCGCCCTTCATGACGCTGACATCCCGTATCGTTGCACTGGTCTTGCTCGTTCTGGTCCCCGCCATCGCGGTCCAGAGCTTCAACGAGCATGCGTTGCGCAGCGCGCGCGAAGATGCCGTGACCGCATCCGCCCTGCGCAGCGCCCGTGCGGTCTCGGAGGATCTGGCCCAGTTCGCCGCCGGGATGAGCCAGCTCCTCGACATTCTCGCGGAGGCTCCGTTCATCCGCGACCAGGAGGCCGCGGGATGCACCAGCTTCCTGCGCTCGATCATCAGCAAGCTGTCGGGGGCGACGATCCTCATCCTGGCGGATGCGGAAGGCCACCTCGTCTGCAACAGCCGCGGCATGGAGCGGGGAGCCTATTCCATGGCCGACCGGACCTATTTCCAGAAGGCGATGGTGTCGGGCCTGCCGGTGATTGGCGAATACGTGGTCGGTCGCGGCAGCGGGGTTCCCACCATCCAGTTCGCCTACCCGATCCAGGCGTCCGGCGCCAAATCCTCCGGCCTGCTGATCTTCGGCTTCGACCCGGCCTGGCTCGGAGACCGCCTGGCTCATGCCGGCCTGCCCAAGGACGCCACCGTGACGGTGCTCGACCGCAGCGGCACGATCATCGTCCAGACTCCCGACACGGGCTCCTGGGTCGGTCGAGACATGCCGGCGGCCTTCGCCACTGGCCTGAGCGAGGCGGAGGCCGCCGGAGGCGTCATCGAGATGCCTGACCTCGGCGGAACTCCGCGCATCACCGGAATGGTCCGCCCCGACGGCGCCCTCGACGGCATGACCCTCGCCGTGGGCCTGTCCCGCGATACCGCCTTCGCCGATATCGACGCGGCGACCCGGCGGGGCGTGATCCTGATCTTCCTCGGGACCCTCGTCGCCATCGTCGCTGCGCTGATCGGCGGTCGCGTCTTCATCCGCAAGCCGGTACGGCGGCTGCTCAAGGCCTCCCGCGCCTGGCGCTCCGGCCAATTGTCCGCCCGGTCGGGGCTGACGGGAAGCTCCGAATTCGGCCAGCTCGGCCAGGCCTTCGATGCCATGGCCGTCGCGCTCGAGAGGCACGAGGACGGCTTGAGGGCCGAGCTCGAACGGACGCGATCCCTGCAGGAGCAGCAGGTGACGATGATGCACGAGCTGAACCACCGGGTGAAGAACACCCTCGCCACGGTGCAGTCCCTCGCCCGCCAGTCGCGCGGCGGGGAGGAGCAGGCGGCGCAGCTCGAAGGCCGCATCCTCGCCCTGTCGAAGACCCACGACCTCCTCACGCGCGACGACTGGACCGGTGCGCCGTTGCGGGCGGTGCTCGAGAACGAGCTCAGCCCCTACCGCAGCTCGGCGGACCACATGGAACTCGACGGCCCCGATATCGACCTGCCGCCGCGCTACGTGCTGGCCTTGGGGATGACGGCCCACGAACTCACCACCAACGCCGCGAAATACGGCGCCCTGTCGGGGAGGCAGGGACGCCTGTCGGTGGTCTGGCGCGTCGTCGAGGATGGGGTGGGCGCGCGCCGTTTGGAGATCGAGTGGCAGGAGCGCGGCGGTCCGGTCGTGGCGCAGCCGAAGCGGCGCGGTTTCGGCACCCGCCTCATCACCGGCGGCATCGCCCGCGAGTTGGCAGGCTCGGTCCAGCTCGATTTCCTCGCCGAGGGTCTGCGCTGCCGCATCGACGTGCCGATCGAAACGGTGCCGATGGCCCGTTTCCACTGATCCCGAGCGCGATCCGTTACTTCGCCCCGTTGGGGATGCCCTCGATCGGGCATTCCGGCGTGCCGAGATCGGGGCGGGTGATGGCGCGCACCGCCTCGCGGGTGCCGGCGGGGTCCTCGATCCAGCGACGATAGAAGTCGTAGGGACAATCCGCCTTGCCGGGCTCGTTCTCCTTGGAGTTGATCATGCCGGTGTAGCCACGATGCAGCAGTTTGAAGAGGTGGTTCTCCGACTGCATGTTGGCGCGCGCGTCGCGGATGAGGAATTTCGACAGTGCGGCATACTGGATGCCCATCTCCTCGGTGCCGCATTCGCCCAGGGTCCGGCCGTCGAAGCCGATGATCGCCGAATGACCGAAATAGCTGTAGACGCCGTCGAAACCGGCGGCGTTGGCCACGGCCACATAGGTGTTGTTGGCGAACGCCATCGCTTTCGACATCAGGACCTGCTGTTCCTTGGCCGGATACATGTAGCCCTGGCAGCGGATGATGAGTTCGGCGCCGCGCATGGCGCAGTCGCGCCAGATCTCGGGGTAATTGCCGTCGTCGCAGATGATCAGGCTGATCTTGAGGCCCTTCGGACCGTCCGAGACATAGGTGCAATCGCCCGGGTACCAGCCCTCGATCGGGGTCCAGGGCATGATCTTGCGGTACTTCTGCACGATCTCGCCCTGGTCGTTCATCAGGATCAGGGTGTTGTAGGGCGCCTTGTTGGGGTGTTCCTCGTGGCGCTCGCCGGTGAGCGAAAATACGCCCCAGACCCGCGCCTTGCGGCAGGCCTCGGCGAAGATCGCCGTTTCCTCGCCGGGCACGGCGGAGGCGGTCTCGTACATCTCGGCCGCGTCGTACATGATGCCGTGGGTCGAGTATTCGGGGAAGATCACGAGGTCCATGCCGGGCAGGCCGGACTTCATGCCGACCACCATGTCGGCGATTTTTCTCGCGTTCTCCAGAACCTCGGCCCGCGTGTGAAGACGGGGCATCGTGTAGTTCACGACCGCGACGCCGACGCTGTCGTGGCTCGATGAAATGTCGCCATGCATCATGGTGGGTGCTCCTCGGGGTTACGAACCCTCCCCCCTCCGCGGGGGAGGGTGCCTGCGGAGCAGGCGGGAGAGGGGCAGCACCGCCCCATTCGGAAAGCTCGGCGCCGCCCCGCTCCCGGTCGCTCCGTGACCACCCTCTCCCGCAGAGGGGAGAGGGTTCCATATCGTCAGTGGCTGATCATCCAGGGCCGCGCGTTGGGAAAGCTCTTGGCGGCGGCCGGTTGCTTGGCTTTCGCCGGACCGCAGCAGCCGCAGCCGGCCCCGTGCCCCGACGATTTGCGCGGCGCGTGCGCGCTCCGCTCGTTCGTCGCATGCGCCTTGCGCCGGCCCGCATCCATGGAGGCGAGGTTCGGCGCGGTGAGGAAGGCGCGGCCGCAGGACGACCCGCAATCGGGGCAATCGTGCGGGTCCTTGAACTGCGCCATCGGGCGCAGCACGGTGAACGGCCCGCAGGCCTCGCAGGAATAATCGTAGACCGGCATTCGAGCGCTTCCAGGCAAAGTGTGTGCGGTTTGCCGGCCGGGAAGCGCGGCAAACCAGGAGACTACAGATCCGGCGAGAGCGGCATCTGGATCGAGCCGTCGATATGCTTGATCGGCCCGTCCGCGCCGGGATTGATGTCGAAGTCGAAGATCTTCGTCGGAATCCACAACGTCGCGCAGGCGTTGGGAATGTCGACGACGCCGGAGATATGGCCCTGGACCGGGGCGGTGCCGAGGATCGAGTAGGCCTGGGCGCCCGAATAGCCGAACTTCTTCAGGTATTCGATCGCGTTGAGGCAGGCCTGCCGGTAGGCGACGGTGACGTCGAGGTAGTGCTGCTTGCCGTACTCATCGACGGAGATGCCCTCGAAAATCAGATGATCGTCGAATTTCGGCGTCATCGGCGACGGTTTGAAGATCGGGTTCTTGATCCCGTATTTCGACATGCCGTCCTTGATCAGGCTGACCTTGAGATGGACCCAGCCCGCCATCTCGATGGCGCCGCAGAAGGTGATCTCGCCGTCGCCCTGGCTGAAATGCAGGTCGCCCATGGAGAGGCCGGCTCCCGGCACGTAGACGGGGAAGTAGATCTTCGAGCCGCGCGACAGGTCCTTGATGTCGCAATTGCCGCCGTGCTCGCGCCCCGGAACCGTACGGGCGCCCTCCGCCGCCGCCTTGTCGCGGCCCTCGCCCTTGAGCCGGCCCATATGGGCGGTGGGGGCGAAGGGGAGGGTGGCGAGTGCGGGCACCCGGCCGGGATTGGTGTCGTAGAGCGCCTTCTCGCGGGTGTTCCAGGTCTCCAGCATCTTCGGATCGGGCAGGCAGCCGATCAGGCCGGGATGGATCAGGCCGGGGAAGCGCACGCCGGGGATGTGGCGCGACTTGGTGAACATGCCCTCGAAGTCCCAGATCGACTTCTGGGCCTGGGGGAAGTGTTCGTCGAGGAAACCGCCGCCGTTGTTCTTCGAGAAGAAGCCGTTGAAGCCCCACTGGCTCTCGGGCATGGCACCGATATCGAGGAGATCGACCACGAGGAGGTCGCCGGGCTCCGCACCCACGACACCGATGGGGCCGGAGAGGAAGTGCACGATCGACAGGTCGATGTCGCGTACGTCGTCGGCCGAATCGTCGTTCTTGATGAAGCCGCCGGTCCAGTCGTAGGTCTCGATGATGAAGTCGTCGCCGGGCTTCACCATGGCCACCATCGGGATGTCCGGGTGCCAGCGGTTATGGACCATGTCGTTGTCATAGGCCGACTGCGTCAGGTCGACCTTGATCAGGGTCTCAGCCATCGTTCCGTGCTCCCTTCCCGTGTTATGGGGCATGCCTGTTCGAGGACATGCCTGTTCGAGGACCTGCGTCCCGGCTTGCGCACGCCATGGACCCCACACGCGTGCGCCCTGTCATCGGCTCGGCCTCGCGGCCGCGCCTTTCCGTCAGCGGGCGAGCAACTCCCTGAGAGCCGCATCGACGAGGACGATGTCCGGGCTGGTGCCGCGCGGGTCGCCCGCGAAATGGCCCCAGTCGCTCTGGCAGACGCGCAATTCGGCGTTCGGCATGCGCGAGACTTCGTAGGCGCTGTCTTCCGGCGGGAAGTAGAGGTCGGTCGAGCCCGGCATGACGATCGCCTTGGCCTTGATGCCGGCGAGCGCCTTGTCGAAGTCTCCGCCATAGGCCGGATCGCCGGATATGTCGGCATGCTGCCACGTCCACAGCAACGCGAGGAGATCGTTCGCGTCCTTGGGCAGGAAGAATCCCTCCCAGAAGTAGACGAGGAAATCCTCGAGCGACGAGTAATTCCACGGTACGTCGGCCGGGCGCCCGCCGAAGGGACGCTCCGGCTGCTTCAGGTCGAGTTCCTTGCGGTAGAACGTCTGCGAGAAACCCCAGCCCGCATAGACCCGCGCCATCGCGCGAAGGCCCCGGCGTGGCGGCTCGTCGTACCATCCGTCCTTGTAGGCGGCATCCGCGGTGAGAGCGGCCTTCACGCCTTCGAGGAAGACGAAGTTGTGCCGCGAGCACCGCGCCGCGCCCATGAACGGCAGGATGCGCTCCACCATGTCGGGATACGACGCGCCCCACTGGAACGACTGGGCCGCCCCCATCGACCAGCCGGTCACGAGCTTGATCCGCTCGATCCCGAACCTCTCGGTGACGAGCCGATGCTGCAAGCGGACCTGATCGTAGACGGTCACGGCGGGGAAGCGCGCGCGATCGTAGGGTTCTGCCGTGTTGCTCGGTGACGACGAGACGCCGTTGCCGAGCATGTTCGGGATGATGATGAAATACTGTGCCGGGTCGAGGGCCATGCCATCGCCGATCAGCCATTCGTTGTCGCTGTGGCTGGCGGAATACCAGGTCGGGTAGACGATGACGTTGTCCTTGGCCGCGTTCAGCGTGCCGAACGTCTTGTAGGCGAGCTTGGCGTCGCGCAGGGTCTTGCCGCATTGAAGGACGACATCGCCGAGCTCGAAGATCTCGTAACCGGCCATTGGATCTCCTTCAGACCGAGAGGAAGCGGGCGACCTTGGCCTCGTCGATATCGGCGCGCATCGCCTCGTGGACGATGTTGCCGTTCTCGATGACGAGGACCCGGTCGGCGACATCGAGGGCGAAGCTCAGCACCTGCTCGGAGACGACGATGGAGAGGCCGCGCTCGTCGCGGATCTTCTTCAGGGTACGGCCCATCTCGCGGATGATCGACGGCTGGATGCCTTCGGTCGGCTCGTCGAGGAGCAACACCTTCGGTCGACTGGCGAGCGCCCTCGCGATGGCGAGCTGTTGCTGCTGCCCGCCGGAGAGATTGCCGCCGCGCCGGCCCTTCATCTCGAGAAGGACAGGGAACATCGTGTAGAGGTCCTGCGGAACCTTGCGCTCCCCGGTGACCGTGAGCCCCGTCTCGATATTCTCCTGCACCGTCATGGCGGAGAAGATCATCCGGCCCTGCGGCACGTAGGCGAGGCCCTTGGCCACGCGCTGGTGGCTCTTGAGGGCGGTGACGTCATGGCCGTCCACCGTGATGGTGCCGGACTTCACCGGCACGATCCCCATCAGGGTCTTCATCAGCGTGGTCTTGCCCATGCCGTTCCGGCCCATCACCGCGACGATCTCGCCGGGGGCGATCGAGATGTCGAGGCCGTGCAGGACCTCGCTCTGGCCGTAGGCCGAATGGAGATCGCGGATCGCCAGCATCGGCTCGATGCCGCCGATTATGGAGGGCACCGGGGGCAGGGTGGCCGAGGCGGAACTGGTCTGAAGCATGGCGCCGGTCCTGTTCAGTGGCCGAGATAGACTTCGATGACCTTCGGGTCGTTCTTCACCCGCTCCATCGAACCTTCGGAGAGCACCTTGCCCTGGTGCAGCACGGTGACCCGGTGGGCGATGTCCTCGACGAACTTCATGTCGTGCTCGATCACCAGCACCGAGCGGCCGACGATGATCTGGTTGAGGAGCTCGGCGGTCTTGATGCGTTCGCCGACGCTCATGCCGGCCACCGGCTCGTCGAGCATGAGCAGTTCCGGGTCCTGGATCAGCAGCATGCCGATCTCGAGCCATTGCTTCTGGCCGTGGCTCAGGAACTCGGCCCGCTCCTTCAACTGATCCTTGAGGAAGATCATCGTCGCGACCTCGTGGATGCGGTCGCGGACCTCGGCGTCGCGCTTGAAGGTCAGCGCCCCCCACACCGTGCGGCCGCGGGGGAAGGAGATCTCCAGGTTCTCGAACACCGTGAGGTCGTCGTAGATCGACGGCGTCTGGAACTTGCGGCCGACGCCGGCCTGGACGATGGCGCTCTCCGATATCTTGGTGAGTTCCTGGCCCTTGAACTTGATCGACCCGGTGCTGGCCTTGGTGCGCCCGCAGATCAGGTCCAGCACCGTGGTCTTGCCGGCGCCGTTGGGGCCGATGATGACGCGGATCTCGTTGGGGTCGACATAGAACGAGACGTCGTTCACCGCCTTGAATCCGTCGAACGAGACCGTGAGGGCCTCGACGGCGAGGAGGAATTCCTTCGCGTCGGGGGATTCGCCGATGATCGGCGAGTTCAGGATGGCGGCGTTCATCTCGGTCTCGCTCCTATTCGGCCGGGGTGCCGTGGGGGACGGCCGCGTCCACGGGTTGAAGGGCCTTCACCTTGCGGGTGAGCCGGGGCTCGACGTAGCTGCGGTAGATGCCGGCGAGACCGTTCGGGAAGGCGAGCACGACCGCGATGAACAGGGCACCGAGACCGAAGAGCCAGAGTTCGGGGAAGCTCTCGGAGAAGGTGGTCTTGGCCCAGTTGACCAGCAGCGTGCCCCAGACCGCGCCGAACAGCGACAGGCGACCGCCGACGGCGGCGTAGATCACCATCTCGATCGAGGGCACGATCCCGACGAAGGAGGGCGACATGAAGCCGACCTGAAGGGTGAACATCGCACCGCCGATCGCGGCGAAGGCGGCGGCGAGGCAGAAGGCGAAGACCTTGAAGCCGGCCACCGAGTAGCCCGAGAACCGCACCCGGTCCTCCTTGTCGCGCATGGCGAGGAGGATGCGGCCGAGCTTGGCCTTCTTCACGTATTGCGCCGCCAGGATGCAGCCGATGAGCAGACCGCCATTGATGAAGTAGAGGATGTTGTGGGCGCTGTCGGTGCGGATGTCCCAGCCGTGCAGGGTCCGCAGGTCGGTGATGCCGTTGATGCCGCCGGTATAGCCCTGCTGGCCGACGATGAGGATGGTGAGGATGGCGGCGATGGCCTGGGTGATGATGGCGAAGTAAGTCCCGCCGACCCGGCGCGTGAACATCGCGAAGCCGATCACGAAGGCGAAGAACACCGGTACGGCGAGGACGAGGATCAGCGTCATCGGCAGGCTCTGGAACGGCTTCCAGATCCAGGGAAGTTCGGTGATCTGGTTCCAGTCCATGAAGTCCGGGATGCCGGGCGTCGATTGGATCTTGGTGTTCTCGACGCTGGAGGCCTCGAGCTTCAGGTACATGGCCATGCAATAGCCGCCGAGCCCGAAGAACACCCCCTGTCCGAGAGACAGGATGCCGGCATAGCCCCAGCACATGACGAGGCCCAGCGCCACGAAGGCGTAGGTGAGGTACTTGCCCACCAGGTTGAGGCGGAACGCGTCCAGCGTCGCCGGCAGGACGATGAGGATGAAGGCGGCGAGCAGCGCGAGGCTCACCCACTCCATCGGCTTCATGAAGGAATTGTCGTTCACGGTGAGCGACTTCGACAGGGTCTGGACGGGGCTTGTCATCGGGATGGCCTCCTCAGCGCCGGACCTTGAGGGTGAACAGGCCCTGCGGGCGGACCATCAGGATTCCGACGACGGCAAGCAGCGTCAGGACCTTGGCGGTAGAGCCGGACAGGAAGAATTCGAGGGTCGATTGGGTCTGCGAGATCGAGAAGGCCGAAGCGATGGTGCCGAGCAGGCTCGCGGCTCCTCCGAAGACCACGATCAGGAAGGTGTCGACGATGTAGAGCTGGCCCGAGGTCGGCCCGGTGGAGCCGATCATGGTGAAGGCCGAGCCGGCCACGCCGGCGATGCCGCAGCCGAGGCCGAACGTGTAACGGTCGACCTTCTCGGTATCGATGCCGACCGCGCCGGCCATGGGGCGGTTCTGCATCACCGCGCGGACCTGCTGGCCGAAGCGCGAGCGGTACATCAGCAGGCCGACGCCGACGGTAATGAGGGTGGTGATCGCCATCACGAACAGGCCGTTGATCGGCACCTCGATCGTGTCGGTGACCTGGACCGAGCCGATGAGCCAGGACGGCAGTTCGACGCCGACTTCGCGGGCCCCGAAGATGGTGCGGTAGGATTGCTGCAGGATCAGCGACAGCCCCCAGGTGGCGAGCAGCGTATCGAGCGGGCGCTTGTAGAGATGGCGGATGAGCGTCCATTCGACGATCATCCCGAGTGCTCCCGAAGCCAGGAAGGCCAGGACCATCGCCACGAAGAAGTAGATGCTGAACAGGCCGGGAAGATGGGCCTGGAAGAAGGTCGAGCACAGGTAGGTGACGTAGGCGCCGAGGATCATGAATTCCCCGTGCGCCATGTTGATCACGCCCATCTGGCCGAAGATGACCGCGAGGCCGAGCGCCATCAGCACGTAGACCGAGAACAGGATCAGGCCGGCGAAGCCCTGCATGGCGAAGATCGCGCCGAGATCGCCGAGGGAATAGTCTCCGAACATCCTGGACCTCCGGGCCGTCGCGCCAGTCAGCGAGCCATCGTTCTTGGGCGGCGTAGTCTGCCGCCCCAAGATTTCGGCGGCCCGGCAATCGGCCCGCCGCAGTGTTCAAAGCAAGGCGCGCGCCGCGCCCCGCCAATAGACACGGAGGATTACTGGTAACCCTTGGGGAAGGGGTTGGGCTCGATCAGCGCGGGGCTCTCGTAGACGATCTCGAACTGGCCGCTCGGCAGAGCCTTGGCGACGCGGGTCTTCGACCAGAGATGGTGGTTCGGGTGGATCTTGACGTAGCCCTCGGGCGCTTCCTTGAACTCGATGTCGGGGGAGGCCGCGACGACCTTGTCCACATCGAAGGAGCCCGCCTTCTCCACCGCCATCTTCCACAGGAACGGTCCGAGATAGGCCGCCTGGGTGACGTCGCCGATCACGGTCTTCTCGCCCCACATCTTGTGGAAGGCGCCGACGAACTTCTCGTTGTTCGCGTTCTTGAGCGACTGGAAGTATTTCATGCAGGAATAGGCGCCCGCGATGTTGTCGCCGCCGATGCCGTCGATCTCGTCTTCCGTCACCGAGATGGTCAGCAGGGTCTGCTTCGAGAGGTCGATGCCGGCCGCCTTGAGCTGCTTGTAGAACGCCACGTTCGAGCCGCCGACGACGTCGGTGAAGATCACGTCCGGCTTGGTGAGCTTGATCTTGTTGATCACCGAATTGAACTGCGTGTGGCCGAGCGGGAAATATTCCTCGCCGACGACCTTGGTCTTGAGCACGTTCTCGATGTGCTTGCGGGCGATCTTGTTCGACGTGCGCGGCCAGATGTAATCCGAGCCGATGAAGAAGAACGTCTTGGCGCTCTTCTCCTTGGTCACCCAATTCAGCGATTCGAGGATCTGCTGGGTGGCCTCCTGGCCGGTGTAGATGACGTTCTTGGACTGCTCCAGGCCCTCGTAGAAGGTCGGATAGTACAGCAGGCCGTTATACTGTTCGAACACGGGCAGCGCGGCCTTGCGCGAGGCCGAGGTCCAGCATCCCATCACGGCCGCGCAATGGTCGTTGACGAGAAGCTTCTTGGCCTTCTCGGCGAAGGTCGGCCAGTCGGAGGCACCGTCTTCCTGGATCACCTTGATCTTGCGGCCGAGGACGCCGCCCATCTCGTTGATCTGCGCGATGGCGAGTTTCTCCGCCTGGATCGAACCGGTCTCGGAGATCGCCATCGTGCCGGTGGCCGAGTGGAGGATGCCGACGGTGACCTCGGTATCGGTCACGGCGAGCCCGGTGGTGTTCACCGCCGAGGTCGGAGGAGCCGCGGCGAAAGCGCTGCGCGGCAGCATCGCCATCGCGGGGATGCTCGCCAGACCCATTAAAAGCTTGCGACGCAGGGCCGAGTGCTGTCCGTGCTCGTTGTCGGCTGCCATCGTGCGTGAACCCCTTCCACGAGATACCCCGCCGGCACCTGCATAAGGCGGGCCGTTGCGGACGGCGGAAGCTAGGCGTGATGACGCGGCGCAGCATATACGCTGTTTTGCGTAGGGCGGAGGCCGGGCCCGCCGCGTCCCGGACGTGTCGGCGATTCTTCTTCCCTGTGCGGGGCGCACCTCCCGAACCGCGCCGGGCCTCGACGCGGCCGCCCGCGTGGCTCAATGTCGGGCGGCCTCGCGGCATGGGGATTGCTGACGCAGGCTCGCCTCTCCGGGGAGGGCATGCAGGCTGGAGGCCGGTTCCGGGCCGGCTTTTTTCGCGACGCTGACCGGGCAGACCCACGATTCCATGAGCGGCCGCCAGCAGATTCCCCCGATCAGGCGGGCCTATAACCGCTTCGTCGCGGATGAGACGCTCGAGGATTACGCCCTGCGCTTCACCGCCAAGAAAGCGCGGCGCTGGTCGAGCCTGCGGGTGGCGCAGACGGCGCTGGGCTCGCTCTCGTTCCTGGCGCTCGAGGCGATCGGCGGCACCCTGGTTCTCGCCACGGGGTTCACCAACACGGTGACGGCGGTTCTGTTCGTGGGTGCGGTGATCTTCGCCACCGCCGTGCCGATCAGCCTCTATGCCGCGCGCTACGGCGTCGACATCGATCTCCTCACCCGCGGGGCCGGCTTCGGCTATCTCGGCTCGACCATCACCTCGCTGATCTATGCGAGCTTCACCTTCCTGTTCTTCGCCATCGAGGCGTCGATCATGGCGCTGGCGCTGCAGCTCTGTCTCGGTCTGCCGCTGTGGATCGGCTACGTCGTCAGCGCGATCGTGGTGATCCCCCTCGTCGTCTACGGGATCAGCCTGATCAGCCGGTTCCAGATCTGGACCCAGCCGCTCTGGATCGGGCTCAACCTCCTGCCCCTCGGTTTCATCGCCTGGAAGTCGAGCGCGGGCCTGACCGATCTCCTCGCCTATCCGGGCGCGTCCGAGGCCGTCGGCTCGACCTTCACGGTGGCGGGCTACGTGCTCTCGGGCTTCGATCTCGCCCAGTTCGGGCTCGCCTCCGGCATCCTCCTCGCGCTGCTGGCCCAGATCGGCGAACAGGTGGATTTTCTCCGCTTCGTGCCGCCGGCCAAGGGCTCCGAATCGGGCAGGTCGGGGGGCGATCCGCGCTGGTGGCTCGCCGTGCTCGGCGCCGGTGCGGGCTGGATCCTGCCCGGCATGTTCAAGATCCTGCTCGGCGCCTTCCTGGCGGTGGTGGCTCTGGGGCAGGGCGTGCCTCACGATCAGGCGGCCGAGCCGACGCAGATGTACGTGATCGCCTTCGGCTACGTCATGCCGTCGCGGGAGGGGGCGATCCTCCTCACCGGGCTGTTCGTGGTGATCTCCCAGCTCAAGATCAACGTCACCAACGCCTATGCCGGCTCCATCGCCTGGTCGAACTTCTTCTCGCGGCTGACCCACAGCCATCCCGGCCGCGTGGTCTGGCTCGTCTTCAACGTCGCCATCGCGCTGCTGCTGATGGAACTCGGCATCGACAAGACCCTCGCCAGCACGCTCTCGCTCTATGCCGTGGTGGTGGCGGCCTGGGTCGGCGCGCTCTCGGCGGATCTCGCCATCAACAAGCCGCTCGGATTGTCGCCACCGGGTATCGAGTTCAAGCGGGCGCACCTCTACGCGGTGAACCCGGTCGGCACCGGTGCCTCCGGTCTTGCGCTGATGGCGGGTTTCCTCGCCCATGCCGGCTTGCTCGGGGCCGGGCTCCAGAATTTCGCTCCGCTGCTGGCCCTGGTCACCGCCTTCGCCGCCGCCCCGGCGATCGCCTTCGCCACCGGCGGCCGCTACTACTTGGCGAGGCCCGCCATCGCCGAGTGGGGCGGGCGCGCGGAGATCCAGTGCACCGTCTGCGATCATCCGTTCGAGGGCGAGGACATGGCCCATTGCCCGGCCTATGCCGGGCCGATCTGCTCGCTCTGCTGCTCCCTCGACGCCCGCTGCGGCGACCTGTGCAAGCCGCACGGACGCCTGGAGGCGCAGGCGCAGAGCGCTCTGACCCGGATCATGCCGGCCAAGACCGCGAGCTGGATCGGGGCGCCGCTCGGCCGCTACCTCGCGCTCATGCTCACCCTGGTCTCAGTGATCGGGCTGATCCTCGGCATCGTTCATGCCGGGGTCTCGACGACCCAGCCGGAGCATCGCGAGACCCTGCGCGCCGCGCTCACCAGCGTGTTCTTCATCCTCGTGGTCATCCTCGGCATCGTCGCCTGGCTGTTCGTGCTCGCCCAGGAAAGCCGCCGGGTGGCGCAGGAGGAGACCACCCGCCAGACCGCCCTCTACGAGGCCGAGATCGAAGCCCACAAGATCACCGATGCCAAGCTGCAGCAGGCCAAGGAGACGGCGGAGGCCGCCAACCTCGCCAAGAGTCGCTACGTGGTGGGCATGAGCCACGAATTGCGCACGCCGCTCAACGCCGTGCTCGGCTACGCGCAGCTGCTGGAGGGCGACGACGACATTCCCGCGTCGCGCCGCAACGGCATCCGCGTCATCCGGCGCAGCGCCCAGCACCTGTCGGGACTGATCGACGGCCTCCTCGACATTTCCCGCATGGAGGCGGGGCGCCTCCAGATCCATCGCAACGAGTTCCGCCTCGCCGATTTCCTCGACCAGATCGTCGACATGGTCCGGCTTCAGGCCAATGCGGCCGGCCTCGAATTCAGGTTCTCGCGTCCGCCGGTTCTGCCCGTCATCGTGGCGGCGGATGAGAAGCGGCTTCGCCAGATTCTGCTCAACCTGCTCTCCAACGCCATCAAGTTCACGGAAACGGGCTGGATCTCCCTGGAGATGACCTACCGCAGCCAGGTGGCGATGTTCTCGATCCGCGACAGCGGCCTCGGCATCCCCGAGGGCGACCTGCAGCGGATCTTCGGGCCATTCGAGCGCGGCTCGCTGCCGGCCGCCCGCAACACGCCGGGTACGGGGCTCGGGCTCACCATCGCTCATCTCCTCGCCCAGGTGATGGGCGGCGAGATCACCGTGGAGAGCGAGGTCGGCCGCGGCACCTGTTTCAGCCTCAGGCTCATGCTGGCCTCGGTGCACCGGCCGGCCGGCCCCAAGCCCGTGGAGGCGCCCGAGCGCGCCGCCGGCCCTCGGCGGGAGAGGGCGGCGTATGACGGGTCGGCGCGCGTGGTGCTGGTGGCGGACGACGATTCCTCGCATCGTGCGCTGATGCGCGAGGTGCTCGAACCACTCGGCCTCGTCGTGCTGGAATCCCCCGACGGCCCGCATTGCCTGGCGCTGGGGATGGAGCGCCGGCCCGATCTCATCCTTCTCGACATCGCCATGCCGGGGATGAGCGGATGGGCCGTGGCCAAGGCCCTGCGCGATGACGGGCTCACCTCCAAGATCGCCATCATGTCCGCCAACGTCCATGAGATCAGCCCGATCCGGGGCGACGACGCCCCGCATGACGAGATCATCCCCAAACCCTTCGACCTGCGCGATTTCCTGGAGCGGATCGAGCGGCTGCTGGCGCTCGGCCAACCCGCTCCGCCTCAGCCTCCCGTGCCGGAGGCCTTGCCGAGGAGCGGGAACGGTCGGGAATCCCTGCGCCAGGACCACATCGCCGAGCTGATCCGGCTCGGCCGCATCGGCCATGTCCGCGGCATCGAAGCCAAGCTGTCGGAGCTCGAAGGCCAGTCGGCCATGCCGGCCGAGATCGCCGCGCAGATGCGCGGGCTCGTCGCCTCCTACGACCTCCGGCGCTACGTGCGCATCCTCGAAGGGATGCGCGATGGCTGAGATGCAGCGCGACATCGTTCTCGTCGTCGACGATTCCCCCGAGACGCTGAGCTTCCTCACCGAGGCGATCGAGCGCTCCGGCGCCACCGTGCTCGTGGCCGTGGCCGGCGATCTCGCCCTGGCACTGGTGGAGGAGATCACACCCGACATCATCCTGCTCGATGCGGTGATGCCGGGCATGGACGGGTTCGAGACCTGCCGTCGCCTGAAGGCGCGCAGCGACCTCGCCCTCGTGCCGGTGATCTTCATGACCGGCCTGTCCGAGACCGAGCACATCGTGAAGGGCCTGGAAGCAGGCGGCAGCGACTACGTGACGAAGCCGATCGCCCCCGACGAGATCCTCGCCCGCATCCGCGTGCATCTGGCGAGCGCCCGTGCCGCGCAGAGCGCGCGGGCCGCCCTCGACACCACCGGCCGCACGCTCTTCGCCGTGGATCGCCAGGGTACCGTCCTGTGGAGCACGCCGCAGGCCGCGCGCGTGCTGGCCAAGCTCGGCGATGGGCGCTCGCGCCTGCCCGAGGCCGGCCGTTCCTGGCTCGCCGAGCAGCTCAAGGGCGCCCATGCCGCCGCCGTCGTCCTGCTGGATACGGAGGGTGCCGCCCACAGTCTCAGCCTCATCGGCACCACCGGCGACGAGGTGCTGCTTCGCCTCTCGCGCGATGCTTCCGCCACCGGCATCGAGCGCCTGCGCCGCAACCTGCCGATCACCGCCCGCGAGGCCGACGTGCTGTTCTGGCTGTCGCGGGGCAAGGCGAGCCGCGATATCGGTGACATCCTCGGCCTGTCGCCACGCACGGTGACGAAACACCTGGAGAGCATCTACGCCAAGCTCGGTGTCGAGAACCGCACCGCCGCCTCGATGATCGCCACCCGCTACATCGACGATCAGGTCTGATTCAGCCCGCCGTCGCCGCCCGGGCCGCATGCGGCCGCCTCTCCGCGACGAGGTGGAACGCCGCCGGGCGACGGAACAGGAAGACGAGGGGCGTGTGGCGCACCACCCGCTCGATGACGAGGGGGACGACCACCGCGACGATCGTCACGACGAGGCTGGCGAGGCCGATATCGGTGATCGCTCCGGTCTTCACGATGAGCGTCCGCGTGGCGGCCATGGGCAGGAAGAAGGCGAGGTAGATGACGATCGAGCGCTCGCCGCAGGCTCTGAGCGCCACCGTCACCGGCCCTCCGGCGATGGTGAGCAGGGCACCGGTGGCGACGATGGCGAGCGCCCCGGCGCCCCCGAGGACGAGGCTGACGACGGGCAAGCTCGCCAGTGTCGGGAAGGTCTCGCTGCCGGTGGCCGTGAAGGCGAAGAGGCCGTTCGCCAGGGCCCAGGCCGCGAGGCCGCCGATTGCCGCGCGGGGATGGCCTTGCACCAGATCGGCGAACCGGAAGATCCGGGCCGCGAACAGGTATCCGGCGACGAACCAGACGTAGCGGCCGCAGAATTCGGTGACGAGTTCGGACTGCCCCTCCAGCGGGATGCTCTGGAGCAGGGCGGCCCCGCCGAGGAGGAGCGCCGGATGCAACCCGCGCAGGAGCTTCGTCAGGACCGAGAAGACGGCCAGCAGGTAGATGAACCACAGGGTGGAATAGGGCTCCACCAGGGCATGGGCGAGATGGGCGAGAAAGGCCCCCGGTCCGGCCCCGTCGACGATCTGGCCGTATTTCACCGCCGACTGGATGAGGACCCAGAGCCCGTAGAAGTAAGCGAAATGGATCACGCGCCGGTCGGCGAAGAGACGCCAGTCCCGGTCGATCACGCGGCCGACGAACAGGCCCGACAGCAGGAAGAAATCGGGGATGCGGAACGGCTTGGCGAAGGTGACGACGGTGTGGAGGAAGCCCTCGCCGCCCATCTCGTGGCCGGTACCGAGGGTCGAATGCATCATCACCACGAGGACGATGCAGAGGCCCTTGGCGACGTCGACCCAGGCCAGTCTCAGCGCCTCTTCGGGGCCGGGGCTTCGGTTATGTGCCGCTGACGCCACCTGGGAACTCCGTCGAAATCCGGGCTCCAGCATCGCAGGCCGAGGGTTAAGGAGGCGGCTGCCGACGCCGCCTTCCGTGACC